>PKTX01000078.1 GCA_002868945.1 Desulfobulbaceae bacterium
CTCACACCTCTCTCCTCACCCTCTCCACCGCTGAATCAAACAAAAACAGTGCAAAAAAAGACGGTATTCCAGGCTATTAACCAAGTCAGAAAGTTGAGTTTCATTAACGTTCAAACCGGTCAGAGCCCGGCGGCGACGCTGAATTCTGAATCCTGACTTCTGTTTTCCACTTTCTACCTTCAGCGGGAAGCCCGCCTCACTCAAGATCGCCGTCCGCCAGCTCCAGGTCATCGTCGTCATCGACCTCAATATCATCATCATCGAGATCCTCGTCGATATCGTCGCTGTCATCGTCAGACTCGCTGTCGTCAGACTCGTCCTCATCCTCGTCGTCCTCGACCAGGGCCTTGGCAGGAGTGGGTACCGGCATTTCCGGAGCCTCGGCGGCAACGCTTTTCGGCGCCTTGGTCATCTTGGAGGGTGGCAGGACAATGGCAATAATCTTTTTGAGTTCTTCACGGATATTGGCGTCCATGAGACAATCATCGCAACTCCTGACGTGTTTCTCCATAAACTCCACCATTCTGGCCGGAGCAAGGGTCTCATCCTGGACCTGCATATACCAGGACCGAATCATCTTATTTAATCGCTGACATTCCATAATAATCTCAAAATGTTAGTACCTATCCGGCCCAATGCCGGAAATGACAAAACCACCAAA
This sequence comes from Desulfobulbaceae bacterium, assembly GCA_002868945.1. Taxonomy (GTDB): domain Bacteria; phylum Desulfobacterota; class Desulfobulbia; order Desulfobulbales; family SURF-16; genus BM506. Next base: position 662 of record PKTX01000078.1, read on the forward strand.
CCGTAACTCTTGCAGCAGCACCAGCGCTTGCCGCAGACGGTACGGCGAAGCGTACAGCGGTGAGGTGAGCCGTCCGCTCGTTGCTGCCACCTGTCCTGAAGCTGTGGCCGTTGCCGCAACAGGCCGCACTCCGCAAAAAAAACGTTGCCTCACCGACCAATAAAAACTATTCTAGCCAATCTTGCCGGCCTCCCAAAAAACGACTTTTTGGCGATGCCGGCACTCTTGTTGATTTCATCGGAAGTGGAAAGGGCTCTGGTGGCCCTCCCGGACTTCAAATCCGGTGTACCGGGTTAATAGCCTGGTAGGTGGGTTCGATTCCCATGCACTTCCGCCAATTATTTCAGAAATCAGAAGACAGAATTCAGTACAACCTTTTCTGCTGCATTCTGCCTTTCCTACCCTGCCTTTCCTTCTCTATTCTGAATTCTGAATTCTGTCTTCTGATTTCCGCCCTACTCTTCACCCCTGGCCACCATGATTTCCGCCACACGCCGGGCAATATTGCGAATACGGCCGATATAACGGGTGCGTTCCGCCACGGAGATGGCCTTTCTGGCATCAAGAAGATTAAAGGTATGTGAACACTTCAAGCAGTAGTCATAGGCCGGCAATGGCAGGGCGGCCGTCACCAGCTTCAGGGCCTCGGCCTCGCAGGAGTCGAAATAACCGCTGAGGAAATCGACATTGGCATGCTCAAAGTTAAAGGCGGAAAACTCCTTTTCGGCCTGCAGAAAAATATCGCCATATTTCACCTCGCTATTCCAGGCAATATCGTAGACCGAATTGACACCCTGCAGATACATGGCAATGCGTTCCAGGCCATAGGTGATCTCCACGGTTACCGGATGTAACTCCTGGGAGCCGGCCATCTGAAAATAGGTGAACTGGGTAATCTCCATGCCGTCGAGCCATACCTCCCAGCCCAGGCCACTGGCGCCCAGGGTGGGTGACTCCCAGTCATCCTCGACAAAGCGGATATCATGCTCCAGGAGATCAAGGCCGAAACTCTCCAGACTGGCCAGGTAAAGTTCCTGGGAATTGGCGGGAGAGGGCTTCATCACCACCTGGTATTGATAGTAGTGCTGGAGGCGGTTGGGATTTTCACCATAGCGGCCGTCGGTTGGCCGCCTGGAAGGCTGGACATAGGCCGCCTTCCAGGGCTTGGGCCCCAGGGCGCGCAGCAGGGTGGCGGGATGAAAGGTGCCGGCCCCTACCTCCATATCATAGGGCTGCATGACAACACAGCCCTGCTCGGCCCAGTAACGATTCAGCTCAAAGATAATATCTTGAAAATACATGGATTGTTTCAATGTAAAATTGATGAGGGAAAGGGGTTAGAGGAGTTAAAGAAGGTAAAGAAGTTAAAGGAGTTAAAGAATGGGGAGGGGACCAGGCCATGTCGCAGCCAAGGCATTCTCTACCTTCTTTAACTTCCTTTACCTTCTTTAATTCTCTAACTTCTTTACCTTCTCTAACTTCTCTAATTTTAAACAGGTGACCATACCCATTTTCCGCGTCACTGGCAAAAGTTTTTTCATGATCCTGCCGGCATAAAAACCTATTCTGCGCCCTACTTTCCTTTTGACAAAACAAATGTGTTGCGGTAAAGCATGTAATGTTAGCCGCTCAAACCAACAGGTATTTAGTTTTATTCTTATATTTTTTGCTGGTGCCGCGTGGTTGACAGGTGTTAACATTATTTCTTGTCGGACACCGACAAAAGGCTGGTTCCCAGCCGTTATTTCATGGGGGGCAGGCTGCACCCGGCAGACCTGCGAAAAAAATCATCCGTTTTAGGAGGAAGAGAATGATTAAAAAGTTATCAGTACTGGCCCTGGCCGGCCTTTTTGCCCTGCCGTCGGCAGCCGGTGCCGCCAGCAACGCCGAGCTCAGCGCCAAGATTGAGCAGCTCACCCGCGAGCTTGCCCAGATGCGCGACCAGCTCGAAGAGCAGGAAGAAACCTTTTACGAGATTGAGGAAAGTGCCGAATCCTGGGACCTCGCTTCCCGCGTTCAGTTCAGCGGTGATTTCCGCGCCCGGTACGACTGGATGGAGCAGGAGAGAATGACCGCTGACACCTGGATGGTGACCCCTGGCGGCCCATTCCCCGCCACCACCACAGAGGTTACCGACAAGAACAGCGGGCTGTGGACCACCCGTTTCCGCCTCAACATGCGTGTCAAAGCGCTCGAGAATATCGAATTCAAAGGTCGCCTGGCCATGTATAAAGCCTGGGGTATGCAGGACGCTCCCGCATCCACCACCGTGTGGGGAGGCTTCCCCGCCTTCGACGGTACAGCCACCCGCCAGGTTAGCGACTCTGCCCTTTATGTTGACCGTGCCTTTGTCAACTGGAACAACATCGCCGGCCAGCCCATCTGGTTCTCCATCGGTCGTCGTCCCACCACTGACGGTCCGGCTGCCCACCTCCGTATGGGTATGGACAAGCGGATGGCCACCCCTACTGCCTACATGGATTGGCCATTTGACGGTATCTCCATCGGCTACGCCTACTGGAATCTCTTTGGCATCAACGACGCCCCGGGCCGTATTCGTGTCTGCTACGGTCGTGGCTTTGAAAACGGTGTTAATGAGGAAGATACCAACTACACCAGCGACACTGATTTTGCGGGCGTCAGCTGGGATATTTACAAAAAGGGAAATAGTCTTGCCTACATCCAGTCTTTTATAGCCATGGACGTTTTCAATTATCCTGATTTCAATGGCATGCTCATGGATATGGGGTATGCGGGACTTGTTGGCGACCGGGACAATATCGGCAACATCTATCACACTTCTGCCGTATACATGGACAAGATTGGCGACTTCAACTTCTTCCTTTCAGGTGGCTGGAGCCAGACCGATCCCAGTGATGAGGGCATGTTCAACGATGTCATCGGCATGATGATGGGTACTGCCACTGTTAACGATGACAAAGAGAATGGTTATAATGTCCACGCCGGTGTTCGTTACGACATCGACAATATTGGCCTCAAGGTTGGTGCTGAGTACAACTGGGGCTCCCAGTACTGGATCGGCATGACCCCTGGTCATGACGATATGTACTCTGCCAAACTGGCAGCTCGTGGTGATGTTTACGAGCTCTACATGATCTACGACCTGCCTGGCGGCGAGGCCATCTCCAAATTTGGCAAGGCCTTTATGCGCCTGGGCTACCAACACTATGACTTTGATTACGCTGGTGGCATGGATTGGAACATGATGCCATACGAGCTTGATGACAACACGGAATCTCTCTATGCTGCAGCTCTTGAAGCTCAAGGCATGATGGATACCATTACGGAAAGAGATCAGGTTTATGTAACCTTTGAGGCTACTTTCTAAAAAATGCATGTTATCGCATAACAAACATCCTTAGATGACAAAAGGGGAAGATTCCAGCTGGAATCTTCCCCTTTTTTTATTCTTCCTTATCGCCGTGGGAGCCCGCCCCTGCGGGCGATGTCTTTACCCTTTTTTCGCCCGCAGGGGCAGGCTCCTACGCCTCGGTTTCTGAGTCCGACGGGCGCCCCTTCAGATAACCGCGCATGATGCGGGCCTCCTCAAAGCTTACCTGGTCCTGGAGGCTGTCCACCACCGGCCGCAGATAGGCAGTACCGTGCTCGGCGAAGGCCTGCCGCAACAGATCCTGCTTGTCATCACAGACATAGAGGGGCAGATCAAGGTCATGGCCCTGGCTCAGAAAATTCTCCAGATGACCGGCAATGGTTATCTCTTTCAGGCCGCGCTCCGTGGCGATCTCCTCAAGGGTCAGACCCCTCTGGGCCATGGCGCCGCTGGCCAGCATGGTTGTGCTGTTTTTGGCTGCCCCCCCCTTGGCGGGCATAGCCGCTGCCGCAGCAGGCAATTCCTGCCGTGTCAAATCGGGATGCTCCTCCAGCCATTGATTGATGGCGGCCAGAAAAATCTCCCCGAAATGGGCAAGCTTGGCGCGGCCCACGCCGTGAATGCGGCTCATCTCCTCCTCGTTGCGCGGGTAATATTGACACATCTCACGCAGGCTGCGATCGGAAAAAATGACATAGGGCGGCACAGCCGCCTTTTCCGCCTCAAGGCGACGCAGCTCCTTGAGGTGCGCAAAAAGCTCCTGATCATACTCCTTCAAGGCCTGGCCCACAGGCGCGGACGGGCCCGCAGCCGGCGCAATAAGCCTGTCAAAGAAAAAGGGCTGTCGGCCAAAAAGAATCTCCTGGCCGGCTGTGGTTATCTGCAGAATCGGGAAACGGTCCCCTGCCGCGGTCAGGCAACCGGCCGTCAGCAAGGCATCAACAAGGCGGCGCCAGTATGACTTGTCCCGGTGCCTGCCGACCCCGTGCGTTTTCAGGCTGGTGTGGCCCAGCTCCTTTAAGCGCTTGTTCCGGGCCCCCACAACGATATCGACAATATGGCCGGCCCCGAAACGGCCGCCGGTGCGGTAGATGGCGGACATCAGCATCTGGGCCTCAACCGTGGCCTCAACCTCTTCCACCCCCTGCAGGCAGACATCACAGCAGCGGCACTTTTCAGGGCCATACTCCTCACCAAAGTAGGCCAGCAACTGCCGTCGTCTACAGATGTGCCGTTCGGCAAAATCTGCCATGCGGCTGAGCTTGTCCCAACCGGCCCGTTGTTCCTGCTGATCTTCCAGCTTATTAATGAAATTACCCAGACGAGCCATGTCGCCGCGGTTGTAGAGCAGCAGACAGATAGCCGGTTCACCGTCACGACCGGCCCGGCCTGTCTCCTGATAGTAGCCCTCGATATTCTTCGGCAGATCACCATGAATGACATAACGGACATTGGCCTTGTCAATGCCCATGCCAAAGGCCACGGTGGCCACCACCACCTGGACCTCGTCGCGGTTAAAGGCCTCCTGATTGGCGTGACGCATGTCGTTGCCGAGACCGGCGTGGTAGGGCACGGCCTTGATGCCGCGTTCCTGCAGGGCAGTGGCCGTCTTTTCCACATCCAGCCGGCTGAGGCGATAGACAATACCCGCCTCGCCGGGATGACGCTCCACCTCGCGACCGATCTGGGCCAGGACATTCTCCTTAGCCTCCACCTTATAGAAGAGATTGGGGCGATCAAAGGAGGCACGCACCGTGAGGGGGGCGGCAAGCCCCAGGCGACTGACCACGTCCTCCTCCACCTTATGGGTGGCGGTGGCGGTGAAGGCTGCCACCGGCAGCTGCGGGAAACGTTCCTTCAGGAGGGCCAGGGAGAGATAATCGGGCCGAAAATCATGGCCCCATTCCGACAGGCAATGGGCCTCGTCCACGGCCACAAAGGAGAGCGGCACCCGGGCAAGCTGCCCGAGAAAAGCATCCATGGCCAAGCGTTCCGGTGCCAGATAGAGCAGATCGTAGTGGCCGGCCACAAAGCGCTCCTCAACCCGGCGCCGGGCACCGGCCGGCAGGGAGCTGTTGAGATAGCCGGCCTCAATGCCCACGGCGCGGGCATGCTCCACCTGATCCTTCATCAGGGAGATGAGGGGACTAATCACCAGACATGTGCCTTGCAGCAGCAGGGCGGGAAGTTGATAGCAGAGGGACTTGCCGCCGCCGGTGGGCATGACGGCAAAGACGTCCGAACCGGCCAGGATGGCGCGGATAATCTCCTCCTGATTATTGCGAAAGGAGGAGAAGCCGAAGACGTTTTTCAAGGTGTTTTGCAGGTCGACAGGTGCAGGAGAATTCATTGTGCCACCCTACACCGGACAAGGTCGACTGACAACAAATCCTTCCCCGGACAAGACGGCAATGGTATAGTCTTTCTTTTACCGTAGCCCACTGGTATGCCGCCATCAAGGGACGGGACCGCCGCTTCGGATTTGTCCGCTTCAAGGAAAATTCAGGGGGCAGGAGTCCGGGCCCAGAATTCTGAAAAAAAGCTTTCCAAGCAGTCGTTCTGGATCCTGAATTCTGAATCTCAGATATGGTGCCAGGCGAAACTATTACGCAACAATGTCGACCCATTCCACTACGCAGCCTCGCCAAACAGCCGGTCCGGCCATGCACAGCGGCGGCATCAGCCTGAAAATCTGGCTTGCCATCGTCATCATGCAGCTGCCCTTAATCATCATCATGCTGCACAATGACCGCTTTCATCATGAGGCGCAGCAGCGCACCACGCTGGTGGCCGACCACTTCATGCCGGCCGCCTTGCATGCCCAAAACAGCCTTGCCTTATTTACCGAGCAGCTTACCGAGCTGCAGGCAGCCAAGGCAGCGGCCAGATCGGCCTCTGCCGCCGGACAAACCAGCCGGATCACAAGCCACCTTGAGGCGATCATTGCCTCGGACCAACTGCCTGCCACCTTGACCGCCATGGCCGCGGAAACCCTGCGCCGCTATCAGCGCTTTACCGGGAGGTCCTTGCCGCCATACGACAACAAGGCGATCAATGCGCATCAAACCGCCAGACCCACGCCCACCGACGCCCTGCTTGCCGAGGGTCGTGATCTGCTGCACCACTTCAGCCGCCTTGCCGAGAGCGGCAGCGAGCTGGTGGGGCGGGAACTGCACGCCATCGCCGCCCCTGCTCGCCGAGGCAACATGGCAAACCTGATTTTTTTGGCGGCACTGATCATGGCCTCCTGCCTGCTGGTTGTTTTTTTTCTGCGCAACGCCATCAGCAGACCCCTGCACAAGACCGTGGTCCAGGCCAACCAGATGGCCGCCGGCAACTTCTCCCATACCCTGGAGATCAGGCAAAACGATGAAATCGGTGCACTGGCCCGGGCCATGAACAGCATGGCCGCTCGGCTGGAAGACCATCATCAAGCCCTGGCAGAGGCGGTGGATGAGAAGACCACCAACCTGCAGAAGACAAACAAACAGCTGCTCATGGAGGTGCAACAGCGCATCAACACCCAACACGAACTTCTCCTGGTCATGAATGAGGCGGAAAAGGCCAATCGCGCCAAAAGCTCCTTTCTGACCATGATGAGCCACGAACTGCGCACCCCCATGAACGGCATTATCGGCATGAGCAGCCTCATCCTGGACAGTGCGCCCGACAACACGCAACGCCGTTACGCCACCACCATACGTAACAGTGCGGAAACCCTGCTGGCCATCTTAAACGACATCCTTGACTACTCCAAGATCGAGGCCAACAAGTTGGCCCTGGAAAGCTTTGACTTCGACATACGCACCGTCATGGATGACATCAGCGACCTCCTCTCGCCCCAGGCAGAGGAAAAGGGTCTGCAATTCTTCACCCTCACCGACCCTGTGGCCCCCACCCTTCTTAAAGGCGATGCCAACCGCCTCAGCCAGGTGCTTTTCACCTTGGTCGGCAATGCCGTTAAATTCACGCAAAGAGGCGAGGTGGCCCTGCGCATGGAGGTTGTTGACAGCAGCAACAGCACTGTCACCATGCGTTTTGCAGTCAGCGATACGGGTATCGGCATTGCCGAGCACCAGCTGCGCCATCTCTTTGCACCCTTTACCCAGGCCGACACCTCCACGGCCCGCCAATTCGGCGGCACCGGTCTGGGCCTGGCAATCAGCCAACGCCTGGTCCAGCTCATGGGTGGCGAACTCAAGGCGGAAAGCACCGAGGGCGAAGGCTCCACCTTCTGGTTCACCGCCACTTTTTCGGCAAGCGGCCATCTTGGCCGGCCGCAGCCGGCCGCAGCCGGCCGATCGCTGATCTACCACCAAAGATATAGCGCCGCAGACGAGGAAAAAACCTACCTGGCCACCGGTAGCCGTATCCTGGTGGCCGATGCCGACAATACCAGCCTGCTGGTGGCCGAGGCCATTCTTGAATCCTTTGGCAGCCTTGTCCATGTCGCCCACACCGGCAAGGAGACGATCAGCCTCCTGCAGGCCGGCGACTATGATCTCCTTTTCCTCGATATGCAGATAGCGGAGGCAAGCGCCATGGAAGTCGCCACAACCATCCGTAACTGGCGCGATTCGGCAGATCCCCTGCTCCAGGCCAAGAGCAAGACACCCATTATCGGCCTGACCGTGGACATCTCCGATGCGGCCCGGCGTACCTATCTGGCCGCCGGCGTCAACGACTGTCTCGACAAACCGCTGCGCCCCCGGAATCTGGCCGCCCGGCTGCAGCAATGGCTGGCCGGTACCGGAACCCGGCAGGCGAGGGAATTGCGCCGTCCCCTTTTTGACAGACAACTGCTCCTGAAACGCCTGAAAGGCGACCAGCAACGCCTGGAGGAAGTGATCCTGGCGGCCCGCATTGCCATCCCCAACTACCTGGCCGAGCTGGAAATGGCCGACAAGAATCAGACATGGGCGCAGGCCCATAAAAAGTGCCATGAAATCAAAGACATGGCTTGCCGACTGGGGGTTGCCTCCCTTCAACACCATGCCCTGCATCTCTGCATGGCCCTGGACAACAATGACCAGGCACTGAGCCGTCATCACTATGAACACCTCAAAGAAATGCTCCTTGACCTGCGCCGTTCACTGCAATAATGAACCTCGCCCCATTGCAGCGGCCCAGGGCCGAGCGACAGGACGCAAAATGCCCTGCTCTCGGCTTTTGGGCGCAAAGTCCGTCCTCTGTCGGACAAAAGGTCGCAGCTGTTGCCAAGCATGCCTCTTTTAAACAAAAAGACCCCGGCCAAGTAACAATTTTCGTTGAATAATCGCCATAAACATGCTAACCATTCCGGCTATTATATGAATACCTATTCATCTTTTTTGCCGTGTATGGGACCGGCCGCCACGGCGTGCCCTGAGGGCTTGTAGAGGAAAACACAGAATGAGGCTTCAAGAGCTGCTGACAAAGAAACGCGAATATCTCTTGGGATGCTGGGAGGATATTATCCTGGGAGAGTACCAGAAGCAGACCTTTCGCATTTTCAAACAGCAGAAAGACCAGTTTGCCAACCCTGTGGGCCACAAGATCCGCGTCGGACTGGCCGAGCTCTACGATGTCCTCGTCGATGAGAGCGACGAGGAGGTCGATACGCCGGCCTTGAAAGATCTGCTCAAGGTGCGGGCTGTCCAGCCCATCAGCGCCTCGGCCGCGGTCGCCTTTGTCTTTGACCTGAAACCCCTTGTCGAAGACCTCTGCAAGAAAGAAGGAATGGATAGCTTATATAAAGAGTTTCTGGCCTTTTGCGCCAGAGTGGATGCGGCTGCCCTGGCCATGTTCGATATCTTCAGCACCTGCAGGCACAAGGTCTATCAGATTCGATTGAATGAGCTTAAGACCGGAAGACACATCATCACTGATAGCACCAAATGCTCCTCGCAGGTCATGAGGGAAGACATGGCTGACAGCATTCGCAACAGAACAACCACCACCAAACCTAATGAAGAGAGGTAACGGTTAATGAAAGTCCTGAGACCCATCATCGCAGTCATAGCGCTGATCGTGGCAGGAGGGGTACTGGGTATGTCGCAAGGCACCCAGATGCTGGTCGGTGTTATCCTGCCCAGCATTGCTTTCTTGGTGTTCATTGTGGGTATTATTCGTAAGGTCGTTGACTGGTCGAAATCCCCGGTGCCATTCAAGATTCCTACCACTTGCGGACAGGCGAAATCGCTTTCCTTTATCAAGGAAGACCGTTTCGATTGTCCCAACTCCAAGTCCGACGTCATCGTTAGAATGATTCTGGAGATCTTCCTGTTCCGGTCACTGTTTCGTAACACAAACGCAGGCGTCAAAAGCGGGGATCTGCCCAAACTGCATTATGGTCCCAGCCTCTGGCTCTGGCTCTTTGGTATCATGTTTCACTATACCTTTCTGGTCATTGTCCTGCGCCATCTGCGCCTCTTTACCGAACCCGTTTTGCCGGGCATCGGCCTGCTTGAGTATTTTGACGGTTTTGTCCAGGTCGGCGCACCGGTGCTCTACCAGTCTGACCTTATCTTCATGGGCGCCATCACCGCCCTGTTTATCAGGCGCCTGATCATGCCGCAGATTCGCTACATCTCTCTGGACACCGACTACTTCCCGCTGCTGCTCATCTTCAGCATCGGCGCCACCGGCATGCTGATGCGCCACTACTTCCGCGTTGACGTCACCGGCATCAAAGAGCTGACCATGGGTATCGTCACTCTGAACTGGACGAATCCGGGCACAATCCATCCGATTTTCTTTATCCATGTCACCCTGGTTTCCACCCTGATGATCTACTTTCCGTTCTCCAAGCTCACCCATGCGGCAGGTATCTTCTTCTCCCCGACCAGAAACATGGCAAATGATTCACGGGCCACGCGTCATATCAATCCCTGGAACGATCCCAACATCAAGCCGCACTCCTATGCCGATTATGAGGATGAGTTCCGTCAGTTCATGGTGGATGCCGACATTCCCGTTGAAAAGGAACTTCCTCCTGCGCCAGCAGCTGAAAAAAAAGAGGAGGTCACTGAATAATGGCTATTCCAAAAGTAGAAGAGCTCCGGCACGCTGTTGCCAATGAGCCCAATCTGTTTACCGGCGCCATTCCTAAAAAGGATTGGCAGGATTCCTTCACTGAGTTCAAGGAAGGCAACTTCGCCTATCCGGCCAAGCCCGAGATGGTGGAGTATCATAAATTCCCCAACCCGCGTATCTGGTCTCCCACCGACGATGACTGGAAACTGCCGGACGGCTGGGAGGACATTATCCTCCAGGGCCTCAAGGAGAGACTGGGCAAGTTCCGCTCCCTGAAGGTATTCATGGACATCTGTGTCCGTTGCGGTGCCTGTGCGGACAAATGTCACTTCTTCCTGGGCACAGGCGATCCCAAGAACATGCCGGTGCTGCGCGCCGAACTGCTGCGTTCCGTCTACCGGAACGAGTTTTCCGTGGGCCGCAAGATCCTCTCCAAGATGCAGGGCAACCGCCCCATGACCGTCAAGGTCCTCAAGGAATGGTTCATGTACGCCTACCAGTGCACGGAGTGTCGGCGCTGCTCGGTCTTCTGTCCCTACGGTATCGATACCGCCGAGGTCACCATGATGCTGCGCGAACTGCTGCATCTGGTGGGTGTGGGCATCAACTGGATCCTGGAGCCGGCCGCCAACTCAAACCGCACCGGTAACCACATGGGCCTGCAGCCCCACACCTTCAAGGAGAACATCGGCTACCTGGTGGACGACATCAAGGACATCACCGGCGTGGACGTGCATCCCACCTTTAACAGGAAGGGTGCCGAGATCCTCTTTATCACGCCGTCCGCCGATGTCTTTGCCGAGCCCGGCATCTACACCGCCATGGGCTACCTGCTCCTCTTTGAGCATATCGGCCTGGACTACACCTTCAGTACCTATGCCTCCGAGGGCGGCAACTTCGGCCTCTTCACCTCCAACGAGATGATGAAGAAGCTCAATGCCAAGATGTACGCCGAGGCCAAGCGCCTGGGGGTCAAGTGGATCCTCGGTGGTGAGTGCGGCCATATGTGGCGTGTCCTGCATCAATACATGGACACCATGAACGGCCCGGCCGACTTCCTGGAGGTTCCCAAGAGCCCCATCACCGGCACGGTGTTCGACAATGCCAAGTCCACCAAGATGGTGCATATCTCCGAGTTTACCGCCGACCTGATCAAGCACAACAAGCTCAAGCTTGATCCGCAGCGTAACGCCCACCGTGTGCCAACCTTCCACGACTCCTGTAACCCGGCTCGGGCCATGGGTCTGATGGATGAGCCGCGCTACATCCTCGATCATGTTGTGCCCAAGTGGTACGAGATGAATGAGAACTGCATCCGCGAAAAGACCTACTGCTGCGGTTCCGGCACCGGTCTCAACACCGGCGAGATCATGGAGCTGCGCATGCGCGCCGGTCTGCCGCGCGCCAATGCGGTACAGGATGTTAACCAGCGCTTCGGGGTCAACTGTCTGGCCAATGTCTGCGCCATTGACCGCGCCACCCTGACCGCGCTCATGGAATACTGGCTGCCGCCCACCGGCGATGATCCCATGGCCACCACCGACGTACCGGTAGCCGGTATCTCGGAGCTGGTCGGCAACGCGCTGATCATGGACGGTGAAATAGAAAACAGGGATCAAGGCTTGCGCTTTGAGGAACTGGTAACTGCGGAAACGGAGGGCTAATCAATGTACGATAAAGGCAAAGTACTGATCGGATTGGCTATTTTCCTCGTTCTGGCCCTGTCCGTTGTTGGTTACAACATGACCGCCGGCGACAACAAGAAGCCGGAACCGGAAAAACCAAAAGGATACACCGCCTGTGTCAAGAGTACCGACTACATGAAGTCGAGCCACATGGTTCTTTTGAATGAGTGGCGCGATGAGGTTATCCGCGAAGGTAAACGTGAAATGGTAAAAACCCCTGAAGGCATCATGGTAGAAAAAAGTCTGCAGAACGGCTGTATGCACTGCCATACCAGCAAGGTGAAATTCTGTGACCGCTGTCACGAATACGCCTCTGTCAAGCCCTACTGCTGGGACTGCCACCTTGCACCGGTTGAACCTGCTGACGGTAAGGAGGCCATCTAATGGATAATACACGAAGAAAATTCCTGAAATTGGCCGGCCTCACTGCTGCGGCCGGTGTTGCCGCCCCCATGCTGGGCTCCAAGGCCCTGGCTGCCGGCGGCGGTCACGGTGCCCCGGCTGCAGCCGGCGGCCATCATGAAGAGGTTCCCTCAGGCGTCCGCTACGGTCTGGTGATTGATACCGGCAAATTCAACGACAATCCCGGCCTGGCCGAGCGGTGTCAGAAGGTTTGCCACGACTATCACAACGTTCCGAAATTCAATAACAGCAAGGACGAGATCAAGTGGATCTGGACAGACAAGTTCGCCAATGTCTTTCCGGAAAAGAGCCACTACAAGAAGGATGAGCGGCTCAACGCCATGAACATCCTGGCCCTGTGTAATCACTGCGACAACCCTCCCTGCGTGCGGGCCTGTCCCACCAAGGCCACCTTCAAGAATGCCGACGGTGCGGTCATGATGGACTTCCATCGCTGCATCGGCTGCCGATTCTGCATGGCGGCCTGTCCTTACGGCGCTCGCTCGTTTAACTGGCGCTCACCTCGCGGTTCCGAGGATGGCAAGCCCTTCATCGAAAAGTACAACCACCGTTTCCCCAGTCGGATGCGCGGCGTTGTCGAAAAATGTTCGCTCTGTTCCTGGCGGACCAAGCAGGGCAAGGATCCGCTCTGTGTTGAAGAGGCCAACAAAGGAGTTGAAGGCGCCATGGTATTTGGTGACCTGAATGATCCGAATTCCGAGATCTCACATGTCTTACGGAAACGGTTCACCATTCAGCGCAAGCCTTCTCTCGGTACAAAACCGTCAATTTTCTACATCATCTGAGGTGAATCATCATGGTGGATAAAGTATTGAAAGGAAACGGACTGTACTGGGGCTGGCTCACCCTGCTACTCATGGTTATGGGTGCAGGCGCTGTAGCCTATCTGGTCCAGTTCAACTATGGTCTTGGCGCCACCGGTATGAGCCGGGACGTGACCTGGGGTATCTATATCTCCCAGTTCACCTTCCTGGTCGGTGTGGCAGCGGGTGGTCTGATGCTGGTACTGCCCTATTACCTGCATGACTACAAGTCCTTTGGTCGTATCACCCTGCTGGGTGAATTCATGGCCATTGCCGCGGTTGTCATGTGTCTGATGTTCATTCTGGCCGACCTTGGCCAGCCCATGCGGGCCTTGAACGTCATCCTGCATCCCACCCCGAACTCCATGCTGTTTTATGACATGATTGTCTTGAACGGCTATCTGTTTCTTAACATTCTCTGTGGTTTCGTGGTCCTGGCATCAGAGTATAGAGGCATCAAGTACCCGAACTGGGTCAAGCCCTTTATCTATCTCTCCATTCCCTGGGCCATCTCCATCCACACCGTTACAGCGTTTCTCTACTGTGGTCTGCCGGGTCGGCATTTCTGGCTCACCGCCGTACTGGCACCCCGCTTTCTGGCTTCGGCCTTTGCGGCCGGACCGGCCCTGTTGCTGGTCATTGCCCTGATCATGAAACGCACCGCCAATTTCGATGTGGGCGAGACCGCCAAGAACAAGCTGGTTACCATTATCGGCTACGCTGCTATTATCAACTTCTTTCTCCTGGGCTGTGAGGTCTTTGTCGGCTACTACTCCAACATTCCCGGCCATATGCACACCCTGGACTATCTCTTCTTCGGCCTTGCCGACCATAGCACCGGCGTCATCCACAACAACCTGGTGCCCTTTATGCGCGCCTCGGTTGTCATGGGTATTGTCGGTATCATCATGCTCTTTGTGGCGCGGCGCCAGAAATCGGATGCCATGCTGTCCACCAGCTGCATCCTGATCTTTGTGGCCTTCTGGATCGACAAGGGTCTCGGCCTGGTGCTGGGCGGCTTTGTGCCCACCCCCATGGAGCATATTGTCGAGTACACCCCCACTGTTGTTGAACTGGGAGTAACCGCCGGCGTCTGGGCCACCGGCTTTTTTGTCCTGACCCTGCTCTACAAGCTGGTGGTTGCGGTAAAGCGTGACTCCGAAGCAACCCTGAAGATCAGCTAAAGGATGGGCCGGTGCGAAGCCGAGCTGACACCTTCCGCTGAAAATGCAGACTCTCCCTGGTGAGAGTCTGCATTTTTTTTTCAGAAGCCGGGATTCAGGAGGGAGGAGGCTCGCTTAGCTGTTTGAGTTTAGCAAGCATGGAGGGCACATATGCACCATGGCCTCAACGCGGAAGTTGCCCCCCCGGCCCGGGTGGGCGGCCTCCTGCGGCAACTTCTCTGCACCTTGCCTGAGATTCATGTCCAATTACATTTTTTGCCGGGCGCTGTTGAGTGCCACCTGTGTTATAGTAAATAACTAGTGCCTGTCCAGAAATGGCCCTCTCGGAGTCTCGTAAACTCGCTTACCGGGAGTCTCGTCAACTCGCTTACCGGCCCGATTTCGGCGTCAGGCGAAAAAAATAATGCTCGGAGGTAAGCGAAACGAAGTGGAGACGCCGATATCGCATATATGCCTGCACCCCAAGGGCACCCGGAGTGTCGCAGGCTCCCTTACCTCTTTCAGGGCGTGCTTATTTTTCTCGCACTCCTTGATC
>PKTX01000026.1 GCA_002868945.1 Desulfobulbaceae bacterium
GGTGAGCAGGAGTTTCTCTGCGGCTTTTGTGACCTGGCCACTTTCGACAACAGCCTTGAAAATTTCAAGTTGACGGATGGTTACTGGCATAGATGCTCCGTGTGCGAAATATTATTAAACAAACTTGTTCTTACCATTATCATAATAAATTTTACTTATCAAAGCTGGTCAATTATTTTTTTGCCAAGCAGACGGAAAATCAGCTTTTGCATGGAGCAGATTGCGCCCGTGGGCAAATTTTTTTTTGGAAATGGATTGATGATAAGGCGTTAAGGCCCGGTTATTTTTTTTGTTTAGGTTGAAAAGGAGGGAAAAAGGCTCATGCTTCCGCAATCCGATTTACCATGTTGGGAAATTATCCAGTGTAACAGAGAGCAAAACTGTCTGTTTGCAAACGATAGCGAAAGGGAATGCTGGGAGGTGGTCAGGGATGATGATGCCTGTTCATTTCATATCTGCGTTGACTGCCTGGTTTATTTAGTCAAACAGAAGGACTCCCGGGTCAGTGAAGAGAAATTTTTTGCCATCCTCAGCCAACGAAAAGCAGAGGGAATATGAGAATACACGTGCAGCCTTGCCTATGCTTTTGCTGAATAGTCGTCTTTGGTTTCCACCATAAAATAAAAGCTTTTCGTTCACGGAGAATGAATGACACCCTGGATGGCCTTGCTCGATCGCAGAATCTCCGCTTGGATGGCTAAATATTGCCAGATATTGATGAGAATATCCCTGGCCCTGATATTTGTCTGGTTTGGTCTGCTGAAACCTTTGGGAATGAGCCCTGAAGAGGAACTGATAAAGCGGACTGTTTATTTCTTCCCGCCTGATATCGTCTTAAATATTCTTGGATGCTGGGAGGTTGCCATCGGCATCGGCCTGCTTTACCGCCCCTTGCTGCGTCTTGCCCTGCTCCTCTTACTTGTTGAACTTCCAGGTACATTTCTGCCGCTGATTATTCTGCCGGAGATCTGTTTTCACTCGATCCCGTTCGGGCTCAGCCTCGAAGGGCAGTATATCGTTAAGAATCTTTTTTTGATTGCTGCCGCCTTTACTATCGGCAGCAAGGTTTCCTCTGATCCGATGCGCCGCAATAATGGATGACTACAGGGTATCTTGATATAATTAGATATTTTGTTCTGGTTTAAGAAGCATAGAAAAAAACAGCAGCATATCGGGCATATGTGAGGATTCTTATTTTCGTAGCGACGAAAAAATCGGGCAAAATAGCAATTATTCAAGATGGCCTACTTTTGCTCAACTCACCACTGACCCTAACAGCGCAGAGAATGCGTGACCTTAAAAGCAGTGCTGGGGGGCTGACAAAACCGGTACCATGGGGCAGCCAGGACTGAAGAACCACAATCCTTGAGTTGCCTGACAATACCCCTTTTTCTCCATATAGTGTGGTTTGCGTCAATGAGATTATGATACGGTTTATAGGCAAGATGGGTGGTGCCATCTTTCATCTTGGCAATGCGGGCGTCGGGGTCGGTTTCCGATTGCCACTCCTTGTTGGAAAGGCTCTTTTTTTTACGTTTTTTATCGAAGCGGACCACGGCTGCGGCATCGGTGGGGTCTTCACCGGCTTCCCGCATCAGCTCCTTGACGTACTCCCGGTAAGAGGCGCCGCTATCCTTCCTGGCCAGGCGACGTAGGGAGGCATTGGCCTCCATGATGGAAGAATCCACCCCGGCGGCATAGGCGTTTACCAGTCCGTGGCGATGGACCAGGCCCAAGATTCGCTGGAAAACCGTGCGGTAAAAACCAAGCGGCAGACGCTGCCGCCAGATCGTCAAGCTTGAATGATCCAGGGTTCGTTCGTGGGGGAGATAACCAAGAAAATCCCGCAGTGACATGCGATCGGCACAATGCCAGGCGATGCTGCGCTCGGACTGGAAGCCCACCAGATAGCCGACAAAGAGCATCCGGAAGTAGACACCCGGCGGAATCGAGGGCCGGCCGCCAGCGGCGAAATAAGGCGCGCACTCTTGCTCAAGCCATGCATCAAAGGTATCTTCATCCAAAAGGCTGTTGAGCTTGGAGTAAAAAGGATGACCGCTTCGGGGCGCCAGATCACTGGTTGCCACCCAGAGCGTTTGCTGTTTTGGTTTGTTGCGTTTACCGATAGCCATTGAAACCCCTTGGTTGGTAATCTTTTTTGGCATTCTAACCGATCAGGCTGGTGACTCAATTGTTTTGTAGTGAAAACGTGAGTTTTTCAACGGGCTGATAGAGGCGTTACGGTAACCTTGCTGTTGCAAGAAAAATGCTTGCCGCCGACTCGGCCTGCGTTATGGCTTAGGAGGATAACAGGCCGAGTCGGCTGGGATGGCAAGCTAGATGAAGAGAGAAAATACCAACAAACGATAGTTGATTTTTTTTGTTAAGTAAAATTAATTATTAAAATGGTACCCATTAGAAAAATTAATGCTTTTCAGGCGGCAGTATTGGGTTAACCCCTGTAAGGGGTAAGTATGCCCTGGCCCCCAGAGGGGGCCGGGGATCATTGTCCCCAAGTTTCAGTTTAAAACAAGTTCGGCTGCTGTGCTTCCTGCTTCCGCTCTTGCGCTTCTTGGTATTTTACATACTTACGTATCATCTCGGCATCCAGACCTACCGTGTCCACACAGTAGCCTCGTGCCCAAAAGTGATTACCATAGTATGGCTTTATTTTGAGCTTCTTAAATTTATTGAAAACTCTAATTGCCGTCCGTCCTTTTACGATGCCAGCAATTCCCGCTTTGAGATAACTCATTGATTTTACGTTATGTAATTTTCTATCTTTCGTAAACTTTTTAACTGCGGCACGATGTGTCCGGCAAGCAGTTATTGCCGGTCCCAGCCAGAAAGCAACAACAACGCTAAAACAACATGATAAATTAAAGCCGGAGGCGATTTCCAGCTTGACAAACCTCAAAGAGGGTGCTCGCGATGAATGCCCACAAGATCATTCGCCAAAAGCAGCTCGCCAACCGTCGTCAGGATAAAATCAGCCAACGTAAACACTTGAATTTCGACGCCCTTATCACCACCATTCGGGAAGATTTCGGCAAGATTGCCGACCACCGGGCCGGCAACGCCAGCATCTCCCTGGTTGACGCCCTGGCCAGCGGCTTTGCCATGTTCTCCCTTAAACATTCCTCCCTGCTGGCCCTGGACGGCATCGGCATCTACTCCTCGGAGAAGGTCGGCTCGCCATACTGCCTCAAAAACGCAAGCGTAATGGGCAGGTGGAATGCTACCAGCAGATGCTGGGGGGCGGCTATTGTTCATCCCGACCAGCGGGAAGTAATCCCGCTCTGCCCGGAGATGATTGTTCAGCAGGACGGCAGCAAGAAGCAGGATTGCGAGCGCAAGGCAGCCCGGCGCTTTCTGGCCGATTTTCGGCGGGAGCATCCTCACCTCAAATGTGTGGTCATCGAGGATGGTCTCAGCTCAAACGCACCCCATATCGAGGACCTGCGCCAAGACGGCCACCATTTCATCCTGGGGGCCAGACCGGGAGATCATGGCCATCTCTTCGAGCAGACAGATGAGGCTTTTAACGGCGGCCAGGCGGAGGAATTTTCCCGGGCAGACGAGAACCGGCAGGATATTCTCCACACGTACCGTTTCGTCAACGACCTGGCGCTCAACAAGTCCAACCCGGATGTCCGGGTCAACCTGCTGGAGTACTGGCAACTGGACGGCAAGGGTAAGGTCATTGCCTTCAGTTGGGTTACCGACCTGGAAATCACTGCTGCCAATGTCTACCAGATTATGCGGGCCGGGCGGGCCAGGTGGCGGATTGAAAACGAAACCTTTAACACACTCAAGAATCAGGGCTACAACCTGGACCACAACTATGGCCTGGGCAAGAAGCACCTTTCCGCCGTCTTTGTTTATCTCACGGTGTTGGCCTTTCTGGTGGACCAGGTCCAGCAACTCTGCTGTCCGCTGTTTAGGGAAGCGCTGGTTTTCCGTAAACGCAAACGGCGACTCTGGTCTGGGATTAGAAGCCGTTTTGAGCTGCTCGACTGTCCATCCATGGAGGCGATCCTGCTCCACATGGTCGGCCGGGGCAAGCCCTTGCGGCAACTGGAATGACCGGCATCACGGGCTGGGGGGGGATACTTTGTCAAAGATCAGCTGCCTGTCGGCTTCCACCGACGGCTGCAATGGGGTAGTATTGCCCAAAAACGACTATGTTTCAGCCAGTTTGGCCAACAAAAGTGGCGATGGGACGCTATCAGCATCGGATAGCCACTGGAAAAACATGAAACCGGCCACCAGTGATATCAAATTGTTGGGCAGATGGCCAAATAGGGAACGGCTGCCTCTTTGCCGGGTTTGACGGCCGGCTGGTTGGCCATAACATCTTTCTTGACGGCAACACCTTCCGCGACAGCCGCAGTGTTGACAAGTATCTGCTGGTCGCCGACCTGCAGATCGGCATTGTCCTGACCTGGCACACCACCCGCATCAGCTACACCCATGTCCTCCGCACCCGCGAATACAAGAGCCAGGAG
>PKTX01000028.1 GCA_002868945.1 Desulfobulbaceae bacterium
CAGACCGTGCCGCTCCGACATGGATCGGGGGGCCAGCGGGGCCAGGGGGCGGGTAAAGCCGTAGGGAATGAGCCAAAGCAGGGCGGCAAAAAAATTACGGTAAAAGGCGCCCTGGGAGGGAGGCACACCGGCCAGGCTGACAAGAATGGCTGAGGTGGAGATACAGCACACCCCGACGATGAGAAGCAGATACCACCGCATGGCTCAGCGCCAGGGTGCTGCCGGCGCCTGTCTCATGCACCGGCCTCATTATGGGCCCGGTGAAAGGCCACGGCCTCGGCATAGGTCATGGTGGTGCCGCCGAAGATATCCAGGGCACTGCCCACCGTGGCGTCCAGCCGACCGTCACCCAGGGTCAAGATGCGCTCCATGTCCGCCAGGTTTTTGACGCCGCCGGCATAGGTGGTGGGCAGCGGTGTCCAGCGGCCGAGCCTGGCCACCAGCTCCTCCTCGATACCGGCGCATTTGCCCTCCACATCCACGGCGTGGATAAGAAATTCGCAGCAGAAGGTGCTGAAATAGTCAAGGGACTCCTTGGTGACCATCACCTCGGTAAAATTCTGCCAGCGATCCGTGACAATATAGTAGGCATCCCCCTTTTTACGGCAGGAAAGGTCAAGGACCAGATGCTCCTTGCCCACCTCCCGCACCAGGCGGGCCAGGCGGTCTTCATGGATCAGGCCGTCCTTGAAGACATAGGAGGTGACAATAACGGCACTGGCACCCCGTTCCAGCCAGACCGCACTGTTTTGGGTGGTGATACCGCCGCCGATCTGCAGACCGCCCGGATAGGCGGCCAGGGCGGCGGTTGCCGCCTCCTCGTTGCCCGGCCCCAGCATGATGACATGGCCGCCGGTGAGATGGTCTCGCCTGTACATCTCGGCATAGTAGGAGGAGGGATGAGTGGAGGCAAAATTGGTGTGCAGGCCGGCGCTGGAGGCGTCGTCGGACAGGGTGGAGCCGACAATCTGCTTGACACAGCCGTTGTGGAGATCAATACAGGGACGAAACTTCATAATTCAATTTTCCGATTTACGACAACTATTCAACATTAAAGGGTTAGGGTATCTTGAATAATTAGATATTTTGTTTGAGTTTGAGAAGCATAGAAAATAAAAACCGGAGCATATCGGGCATATGTGAGGATTTTTATTTTCGTAGCGCCGAAAAAATCGAGCAAAATAGCAATTATTCAAGATGGCCGTTAAAAAGCCGTTCCAGACGTATGATGCTGCGAGAATTCAGGAGTCAGGATTCAGAAGAAAAGACAAAACATCGACATAGCAACCAAGCCGGCAAGCAGAGCTCATACGATGCCTGCTAACGGCACAGGGTCATGGTCTGCGAATCAAGGCCCAAGCTGGCGCCGGCCTCGGCATACCCGGTAGCGTCCTTGACCACCGTCAGGGTGGTGTGCCCCTGGGCAGAGGTGGTGAGCTCCAGCAGGGTATCGGCATACCTCTCGGCCATATCGGCTCCCTCCTCGCCGCAGGCCAGCCAGATGGTCATTTCCTGCTGCTCGGCATAGTTGCGCAGCCAGCTCAGCATTTTCTCATCCGCTGTAATGGCCGCCGTACGGCCGTCAATAATGACACAGTCGGGCATGGCAATCTGGTGACGGGCCAGGCCGTCGAGGCGCTCGGCCAGCCGTTGGGGCGTAAAATTCTCCGACATGAAGGTCATCAGGAGACGATGGCCCATGATGTCGGTTTCCAGCTGCTCCGGTGCCAGGATACCGAGGCGATGGGCCAGACCGTTTAAGACCTGGCTGTACCAGAGCCTGATATGGGGCAGGTGTTCGTCAATACCGACATGGACCAGCCGTTTACCGGCCAGGAGCTTGTCCAGGGCAATCTGCACCAGGATGGCGGTCTTGCCGGTGCCGGGCGCCGCCTTGATGACGGCCAGATGGCGACCGCGCACCAGACTGCCGTCAGCCGGGGCAATAAGACGCAAGGGATTTATTCTGATAAGTTCGTGTCGATTCATGGCAATGATGGCAAAGTGGCACGGTGCAAGCGCTGCGAGGGACGCAATCTACCTGTCCGACTGCCGCAGGCGCTCCTCCGGGTCTCGGTAATATTTTGTGCCGGCATGCTCTTCGGAAATACCCCTGCCGTCACTGATGGCCGGCGGCTCTTGCGGTGAGGGCAGCCGATACCTGATTTTCTGAAAGACGAAATAGATCGCCGCCACCACCAGGGCAAGGACGACAAGGCGTACCACCCAGCCGCGCACCGCCTCGCTCTTCCAACATGCCAGCAGAAAAAACAGGATAAGGGCGGCAACCACCAGGGGATACTGTTGACCATACAAGACAACGTTCTCCATCACTTTCTCCTGAAATCAAGGGGCCGCACCATGGCGGACGGCTATCGGCAATCTTCCGAAACCAGACATAACAAAGCCCAACCACAGTAAACCTGAAGTCGGGCTTTGTACACCAGAAAAAAAAGCAGGCATGTTCATGCCCCCCCGGAGAAAGGGGCGGAGGCGGTCCTACTTCTTCTCTTTTTTCTTTTTAATAGCGGCTACAACATCATCGGCAATACTCTTGGGTACGGCGCGATAGGTGGCGAACTCCATGGTGAACTCCGCCTTGCCCTGGGTCAGGGAACGCAGCACTGTGGAGTAGCCGAACATCTCGGACAGGGGAACCTCGGCCTCAACCACGGTGTAGTTGTCATCCTCGGTGGTACCCTGAATAATACCGCGACGCTGGTTGACGCTGCCCATAATGGCGCCCTGGAATTCGGTGGGGCCTTCCACGGCAACCTTCATGATCGGTTCCATGAGAACCGGGCCGGCCTTCAGATAGCCCTGGCGGAAGGCGCCGAGAGCCGCGGTCTGAAAGGCGACATCAGAGGAGTCCACGGCATGGAAGCTACCGTCGTTGATGACGCAGCGAACACCGGTGATGGGCGCCTCGGCCAGGGCACCTTTGTCCATGGCCTTGCGGAAACCCTTATCACAGGAGGAGATGAACTCACGGGGGATGACACCGCCGACGATCTTGTCGACGAATTCATAGTTCTCCTCGCTCTCTTCCTCCAGGGGCTCCATATAACCGGCCACACGGCCGAACTTACCGGAACCGCCGGACTGCTTCTTGTGGGTATAATCAAACTCGGCCCGCTTGGTGATGGCCTCGCGGTAGGCAACCTGGGGTGCGCCGACCTCTACCTCGGCATTGTACTCACGCTTCATCCGCTCAATGTAGACCTCCAGATGAAGCTCGCCCATACCCTGGACAATGGTCTCATAGGTCTCGTCGTCGACAAAGGTCTTAAAGGTGGGATCTTCCTTGGTGAAACGATTGAGGGCCTTTGACATGTTGACCTGGGCCTTGTTATCCACCGGCCGGATGGACAGGGAGATAACCGGGGCCGGGATGTGCATGGAGGTCATGGAGTAGTTTACACTGTCGGAACAGAAGGTATCACCGGAGGCACAGTCAACACCGAAGAGGGCGACAATATCACCGGCAGCGGAATCCTCGATCTCCTCCATCTCGTTGGAGTGCATCCGCACCAGACGGCCGACCTTGACCTTCTTGCCGGTGCGGACGTTGATGATGGAATCACCCTTCTTCAGGGTCCCCTGGTAAATGCGGATATAGGTAAGCTGCCCGTAGCGGCCGTCTTCCAGTTTAAAGGCCAGGGCGACAAGGGGATCGCTGTAGTCGTTGCTGACCTTGACCTCGTTCTCCTCGTTATCCAGATCAAGGGCGTAGTTATCAACCTCCTTGGGGTTGGGGAGATAATCGATAACCCCGTCCAGCAGGGGCTGCACACCTTTGTTCTTGAAGGCGGTACCGATGAAGACCGGCACCATTTCCATGCTCAGGGTTCCCTTGCGCACGGCGCGCGCAACCATCTCTTCCGTGGGCTCTCCCTCAAGGATGGCCTCCATGAGCTCGTCGTCAAACATGGAGGCAGCGTCCAGGAGCTCCTCACGGGCGGCGTCGGCCGCCTCCTGATACTTGGCGGGGATCTCGTCTTCGCGCACCGTCTCGCCATTGGCTCCTTCAAAGAAGAGGGCCTTCATCTTCACCAGGTCGACAACACCCTCCATGTCACCCTCCAGACTCATGGGGACCTGCATGGGCACGGCATTGAGGCTCAGCTTGTCGCGAACCTGGGCGGTAACCCGGGCGGGATTGGCGCCGGTACGATCACATTTATTGATAAAGACGACGCGAGGAACATTGTACCGCGTCATCTGGCGGTTCACAGTGATGGACTGCGACTGGACACCGCCGACGGAGCAGAGGATGAGGACGGCACCGTCCAGCACGCGCAGGGCACGTTCAACCTCCACGGTAAAGTCAACGTGACCGGGTGTATCGATGATGTTGATATCATAGCCCTTCCAGTTACAAAAGGTGGCAGCGGACTGAATGGTGATGCCGCGTTCCTTCTCAAGCTCCATGGAGTCCATGGTGGCGCCGACACCGTCTTTGCCGCGTACCTCGTGGATGGCGTGGATGCGGTCTGTATAAAACAAGACACGCTCGGTAAGAGTGGTCTTGCCCGAATCAATATGGGCCGAAATGCCGATATTTCTGATTTTGTTGATATCTGGTAGCATGATACATCCTCGTCGTAATGCCATTTATTGATGGCGTCGCAAAAAAATAGATTTACCGGCTGGTGCCGGATTCGCCCAGAACCGCCACTGCCAAGCCACATTCCGCTTGCTGGCCTGTAAATCTTTTTTTGGCTCAGTCACCGAAAGCGATACAATGGACTCCACAAAGCCCATCATTATACTGTGCCGACTGCGGGTCAGCGCTTATCAAAAACAGTAAAAAACCGGGATAGCTCCCGGACCGTATAAAAAACGGCCCGCAAAAGGGGCCGTTTTTACATATATCTGGGCATGAAAGCGCGCTAAAATACCTTTTCCGCCGATCCCTGTCAAGAAAAAAACTACGGAGTTCCAAAGGCATCGACAAAAAGTTGCCGAATGGCCCGGCGGCCCTCCTCCGTCAAATCGCGGGTACCGGAGGCGCAAAAGGTCTCATGCTCTATGGCAGGACTATCCTCCTGCCAGGTGCCGGCCTTCCAGCTGTACCACTGCCTTGTCTCCTGATCAAAGACCGACAGCGGCCGATGAAAGAGCTTGGCAAGCTCAACGGCCCACCCTGTACCGCCCTTGACCGTCTTGTCCGGCAGAATGGTGCCCACTGCAAAGACCTGGTGACCGGAGTTGACCATGTGAAAGATGAGCTGCAGCACCTTTCTGATCTTTCTCTTCTCATAATATGTTCTATTCATCATCTTGGAGGCCAGCTCCATGGAGATATCACCGCGGCCCAGCTCCTCGTCGGAGAGGTTGCGGATGTTCTTGTTGCGCTCCACCTTATGGCCCATGAAGGAGTAGTTGACCTCATTCACCCCCCACTCCTCCGCCATTTCACCAAAGGCGCTCTCCACCCCCCGATGACCGCCGGAAAACAATGTAAACTTTGTACTATCACGCATAAATACTCACCATGTATTAAAAAATAAGGAAGATAGGCAGAATAAGGCCTCGCCATAGCGACAGAGGCCAAGCAGAAAATCTTACCGGAAAAGACCAACGCCTGGCAAGATCTTAGAATCTTTTTTTCAGGGGACGAGAAACGTTCCGATCGGTCATGCCGAAAAAATCTCAGGGGTGCCTTGACAGCCTTTCGGGCTGAACTTATTTTTTCCCACCAGAGAAGAGAATAAAAATGATATTACAACACTTTAGTTATTTTTATCACCACACCGAAAGGCGTCTTTTTCAAGAAACAACCAAACAATGAAATGGAGGTGAACGTATGAACCCACGTTGGAACGACCTGAACCAGATGTTTGGCGCCATGGATCTTCTCCGCAACAGGATGAACCGTATCAACAGACTCTTTACCGATTATGACCGGGCCTGGGGAGGCAACGAAGGCTGGCCCATGGCCAACAACTGGCCCCGCACCAACCTCTATGACGACAACGACCATCTGCAGCTGGTCGCGGCCGTGCCTGGCCTGGCCAAAGAGGATATCAACATCAAACTGCAGGGCAACTACCTGGAGATCAGCGGCACCAGGAAGGTCACGGTGCCGGACGGCTATACCGCCCATCGCCTGGAAAGGGGCGGTGAGACCTCTTTTTCGCGCAGCTTCACCCTACCGGTGGATATTGACATCGACAAGGTGGAGGCCACGCTCAAGGACGGCATCCTTACCCTGCAGCTGCCCAAGGCTGAGGTGGCCAAGCCCAAGAAGATCACCATTAATTAGGACGTCGATGGATGTGAGAATGCGTTGTGCCGGCACTTCCCACAACACTCCACGAGCAGCCGGCCTATGACGACGACCATTTGCCAATAGTTTGCCAAGAGATGGAGGTTTATCATGAGTGAGAAAATGGAACTAGTAAACCGTGAAGAGCAGAGCCCGGTGGCCGGCAGCAAGGCCCCCACTGTTGTGCCCAGCGTTGACATCTACGAAAACGACGACGAGATTCTCCTTTACGCCGACATGCCCGGCGTCACCAAGGAGGCCATTGCCATCAATCTGGAAAACGGGCGGCTGACCATCAACGGCCACCGGAAAGTCTGCGGCAGCGGCACGGCCCAGCTTGAGGAGTTCGGCGAGGTGGAGTATGAACGCGCCTTTTCCGTACCGCAGGGCATTGACATAAACAAGGTCAAGGCCAACATGACAAACGGCGTTCTCAGCCTGCACCTGCCCAAGTCCGATGCGGTGAAACCGCGGCAGATCGAGGTGCAGGCCGGCTAGAACCGGCCCGCATATGCCGGAAACAGCAACAAAAAAGGGGGCTCTCCAGGCAGAGTCCCCTTTTTTGTCGGCCATGAGCAGCCCCTCCCTGCCTGTTGCAAAACTCGCCAACGCAGGAGTTTTTTCAGGCGGGCCGCCAAACGGCGACACGCTGGTGCCGACAGCACCTTGCATCACTTTTCAGCTGCCTCATCCCCCCGGCCGCCCGGCGCCTCGTGCGCACCATCTTCCTGACGGCCGGAGGCGTCCATTATCTCCAGGCGCAGGGGCGAGGAGGTATCCAGGTGGACATCGCGCTGCGGAAAGGCAATGACCAGGCCGGCCTCGCGGAACATCTCATCAATGATAAAACGCATGTCGCTTTCAATGCGTTTCTTGTCATTAATAAGCTGCACCGTAATCCAGAAATAGACGGTGAAGATCAGGGCATTATCGCCGAAATCATTAAAAAAAACATAGGGTTTGGGGTAGTCCAGGGTCTCCTTGTGCTCGCGCACCGCCAACATCAACAGCCGCCGCACCTCGTGGGTGGGCGAGCCATACACCACTCCCACCGTGATTTCGCCGCGGATAATCTTGTCGCTGTGGGTCCAGTTGATAATATTGTTTTCCAGGAAATAGCTGTTGGGCACCAGCACATGAATGTTAGCAAAGGTGCGCACCCGGGTGGCACGGGCGCCGATCTCCTCGACCTTGCCGATGATATCGGCCATCTGGATGAGGTCTCCCACCTTCACAGGCTGCTCGGCCATGAGGATAAAGCCGCTGATAAAATTACTGATGATCTTCTGGCCGCCGAAACCGACACCGATGGCCAAGGCGCCACCCAGAAAGGCAAAGGCGGTGAGCGGAATGTTGACCACTCGCATGGAGAGCAGGATAACAATCAAAAGGGTCAGATAGTAGAGAAGCTTCTCGGCAATGGCGGTGGCGCTCTCACTGAGATGGCTCCGATCCAGGATATGTCTTTTCAGGGCCCGGGTGAAATAACCGGCCAGAATGATGCCGAAGATCAGAAGAAGCAGGGCAATGGTGATCTTGCCCACGGTGATCCCCTGATCGTCAACCACCATCACTTCAAACTTCCAGGCCTTCTGGATATTCCCGGCCAGAATCTGAATTTTTTCCTTGAGAATATTGCCGGCCAGCTCCTCGTCAACCTCATCAATAAAGTGTGAGGCCATCCGGTTGGTCACCGTCAGAGTGCCCAGGTAGGCAAAGGTTGATCTCGCCAGTTTTTTATGGGCCTCCAACTGCTCCTTGAGATGTCGGGCCCTGGTCCAGCCCACGCCCTCTTCGGCCAGTTGTTTTTCCACCTGGCTTATCTGCAAATGCAGGGAGGCTTGCAGACTCTGCTCCAGGGCCAGGGCCTGAAGGATACGATCCTGCTGGGCCTGGGCCTCCTTCTGCCAGAGACGCAACTCCTCGGCGTCGGTGTCGCCCTTGATCAGCTCATAGCGCTGTCCCCAGATCTCCTTCTGAAAAGTAAGGAGTTGCAGGGAGCCCTCGATCTGCTCCAGGCCGCGCTGACATGTCTGACGCCAGGCCTGCAGGGCGGCAATCTCTGCCTCCATGTTTTCGTCCCTGTCGGCGCTTTCCTCTTCTTTTTTCTGGGTGCGCAGCAGATCGGCCTCGGTCTTCTGCTGCCTGGCCAGGAACTCATCGGCGGCCTGCATCAGGGAGACCTTTTCCTCCTCAATGCGACTCAGCTGTTTTTCCAGATCCTCGGCGTCGAAATGTAGATTGGCGCGAATCTGAGCGAGCCGCCGCTCGGCCACCGTGGTCCGCAGCTCACTGACGACAAGGCTGGTCTCGGCATTTTTCAAGACCACTGTCTCAAAACGCAGCGCGGCCCTGGCCAGCTCCACATCCGCCTGGCGCGCCGCGCTTTTCCACTGCAGGGTCGCCACCTCCGCGCTCTCTTTGGCCTGGCCGGCCGCCGCCTTGGCCTCGCGCAGCTGCTGCTCTGCATCCTTGAGGCGCTGCCGGGCGTTTTTAACCATCTTGCCGGACAGGGCCAGGGACATCTGGGCCGTCTCCCTGGCGCTTGCCGCTTTGTTGAACGCCACAATGGCCTCATCGTAGAACTTAAGTGAGTAGGGCGGCGATTCAGCCACCTCAAAGGCCTCGCCCGAGGCAATGGCCTCCTCCAGAGTCTTTTTCTCGGCGGCCAGGATCGCCGTCTTTTTGAGGGCCGCCAGCATACGGTTGTAAAAGACCTGCGTTGCCTGGGCCTTTTCAGTCCGGCCCTTGAGTTGCGCCGGCGTCACCCCCAAGGCCTTGGCAACCTTGTCGTTTTCCGCCTCCTGAAACATCTTGATGCGGTCCTGGAGGATGTTGATCTCCGCCCTGATCTCCGCCTCCGACAGGCCACGCGCCTCTTCCGGCTCCTGCTTGTCGCCGGTGAGTTGCGCCACAGGATCGCTGCCATGGGCATGGCCGAACGTGACAAGCGCCAGGCCAAGGCACAACAAGAGAGCGATGTTCTTTTTATTCATGATCATATCCGCATCCATGGTTGGCTACTTTTTTAGGCCATCGTAAACAATGAGACACCCTATGAAGGCCATCTTGAATAATTGCCATTTTGACCGATTTCTTCGTCGCTACGAAAATAAAAATGCTCACATATCATTAATATGCTGCACCCCAAGGGCACCCGGAGTGTCGCAGGCTCCCTTACCTCTTGCAGGGCGCGCTTTTTATTTTCTATGCTTCTTGAACTCGAACAGGTAAGCGAGCGGAGCGAGACTCCGAAATATCTAATTATTCAAGATACCCTGAAGAAGAACAGCACCGGGCTGTCAAAAGGCTGCCCTCGGCCGTCGAGAAAAAGGGGGAGAGCCGCATTGAAGCAGCCGGGAAAACTTACCCGCTGGCCTGGCTTTATTTTGACAACAATGGAGACTCTTTACTATCCTTTTTACAGAGACAAATAAACCACTTTTCCGGTCATGACCTGCCCATGGAACTCTTCCATCTCGCCGACGAGCTCGGCCCCGTAAAGATCCTCCACATCCACGAACCTGTTATCGGCCTCAGGGCCATTGTCGTGGTGGACAATGTAGCCTGCGGCCCCTCCATCGGCGGTGTCCGCATGGCACCGGATGTCAGTGTCCAGGAGGCCTGCCGCCTGGCCCGGGCCATGACCATGAAGAACGCCGCCGCCGGCCTGGCCCACGGCGGCGGCAAGGCAGTCATCTTTGCGGACGCCAAGATGGCGGACCCGGCCAAGGAACAACTGATCCGAGCCTTTGCCTGCGCCATCAAGGACCTGCACGACTACATCCCCGGACCCGACATGGGCACGGACGAGGCATGCATGGCCTGGGTGCAGGATGAAATCGGCCGGGCTGTGGGGTTACCGCGTGCCATCGGCGGCATCCCCCTGGATGAGATCGGTGCCACCGGCTACGGCCTGGCCATCTGCGTGGATGCGGCCCTGGAGTTCTGCGATTTTGCGCTGGCCGGTGCCCGCCTGGTGGTCCAGGGCTTTGGCTCGGTGGGCAAAAACGTCGCCCGCTTTCTGGTGGAGAATGGGGCCGTGCTGGTGGGGGTGGCCGATTCCGGAGGAGCCGTCTATAACGAGCAGGGTCTTGACCTACCAACCCTGCTGGCCCTCAAGGGAAAGGGTGGCAGCGTGGCGCACTATACCGACGGCCAGGTTTTTGCCAGCCATGAAGTGATCGGTTTTGCCTGCGACATCTGGATTCCGGCCGCCCGGCCCGATGTTATTCACCATGATAATGTTGACCGACTCCAGGCCCGGCTGGTGGTGCCCGGCGCCAATATCCCCTTCAACGACGAGGTGGCCGCCCGCCTCCATGAACGCTGCGTGCTGGCCGTTCCCGACTATATCGCCAATGCCGGCGGCGTCATCTGCGCGGCCGTGGAATATCATGGCGGCAGCCAGATTGCCGCCTTTCAGGAAATCAGCGAAAAAATCAGGTGTAACACCACGGCGGTCCTGACCGACATGCGCCAAAAGGAGATCCTGCCACGCCAAGCCGCAGCCGACATGGCTGTCCGCCGTCTGCAGAGTGCCATGGCCAGCCGGCGCTGGCATCTTTTTTAACTGCGGGGCTCCGGGCACGAAGGAGGGAGTAAGAACATAGCGGTTGCCGGAGCGTCCGGACACCTCTTTCCGCCCTGTGCGCCTTCATCCTCTTCAGCCGGAGGTTGCAATGTACCGTATCCGTTTCCATGGCAGAGGTGGTCAAGGAATGAAGACCGCCAGCCGCATCCTGGGCACCGCCCTCTTTTTAGAGGGGTTCGAGGTCCAGGATGCACCGCGCTACGGCGCGGAACGGCGCGGCGCCCCCATGTTCGCCTATGTCCGGGCCCACCACAAACCGATCAACGAGCGCGGCATCATCAGCCGACCGGCACTGGTGGTGGTCAGTGACGACAGCCTCCTTGCCATGGCCGCAGCCGGGGTGACAAACGGCCTGACGGCCGCCACCCTCCTGGCCGTCTGCACCACTCGCCCTTCTTCCTTTTATGACCATCACGACGACCTCAAGGGACAACTCATCCTCTTTAGGCCGCCGGCCTCTGTCAACGGCCACTCGCAGCTCTCCAGTTGCTGTGCCGGGGCTGCCGCCGCCCTGCTCGGCATCATCAGCCCCGCCAACCTGGCTGCGGCTGTGGCCCGTGAACTCGACGCCCTGCCGCCGGAACGTATTCGCGTCAACCAGCAAGCCGCTGCCACCGTCTTTCGCCGACTCACGGAGAACGGCGCCTTTGTCCGGGAAGGTGCGGACCAGGTGCGGGTCAAGAGGCCCCACTGGCTCACCCTGGCGCTTGACAGCGCTGCCCTGGCCGCTCCGGCCATCCATGCCGCCGCCACCACTCTGCGAATGGACACCGGCCTCTGGCGCAGCCAACGCCCGGAGATCGATTTCGACACCTGCACCTGCTGCGGCCTGTGCAACATCTACTGCCCGGATGGCGCCATCAGCCTCGGCGACAACGGCTGCCCCGCCATTGATTACCAGCACTGCAAGGGCTGCCTGATCTGCCTGAACCAGTGTCCCACCGGCGCCATCAGCGCCCGGCCCGAAGCCGCCGCACACGAGACCGACGAGGTGGAGGCATGAAGCGCACCCTGCTCACCGGTAACGGCGCCGCCGCCTGGGGGGCCCGCCTGGCCTGCATCGACTATCTGCCCGCCTTCCCCATTACACCGCAGACCGAGATCATTGAGACCATCAGCAGCTGGATCGACCAGGGGCTTATGGCCTGCCGCATGGTGAGCATGGATTCCGAACACTCGATGATCACCGCGGCCGGAGCAGCAGCGGCCACCGGCGTCCGCACCTTCACCGCCACCTCCAGCCAGGGTCTGCTCTACGGCATGGAAATGCTCTATGCCGTGGCCGGCTGGCGGGTGCCCCTGGTGCTGGTCAATGTCTCCCGGGCCCTGGCCGCCCCCGTCACCCTGGAGCCGGACCATAACGATGTGCTGGCCGCCCGCGACAGCGGCTTTATCCAGATCCACTGTGCCACCTGTCAGGAGGTGGTTGACACCATGCTCCTGGCCTACCGCCTCAGCGAAGACAAGCGACTGCGCCTGCCGGTGATCGTCAACCTGGACGGCTACTACCTCTCCTTTACCCGCGAACCGGTGACCCTGCCCGATCCGCAATTGGCCAGTCGCTTCGTGGGACCGCCCACCAGCCGAGCCGATCAGATCCAGGCCTCTCACCCCACCTCCCTGGGCATTGCCGTGCTGGGGGGCAGCCAATACTCCTACTTCCGTTATGAGCAGCACCTGGCCGCCCTGGCCGCCCTGGAGATATATGACGATTTGGGCCGCGACTATGGTCGGCTCACCGGCCGCTCTTACAGCGCCTTGGCATGCTACCGCTGCCATGGGGCAGACATGGTCTTTGTGATGATCGGCTCCTTTGCCACCAAGGGCAAGGATGCCGTGGATCAACTGCGCGCCATGGGGCTGGCCGTGGGCCTGGTCCGCCTTCGCCTGGTCCGGCCGTGGCCCGGCGTTGCCCTGGCCACGGCCCTGGCCGATAAAAAAGGAGTGGCGGTGATTGACCAGAATCTTTCCATGGGCCAGGGCGGCATTCTCTATCAGGAGGTGGCGGCCGCCCTCTACCATCGGCCGGATCGCCCCCGGGTGCTGTGCAGCTATGTCGGTGGCCTGGGCGGTCGCGACATCAGCCTGGAGGATTTTCGCGGCATGGCCGAAGAGACGCTGCAGGCGGCGGCAAGCGGCCGGACACCGCCGCCCCGCCTGCTCTATACGGAAGAAGACCTTGCGCAGATGCGCGCCGCCCAGCAGGTGGCGGCGCCAGACATAGATCCGGGAGCAGAGACACCATGAGCAGCGCACCACAAAAGCCTTCCAGCCAGCCACTTGGCCACCAGCTGGCCGCCGGCACCTCCACCTGTGCCGGCTGCGGCGCCCTGCAGGGCATCAGGCTGGTCCATGACATCCTGGACAGCAAGGTGTTCTTCGTCAATGCGGCCGGCTGCATGACCCTGCTGTCCATCTATCCCTTTACCCCCTTTGCCGGCGCCTGGCTCTATACATCCATGGCCTCGGCCGCAGCCGGAGGCCAGGGGGTACGCGACGCCCTGGACATCATGCTGGCCGGTAAACGACTGCCACCGCAAGAGGATATGCAGGTGGTGGTGCTCAGCGGCGACGGATCGGCCGGCGGCATGGGTCTCTCCGCCACCTCCGGAGCCATGGACCGCAACCTTGACTTCATTTACCTCTGCTACGACAACGAAGGTTACGGCAATACCGGCTACCAGCTCTCCGCCGCCACGCCGCACGGGGCCCGGACCACCACCAGCACCAGCGGCAACCCCGGGTACAAGAAGGAACTCTTTGACATCTGGACGGCCCATAAACCGGCCTATGCCGCCACCATCTGCGGCGCCGAACCCGGCGATCTGCGTAAAAAGGTGGAAACGCTCAAGGGCATCAAGGGCCCCCGCCTCCTCTTGGCCCTGAGCCCCTGCCCCACTGCCTGGCACTTTGAGCCGGCCGACACCATCACGCTGGGCAAACTGGCCGTTGCCTGCGGCCTCTGGCCCCTCAAGGAGTATAAGGAGGGACGGCTGGTCCACACCAAGGTTCCCAAGAAGACCGGCCGACGGCCGCAGGTGGAGGAGTATCTCCGACTGCAGGGCCGCTATCGCCACCTCTTTGCACCCCGCCGTAATGATCGTGTCATCAGTGAGATCCAGAACCGGGTGGACCGCTACTGGGAGAAGGTCACGGATGAAGGTTGAGAAGGCCGGCATACCGCCGCGACACAGCTATTTCCGCGGCGAGGATGAACCGCCGTTGCTGGACAGCACCATTCCGGCCCACTTTCAGGCCATGGCCCGTTGCTTTGCCCAGCGTGAAGCAGTGGCGGCCGTCCCCCAGCAGCGCCGTCTGAGCTATGCCGAACTGACCAAAGAGGTCGATGACGCGGCCCGCGGCCTCATGGCCCTGGGCTATTGCCAGGGCGACCGGATCGGCATCTGCTCCACCAACAACCTGGAGTGGGTGGTGATTCAGATGGCCTGCGCCCGCATCGGTGCCATCCTGGTCAATATCAATCCGGCCTATCGCCTGCCGGAACTGGCCTATGCCCTGCGCCACGCCGAGCTGCAGGGCCTCTTTACCATCCCCGCCTTCCGCTCCAGCAACTATCCGGCCATGCTGGCCGAACTGCTGCCGGAACTGGCCGTCTCCCATGGGGCGGAACTGAAAAACAGTGATCTGCCCCACCTGCGCCATATCATCTGCTATGACCCAAAGGAGCGTTATGGCGGGGAGCCGCCCTTGCCCGGTCTGCTCTCCTGGGCCGCCCTGCTGGCCCGGGCCGACGAAATCAGCCAGACGCAACTGGAAAGGCGTACTGCCACCCTGCGGCCCGACGAGGTGGTCAACATTCAGTACACCTCCGGCACCACCGGCCACCCCAAGGCGGTGATGCTCAGCCATACCAATATCCTCAACAACGCCTGGTTCAGCGCCCGTATCCTGGGTTTTAGCGAGAATGACCGCCTCTGCGTGCCGGTGCCCTTCTACCACTGCTTCGGCACGGTCCTGGCCACCCTGCTCTGTTTCTCCTGCGGGGCCTGTCTGGTGATTGCCTGCGACCACTTTGAGGCGGGCCAGGTGCTGGCGGCGATTGAGCAGGAGCGCTGCACCGCCATCCACGGCGTGCCCACCATGTTCATTGCCGAGCTTGAGCATGCCGCCGCACAAAGGAGCGACACCAACACGTTGCGCACCGGCATCATGGCCGGCGCCCCCTGCCCGCCATCCCTGATGCGAAGGGTGATGGCCGACATGCATTGCCCGGAAATCATTATCGGTTACGGCCAGACCGAGGCCTCACCGCTCACCCACCTGACCAGACGCGACGATAACCTCAGGCGCCGCACCCTCACCGTGGGCCGCAACCTGCCACATCAGGAGGTCAAGATCGTGGCCGTGGAGAACAACGAGATCGTTGCCATCGGCCAGGTGGGAGAAATCTGCTTCCGCGGCTATCACCTGATGCGCGGCTACTACAGGGATCCGGAGGCCACCGCCCGGGCCATCGACCAGGAGGGCTGGCTCCACTCCGGCGACCTCGGCAGCATGGATGAGCACGGCTACCTGAGCATCACCGGCCGTCTTAAGGATATGATCATCCGGGGCGGCGAGAACATCTATCCGGCCGAGATTGAAGAGGTGCTCTTTGGCCATCCGGCCGTGGCCCAGGTGGCGGTGATCGGCGTGCCGGATGACTACTGGGGCGAGGAGATCATGGCCTGGGTTGCCGTGCACGCCGGTGTCGAGCCGCCCGAGGCGCCCGAGCTGCAGGACTATTGCCGGGCCAGGTTGGCCCATTTCAAGATTCCCAAATATATCTGGCTGGTTGACGAATTTCCCCTCACTGTCACCGGTAAAATCCAGAAATTCAAGATGCGCCGCCAGGCCATTGCCGCACTTCAAAATCAGGAGAACCAATGACCATTCAGAAAATCAGTTCGGAAGAGGCCTACCACCGTTGCGACCCCAGCACCTTTTCCTTTGAAACCACAACCGAGGTGGAGGAACTCAACCACTTTATCGGCCAGGACCGGGCCCTTGAGGCCGTTGATTTCGGCATCGGCATGGCGCAACAGGGCTTCAACCTCTTTGTCGCCGGCCCGGAAGGTTCAGGCCGTCACACCGTGGTACAGTCCTTTATCCACCACAAGGCCGGTCAGGAACCGACTCCCAGTGACTGGTGCTATGTCCACAACTTTCGCCAGCAGCACAAGCCGTTGGTCCTGGAGTTGCCCTCCAGCCAGGGCATGGTCTTCAAGGGCGAGATGTATGACCTCATCGACACCCTGAAGACCACCATTCCAGCCATCTTTGAGGGGGACGATTATCGCAACAGGCATCGAACCATCACCGATAGCCTGGCCCAGAAAATTGAGGCCCTCTACCATGAGGTGGAAGAAAAGGCGGCAGCGGAAAGCATTGCCGTGTCCCGCACCGATCAGGGCTTTCGCTTCTCCCCCACCAACGGCAAGGGCGAACCCCTCAGCCTTGAGGAGTTTCGCAAGCTTCCTGACAATGTCAAAAAACGAATCGAGGAAACCATTGAAAAACTGCAGACCATTCTGCAGGAGGCCATCCACCAGATCAGCATCTGGAAACGGGAAAGCGAAGAGAAGACTCGCAAACTCAAAAAAGACACGGCCCGCCAGGCGGCCTCCCACTTCATCGAACCCCTGAAGAAAAAATATGCGGAACACGAAAAAGTCCTCCTCTACCTCGATGATGTGGAAGAGGATATCACCGAACGGGTGGATGACTTCCTCGGCAGCGAGGCCGGCGGCCAAAATCCCTTTATCATGGCCATCGGCGGCAACCAGGCGCCCTCCTTTGAGCAGTACGAGGTCAATGTCCTGATCAGCCATGAAAACAACCATGGCTCACCGGTTATCTACGAGGACCTGCCCACCTATCAGAACCTGCATGGCCGCATTGAGCATCAGGCCCGCATGGGTGTTCTGACCACCAACTTCACCCTGATCAAACCGGGTTCCCTGCATCTGGCCAATAATGGCTACCTTATCCTTGACGCCCGCAAGCTGCTCATGCAGCCCTTTGCCTATGAGGGCCTCAAACGAACGCTGCGCTCGAAAAAGGTGCATATTGAACCGGTGGAGCGACTGCTGGGCCTGGTGAGCACCGTTTCCCTGGAGCCTGAGCCCATGGACCTCAACATCAAGGTGGTGCTCATCGGCGAGCCCTTGATCTACTATCTTCTCAACGCCTATGATCCGGAGTTTATCGCCCTGTTCAAGGTGCAGGCCGACTTTGAAAGCGACATGAAACGGGACCGGGAAAGCCAGGAGCTCTACGCCACCCTCATTGCCGGCCTGGCCAAGGACAAGGGACTGCTGCCCCTGCATAACAGTGCCGTGGCCCGTCTCATCGAACAGGCTACCCGCAAGGCCGGTGACCGCGACAAGCTGTCGTTGCGCATCCGCGACTTTGCCGACCTCATGCAGGAGGCCGACTACCTGGCCAAGAAAGAGAAGAAGGCAACCATTGACAACAGCGATGTGGAGCGGGCCATTGCCGCGGCCAAGAGACGGGGGAGCCGTATCAGGGACCGCCTCTTTGAGGCCATGGAGCAGAATATCCGTCATATTGAGACCGGCGGCAGCCAGGTGGGCCAGATCAACGGCCTGTCGGTGATCATGCTGGGCAACGACACCTTTGGCTGCCCGACCCGTATCACCGCCCTGACCAGGCCGGGCAAGGGCAAGATCGTCGACATTGAGCGGGAGGTGGAACTGGGTGGCCCCATCCACTCCAAGGGCGTCATGATCCTCTCCTCTTTTTTGAGCAGTCGCTACGCCCGCAACATCCCCCTCAGCCTGCAGGCCAGCCTGGTCTTTGAGCAGTCCTACGGCGGCGTGGATGGCGACAGCGCCTCCTGTGCCGAGCTCTGCAGCCTGCTCTCCTCCCTGGCCGATGTTCCCATCAAACAGTCCCTGGCCATCACCGGCGCCGTCAGCCAGAAGGGCGAGGTGCAGGCCATCGGCGGCGTCAACGAGAAGATTGAAGGCTTTTTTGACCTCTGTGAGAGTCGCGGCCTCACCGGTGAGCAGGGGGTCATCATCCCGGCCAGCAATGTTCGCCACCTGATGCTCAAAAAGGAGGTACTGGCGGCCATGGCGCAGGACACCTTCAGCGTCACGGCGGTGCACAGCGTCGATGAGGCGGTGGAATTGCTCACCGGCCTGGCTGCCGGAGAACGGGACCAGGCCGGCAACTACCCGGCAGAGTCGATCAACGGCCGCGTTGAGACCACCCTGCTGGCCTTTGCCAAAAACCTGCAGGACTTTGACAAGGACGAGAAGAAGGACCCGGAGGATGAGGGGGCCAGTTAGTGCCTATCCAGAAATGGCCCTCTCGGAGTCTCGTAAACTCGCTTGCCGGCCCGATCTCGGCATCAGGCTTAAAAAATAATGCTCGGAGGTAAGCGAAACGAAGTGGAGACGCCGATATGGCATATATGCCTGCACTCCAAGGGTACCCGGAGTGTCGCAGGCTCCCTTACCTCTTTCAGGGCGTGCTTATTTTCTCGCACTCCTTGATCTCGAACGAAATGACCTAGTTCCTGGACAAACACCAGTTAAGATGAGACCACGTTACCTATGAGCCTTTGCCTCCACTTCCACGGCGATCTTGTCGGCCTGCTGCGCCGCCGCTGGCGAGGCCGGCCAGCGGTTGAGATCCCCGGGGCGGCCGTAACGCCTCCATCAAGGATGTGGTGGAATCCTTTGGCCTGCCCCACACCGAGGTGGGCACCCTGCTGGTGGATGGCACGGCCGTGGATTTTACCTACCTCGTCCAGGGAGGCGACCGCATCGACATCCGCCCCATAGAGCCGCCCTGGCAAGTGCGGATTGCCTCGCTGCTGCGGCCCCGTCCCCTGGCCGAGCTGCGCTTTCTGGTTGATGCCAATGTCGCTAAACTGGGGCGCCTGCTGCGCATGGCCGGTTTTGACACGGCCTCTTATCCAAATTGGTCCGACGCCCGGCTGGCTGCCTGCGCCGCCGGCGAGCAGCGCCTGCTGCTCAGCAAGGATCGCGGCCTGCTCATGCGCAAGGAGGTGGAATTCGGCCGCTACGTCAGGGCCACCATGCCGGCGGAGCAGCTCAGGGAGATCATCAATCTCCTGGGAATTGCCGAAGAGATGGATCCCCTGAGCCGCTGCCTGGAGTGCAACAGTCCCCTGCAAAGGGTTGCCAAGGAGGAGATCAACCACCTGCTGGAGCCCTTGACCCGCACCTACTATGAGGAATTCAGCCGCTGTCCGGCCTGCCACAAGATATACTGGCCCGGCAGCCATGTCGACAAAATGCGTGTCCTGCTGGCTGACCTGTTGCCCGAGCGAGAGGTCAGGCGCCGCTGACGCGCCGCACCATATAGATTTCACCCGGAATCCATTCTCCACGCTCCTTACGGATACCGGTGGCCTGTCTGTGCTGCACGGCAAGGCCATGACCGGCGAGCAGGTCGGCAATATAGTCAGGGGCATGGGCATAGCGCCCTGATTGGCGCAGACAATAGCCCCGGCTGCAGCTCTCCACCGAAAAGAGGAGAGAGCCGCCCGGCGCAAGGAGCGTCTCCACTTGCCTGAAAAAATCATGCAGAGCACCCAGATAAACAAAGACGTCCGTGGCCAAAATCAGATCGTAGAGGGCGGCATTTCCCTGCATAAAAGCAATGATATCTGCACAATGCACCTCGTCATACACTCCTCTGGCCGCGGCCTGCAGCAGCATCCTCTCTGAAAGATCCACCCCAACAAAACGACGCACCATGCCCTGGAAGGCGCGACCGGCCAGGCCGGTTCCACATCCCAGATCAAGGCCGGCCGCCGCCGGTCCCGCCTCACCGCGCCGCTGACGAAAGCACTCGGCCAGTTGCTCCGGCACCCTGTAGTGCAAATCATCCACTAGGCTGGCATCAAAGGTGTCGGCATAGTTGTCAAAGAGATGGCGGACATGCTCAAGCGGTGCCGCGCCAGTGGTCTCACCCCGGAGGGCGGCCAGCATATGGCGGGCCGAATCGGGCTGATAGCCGCACTCCAAGGCACGCTCATACATGGCGACGGCCTCCTCCAGACGATCTTCGGCATGATAGAGGATGGCCAGATCAGTGAGACAGATCCCGTTACGCGCATCAAGATCCAGGGCCTGCAGAAAGGCCTGCTCCGCGGCAGCCACATTGCCCTGCTCCCTATGGAGCACACCGATGTTGTAAAGGATATCAGCGTCCCGGCAATCGAGCCGAGCCGCCTCGTTCAGGGCCGTCAGGGCCTGAGCCGGTTGCCGCAAGGCCTTATAGCAGAGGGCCAGATTAAAACAGGCATCCACATAATCGGGCTGAACGGCCAGCACCTGGTCAAAGGCGGCCCGAGCCGCCTCATACTCCTGCTCTTCAAAGAGGAGCAGGCCCAGCTGATAGCGCGCCTCACTATCGGTCGGCTGCCGCTGGACAATCTCCTCCAGAGAGGTGCGGGCCCTGGCCCGTTGGCCGGCCTCAATCCGGGCCAGGGCCAGGGCCAACTGAATCGACTTGTCGGCTGCGCCATGGGCCAAGGCCCCTTCATAGGCGACAATGGCCTGCTGAGGTCGGCCCAGCTGCCGCAGGCCATTGCCCAGATGATAGTAGAGATGGTGCAACCGGGGAGAGGCCTGCACGGCCTGCTCATAAAGGGCCACGGCCCGGTCAACCCTGCCCTGACTGTGATGCAGCAGAGCAAAATTCCCCAAGGCCTCGCCATGGCGGGGGTGACGTGCCAGAAAGGACTCATAGACCTCGGCCGCCTCTGCTATTCTGCCCTGCCGATGAAGGGTATAGGCCTGCTCCAGCAGGGCCTCCTCCTTCTGGCGCCACCGCTTTTTTTTATGCGGCGCTGCCTTCCGGCGCGCCTTCCTGCTTAACCTCATGACAAAATAACGGCTGCACAACAAGGATCGAGCCCCTTGTTGTTGTTACATATTGATGGCGTTGTAAAAAGTTCATCGTACCGCCTGTCGGGCCCTGAAAAAACACGGGCCACCACCGAAGCCGTACGGCCTGGCCTCCTTTCTCACTTATTGCGGCGGCCGCCTTTTGTCAAGCGGCCACCACCTTTCGTGGAGGGCAGCGGCAGTGCGGCGCCCGGCAGAACAAGGTTCGACAGGCGGCCTCGTATTATCCCTGCGCAGCCATTAATCAGGGCTAGACTTTTACCCGCCATCTATGCCAGAATTTATAGAGCGCCCCCACACACCTGGAGAAAGGCATGTCACTCTATCTTGTCCAGCACGGTCTCAGTCTCGGCAAGGATGAAGACCCCGAAAAGGGCCTCTCCGAGACGGGCATCGCCACCACCAAGAGGATAGCCGAGGTGGCGGCCGGTTACAATGTCCGGGTGCAGGCCATCCACCACAGTGCCAAGAAAAGGGCCCGCCAGACCGCGGAACTGCTGGCTGCCGCCCTGCATCCTCCAGCCGGCACGGCTGAACAGAGCGGCCTGCTGCCCCTGGACGATGTCAGCCGCCTGGCACCGCAGTTGGCCAGTGCCGACCAGCTCATGCTGGTGGGCCATCTTCCCTTTATGGAGCGCCTCACCGGTCTGCTGGTCAGCGGCGACCCGCAGCAACTCATCTGTAAATTCCAAAACAGCGGCATCATCTGCCTGGATCAGGAGCCGGACAGGGCAACCTGGTTTATCAAGTGGACGCTGATGCCGAACATAGGTTGACCATGATCTTTGACGAACTTGCCCCGAGCCGGGCCAACCGGCTCATCAACCACGGTCCCGTGGTCCTGATAAGCTGCCGCGACGGCGACCGGACCAATATCATGACCGCAGCCTGGGCCATGCCGGCCAGCCACACCCCTCCCATGCTGGCGGTGGCCATCGGCCCCAGCCGCTTCACCCACGACCTGATCATCAACAGCAACGAATTTGTGGTCAATGTGCCGGGCGCCGACCTGCTGGACGCCGTCTGGTACTGCGGCACCAAACATGGTCATGAGCTGGACAAATTCGCAGAATGCAATCTTTCGGCCCAAAATGGCAAAGAGGTGGCGGCGCCGCTCATCGGCGAGGCCATCGGCGCCATTGAATGCCGCCTGAGCAGTCACCCAACGGCCGGCGATCACACCATTATGGTGGGCGAGGTGGTGGCCGCCTGGGCCAAGGCAGAGCTCTTTGAGACGCGCCTACTGGTGGAAAAGAGTGCGGCCCAGACCCTGCACCACCTGGGTGGCCCTCACTTCTGCCGGCCCGGTGCCGTGCTCGCCAAAAAATAATAGTAACGGTACTATCCGACCAACTCCATAGAAGAGGAGAAACATCATGAGTAGACAGCTGTCGTTTACCAAAATTGAAAAGGAATTGCTGCCCGACTTCCGGCAGAAGATCAACCAGGCCGAATCATCCGAGGATGTGAAGACCTTTTACGCCCGCACCGCCCTGGAACTTTTCGACAAGGTATTTGAGGGAAGCCTCTCCCTTGATTTTGATGACATCTCTCTCCAACCCGGTCATGACAACAAGTACAGCTTGAGTAATCGACTCCTGGAAGCAAGCGAATTTAACGAGATCTGGGACAATTCGGACCTGCCCAATGTTTTACAGCGCTTCACGGAAACCGCCTTAAACAGATATGCCCACCTGGAAAAGCACCCGGAAAAGACGGAGGCGAAAATAAGAATGTAGTGATGCGCCAGGGATCCCTTCGTCAACAGATCATGGACCTTCTCGGCCAAGAGGAGATGAACAGCCTGCAGATATCCCAGGCTGTGGGTGTTGCTGAAAAGGATGTGGCCTCTCACCTGGAACATATCAGCCGCACCCTGGCCCGCACGGCGCGCACCTTGTCCATCGAGCCGCCGGCCTGTCTAGGATGCGGCTATATCTTCAAAGAGCGCAAACGGCTGCAGCGGCCGGGACGCTGCCCGCGCTGCAAGGGCAGTCACATCAGAATGGCAACCTACAGGATATCTTGATATTATTAGATTTTTTGTTCGAGCTTGAGAAGCATAGAAAATAAAAAGCGCGCCCTGAAAGAGGTAAGGGAGCATGCGACACTCCGGGTGCCCTTGGGGTGCAGCATATCGGGCATATGTGAGGACTTTTATTTTCGTAGCGACAAAAAAATCGGACAGGTAAGCGAGCCTGCGAGACTCCGAAAAAGCAATTATTCAAGA
This sequence comes from Desulfobulbaceae bacterium, assembly GCA_002868945.1. GTDB lineage: Bacteria > Desulfobacterota > Desulfobulbia > Desulfobulbales > SURF-16 > BM506. Next base: position 23,007 of record PKTX01000028.1, read on the forward strand.
TGGCCTACACCATTGGTGAACGATAGTTGCGCGCCGCAGGCAGGGGCCGCCCCCCATGCCGGGGCGGCCACGCCACTCCTGTTTCGCCGCGATTGGCACACAGGGCCAAGGCCGGCCCACGACAACATCCAGCCGGCCCGGCAAGAAAAAAACATCCATCCACATCATTGATCAGCCATGGCCCCTGTCTTTCGCCGCTTTGCCGGCAGACCCCTTATTGTCTTTATCTGGCTGGCCCTGCTGGCACTCCTCTTTGCTCGCGACTTTTTCATCCGCGATATTGATCCGCGCGAACAGCAAATCCTGGCCCGGGGCCGCCAGGAAACATACATGGGCGTCTACTTCAACAAAGAGCGCATCGGCTACCTCCGCACCCGTCTTATACCGGAGACGGACACCATCCAGGTGGAACAGGAGGGTATTTTGCGCCTGCAGATTCTCGGCAAGGAACATCCGCTGCGCCTGAGCGGCACGGCCCGCCTTTCTCCCTCCTTTACCCTCCAGGACTTTGATTTTTCCCTGTCATCGCCCTTTTACTCCATGCAAAGCACGGGCCGGGTCCAGGGCAACACCATTTATTTCTCCATGGATTCCGGCAAAGGGCTGATAAACGACAGTATCAAACTGGCACGACCTCCTTTTTTTATGACAAACCAGCGCAGCCACCTTCTCCAACCAGGCCTGGAAAAAGGAGACAAGGTACGCCAGGCCGGCTTTGATCCCCTCACCCTGGCCACCCAGGAGATGGTCATCACCTATCAGGGGCGCGACAAGGTCCTGATCAAGGGTCGAGTCCACAATCTCCACCATTTTCAGGAGCTGGTGAGCGGCATTCGCATAAACTTCTGGCTTGATGAGAGCGGTAAGGTGATCAAGGAGGAGTCGCCGGCCGGCTTTGTCTTTTTGGCTGAACCAAAATTCCAGGCCCTGGACATCAGCGGTGCCGAGGATGACCTGCTGGCAAGCGTGGCTGTTGATTATCAGGGTCGACTTCCCGACCTGGCCCGCACAAGCCGAATCCGCTATCGTCTGGCGCTGCCGACCGGGGCGGACTTTGATCTGGCCGGCGGTCGCCAGGAATTTGACGGCTCTGTTGTTACCCTCCATAATGAAGGTCTGACCGGCCGGGGCGGCTGCACCGACCCGCAGCAGTACCTGGCCGCCACCTCCACCATCCAGAGCACGGCGGCGCCCATCCGCAAGCTGGCAGACGAAATCATCGGCAGCAGAAGCGAGACAGTGGCCAAGGTCAAGGCCCTGGCCGCCTGGGTTTACAACAACCTGGAAAAAAGGCCGGTGATCGGTCTGCCCGATGCCCTTACCGCCCTGCAAAGCGGCCGGGGCGACTGCAATGAACACGCCGTCCTCTTTGCCGCCCTGGCCCGGGCCGTCAATATTCCCTGCCGCATTGCCGCCGGGGTCATGCTCCATGAGGGCCGTTTTTTTTACCACGCCTGGAACGAGGTGTGTACGACGCAGGGCTGGCTGTCGGTGGACAGCAGTCGCAACCAGCTGCCGGCTGATCTCTCCCACATCCGCTTTGTGGTGGGGGAAGGCAGCGAGCAGGTGCGCATGGGCAGTCTGCTCGGCAACCTGGGGATTATTGTCCTGAGCAGTGAGGAGGAGAGATGAGCAGTGATGATGCCATCCTGGCCGTTAATGGCCTGGGCAAGAAATTCGGCGATTTTGCGGCCGTGCATGACGTCAGCTTCACCATGCGAGCCGGCGCCATCTTCGGCTTCCTCGGTCCAAACGGTGCCGGCAAAACCACCACCATTAAAATGCTGGCCGGTCTCCTGAAACCGGACAGCGGCACCATCACCATCGGCGGCCACACCATGGCCGCGGCCCCCCTGACCTGCAAGGGTATGACCGGCTACATCCCAGATCGTCCCTATCTCTACGATAAACTCACCGGCCACGAATTCCTGCAGTTCATGGCCAGTCTGTATGAGCTGCCTGCCGAAAAATTTGCCAGGAGTCAACGCTTCCTGGAGCTCTTTGATCTGACCCCCTGGCAGCACCATCTGGTGGAGAGTTACTCGCACGGCATGCGGCAAAAGCTGATCATGACCTCCGCCTTTATGCTGGACGCGCCGCTGCTGGTGGTGGACGAGCCCATGGTCGGCCTGGATCCGAAAAGCGCCCGACTGGTCAAGGAACTCTTCAAGGAACAGGCGGGCCGCGGCCGCGCCATCTTTCTCTCCACCCACTCCCTGGAGATAGCCGAGGAGCTCTGCGATACCATCGCCATCATTGTCAACGGCCGCCTGCGCTGCCTGGGCACCCTGGAGGAGCTGCGCCGCCAGGCCAGCCGCAGCGACTCGGACCTGGAGGAGATCTTTCTGGAACTCACCGGCACCTATGAGCTGCAAGAGGTGATTCGGGCCCTGCGCCGGGAGGAGCCATGAAAGGCGCCCTGCTTCTCCCCTTTCGGCTCGGGACCCGCAACCGTTTCTTTCCCGGCGGCAGCCTGCCGCTCAGGAGTATCGGTCTGCTCCTGGTGGGCCTGCTCATCTGTCTGGCCCTCTATCTGATCAGCGTCCGGACCATCGGCTATTTTCACGCCCAAAATGAACTGGGCATTATCCTCAGCCTCAAGCTCCTGCAGATGGCTTGGCTCATGCTCTTTGCCATGCTCATTTTCTCCTGCATGGTCTCCGCCGTATCCGCCCTCTATCTCTCGCAGGACAACGAGATCGTCTTTGCGGCACCGGTGGCGCCGACTGACCTCTACTTCATGCGCTATGTGACCACCACCGTCTACACATCGTGGATGATGATGGCCTTTTCCATCCCGGTTTTCGGGGCCTATGGTCGGGTCTTTGCGGCCGGACCCTGGTTCTGGCCCCTGCTGCTCTTCTGCGCCGTGGCCATCCCCCTTAGCGCCACCGGCATCGGCATGCTCCTGACCGTGGCGCTGGTCAACCTCTTTCCGGCCCGTCGCACCAAGGACATTGTTGTCTATCTGTCGCTTTGTTTCGGCATATTCATCTATCTGATCTTTCGCATGCTGCAACCGTAACTGCTGGTTGACCCGGAACGCTTCAGCCAATTTATTGACTATCTCGCCGCCATCTCCCGGCCCACCTCCTCCACCATGCCGCCGGCCTGGGCCGCCACTCTCCTGACCGGTTATCTTATGGACCGCCAGATTGATTGGCTCCTCGTGGCCCTGGTGCTGACAACACCGGCGGCCCTCTACATTTTCGGCGAATGGGCCATGGAGCGTTGGTTCTTCAGCGGTTTTTCCAAGAGCCAGGAATCCTTCGGCGGCCATCGCCGTTTTTCCAGGACGGATGCCTATCGGCCCGGGGTCTGGCGCTGGCTCTGTATCAAGGAGAGCAAAACCTTTCTGCGTGACTCCACGGAGTGGTCGCAACTCTTCATGATCGGTGCCCTGATTGTTGTCTATCTCTACAACTTCACGGTGCTGCCGGTGGATCGGGCCCCGGTGCCCAGCGAGTACATTACCAACATCATCGCCTTTCTCAATATCGGCCTGGTCGCCTTCATGGTGAGCTCCCTGGCCGCCCGCTTCATCTATCCCTCCATTGCCGGAGAAGGGGCGGCCTTTTATATTATCGCGGCAGCCCCCCTGGCGGCACGCTCCTTCTTGCGGGCCAAATTTTTTATCTATATCGTGCCCTTCAGTCTCTTTGCCCTGCTGCTTGTGGTGATTTCCGACCACCTTCTGCAGGTGCGGGGACCCATGTGGTGGTTTTCGCTGTTCTGCTCACAGCTGCTGACCTGGTGGATTGTCGCCCTGGCCGTCGGCTTCGGCGCCCTGTACGGCGACTTTAACGCCGAAAACCGGGCTGCGGCCGTGGGAGGAGTGGGGGCCATCCTTTTTTTATTTACGGCCATGGCCATTGTGGTGATAATAATCGGAGCAGGCAGCTGGCCCATGTACCACCTGACCCGATCATGGCTGCATAGCGGCGTTATCGGCCTCAGGCCCCTTGCCGGCCTGATCGCCTGGGCAGCAACCAGCCTGCTGGCCGCCTGGCTTTCCGCGCTCTGGCTCTGCAACAGGGGGGCCGGCAAACTATCAGACTACAGCTGAAACGCACCAAGGGCCTGTAGTGCCTGTACCGTTTTCCGACAAACCGCCTCTCTTTTTTCCATTAAAAAATTGGATAGTTATGAAGAAAATCATCGTGACACTCTGCTTGGCCATCCTGGCAACAGGCTGTTCCGGCAAGCAACCGAAACTTGGCATTGTCAAGGGGCAATTACAGCCCTGTCCGCCCACGCCAAACTGTATCAGCTCCCTGAGCGCTGAAGAAAAACACGCAACCCAGGCCTTTTATTTTGCCGGTACCAGCACCAACGCCTGGCAGGTTCTGGCCGCCATTATCAAGGATATGCCACGTACCGAGATCATCAGCCAGACCGGCACCTATATGCATGTGGAGTTCACCTCGGCCATCTTTCGCTTTGTTGACGATGTCGAGTTTCTTCTCAAACCGCAAGAGGGGAAGATCGAGGTTCGTTCCGCTTCACGACTGGGCCGTTCCGATTTTGGCGTCAACCGCAAACGTATCCGGAAAATCCGCAAACTCTTTTCCGAACAATGCGCCGTGGCGGTGCGAGAAATAAAATAGAGGCCCGGAATCAAATCTTTTGACGGCGCAAGGTGTCTCCCATGAAGATAGAGCTCAAACTACTGGCAGCCTTTACGACCATCATCGCCCTCCTGGTTGCCGGCAGCCTCCTCTCCATTGAAATGAGCAAGAGATCGTTACGGACGGCCATCGGCGAGGATCACGCCTTGCAGGCCGAACAGCTTCTCAGCAATATTGACAGGGAAATCTACTACAGACTCGAAACCATTATCAGCTACGGCAGGGACGTGCTGCTTCGCGACACCGTGAACCGATCCAATCAGGTTCTGGCGGAAATGACCCCGGCCGAACGCCGGGCCTGGCTCAAACGCCGGCAGCAGGCCTGGCGGGCCGCACCGGCTGAATCAACCTCCCCCCTGATAGACGATGTCCTGCAGTCGCCGCTTGCCGAAGAGCTTCGCGAAAAAAAGGAATTCTACCAGCATGACTGGTTGCGCCAGCCCCTCTATCCTGAACTGCTTGTCACCAACAGCTATGGCGCCCTGGTCGCCGCCACCAAGAGAACCGACGACTATCTGCTCACCGACACGGCATGGTATCAAAAGGCCATGCCGGGCCAGGACTTTTGGCTCGGCAACATGGTCTACGACGAGCAGCGCCGGATCTACATCTGTGACATAGTCGTCAAGATCTATGACGAAGATCAACAGGTTGCCGGTCTCTTCAAGGCGGTGCTCAATCTGGAAACCATAGAACCCCTGCTGCATGAGGTTGTCGAGCAACACGCCGACCCAAAGGGCGGCAGACATTGCGATCAGCTTCATGTAACGCTGTTGACCTCTGATCACCGGGTCATTTATGCCTGCAGGCCAGACTACAACAGCAATGACGATCTCTCCTCCCATGCCCTGCTACGTGACATGAAGCCGGAGATAAGGGCCGCGTTCTTCACGGCGGAGGCCGACACAAAGATGGACCAGAAAAATCTGGTGGCCTATGCCAACTCTTCAGGGTACCAAAGCTATAAAGGCCTGGGCTGGCTGCTTATCATGGAGGTCGACACCAAGACCTCTTTTGCGCCCATCACCACCTTTGCCAGACGGATGTGGTTCTTTGCCGGCTTCATGACGGTGGTCGCCCTGCTGCTCACCTGGTTCTTCTCCCGTTTCTTTGCCGGCACGGTACAGCAACTGGCGGCGACAACCACGAATCTCAAACAACGGATCAACGAGCTCCATTGCCTCTATGGCATCTCCAAACTCGTGGAGAAAAACAAGGATGATATCGACAAAATCGCCCAAGGCACGGCAGACCTGATCCCGGCAGCCTGGCACTATCCGGAGATCACCTGCGCCCGCATCAAAATCAACGGCTCGACATATCAGAGCACCCCCTTTGCCGAAACAGCCTGGCTCCTGAGCCGGGAGATAACCAGCAGTGAAACCAGGCTCGGCTCGGTGGAGGTCTATCTCCTGGAGGAAAAACCATCCCTTGACGAAGGCCCCTTTCTCAAGGAGGAACGTGAACTGCTCAATGCCATTGCCGAGCGCCTGGGCCACCTGATTAAATGGCACAGGGCAAGGCAGGAAAAAGAGCAAATGCGCGCCTTTGTCTTTCAGCAGGAAAAACTGGCCTCAGTGGGCCAGCTGGCCGCCGGTGTGGCCCATGAGATAAACAACCCGGTTGGTTTCATTTCAAGCAACCTATCGACCCTGCACAAATATATAGGCAAAATCACAACGTACCTTGCCGCCGCAGATTCAGGCCAATCAAGCGAAGAACTGCGGCAACTGCGCAAGAAACTGAAAATCGATTTTATTTTTACGGACATCCGCGATCTGATCAACGAATCCCTGGAGGGCACGGAAAGGGTTCGGGAAATCGTCCAGAACCTGAAAAGCTTCTCCCGGGCCGAAGAACAGACCTTTGTGCGGGCCGACATTAACGAATGTCTGGAAAAGACCCTCAAGGTCATCTGGAACGAGCTCAAGTACAAGGCGACGATCATCAAGGAGTATGGCCGGCTGCCATCGGTAAAGTGTTATCCGCAGCAGCTCAACCAGGTCTTCATGAACCTGTTGATCAATGCCGTCCAGGCCATTGACACAAAGGGTGAAATCACCATTCAAACCTGGCAGGAGGATAAGGAAATCCACGTGGCTATTTCCGACACCGGTCAAGGCATTGCCCCGCAGAATCTGAGCCAGCTCTTTGAACCCTTTTACACCACCAAAGAGGCGGGCAAGGGCACCGGTCTCGGCCTCAGTATCGCCCACGATATTATCCGACAACACAAGGGCCGCATCGATGTGATCAGCCGACCGGGCAAAGGCTCCACCTTTACCGTGATCATCCCCGACGCCGAGTGATCGACGACAAGGGGCAGGCCTCAGGGCGCCTCATAGCGGATCATCTCCGCCGTGAAGCTGCCGACAATAACCTTGCTCTGGACCTTGACGGGGATGCGGCGCCGGTCAGCGCTCATCCAGATGAAGAGATTGGCGTCCCTGCTCTTTTTAAAGACACCGCTTAAGTCTTTAATGTCGGGCTCCAGCAGAAAGGTGTCATACTCTTTATCGTAAATGAGCAGCGTCTCTCTGCCCCTGTTTGTCACCCGGCCCATCTTCCATTTCTTGCCGTCCGATACCGGCCGTTCCAAAAACTCGTAAGCGGCCGGATCAAACAGACGGCAAAAATAGATCACGGAAAAGGGGTCAAAACAGCCCGGCGGCACGGCAAGGGGGGCCCGCGGTCTCTTTTTTTGATTATGGTACTGACTCGTCTGTTGTTCGGGATCAAAATGGACCACAATATGTCGCCTGGAAGAGCCCTCCCTTTGTTTTTTACGATACCGGAGGGAATGATTCAGTCTGAGATCCGTAAACCCGTCAAAGGAGCTGCGCACCTTATAAACGGTGTCAATGAAACCATTACTACGGATGGTCATGCGAAAGTGACGGGCCGGCAGACCATTGATACTGGTAAGGGGCAGCACCTCGAGCACCACCCGGCCGGCTGGAATCACCCCCCATTTCAGCTGATAGGTGATTTTTTCACCCACCTGAAAGGGTAGCGCTTCCAGGGCGTGACAGCGATCTGCAGCACCAGAGCTGAACAGGGCAACCAGCAGGAGAGCCAGGAGCGCTGCCGGTCTGCGCAACGCCACGGCCATCTAAAACACAGCCTTGGCCGCGCCCACCACGGCTGGTCCGGCGTCCTGCAGGGGCCCCAGGGGTTTCTTCTGAAGCGAGGTCTCATTGACATTGGGCTTGCCGCCCCACAGCTTATAGACCACACAACCATCATTGACCACAAAGAGAGATTGGAAATACCAACCGCTCCGGTAGGTCTTACGCTTAAAACCGAAAAGGTCGAGAAAGACATTGCCGCGCCGTTCCGAGTTAAAGACCTCCACCCTCATCTCATAGGCATGGCAATCATGGCGGGCCTCGATACACCTGCGAATACTCGGGTCAAGCTCCTCCTTTTTTATGGCGGGATTGGGCATGAAGCGCCCCATAATGTCGAGATAGGTGAGGATCTCCATGTTGGCGGTGCGAAAAAGGGATCAAACCCCAGATCCTGCAATTTCCGCATATCCGCCTCCTCCACAACGACCCTGTCAAAGGCGCTCTTGGCCTCTGCAAAGGAATTCCAGGGCGAACGCACCTCATCCTTGGTGGTGGGCAGCAGGGAGACGCCACAACCACTGAGCATCATAAGCAGCAAGCCAACCAGCAGGGGGGATATCATTCTACTCATCAAGCAACACCCGTGATTTCAAAAATAATTTGTTGATACGTCTCGGCAAGACGCAAAAATAATGTTCCTCCTCGCCATCTGTTCTCAGTATATACCAACTTATGGATATCTTGAATAATTAGATATTGCGGAGTCTCGCTGGCTCGCTTACCTGTTCGAAATCAAGGATCTGCGAGAAAAATAAGCGCGCCCTGCAAGAGGTAAGGGAGCCTGCGACACTCCGGGTACCTTTGGGGTGCAGGCATATATGCGATATCGGCGTCTCCCCTTCGTTTCGCTTACTCCGAGCATTATTTTTTGAGCATGACGCCGAGATCGGGCCGGCAAACGAGTTTACGAGACTCCGAGAGGGCCATTTCCGGACAGGCACGAAATAGCAATTATTGAGGATAACGTATCATCATCTCCTGAAATGTATCCCTCCCGGTTGGCCGCACCAGCAGGTGAGCCGCCATTTTCACAGAAAACGGCTTGACTCTCAACCATTCGACACTAGCTTATAAGAATAATTACTAATTTGTCGACCAAAAATCGTCTGCTGCGGAATAAAGCGCTTGAGAAAAAAGACTCGATTCGTAGAGAGACGGTCTGAAAAACCACCAGACACTCAGGGTCAGGAACCATGTCCAGCCAGAAAATCGAAGAGCATTTTATTACCACGGAGCCCTATTACCGGGAGCAGGGCAACGAGCTGACCATTGCCCTGGCCGCCTTTCAGCACAAGATCCCGTTGCTGCTCAAAGGACCCACCGGCAGCGGCAAGAGCAGGTTCATGCAGTACCTGGCCTGGAAACTGGGGCGGCCGCTGGTGACGGTCTCCTGCCACGACGACCTTTCCACCAGCGACCTGGTGGGCCGCTACCTGATTCGCGGCGGCGAGACAGTGTGGCTGGACGGCCCCCTGACCCTGGCCGTACGGCACGGCGGTATCTGCTATCTGGACGAGATTGTCGAGGCCAGGAAGGACACCACCGTGGTCATCCATCCCCTGGCAGACGACCGCCGCGAGCTGCCCATTGAAAAGAAGGGCGAGATATTAAGCGCCCCGGACGAATTCATGCTGGCCCTGTCTTACAACCCCGGCTACCAGTCGGTGATCAAGGATCTCAAGCCCTCCACCCGCCAGCGTTTTATCGCCCTGGAGCTTGGCTATCCGGCCCCTGATATCGAGGCGGAGATCGTCAGTCACGAGGCCGGGGTAAGCGCTGAGGAGGCCGAGCGGTTGGTGCGGCTGGCTGAGATGACCCGCGGCCTGGAGGATGCCGGCCTGCCCGAAGGCGCCAGCACCAGGCTGCTCATCCATGCCGGCACCCTGATGGCAAGCGGCATCCCGCCCCGCCAGGCCTGCAAGGTGACGATCAGCGAGACCTTAAGCGACGACCATGAGCTGGTGGCAGCCGTTGATGAGATGATCAGTTCCCTCTACTAACCAACATGGCAGAAGCAGGCTGCCATGTATGGGGTACAACAACCTACCATGACCAGTACCACGCAGGAGCATATGGCCGGGCAATTAGCCGCCATCATCCCGGAGGCTGAGCTCAACAGTTGGGAGCTGGAGGAGCTGCTTGACTGTCTGAACGAACTTGACAGCCGCCATCAGGAGTTGGTCCTCCACCAGATCTCGGTGATCTGGCCGGTGAGCCACTCCCTCTGCCTGGCCTTTCTCGAGGCGGTGCAGCCGGCCCTGGAGTGTTTGGCGGCCGACCAGCTGGCCGCCTGGGTGCGCGGCATCCTTGATCGGTACGAATCCCAGGGCCTCAAGGAGGCCAGGCGTTTCATGGCCGACCTCGACAGCCATTTCGTCTGCAAACTAAGGGGCGAGACCGGCCTGCTGCTTTCCGCCATCAAGGGCCGTCTTGGCCTCTACCTGCGCGGCGTGGCGGGCCGGCCCTTTGACCTGGAGCGGGCCACGCAGCCCGGCACCGATACGGTAACGATCTTCCTGCCCCGCAGCCTTGCCGTCTTCAGTAATGACCAGGACAATTTTCTCATCTATAAACTGCTTGCCTCGTTGCAGTGGGCCTTTGTCCGCGGCAATCTCTACTGCCATGAGGTGAAGGACGAAAGGGGACTGTTTGCCAAACTGGGCCCGGCCTGGCAGGCAGACACGGACTCGGAGGTGTTCCTGGACAGATTCTTCCAGCCCTTTGCTCGGCCGGAGCTGGCCATGGCCATCTACCACTTTCTCCATACCGTGCGTGCCCTCGCCTTTCTGCAACAACGGCTTCCCGGCCTGATGAGCGACAGCCGCCCCTATTTTCAGCTTATGGCCCGCAACTCCCCGCCTGCGGGCACTGCCTTTCTGGCGGCCGAGTACGCGGAACTGCTGGAGCAGCTCGGAGCCGGTCAGCCCCTCCACCTTCCGGCAGGCAGTATTAGCCGCCACTGCCAACCGCAGCGTAGGCAGGATGATGACCAGGGGATCTTTCTTGATACGGCCGCCATCTACCAGGCCGCCGCCAAGACCAGCCCCCTGGCCCCGGCTCCGGATTTCCAGGGCAGCCTTACTGTTGAGCGGGCCCACAAACGGCGCCAGGCGCGGCGCCAGGAGGTGGAGCAGCAGTTCATTGAGGCCCTGTCCATCCGTATCCTGCCGGCCGTTGCCACCAGCAGGGAGGACGATGCCGGTCCGGAGACGGGTCCGGACCAGCCCCAGCAGCCTGACAGCGGCGCCAACCTCAGCCTGCGCCTGCCCGGCGACCAGGAGGAAAGCCGCGACCGGGACCAAAGCGCGGAGCACCCGGTGCGCCACGTACGCCTTGACGATGAGTCCATTGAGCTCGACAGCCGGCTGCAGGAGCTGGGCCGGGAGATCATGGATGACCTGGGTCACCTGCCCCAGCTCTACCTGGACAGCGCCGCCAAGATGGCGGCTGGTCGCAGCTACGAACCAGGGCTCTCCACCAGCCCGCAGGAAGGGACGCCGCTTACCGGCACCAATCTTTACGATGAGTGGGATTTCCGGCGCCAGGGCTTTCGCCACAACTGGTGCCACCTCCTGGAAAAGGATATCCAGCCCAGCGGCGGCACCTTTATCAGCACGACACTGACCGAGCATCGCGGCGTTATCAAGCAGCTCAAAAGGCAGTTTGAGCAGATGCGCAGCCACCACCGCTTCATCGGCCGCCAGCGCGACGGCGACGACATTGACCTTGATGCCCTCACCGAGGCGGTGGCCGACCAGCGGGCCGGCCTGCCCGCCTCGGAACGCCTCTTTATTCGCCAGCTTCGCGATGAACGCGATATCGCCGCCCTCTTTCTGGTGGACATGTCCTCCTCCACCGAGGGCTGGGTGGGCAAGACCATCAAGGAATCGCTGCTGGTGATGGCCGAGGCCATGGAGAGTCTGGGCGACCGCTACGCCATCTACGGTTTTTCCGGCATGCGGCGCACCCGCAGCGAGGTCTTTCGGGTCAAGGAGATGAGTGAACCTTATGGCACCACGGTGCAGGGCCGCATCGCCGCGCTCAGCCCCAAGGACTATACCCGCATGGGCCCGCCCATTCGCCACTTCAGCAAACTGCTGGCAGGGGTGGAGGCCAGGGTGCGGCTGCTCATCATCCTCACCGACGGCAAACCCGAGGATTACGACGACTACAAGGGGGAATACGCCATCGAGGACAGTCGCCACGCCCTGATTGAGGCCAAACTCCTGGGCATTCACCCCTTCTGCATCACCGTTGACCATACGGCCCACGACTACATCTCCCACCTCTTCGGGGAGGTCAACTACCTCTTTCTCGACGATGTCAAGAAGCTGCCGCGCCGTCTGCCCGACATCTACCGTATCCTCACCACCTGACCCCTGCCAGCCGCCACACCGCAAAATAAGAACCGGCGCACGTCCCGGAAATCATTTGTGCCGGTGCGCCCCTTTGCGATAAACTTTTTGGCAGAGATCCGTAAACACCGGCAGAGGGGGAGATCGGAATGATTATCGGCGTACCCAGAGAGATCAAGGACCAGGAATTCCGAGTGGCAATCGTCCCCGCCGGGGTCAAGGCCCTCAGCCAGGCAGGCCATCGGGTCCTTATCGAACAGGGGGCGGGGCTCGGCAGTGGTATTGCCGACAGCGCCTATGTGGAAGCCGGCGCCCGCCTGGTGTCGGAGCCGCAAACCCTTTACGGTGAGGCGCAACTGGTCATGAAGGTCAAGGAACCGCTGGCCGCCGAGTTACCACTCCTGCGGGCCGGTCAGATTCTCTTTGCCTATCTTCACCTGGCACCAGCCACCGCCTTGACCAGCAGCCTGCTTGCGAGCAAGGTGAGGGCGGTGGCCTATGAAACCGTGCAGCTCGAAAACGGCTTTCTGCCGCTACTGACCCCCATGAGTCAGGTGGCCGGGCGCATGGCCATTCAGGCCGGCGCCCGCTTTCTTGAAAGGGAGGCGGGCGGCCGGGGTGTGCTGCTGGCCGGGGTCCCCGGCGTAACGGCCGGCCATGTCACCATCCTGGGCAGCGGCACCGTGGCGGAAAACGCCGCCCGCATGGCCATGGGACTTGGCGCCCAAACCACCATCGTGGCCCGCAACCTGCGGCGCCTGGCCGAGCTTGACCGCCACTACCAGGGCCGCCTCATGACCCTCCCCCTGAACCAGCACAATATAGAGGAAGAACTGACTAGGACAGACCTGCTGGTCACCGCCATCTATGCGCCAGGCAGCCGCGCCCCGCAACTGGTGAGTCGAAAGATGCTCGGCCTGATGCAGAAAGGTTCGGTGATCGTTGATGTGGCCATTGACCAGGGCGGCTGCCTGGAAACCTCGCAGCCCACCTATCACGCCAACCCCGTCTTTGAGGTGGACGGCATCATTCACTACTGTGTGGCCAATATGCCGGGCGCCGTGCCCCGGACCTCCACCTTTGCCCTGACCAATGCCACCCTGCCCTACTGTCTGGCCATGGCCGAAAAGGGTCTGTCGACAGCGGCCCGGCAGGATAGCGCCCTACAACGCGGCATCAACGTCTATGACGGCAGGCTGGTCAACAAAGAGGTGGCTGCCTCGCAAGACAGGCAGTGGCAGGCCCTCTCCTTGCAATGAAATTTTCCGAGTTGAAATAACTATTCGATATTAAAAGAATTAAGAGCCGTTTCAGGCATATGCTGCTGCGAGAATTCAGGAGTCGGGAGTCAGAAAACAGAAGGAAAGCTTAAGATGGAAGGTTCAAGGCGGGGCTGTGGTCCCTGCCGTGCCGCCTGATCTTTTCGTAATAGCCTGCTCTACACCTGTCACAGGGCGGTCTCCACATCACCCGGCACCGGCGGGGAAGCCTTGGCTGTCCCAGCACAAGATATCCTACGTACTATTTTTTAAAACGAACTGTAAAAAAATTGCAAGGAGCACACCCTTTACCGGAGGAGAACTTTATGACCACAGAAGGCAACGCGGGCTGCGCCCGCCCGACAGGCGGGCTTGTCGGAGAAGAGACAGAGGGATCGCCAGAGCAAAAAGATTCACAAGAACCACGGGAGACACGAAAAATGTTAATGGTCGGTCAAAAGGTGCCAGACTTCACGGCACCAGCATATCACAACAATGAATTCACCACTGTAAAACTCTCCGACTACCTGGGCAAATGGGTGGTGCTCTGCTTTTATCCGGGCGATTTTACCTTTGTCTGAGCCACGGAAATTTCAGCGGTCGCTGAAAAATATGCCGAGTTTCAGAAACTGGACGCCCAGGTACTTTCCATGAGCATTGACAGCATGTTTGTCCACAAAATGTGGAATGATGACGAACTTGCCAAGATGGTGGAGGGCGGCGTGCCTTTTCCCATGCTCTCTGACGCGGGCGGCAAGGTGGGCACGGCCTACGGCGTCTACGACCCGGAAGCCGGCGTCGAGACGAGGGGCCGCTTCATTATTGACCCGGACGGCGTCCTGCAGGGCTACGAGGTTCTGACGCCGCCGGTGGGCCGTAACGTCAATGAAAGCCTGCGCCAGCTTCAGGCCTTCCAACTGGTGCGCGCCAGCAAGGGCGCCGAAGCCACGCCGTCCGGCTGGCTGCCCGGTAAGGCCACCCTCACCCCCGGCATCAACCTGGTGGGCAAAGTCTGGCAGGAGTGGAAGACCGAGCAGGCATTTAAGTAGTTGATATCTTGAACTAGTAGATACTTCTGAGTCTCGCCGGCTCACGTACCTGTTCGAATTTGAAAAAGATCGAAAAGAAAAAACCTCACATATCGGGCAGATGTGAGGTTTTTTCTTGCCGGCGAAGGGTAAGGGGAGAGGAGTAAAAAAGTCTCGCTCAGGGAGATTTTCTGAGTCTCCTGCGCCTTACACCTCAGCCAGTCCACCGTGCAAGCAAAGGAGAAAGGTCGCAAAAAAGACGAAATTTCGGAATATTAACAAAGTCGAAACATTGAGATAAAATTCTCAAAAAGCAGGCCCACAACAGGACGCCGCCCGGCACAGCACCTGCCGACAAGGGCGGCTTAACCACCCGCACTCCTTTCCAACCGAAAGGCACCTTGGAGATCAGTCATGCCGGAGAACCGCAGAAAAACCGTACTCTTTGCCTTTCGGGGCAATGCCATGTGCTTCATCCATGTCCTCTTGAACGCCCTTGACCTGCATAGCCGCGGCAGAGAAGGCAAGATCGTCATAGAGGGCGAGGCCGTCACCCTGATCGCCACCATGGCCAAAGAGGGTCACATCCTCAATCCCCTTTACCGCAAGGCCAGGGAGCTTGACCTTATTGCCGCGGTCTGCCTGGCCTGCGCCAGCAAACTGGGCGCCGCAGACACGGCCAAGGCCGAAGGTCTGCCCCTGCTGGGCGACATGAGCAACCATCCCAGCATGGGGCACTATCTGGATCAGGGCTATGAGGTGATCACCTTTTAGCGGCTGTCACCCGTGTCGTCTTGGCGATGAAATCGCCTGATATTACGCCAGGTCTAAGTTGCCCCACTAGACGGCAAGCTGCAATATTTCGGCAATGGCCGCCTGGTCATAGAGGTCATCAATACCCCAGAGCTTGGCGAGCTGGGCTGCATTGGCGGCTATCTCGTCGATATCGGCGGCCGGGATCTCGGCGTCCTGCAGGCGGATGGGGGCGCCGATGTCGCGGAACCACGTCTCCAGGGCGACAATACCGGCCTCGGCCCCCTCCACCCCGAAAATCTTTCTGGCAAAGCGCTCGAACTGGGCCGGGTTCCGGTCGCTGTACCAGCGCATCCAGGCCGGCATGACAATGGCCAGGCCGGCGCCATGGGCAATATTATAGATGGCGCTGAGGGAGTGTTCGATCATGTGGTTGGGGAAGGATGATTGGCCCACACCGCTGGGGGTCAGGCCGTTTAACCCCAGGGTGGCGGTCCACATAAACTCGGCCCGGGCCTGGTAATTATCCGGCTCCTGCCTGATGATGTTGTGGCTGTCGATCACCGTCTTGACAATCGCCTCCACCAGCCGATCCTGCAGGCGAGTCCCCGGTTTTTTGGTGAAGTAGGCCTCAATGACATGGGCAATGACATCCACCGCCCCATAGGTGGAATAATCGGCCGGCACACTGCAGGTCAGCTGCGGATTGAGGATGGAGACGCGGGGATAGACATGGGGTGAGGTGATATTATACTTCTGCTTGGTCTCTTCGTTGGTCACGACGCTATTGCCGTTCATCTCGCTGGCCGTGGCCGCCAGGGTGAGAATGGTATAGACGGGCAGGGCCCTGCTCACCTCCTTGCCCACAAAAAAGTCCCAGACATCAACATCGGCCAGGGCGCCCACGGCAATGGCCTTGCCCTCATCAAGCACCGACCCGCCGCCCACAGCGAGGATGGCCTCCACCGCCTCGCTCTTGGCCAGAGCAACACCTTGCCTGGTATGGGAAAGGACCGGATTGGAGACCACCCCGCCGAATTCGATAAAGCCGACGCCGGCCCGGCTCAGAACATCCTTGACGCGGTCCAGCAGGCCGGACCTCTTGACCGATTGGCTGCCATAGAGCAGCAGCACCTTGGTGATGGCGTCGCCCTTGAGAACATCACCCATGAGCAGTTCCTTATCGCGCCCGAAAATAATCTTGGTGGGATTATGAAATTCGAAATCGTACATCCCGTCCCTCCTGAAAAAAGGTTATCCATCTATCAGAAAATCACTGGTGAAAAATCTTTTTAACCGCAGCAAAATCAAGCTCTGACAGACCCTCTGCCATGGCCTCTTCATAGAGCGTCGCAACCGCCTGCGCCAACGGCAGGCGAGCCTCAACCTCGTCGCCTGTCTGCCTGAGAAAGCCCAGGTCTTTACACATATGCTTGATCGGAAAGCCGGCCGGGAAGGCATCTTCCCTGAGCATGGCAGCCTTGGCTTCGAAAAATCCCCAATCAATGGGCCCGGCAAAAATGGTATCAACCACCTCGGCGGCACTGAAACCACATTTTTCGCCAAGGGTGACGGCCTCGCCCAACGCTCCGGTAAAGATGGCCAGCAGCAGGTTGATGACCATCTTCATGCTGCTGGCCCGGCCCAGCCCGCCGCAGATCATAATCTTGCTGCCCATGCTCGCCAGGGCCGGTTTCACCTGCTGCAACGCCTCCTCGTCGCCGCCGGCCAGGAGAACCAGGGAGCCGGCTGCCGCCGCTTCGGTGGAGCCGGACACCAGCGCTTCCACCAGGATAATGCCTCTCTCCTTGAGTTTTTCGGCCAGCTGCCGGTTATAGGCGGGCGGCACCGTACTCATATTAACGACAATTCGACACCGGCAATGGCCGGCCAGCAGGCCCTGCTCTCCCCAGAGCACCGCGTCAATGGCGGCCGGGCCGGTGAGCATCAAAAAGACATGGTCCGTGCGTTCGCCAACCTCGGCCGGGGTCTCGGCAACCGCGGCGTTGCCGGCAGCCAGCAGCTCGGCCCGGGCCCTGGTGCGGTTATAGAGTAACAGCGCCCGGCCGCTGCCAATCATATTGGCGGCCATCCGGGCACCCATGAGACCAAGACCGATGAATCCAGTGTACGCAGACATAAAGAGTGTATATCCCTCCACTGTGACACTGCCCGTAAAGAAGAGCCCTTAGCAACACGTCGCTGTCCGGCACAGTGCAAACACTAATGGGTATCTTGAATAATTAGATATTTTATTTTGGTAGCGCCGAAAAAATCGAGCAGGTACGCCAGCGAAGCGAGACTCCGAAAGAGCAATTATTCAAGATGGCCTCATCATACCAGAGAAAAGGCAAAAGGGTCAGCATGGTTTTGCCGCTCTGTTTCGTAGCGGCGGCCACCTGTCACCTCTTGTCCGGCCTCCCCGGCGGCCAATTATTGCGCCATCTCATTGCAGAACAGCGCAAATATTTGTATTGATAGTAAAGCTGTTTTTTTTTTTTTTGCCAATGGGCTGCTCCACTCCAGATCTTTCCCGACAACGCCTCCTGGCTATTACGAAAATTGACAGTAACAAAGTGCCCCTTTTCCCATCATTACGTAATTCAGGGGCTGAAAGTCGGACCAACTGATTGTACGCTTTTCTGCCGTTCTGAATCCTGATTTCTCGCTGTATCAGATGTCCGCCAGGGGCTTTTAACTTGTTTAATATCAAATAATTTTCTTAACTTAAAAAGTTGCATTAAAAAGTGTAGGTATCCATGAGTCAGAAACATATTGCGACACTGATCACCACCATTGACACCATCCCGCCCCTGCCGGAAATCAGCGCAGCAGTGATGAAGGCCCTGAATGCCGAGGAGGTGGCCATTGTTGAGGTGGGAGATCTGATTGAAAAGGATATCGCCCTCACCAGTCAGATTCTCAAGGTTGCCAACTCGCCGGCCTTTGGGGCCTCGAATACAATCGGCAATATCCACCATGCCATCATGATGCTGGGCCTTGACGAGGTGCGCGCCCTGCTGCTCGCCTTTGCCGTGGAGAAATTTTTCAGCACCGAGGCCAGGGAAACGGCGCTGCGCAAAAGGTATTGGCGCCACGCCCGGGTCTGCAGTTACACAGCCCTGCTTCTGGCCCACCATTTTCAACAGGGTGACAGCGGCACCTTTTTTCTCTCCGGTCTCATCCACGACATCGGCAAAGTGATCATTGATCAGTTCCTACATGATGAATTTGAAGAGATTGTCGCCTATGTGATGCAGCACAACTCTTCCTTCAGCGAGGCGGAAGAGGAGATTCTCGGCCTGGGCCATGCGCAGATCGGCGGCAGGCTTCTCCAGCATTGGAATTTCCCCGACCAGGTGACCAGACAGGTCTTGTGCCACCATCAACCCTGGCATGAGAAAAAGTTTACCGCCGGCGCCTCCATCATCTTCCTGGCCAACACCTTGACCAAAATAGCCGGCCACAGCTGCCTGGTTGAGGAAAAGGTGCCCAGTCTGGCGCAATTCAGCTCCTCAAAGGCGATGAACCGTCTCAGGGAGCAAGGCCTGGGCCTTGATCCCGACACACTTGCCGGGCTGATTGAGCAGATTAAGGAATTTGTCACGGCAGACAAGGCCGCCTGACTAGAAGCCGCCACGACATCCAGCGGTTTTTGGGCTCCCAGGCAACCGCGCCCCTGCCTCAGAGGGACAAGCCGTCCGGCTCAAGCTTCTCCCGGCCATTTTGAATAATTGCTCTTTCGGAGTCTCGCTTCGCTCGCGTTCCTGCCCGTTTTTTTCCGATTTCCCTGACGCCTCTCTCCTCGCCCTGCACCACCTGAACCTTGTCCCTTGGGCCCGCCATCTTCTCTCTTGCATCTCTCTCGTCCCTGAACTACTTGATCCTGCCCTGCCGACCGAGGTCATGCCCCTTTGTCGGCCGGCAGAAAGAGGGAAAAGATGGCCGCCACCATGGCCAGGGCAAAAGCCAGCAGGTAGCTGCTGGTAAAACCGGTCGTCTTTTCCGCCAGAATACCGGCCACAAAGGGCCCCAACACCTGCCCCAGCCCGAAGATAAAGGTGATAAAGGCAAAGACATGGACGGCCCGTTGCGGTCCGGCATAATCGCCCACCAGGGCGGCCATTATCGAAGGAATACTCCAGGCGACAATACCGTAACAAAAGATGGAGAGATAGAGAAAGATCGGGCCGGTTTGCACGGTAATAAAAAGATAGGCGAGAGCCTGAATAATAAAAACGGTGACCAGGGCGGCCTTGCGACCCAGCCGGTCGGAGATGGTGCCGAAGACCGGGCCGGAAAAGAGACTCAGGAAACCGACCCAGGCCCAAAAAGTACCGGCAACCGCCTCGCTCATCCCCCTCTCCTGCACCAGGGTGGTGACAATAAAGGTGGCGTAGATCACATAGGTAAAGCCAAAGAGAAAATAGATGGCGCCACAGTGGTAGATAACACCAGGCCGTACCCGGGAGGTCTGCGTCAGGGCGGCCTGGTACTCGGCAACATCATCGGCAACACTGCCCACCGGCTGCAGGCCCATATCCTGGGGACGATTACGCAACACACCATAACAGAGCAAGGCAACAGCCAATACCAGGCCACCCAATACGCACCAGCTCAGACGCCAGCCATTGCTGCCCAGCCCGTTGAGATAGGGCACCAACTTGCCGGAAAGAATTATGGCAAAACCGCTGCCGATAACGACAAAGCCGGCGGCCTTGCCGCGTTTCCTGCTGGCAAACCAGACCGAGATGAGGCCCATCATCGCCACATTGGCAAGGGCGCTGCCCATGCCGGTGACAATATAGAGGGCGCTGATCAGGTAAAAATCGGCCGTCAGACTGACCAGCAGCATGGACCCGCCCACCATGAGCAGGGCCGTACCAATGAGCCGCCGAGCCCCGAAACGTTTTGACAGCCGCCCGCAAACAAGCACTGCCACCAGGTAGCCGCTGAAATTAGCCGTGCCGATAAAACCCATCTGGCCATAGGTGAGATGCAGGGCCTCCCCCATGGCCGGCAACAGCATACCCAGGGCAAAACGGCCCAGTCCCAGACAGGCAAAAACACAGCAGGTGCCTGCCGCCACCACATACCAGCCGTAATGGGTCGTCCTTCTCTCTTTTCTCGCCATGCGATTCATGCAGGCATCATAAAACATGGCCGGCAAAACACCAGGGAAAAGCAAGCCCAGGTCCACCCTTTCCACTCGCGGCAAAACCTTCCAGCGCCACCATGTCCACCTGCCGGTGCCGGCCCGCACCTCTCAGCGATGGCAGGTGCAACCGCCAGTTGCTGCACCTGCCCTTTTCTCGTCCCTCTCTCTGGAAAAAGGAATCTCGCCCCTTTTCCCTTACCGCCATCTCTTGAGCTTTACCATCGCCGGACAAAATTGATATCGTAAAAATGTATTTGACAGGGACACCGGCAATCCCGTATCATGCTAAAGATAATTATTATCATATCAAGCTTGATGCCATGAGATGAATAACTGCTCCCAACATAACCTCACCGGAATGATGACAAAATTTACCTCTGCCTGCCGCAAGGCGGACCTTAAGGTGACCCACCAACGCCTGGAGATATACAGGGAACTGGCCCAGGCTGAGGATCACCCGGCAGCGGAGATGCTCTATAAACGAATCAGCAAACGGCTGCCCACCATCTCTCTGGATACGGTGTATCGAACCCTGGCCACCTTTGAAAAACATGGCCTGATCAGCCGGGTGCCCACCCTTGAAAGCCAGGCCCGTTTTGAAGCGAAGATGGCCAGACATCACCATGTCGTGTGCAGCAAATGCGGCAGTATCAGCGACTTTATCTGGAGTGGCTTTGACGAGACGCATCTACCGGCACAGGTGGCGGACTGGGGCAAGGTGACCCGGAAAAACATCGTACTGGTAGGTATCTGTGCCGCCTGTGCCCGGTAACCGGGCCAGCGCTTTTTTTTACAAAACCAATAAGAATTATTACTAGAAACGATCTTGTCGCAAAGAGAGGCGGCAACATGCTGGTGGACAGATACCAGCCCAAGGCTTGCCGCTCTAAAGACAAGGGATAACCGAATAATCAAAAGGAGAAACATGATGAGCGACCACAGTAAGTGTCCGGTAACGGGCAAATCAGCCGCACAGGTAGCCGGCCGTGGCACCACGAACAAGGAGTGGTGGCCCAACCAGTTGAACCTGGCCATCCTGCACCAGCACTCCTGCAAGTCCAATCCCATGGGCGAAGATTTCAACTATGCTGAAGAATTCAAGAAACTCGACCTGGCCGCCGTCAAAAAGGATCTGTACGCCTTGATGACCGATTCCCAGGAGTGGTGGCCGGCCGACTGGGGCCATTACGGCGGCCTCTTCATCCGCATGGCCTGGCACAGCGCCGGCACCTATCGCATGGGTGACGGCCGCGGCGGCGCCGGTTCCGGTTCTCAGCGCCTGGCCCCCTTAAATAGCTGGCCGGACAACGTCAACCTTGACAAGGCACGCCGTCTGCTCTGGCCCATCAAGCAGAAATATGGCAACAAGATCTCCTGGGCCGACCTGATGATCCTCACCGGCAACTGTGCCCTGGAGTCCATGGGATTTAAGACCTTCGGCTTTGCCGGCGGCCGCGAAGACGTCTGGGAACCGGAACAGGACATCTACTGGGGCGCAGAGGAGGAATGGCTGGCCACCAGTGACAAGCCCAAGAGCCGCTACAGCGGTGATCGTGAGCTTGACAATCCGCTGGCTGCCGTGCAGATGGGCCTGATCTACGTCAATCCCGAAGGACCGGACGGCAACCCTGATCCGGTGGCCTCGGGCCACGACGTCCGCGAGACCTTTGCCCGCATGGCCATGAACGACGAGGAGACCGTGGCCCTGGTGGCCGGCGGTCACACCTTTGGCAAATGCCATGGCGCCGGGGATGCTGGCCATGTCGGGCCGGAGCCTGAAGCCGCCCCCATCGAAGAACAGGGCCTGGGCTGGAAGTGCAGCTTTGGCACCGGCAAGGGCGGTGACACGATCAGCAGCGGCATTGAGGGCGCCTGGAAGCCCAACCCCACCACCTGGGACATGGGTTACCTCAAGGTGTTGTTCAAATACGAGTGGGAGCTGGTCAAGAGCCCGGCCGGCGCCAACCAGTGGCTGGCCAAGGATGTGGATGACGAGGACATGGTGGAGGATGCCCACGATCCCTCCAAGAAGAACCGGCCCATGATGACCACCGCCGATCTGTCGCTGCGCTTCGACCCGATCTACGGACCCATTGCCCGACGCTATCTGGACAACCCGGAGGAGTTCGCCGATGCCTTTGCCCGGGCCTGGTTCAAACTGACCCATCGCGACATGGGCCCCCGTTCCCGCTATCTTGGCCCGGAGGTCCCGGAAGAAGAGCTTCTCTGGCAGGATCCGGTGCCACCGGTCACCCATCCCTTGATTGACGAGCAGGACATCGCCGATCTCAAGGCCAAGATCCTGGCCTCTGGTCTGTCTATCTGCCAACTGGTCGCCACGGCCTGGGCCTCGGCCTCCACCTTCCGGGGCTCCGACAAACGGGGCGGTGCCAATGGCGCCCGCATCCGCCTTGCCCCCCAGAAGGACTGGCAGGTAAATGAGCCGGAGAAACTTGCCGCGGTGCTGCAAGCCCTTGCCGACATCCAACTGGAGTTCAACAATGCCAAGCTCGGCGGCAAGATGGTATCGCTTGCCGACCTTATTGTTCTGGGAGGCTGCGCGGCTGTCGAGCAGGCTGCCAAGAATGCGGGCTATGACCTAACCGTGCCCTTCACCCCGGGTCGTACCGATGCCACCCAGGAGCAGACCGACGTCGAGGCCTTTGCTGTCCTTGAACCGGCGGCAGACGGTTTCCGCAACTACCAGAAGGCCAAATTCGCCGTAACGGCCGAAGAGCTGCTGGTTGATCGGGCCCAACTGCTGACCCTGACCGCCCCGGAGATGACGGTGCTGATCGGCGGTATGCGCGTCCTGGATGCCAATTACGACCAATCGCCGCACGGTGTTTTCACCCAGCGGCCGCAAACCCTCACCAACGACTTCTTCGTCAACCTGCTTGCCATGGACACCGCCTGGCAGCCCACAGAGCAAGACGCAGACGTGTTCGAGGGGCGTGATCGTGCCACTGGTAAAGCCAAGTGGAGCGCCACCCGGGTCGACCTTATCTTTGGCTCCAACTCGCAACTGCGGGCCGTGGCAGAGGTTTACGGCTGTGAAGATTCCCAGGACAAGTTCGTCCGCGACTTTATAGCAGTATGGGACAAGGTCATGAACCTGGACCGTTTCGACCTGGCCTGATTGGCAAGCCCTGCCGTTGCCGGCTTCTGAGCAAGCGCCAGAAGCCGGCAACGGCTGTACGCCTCAGCCAGCCCCGGCAGATCCATCACCGCCGGCAGGTTTTTTTCAAGAGGCGAGCGGCCAACCATTTTTAGTTTGTCAGACATGACGTAAATAATTATTATTAATCGATAAAATTACAACCTCATCAGGAAGCAACAAATAACTTGGTCCATTTTTTTGGCATATTGCTTTTACAACACATTTCTTGTCAATTTTAACCAGAAAGGAAAAGAGACATGGCATCACTGAAAGGAACCCAGACCGAAAAGAACATCCTCACCGCCTTTGCCGGCGAGTCCCAGGCCCGCAACCGCTACACCTACTTCGCCTCCAAGGCCAAGAAGGAAGGCTACGTGCAGATCTCCGACATCTTCACCGAGACCGCCGACCAGGAGAAGGAGCATGCCAAACGCCTCTTCAAGCTCCTTGAAGGCGGCGAGGTGGAGATCAGCGGCGCCTTTCCTGCCGGCGTCATCGGCACCACCGTGGAGAACCTGGCCGAGGCGGCCGGTGGTGAGAATCACGAGCACACCGTCATGTATCCCGAGTTTGCCAAGACGGCTCGCGCCGAGGGCTTTGACGACATCGCCGACATCTTCATGGCCATTGCCGTGGCCGAAAAACAGCATGAAAAGCGCTATCTGGCCCTCAAGGAAAACATCGAGGCCGGCCGTGTCTTTAAACGCGACGACAAACAGACCTGGCGCTGCCGTAACTGCGGTTATCTCCATCACGGCCAGGGTGCCCCGGAGACTTGCCCGGCCTGCGACCATCCCCGCGACCATTTCGAGCTGCTGGCCGAAAACTGGTAACAAAAAGCCAACTGGTTCGCAAAAGCCCGGGAGTGCCCACACTCCCGGGCTTTTTTATGCCCCAGCAGCATAGCCTGACCGGCAGTGCCGCTCCATGCCCAAGCGCCCCAACAATTTAACCTTTCCCTTAACCTTGACAGGCGCTCCCCAAGCCCCTACACTTTTCCTTGTGACTCGTGTCAAAAAAACATTGCAAAGGAGTATGTTGCCATGAGCGATGCCATCCACCTTGTCTGCCCCTCCTGTGCCACCATTAACCGAATTCCGGCCGGTCGCCTGGCCGACAGCCCCAAGTGCGGCAAATGCAGTCAACCCCTGTTTCAGGCCGCCCCCCTGGAACTGGACGGCCACCTCTGCCAACGCCACATCAGCAAAAACGATATCCCCCTGCTCGTGGATTTCTGGGCCCCCTGGTGCGGTCCCTGTAAGATGATGGCGCCCGCCTTCCAGCAGGCCGCATCTCAGCTCGAGCCCCACTTCCGGCTTGCCAAGGTCAACACCGAGCAGCAGCAGGCCCTGGCCGGCCAGTTCGGCATCCAGTCCATCCCCACCCTGGTTCTCTTCCACAAGGGCCGCGAGGTGAGCCGCCAGCCCGGCGCCATGGGCGCCGACCAGATCGTCCAGTGGGCCCGTCAGCATATGCCGCGCTAACCAACCAATGGCCGACTTCACCTCCCATAAAAAAGACGTTCAGGCAACCATGGCCGCCCTGCAGTCCATGATCGACAGGCTCAAGGAGCTGGAAGAATCCTTCCTCAAGCAGGAGGAATGGCTCTACGTCATCTCGGAATTCGCCAATGACTGGGAGTACTGGCAGGCCCCGGACGGCAGCTATAAATACGTATCGCCATCCTGCCGAGGTATCACCGGCTATAGCCCGACCGACTTTTACCAGGACAAGGATCTCCTCAAAAAAATCATCGTCCCCGGCGACTGGCAGAAGTGGCAGGACCACAGCCACTCCCTGGGCCGGGAAAACAGGGTTGAACCGCTGGAGTTCGAAATCCGCACCAGGGACGGCCAGACCAAGTGGATCCACCATATCTGCCGTACCGTCACCACCAGCAGGGGAGCCAACCTGGGCATCCGCGGCAGCAACCGTGACATATCAGAAATCAAGGCCCTCCAGGACAAACTCCGGCACGTGGCCGGTCATGATGCCCTCACCGGGCTTGCCAACCGCACCCTTTTTCTCGAACACCTCCAGCAACGCCTCAAGGACGCCGGTCGCCAGAGCGGCATGTTCGTGGTGGCCTTTATTGATCTTGACGGCTTCAAGTCCATTAACGACACATACGGCCACGAGGCGGGCGATCACGTTCTCAAGAGGGTGGCGGCCGAACTGCAGAGCAGCCTGCGCAAGGATGATATTATTGCCCGCTTTGGCGGCGACGAGTTTGTCGGCATCTTCAAGGTTAGCTCCAAGGAGGATGCAGCCACCATAAGGGAAAAAATTATCGGCAACATAAGCACCGAGATCCAATGCTATCGCTTTGCCATCACCATCCGGCTCAGCATCGGCATGAGCGTCTATCCCGTGGACGGCATCTCCATGGACCAGCTCCTCAACAGGGCGGATGACGAAATGTACGCCATGAAAGCGCGTCACAAGGGCACGCATTAACCAAAGGGGAGCAATGTGGAAGAGAGGCTGAGTTACGACAAGAATATGCTGATTAAGGATCTCTTTGAGATCATGAGCGAGGTCCTGGCCAACCGCGACTACCCCACCTACGAACACACCACCCGGGTGGCCAGTATCGCCAGCAAGATCGGCCGTCTCATGGGGCTTGCGGCCAGGGACCTGGAGATCCTGGAGCTGGCCGGCCTGGTCCACGATATCGGCAAAAGCGCCATTCCCGACGATGTCCTGCTCAAGCCCGGCCTGTTCAACGACCAGGACCGGCGGATCATGGAGTACCACCCGCTCATCGGCGCCAAATTCTTTGCCAAACGGCTGCATGATGACTGCATCACCAACATCATCCTGCGCCACCATGAACGCCTGGACGGCAGCGGCTACCCCAACGCTCTCCAGGGCGACGAAATCGACCTGCTCAGCCGCATCACCTCGGTGGCCGATGTCTTTGAGGCCCTGACCGCCTCACGGCCTTACAAAAAAGGCCTCAACCAGAAAAATGCCCTGCGGGTGGTGGAGCATGAGGTGGCGCAGGGCCGCCTCGACCGCAAGGCCACCGAGGCCCTGGCCCACCTGGTCCACAGCGGCACCCTGGACCTCAAAAAGGTCTACCTCTACCCGGCTGCCGGCTTCATGGAGGAGATCGAAAACTTCCGGCGCGACAGCTTTTTCCGCGACACCTTGAGTGAACTCTACAACTATCGCTACCTGCTGGTCTTAGACGACCTCAAACTGCTGGGCGAAACGGGCACAAAGGGCTATGAGCTGCAGTTGGTCAACTTCAGCAATATCACCCAAATGCAGAAGAAATACGGCTTCATCGTCACCAGCCAGGTCCATGACGAGATCGGCCAACGTCTCAAAGAGACCGTGATCAGGTTCCGGGAAAAACGCCAGAACTACCAGGGCTCGATCATCCTCTTTCGCAAGCACTGTGACTTCATGATCTATTCCGAGGCCGACAGCGAAGAGGCCCTGGCCCCCTTCCTGGCCCGCATCCGAGCCGACCTGGAACAGACCTATGCAGAGTGGGGGTTGGAGAGCAACTGCTTCCGCCTCTGGTTCGACCGCACCACCACCATCGAAGAGGCCATGGGGGCCGTCTTCACCATGGAGGTGGAGGCCATTGAAAGCTGTAAGCGGTGAGGGCAGCCACCCTGCCCCGGCACCAAGGCCCTACTTGCCGTGGTGCGAGTCCTTATTGGCCACAAAGGTGACCTCCACCGTTCTCTCACCATCGTCACCGGCCACAACCAGGTTGGCCGTGTCGCCTTCCCGCTTATTCTTGACGGCATAGATAATATCAAAATTTTCCAGGACCACCTCGCCGTCAAAACCGATAATCCGCTCGCCCTTCCGCAGTCCGGCCGTATGCGCCACTGAACCGGGCATCACCCCGGCCAGCCGCACGCCGGGCTCATCATCCGCATCGTCCAGCAGCACCCCAAGGCGCATGCCCTTTGCCACCGGCGGCTCATACTCCAGGGAGACCAGGTAGTCCGCCTCAGGCATGGGAAAGCCGGGCAGGGTGACATCCATCAGCCGGGGCTCCCTGCCCTCGGCCACCTTGACCACCTGGCTGCCGATAATGGCATAGGGCAGGGGCAGACGCCGGAAAACACGACGCGGGATACCAAAGCCATACTCCACATGCCAGCTGCCGGCCATGACCATCATGTGCATGTCCGGCCGGTCCTGCAGATAATCGGCCACGGACTGAGCCATGGTCTCATCCCAGAGGGTCTGGCGACGGTGGAAACTCTCCAGCATGGGGGTGCCGGCATCATGCCCGGCCACCATGGCCTCTACCATGGCCCGTTGATAGGGATCGTCAAAATCCATCTCCGGCAGCAGGGCACGCTGTTCCGCGGTCATCTCGCTGAGCTCCGTCATGCTCACCTGGCGGGCCAGCTCCTTGTCGACATTAAGGGCCACCACCGGGATAGCGTTATCGCGGCAATACTCAAGGATGTCGCGATAGTAATCAAAGGCAAAGCTCCAGCCCTCGGTGAACCAGCGGCTCTCCTTGAGAAACTCCTTTTCGCTCAGCTCACCCGCCACCCAGCGGTCCAGAATATTCTGCTGGCTGCGGGTGAACATCTCCATCCCCAGGGCCACCTTGCCGGGATGGCGCCTGTGCATGGCTGTCAACACGGTGAGCTCCAGACGATGAGAGGCCGGATTATCATGCATCTCCCCGACATAGACCAGGGACTGGCCACTGACATTGGCCAGCATGCGATCCTCATCAACGTAGTAGCCGGTGGGCAGATGGAGGATATCGCCCACCCCGGGGGACGCCTCGGGCGGATAGGGCAGTTCGGCATTCCACTGCGGACCGCCGCCGCAAGCACCAAGAACAAGGGCCAGGACAAACAACAGTGCATTACGCAAAATCATGGACACGGTTCACTCCTCTTAACGGATAACGATTTAGGAAGGGTATCTTGAATAAGTAGATATTTTATTTTCGTAGCGACGAAAAAATCGAGCCGGTAAGCGAGCCTGCGAGACTCCGAAATAGCAATTATTCAAGATGGCCGGAACATCTTTTCGTGAGCAGGGCATGGCACACGCCCTACCCCACCAGGATCAGGGGCACATAGAGTTCCTCGTCAGAGAGGCCGCCATGCACTCCCACCTGCTGGAAGCTCTTGCCGTTTATGAGGCGATCTTTGATGATATAGTTCCCCTTCATAAGCAGAATATAGTCACCAAGGCGCTCAAGCAGATGGGGCGACACCCTGCCCCGCCCCAGATAGCCCTGCTCCACCAGGGTTCGGCTGCGATACAAAACAGCGGCGTGGCCCAGCCGTCGCGCCACATACTCCTCAAAATCGCGGCCCCGGTCAACATGCACGTAACAATAGGCACAGCGCGGCTCGCCGCACAGGGGCAGGGTGAGCATGGCGGCCAGCTCCGGATGATCCTCCAGGCGGATGAGACTCTCGGCCCCGGTGTTGATCAGGCCATGGTCGGCTGTAACCGCCACCGTGGCACCGCCTGCCGCCAGACGTGGCAAAGAGGCGGCACAGGCCGCATCAAGGGCCGCGAAATGATCGGCCACCTCCACACTCTCGGTGCCGTGGCCGTGGGCCAGGCTGTCAAGTTCCGACCAATAGCAGATAACCAGGGCGGCACTCTGCCGGGCCACCAGGCTCTCCAGCCGCGCAAACATATCCGGCAGGCTGGTGAAGGCATGGCGTCGGGCCCTGCCGGCCAGGGCCCGGCTGTAGGCCGAATCAGCCAGCGCAGCCGGCATCAGGATGTGGCAGGCCTCTTTTTCGTGCAGCACCGAGCCATGATCGATAAGCTGAGTCGGCGAAACCCCCATCTCGCTAAAGGTGCTGCCGCCACACCGAGGCATAAAGGGCAGTACCGTGGCCACTGTACCCAGCTCCCTGAAATAGGTATGCCAGCCGGTGATGGCATGCTGCTGGGGGGCGACGCCGGTAAAAAAGCTGGTAATGGCCGCGGCGGTGGTGGGCGGAAAAACCGAGGTCAGTCGCCCCAGGCGATGGCGGGCCAGAAAGCTTGGCCGCCGTTCCTGGAGAAAGAGATCACCCAGCCCGTCAATAATAAGCAGCACCAGTGGCCCTTTATTGGCAAGCCTGCCCTGCAGGGCCGCCAGGGGCGCATAATCGCTCGGTTCGCCGCCCACGGCCTGCACCAGGGAGCTTACCAGGTTGACGATACTCTGTTCATAATCGGGTCGTGCCATCTGTCGGATAATCCCTTAAAAGAGTCCACGTTCGCGGCCGGGCCGTTTTTTTTTTGCAGCAAACCACGGAAGAGCAAGCAATCGCAGCCGTGGAAATGGTACAAATAGGGATGGAGTCGTCAGGTAAAAGGAGTGCTTTTCTGCTGACTGCTGAATTCTGAATTCTGAATTCTTATTACATCACCCGTATGCAAGATGGGTCTCAAACCGAACCGGCCATGTCGCAACAAAGCCCGCATGCCATAAAGCGCTTCATCCTTGTTATCCTCGGCCTGCTCTGTCTGGTCCTGGCCGGCCTGGGCTTCCTCCTGCCCGGTCTGCCCGGCACGCCCTTTGTCCTGCTGGCTGCCGCCTGTTTTGCCAAATCATCACCGCGCCTGCACGACTGGCTGCTGGCCAATAGATTCTTCGGCCCCATCATCAGCAACTGGCGGCAAAGCAGATCAATCCCGCGCCGCACCAAGCAGCTTGCCATCGGCATGGTGGTTGGTGCGGCCGCCATTTCCCTTTACAGCCTCAACAGCCTCGCCCTGCGCCTGGTCCTGCTGGCCGTGCTCACCATCCCCCTCTGCATCCTCCTCCGCCTCAAGGAGACTGAATCCCTGCTGGTGGAAGTGGAAGAGGCGGAGAGCAGCGACGATCACCTGCCCTGACCACATATCCGTCTTATCAGCCCGTTGAAAAACTACTGCGCTCGAAGGTCTCTCTTCGTTCACTATCTACTGATGCGTCGTCAAAATTCGGCTTGAGCTAAGCGAGCCTGCGAGACTCCGAAATGCTCCTAAACCCCATGTAAACTGCACCCCAAGGGTACTCGGAGTGTCGCAGGCTCCCTTACCTCCTGCGGGCGCGCATTTTTTTGCCTCATTTTTCCTAGCCTCAGCTGCGCTCGCTGCCTTTTTCAACGGGCTGTTGTTATGCCGGATGCAACTCCAGGAGCTGCATGGAGTTATAGACCTCGGGCGAGCAGGGCGACGGCCCCTGGGCCAGGAGGGCCAGATCCGCGGCCAGACCGTGCCTGGTCAACCAGCATTCGGCATAGCTGTTCCAATCCTCCGGACATTCCTCATCAAACTCGGCATGTACGCCATAGGAAAAGTGCAGACAGCGCACGGTCCGGCGATAGGGACTGACGCCGACAACCCAGACCGGCATACGAAAGCGGGCGATATTGCGGGCCGTGGCACCGCTGATGGTGGGGACAAACACGGCAGCCGCATCGGTATGTTCCATGGTGGAAAAGACGCTGAGGGCAATGAGATCCTTGGCGCTGTTCTTGCGGGTGTCGCCGACCCGGCTGTGGATGAAATCACGCTGCCGCGGCCGCGAGCGTATGGGCTCGGTGACAGCGGCGATCTTCACCAGCATCTCCACCGCCTCCACCGGATAGCGGCCCATGGCCGACTCGCCGGAGAGCATCACACAGTCCGTGCCGTCCAGAATGGCATTGGCCACATCCGTGGCCTCGGCCCTGGTGGGTCGTTTCTGCAGGGTCATGGATTCCAGCATCTGGGTGGCGGTGATAATGGGCTTGCCCTGCACCACCGCCTTGCGCATGAGCTCCTTCTGAACCACGGCCATACGCTCAATGGCGATCTCCACCCCCAGGTCGCCGCGGGCAATCATGATGCCGTCACAGGCCGCCAGGATCTCTTCGATATTGTCCAGGGCGCCGGCCCGCTCGATCTTGGCGATAATAAAGGGTTGGTGTCCCAGGGCGGCAGCGGCATGGCGAACAGCCTCCAGGTCGGCGGCCGAGTTGACAAAGGATTGACTCACCGCATCCACGCCATGCTCCAGGGCAAAGGCCAGACAGACCTGATCGTGATCGGTGAAGGCGCTGATGCCAAGCTCGATGCCCGGCAGATTGAGACCCTTGCGGGAACGGAGCTCGCCCCCCACCAGTACCCGGCAGGAGACCTCCCGGCCGGCCACCCGGCGCACCTCCAGCTGAACAATACCGTCGTTTAGAAACAGGACATTGCCGGGCCTGACCACCGCCGGCAGCTGGGCAAAGCTCACCGACAGGCGCGCCCTGCTGCCGACAATCTCCTCGGTGGTCAGGGTGATGTCGTCACCGCTCTGGAGCTCCACCGGTTCGTCGGCCAGCTCACCCACCCGCATCTTGGGACCGGGCAGGTCGGCCATGATGGCCACATCCTTGCCCAGCCGGGCAGCAGCGGCGCGGATGGCGCTTATGAGTCGGGCGTGCTCGCTGAACTCGCCGTGGGAAAAGTTGAGGCGCGCCACGTTCATGCCGGCCGCCATAAGCTGTTCCAGCACCTCGGGTCGGCGCGAGGCCGGACCAATGGTGCAGACAATCTTGGTAAACTGCTTGGCAAGACCCATAATGCACCTCAAGGGTATCTTTGATAATTCAAGATGGTCTGTAGAAAAAGCCTTAAAAAAGCATACTCATTTCAGACAGAAAAGGGAAACAGAGTCGAGGCGCCACAGCCAAAGCAGCGGCCGGGCCGGACTTCAGGTTCAAGGGGGAGTTGCGGCTCACAGCGGGGCTGTGGCAGCTGCCGTGCCGCCCCATCTTTTTTTGCAGATATCTTACCTCTGAAAACCGCACCCAGGTGAGTGCAGTGCCAAACTGAAAAGGTGCCGAATACGGGGCTAGGGGATGCGGGCAATATAGACGACGTGGCGCCGACCGCCGCGGCCGGGCCGCTGACGTGTAAAGCTGAAACCGGCCTGGCGCAGGCGTCCCTCAAAGGCCTGGTCCGGATCCTCGGACCAGACGGCAAAGACACCACCCGGCCGCAGCGCCGCCCGACTGCGCTTGAGGGCGCTCTTGCCGTAGAGATACTCGCCGCGCTCCTTGCCCGACTCGCACGGCCCCTCGTAGAGATCAAGGATAATGGCGTCAAAACGCGCCTCGCCGCCCTGTTCGGCAGCCCGCCGAATCAAGGTAGCCACATCGGCAATCTCCACGCTGACACGTGGATCATCA
The DNA here is from genome assembly GCA_002868945.1 of Desulfobulbaceae bacterium. Classification (GTDB taxonomy): domain Bacteria; phylum Desulfobacterota; class Desulfobulbia; order Desulfobulbales; family SURF-16; genus BM506. Next base: position 55,631 of record PKTX01000028.1, read on the forward strand.
ACGGCCTGGCCGGTAAGGGGTGCCAGGGGGCCCCGGCACCAATCCGCCACCACCGGATTAAGCTCGGCAACCACCACCCTGCTTTCGGCCGGCAGGTTGTCCAAGGCCGCCTTCAGGGTAAAGGCCATGCCCAGCCCACCGATGAGAACGCGCGGCTGCCTATTGCCGGCCAGGGCCTGGCAGGCCAGCTCCGACAGGACGATCTCCGACCGATTGGCGTAGGAATTCATCAAGACCCGATCGGCAATAAGGATGAGAAAATCGTCCGCCCCCCTCTGCCGCAGCTCCAACAGGCCCTCGGGCGTCTCCGCCGAATCAATAACCTGCCATGGTTGCGCCATACCCCCTCCTTGCTGAATGCACAACCCTCATGGCCGCGCCAGTCCCCCATCTACCCTGTTTGCCGCGATTAGCAAAGGAAAATAGCTGCTGTCGCAGCCATGACGCCCTGGCGACAGCAGCTACCAGGCCCGCAGCACAAAAAGATGACCGGTCAGCCAGCTGCCCTGCTCCTTACGAATCGTGCAGGGTTTACGATCCACCACGCCAAAGCCGCCCTGCTCGGCCAGGCGCTCGACATAGGCCACGGAGTGGGCATAGCGGCCGGACGAACGCAGGAGATGATCTGCGGCGCCCTCTCTGTCCTCATCAATGGTCTCAATGGAAAAGGCGAAACAGGCCTTTGCGGCGGCCCGACCCCGCAGCGCCGCAAAGAGAGGCCGCAGGTCGCCGATATAGATAAAGACATCCGTGGCCACAAAGAGATCAAAAGTGCTCTCTCCCCTCTCCAGAAAGGTGACCACATCCTCCTGATGCAGCGTGTCATAAATTGCCTTGGCCCTGGCCTGGGCCAGCATGCGGGGCGACAGGTCAACACCGCTCATTTGCACGGCAAGATCCTTAAAGGCGAGGCCGGAGAGACCGGTACCGCAGCCCAGATCAAGACAGTGGCGGAAGGGTGCATCCCCCATGGTCTGCGCCACGGCCCGGCCGAGTAATTCCGGCACCCGGTAGCCCAGCTGCTCGGTGAGCTGATTGTCAAAATGACCGGCATAGCGATCAAAGGTGTCCACCACATAGGCGGCCGGTGCCTTGGCCGTGGCCATGCCGCTGAGGGCGGCCAGCATGTGTCGGGCCGCGGCATGCCGGGGCTCAATATCAAGGAGCTTCTCATAGCAGGTCCGCGCCTCGTCGTTGCCGCCCACAAGGCTCAAGGCCCCGGCTAGATTGTAGAGGATATCGCAGTTTTGCTCATCATGGGCCAGGGCCTTTCTGAAACAGGCAATGGCCTCCTCTAGGCGGCCCAGGCTGTTGAGCAGCACGCCAAGATTGTTGTGGGCCATGGCGTAGTCGGGGGCCAGGGCCACGGCCCGGTTCAGATAGTCAAGGGCGCCAGGGCGATCACCCTGCTGATAGAGGGCCTTGCCCAGATTGTTCATCACCCGTGGATCATGGGGGGCCAACTCCTGGGCCGTGCGGTAGGCGATAACCGCCTGGTCCAGCTCACCCTGCTCCTCGAACAGGGCGCCGATGTTGAGGTTAACGGCAAAGTTGTCCGGCGCCAGGGCACGGGCCTCCTGCAACCGGGCCAGGGCCTGGGAGGGCCGGCCCATATCGCGGTAGAGCAGACCCAGGTTACACAACAGGTTGACATTGTCGGGCCGCAGCGCCCGTACCCGACCATAGAGCTGTTCAGCCTCGTCATAGCGGCCGGCCTGGTGGGCACTGACAGCGGCAACGAACAGGCCCTGCAGATCGGCGGGAGATGGGGTGTTATGGCTGGGGCTGGGGCTGGGGAAATTACTCTGGGATGACTTGTCGTTCTGCATGCCTCACGCGGGTGCCTGGCAAATGATTTACAACATTCCTCAATTCTGAATTCAGGAGAAAAGCTTGAGAAGCATTGGAAACACGCCTGGCGCGTCTCACCATCAACCCACATAATATCAACAGGTTAACACAACAACGCAAGTCGATAGACGATATACCTTCCTGCTCCTCTTTCCGGAGCAGACAAGGCTACCATAGCAGTCCGAAAAATTCATCCGGCCCGGCAAAAATTCCGTCTCTGCCCGGCGGATCAGGTGCGGCCCGGACCTGTCAATAGCCCATGCCGCCGGTGGTCGGCAGGGCATGGTCCGGATTGCGACTCTCACCGGCGCTGGTGACGATCACCGCCGATCTGCCGGCCAGGGGACATTTTGTTTCGCAGATGCCGCAGCCCACGCAGAGCTCATCCACCAGATAAGGCTGCTTGACCCGAACCTGCTCACCGCGGCTGTTTTGTACCACGGCCTCGCGAAACTTGATGGCCTTGTCCGGGGTGGGGCAATGCTCCTCGCAAACCATGCAGGCAATGCCCTTGGCATAGGGCAGACAGCGATCCGTATCAAAGAGGGCGTTGCCGATTTTCTCCTTCTTCTTGGCCGCCGGGCTCAGCTTGCGGATGGCGCCGGTGGGACAGACCTGGCCGCAGAGGGTGCAGTTGTATTCGCAATAGCCGGTGCGGGCCTGTAAGACCGGCGAGAACATGGCCTCCAGACCACCCTGCAGAAAGGCGGGTTGCAGGCCATTGCCGATGCAGACCTTCATGCACTCGCCACAGCGCACGCAGCGGCCGACAAACTCCTCCTCGGCCAGGGCGCCGGGCGGCCGGATCAAGCGCGGATCGGCCTGGCGGGCCAGCGTCCTGGTTTTCAGGAAAAAGGGAAGCAGGGCGCCCAGGGCCAGGGAGCCGGCAAAGGTGCGCCGCGACAAATCAAAGGCGGGTCGCGGTGCCCTCCACCAGCCGAACCGAAAGGAGATCTTGTGGCCGGGGCAGTGATGCAGACAATCCAGGCAGAGAGTACACTCCTGGGGCGAGATCTGATGCTGCTCGTCAATGGCCCCCATCCGGCAGACATCCTGACAGGTGCGGCAGCTGCCGCATTTGACGCCGGCCTTGCCGCGCAGCAGGGCGAAGCGGGCCGTTACCGCCAGCAAGGCGCCCAGGGGACAGATATTACGGCAGAAAAAGCGGCGTTCCAGCCTCTCCAGGCCAAAGACCAGCAGCAGGATAGCCAGGGAGAGCAGGGCCAGTTCATAATAGTTCTGGTGAAAGGGCAGAATGGTGGCCTTCAGAAAGGCGTAGAGCGGCTCGGTGAGGCTGTTGACCCAGGCCGGCGCCTCCTGATAGGTGAAGGTGAAAAAGGTGGTGGATAAGGCGTTCAGGGCCGGGTCCACGGCCAGGGCCAGACCCCGCACCAGGATGGAGAAGGGATCGACCAACCCCACCAGGGGTAACCCCAGCCAGGCCCCCACCAGCAGAAAGCCGAGGAGGTGGAACTTCAGCGGCCGATAGCGCCTGGTGGCCGCCGCCACCTTACTCTTCATCAGAACGCGACTGCCATCCAACAGGGTACCCATGGGGCAGACCCAGCCGCAGAAGAAACGGCCGAAGATCAAGGTGAAGAGGAGGGTGAGCAGGGCCGGCAACATGAGGAGAATAAAAAAACCGGCCGCCACTGAGGCGGTAAGGGCCAGGAGGGGATCGATGCGAAAGAGGATATTCACCGCATAACGAATCTCATCGCGGCCCGCGTAATCGGTGTTGATAAAGAGAAAGAAGAAGAGGGCCAGGCAGGCCAGCTGGCTCAGGCGGCGCCAGTAATAGAGCGGTATTGCTTTTGGCTTTTGCATGGTACCTCCTGGCGGCTGGCCCGCCCGTCGGCGCGACTGACCTGGGTTGCCAAAAAGATCAGCACACCCTGCCGGGCTCCACTATCTCGTTATCTCGTTGCGATTATGTTGCTTGCCGGCGACAATGGCGACGTTTTTCCCCACCATGCCGCAAGGCGGAAGCCGTTCTGCCTGATTCTCAAGATTTTTTACTGATTCCTGAATTCTGAATCCTGAATTCTGAATCATCAAGCCGTGACGATCTTCATCCTGGCCAGGTCCATCTCACCCAGGCCCAGGGCGTGGGCCGCCACCGTGGAGTCAATATCAGCCGGCTGCAGCCCAAACAGGGTGGTGGCATAGGCATCGGCCGCCACCGGGTCGCTACTGGCCACCAGGGTGTCAAGTATCTTGACATCGGCCAGATCGCCACCCTGGGGGCCATTGGCCAGCAGGATACGGGTGGCGTCGATGATTGTCAGCTTCGGCTGCACCACCGTGGCCAGATCCGCCAACTTCTGGCCCAGATTATGGTGCATGGCGCCCCGCCGACCGCCCAGCACTCCCATGCTGTTCTTGAGCCCCAGGGTCAGGCGGCTGAGGCCGTGATGCTTGGCCACCGGCACATTGATATAGCTGTCCGCCTCCAGGGCGTCGCGGTAGATGTCGAGGCGGTTCACCGCTCGGCCCCGGCTGATATCCACCGGCACATATTTACGGTTATCGGGGTAAAAGATCTTCAGGCGCCTGTCCTTGACAGCGGCCAGGGCGTCCTGGATGCCGCTGTTGACATAGCAGCGCCGCTCCTCGTTACAGGTCCGATCAAAGACCAGAATCTGGCCGGCGCCGGCGGCCAGGGCCTGTTCCACCAGGGCCTTGACCACCAGAGGATGGGTATTGGCGGCCTGGGCCGGGGTCCGGTCCCAGCCGATATTGGGCTTGATCACCACCTTGTCGCTGGGCCGAACAAAGGCGGCCATCCCGCCCAGGGGAGACAAGACCCGCTCCACCAGGGCCGGATAATCAGGGCCGGTGGCATGGGCCAGCAGGGGGGCCTTTGCCGTGGCGGCCAGGGCCTCGCAGATCTTGAAATGGGGTACAGTCAAGGTCAGTCCCGCCGACCAGAGGGCCACCTGCCTGAGAAACGCTCGTCGTTGCATAGCCGCACCTTCGTTGCTGTTTATCTCATCAAACGCAAGGGTCTCTTGAATAAGAGAGTGCTCGAACTTCCGAAGCATGGAAAATAAAAAGCGCGCCCTGAAAGAGGTAAGGGAGCCTGCGACACTCCGGGTGCCCCTGGGGCCGGCATGCCAAGCATATGTGAGGACTTTTATTTTCGTAGTGCCGAAAAAAAATCGGGCCGGTAAGCGAACGAAGCGAGACTCCGAAAGAGCAATTATTCAAGATGGCCTTAAAAAAATACCCTGCAGACAATTATGGGCCAGGCTCGTGCTGTTGTCAAAACAAAGAGGGCAGGCGCGCCGGCGATTATTCCCTTGCAAGGCCCTGTGACGCCCACGCCACCGATACTCTTGCCAAGAGCCGCCCTCGCCGGCGCTTTATCCCGGTGCGCAGCCCACCGGCGGGAGTGCTCAGAAGGAGGCGGCCACCAGCCGCCGGCAGGCGTCCTCGATGATATCCATCTCCATGGCAAAGCAGAAGCGGCTCAGGCCCTCGCCCTGCCTGCCCCGGAAAAAGGCGGAACCAGGCACCGAGGCAACACCGCTTTTGTGCAGGATGGTCATGGCCCGCTCCCAGCTGTCCCTGCCCGGCAGGCGCGAAATGTCGGCCAACACATAGTAGGCGCCCTGGGGGACATGGGGCGGGAAACCGGCCCGGCGCAGGGCATCACACAACATATCGCGTTTGATCTCACTCTCCCGGCGCATGGTGCTGTAAAAATCAGCCGGCATCTTGCTTAAGGCCTCGGCTGCCGCATACTGCAGCGGCGCCGGTGGGCAGACATAGATCTGGTCATTGAGCTGGCCCATGGCCGCGGCCCAGTCGGCCCGGCAGCTCAGGTAGCCGAGGCGCCAGCCCGTGACATGGAAGGTCTTGGACAGGCCGCTGATGGTCACGGTGCGCTCCGCCATGCCCTCCACGGTGGCCGGGGCCAGATGCCGGAGATCGTCGTAGATAAAATATTCATAAATCTCGTCGGTGAAGATAATCAGATCATGCGCCACTGCCAGATCGCGAATCTGCTCGATCTCGTGGCGGCTGAACACCTTGCCGCACGGATTGGCCGGTGTGTTGATCATAATGGCCCTGGTACGCGGCGTTATGGCGGCGGCAAGCTCCTCCACCTTGAAGGACCAGTTATCCGCCGGATCCAGGCCCACAAAGGCCGGCGCTGCCTGCACCAGATGCAGGGTGCTGAGATGGTAGCCGTAGTAGGGTTCAAAGAGGATCACCTCGTCACCCGGATCAAGCAGGGCCAGGCAGGCCACGTAAAAGGCGCCGGTGGCACCGCAACTCACCACCAGCTCATTTTCAGGATCCATCTCCAGGCCATGGTCGCGGCCCTGGCGCCGGGCAATGGCGGCCCGCAGTTCCGGGATGCCGTCGTAGCGGGTATAGAGATTATGGCCGGCCGCAATAGCGGCAGCGGCCGCCTCGCCCAACAGCGGCGGCAACGGCAGATCACAGATGCCCTGGGCCAGGTTGATGCCGCCCAGTCGGCGGCACTCATGGCTCATGGCCCGGATAGGTGATTGACTCAACCGGCCATGGCGGTTACTGAGTTGCAGGGTCATTTCTTCTCCTTGGATGGTGTGGCAAAAAACTCCTTTTCTCCGGCGTCGTGGCGGCATATCGGGTCCTGGAGCGTATCACATATAGGCTGCCGCGGCCTCGGCACTCCCCCGCCTTGCCGGCCTCGCCCTTGTTCGCGCACCTGGACGCGCAACGTTTTCACAGAACCATGGCAAGCGCTGCCATGGACTTTTTCCGAGTCCATCAGCCTAAGAGTCTGTCGGGCTTAGACATAAATCTACTGCAAATTCAAGAAATCGGTCCATATTCCCATGGCTTTTCGTTAAATAGCTCTGCTATTCGCCTCAAATCCATGGAAATCTGGACCGATTTCTTGAATTTTCGCTACGATTCTCTAAGTCCGACAGACTCCTGGGCACAACAGATTGCAACAATATCACCTCCTTAGGCTCATAACAACAAATTTACAAGGAGTTACGGCATTGACATTCTCCAGTTACGCAGTAAATTATAAATGTTTTCCCAGACAAGAATAGTTCAGGTGGTGATATCCGCATGTTTTTTGAGCACAGAGACGCCGGCGCGCCGGCGGCAGATACCCGGCCCAGTCAGCTGGTTGAGCGGCGCCGCCTGCTCAAACTGGGCGCCCTGGCCACGGTGGGCACTCTGCTGCATCATCCCCTGGCCGTGCAGGCCGGTCGGCTCCTCGTGCCCAGCCGGCAGCTCACCCTCTTTAATACCCACACCGGTGAAAACCTGGCGACAGAGTACTACAGTGACGGCCGCTACTCAAGGGAGGCCCTGCAGGCGATCAACCATATCCTGCGGGATTTTCGCACCGGCGAGGTCAAGGATATTGATATCCAGCTGCTCGATTTGGTGCATGCCATCACCACCAGGATAAAGAGCGGCGCGCCGGTCCACATCATCTCCGGCTATCGTTCGCCGCAGACCAACCGCTCCCTGGCCCGGACAGGTAACGGCGTTGCCGGCCGCAGCCTGCACATGGACGGCATGGCCATGGACCTGCGCATTCCGGGCTGCGATCTGACCGCCCTGCACAAGGTGGCCCGGGCAATGGCTGCCGGTGGTGTGGGCTATTACGAAGAGTCAAACTTCATCCATGTCGACACCGGCCGCGTCCGCTTCTGGTAATTCCTTGCCGGGGCCACTCTCCTCACCATTCGACCATATAGACAAACGTGAAAAGGGGCAGCAGTCGTTTTTTCAACGGGCCGGCAAGGCTGCCCGGCCATCCAAGGCAGCGGCCAGCCTTTCATCCCTGCCGTAGATATCACCCCGAAAATGCAAGGTACCGTCCTCGTCCATCCAGGCGGTTTGGTAGAGGATGTGGATGGGCACCTGCGCCGGCAGGGCCACATACTGCCGCCTGCCCTCCTCCATGGCGGCCATAACCCGCTGCCGGTTCCAACGGGGATCATCCTGCAGGAGGTAGGAGACCAGACCGACAACATCCTCCACCCGGATACAGCCCGAGCTGAAACCCCGGGCGTTTTTCTGAAAGAGCTCCTGGCGCGGTGTGTCGTGCAGGTAGACGGAAAACTTATTGGGAAAGAGGACCTTGACCCGGCCCAGGGCATTGCCCGGCCCCGGCTCCTGGCGCAGCCTGTACGGCACATTACCCGGTCTGAGCGCCTGCCACTCTATGGCAGCCGGGCTTACTTGCAGTTCGCCGGCGCTGCCCTTGGCAAAGACCTTTATGCCCTGCCGGGCCAGATAATCGGGATCAGCGACAACCTTGGGCGCCACATCCTCGACAATAATGCTTTCCGGCAGATGCCAGTAGGGGTTAAAAACCAGATATTCGACCTGATCGCTGAACACAGGTGTACTGCGGTGCGGTGTTCCCACCACCACGCGCGACTGTAGGACCTGCCGGCCATCCTCAACAATCCTGAGGGTAAAATCAGCGATATTGACCAGGATATGACGTCTGCCAAAATCACGGGGCGCCCAACGCCAACGCTCCAGATTCGCCTTTATCTGGCGAAGACGGCTTGCCGCCGGGACATTGAGGGCGGCCAGGGTCTTGGCGCCGACAATACCATCCACGGCCAGGCCGTGCCGGGCCTGAAAGCGGCGCACAGCTGCATCGAGCTTATCATCGAAGATATTTCCAGGCTCGGTGTCCCGCGCCTCATAATCACCGGAAATCATCAGACGCTGCCACAGGGCATAGACCCGGCGATGCCGGATGCCCTTATGCAGGTAGGTCCCGTCACCGACAACCGGCCAGCCGCCCTGGTCGACGAGAGTGCGCATGGCGGCCAATGCCTCCATCAAGCGCCGGTAGGCGGCATGCGGCGGCCGCAGGCCCGGCAGAACACCGGTCACCCCGGCCGGATCCACAAGGGCCTCCTCCAGAATGGCGGCCAGATCCGTGCCGTATTCACCGGCACTCCAGCGCTCATCAATGGTCTCCGGGTTGATGCGGCCGGCCAGCAGATGCGCGCCATACAGGAAAAAGGCATCGGTGAGCAGCAGGTCAAGGTCAACCAGATCCTGGAGGGCGAGGCTCCTGCCCGCGGCCCGCACCTGGTCATACTTCCCTAGAAGCAGCCGGATGGTGTAGAGATGATAATCGGCCGGACGCAGGCCCTGGCTCTGCGTGGCGGCCAGGGCAACGACAAAATCAGTGACATGCTCCCGCAAGGTGCCGTCCCTGCTCCAGGCCGGCGCAAAGCCGCGTCGCTCATAGAAAATCGGCAGGATTGCGGCGGCACAGATGGTGCGGCCCCGGCAGATAAACTGCTCATCCGCCAGTTCCGCGGCAATCAGCCGGCCAAGGGCATCCTGCACCTTGCCGGGCCCGGCCGCCGGCGCCGCCGGAGGAGGAAGCGCCACAAGCTGGGCGTATAGCAACACGAAAAGGATACAACAACGCTGAAACAAACTCATACACCCATAGTAAGCCGCAGGACAAAAAGTGCCAAGAAGTGATCTGGCCTGGAGAGATGAAAAACGGAAAATGGCGCCAGAAAAGTTAGAAATGCTTCAGAACACAAAGAAATGATCACAGCATCTCTTTCATTCTTTCATGAAGAAATGGCAGGTCTTGCTTTACTGTTTTCCAGATCACCTCGGTGGCAACACAGTGTGCGATACCGTTTAAGATACCTTCTCCGCAATGTCGCTTTCTATAATTCAAGATACCCTCAAGGGAGGGTATTCTCATCCGCTCAAAAATTATTGGTACCCTGGCCTGACTTGCGGCATCAGGCGGCATATTGCCCGGCAGGGCCTCCCTGAAACGCGGATTACCGACAAGCTCCCGGAATCGTCTGGCCAGATGTGCTCGTAACGGATCAGATGCCTGCCCTATTTCGCCAGCCAGACCTGGTCTGCCGTCCACAACAGCCACAATATCCTCCATATCATGGCTCATCATAAAATCGTTATTACCGCGATTATCAAAGGCGGCAAATTTACAGGCCAGAAAGTAAGGCGCCGTGATCATCCTGATCAGCTTTCCCGAAGGCAACTCCTGGGAAATAGAATGACGCATAGCTTCCTCATACCACGGACTGCCAAAGCCAAAAATCTGCTGATGCGTCGGCATTACATCCAGAATAATGCTTTCCGATCTCCAGCGACAAAGCGGCGCGCCCTCCTCCATGTCCTCATGAAACCCCTTTTCTCTGAGCTAGTGTCTGTCCAGAAATAGGTCATTTCGTTCGAGATCAAGGACTGCGAGAAAAATAAGCGCAGGCATATATGCGATATTCCGAGCATTATTTTTTGAGCATGACGCCGAGATCGGGCGAAAGGGCCATTTCTGGACAGGCACGAGCTAATCAGCAAATCGATAATAGTCTGCCAAACTTGCCACCTCAGTAATGACATCAACATCAACAGTGGCCCGTGTCGACGGGGCGGCGGGATCGGTAAGGAGCAAACCAGAGTGACACAGCCACCCAAAAAGACCAGGCGTTCAAGCAGATCAGCGAGCTGATTGGCTGCCAACTCCAGGATCTCAATATTGGGATTAGAAACTCGATGCATATTCATTCAACCTGATCAGCAACTCATCTATGGCAATTTTGCGCTCCCTGGCCCGGCCACTCCGGATTGCGTCCACCAGGGCCAGCAACTGATAGAACTCCTGATCGTGACGAGCAGCTTTGGGGGCCTGTTTATACAATGGCGACAAGGCAAGCCCGCGCGCCTCTCCTTCCGGATCAGGCCACACCAGGGGCGGCTCCTCTGGAGACCATTGCGAAGCAATGATGTTGTCCAGAGGCGGGGCAGCATACGCCGTTACCATTCCCCTGGTCATCTCGCCCGGTTTTGCCCAGAAAGCATAGCGCACCCCATGGACAAGGAACTCCTCCAGGTTGCGGTGGTGCACCACAATGCTCCCACCATGCTTACCACTGACATGGCTCAGCCCTCTTTCAACTTTTTTAATGGCAAGCCCGGCCCCCAAGCTTCGCCCTATCGCAGCATGAAGCTGTGAGGGACTAATAGCCAAGGCAACGGCCAAATCCGCATACGTCCAGGGCCGCTCACCAACAACAACCAATTTAAGAAGCACATATATATCTTGCGGTTTCAACATAAACATATTCTCTATTCTAGATTCCAGAATAGAGAATAAACTAGCTTGAGCAAAAAATCAATTTTTTTATTCCCAAACACCACCAAACGAAACAACGAACAGCTTCGCCACAATGGTTTAAAGATCCCACCCTCTACAGGCAGGGAATATGAGTGGGCTTTGGAGCTGGCGCCGGCGCCCTGTCACTTACGAAATGCTCCTCCAGGCCGGCCTTGAGGGTGGCGATGAGGCGCCTGGTGGCGTCGATGAAGTCGGCGCTGTGCTCGGTGCGGTTGATGGTGGCGTGCAGGACGATCTTGTCCGGCGCAGGCGGATAGCCGGTGGTCACGGTCCAGGCCAGGGCATTGGGGCAGTCCGGCACCCAGAAGCGCACGCCGCCCATGACCTCGCAACAGCAGATATGAAAGCGGCCCCAGTGGCTGAAGTAGATGACCCGGCCCAGCTCCTCGGCCGCATCCACCGCCTCGATCTCCTGGCAATAGACCGGCAGGCTGTCAATGGTGAGCTTGGCCCGGATCTCCTCCGGGCTTGTCGCAATATCGGCGTATTCAAAAAATTCCATTGTGCACGTCAGAAACAGATTGATATGAAAGGTTCAATTCATGCAATTTTACCAAGCCATATTAAAGCCAGTATTACCGGCTATACCCTCTCCGGCAGCACTCTGATGACAAACACCCAGCACATAACTACTAAATTGCCATAAATTAGTAGTTGCTGCCCATTACACAGCCAATCGACCGAGGGTCACCGTGCAGCTGTGCCGGATTCGATTCCTGCACCAATCAACCAACGGTCAAACAAATTTCATTTTTCCCCTCACGCCCAGTGTGGTCCGGTTAGACTTTTGCACGAGACGTTGACGTTTCGCCTCATTGTCTTTCCCGGCCCTCACCCGGCCTTCGGCCACCCTCTCCCTGAGGGCGAGGGAACACAGCACACTCCCTCTCCCCCTGGGAGAGGGTCGGGGTGAGGGCAAAACAGTCTTGCAATTCCTTACCCGGCCAGCACTGACTCACGCCCAACCTACGCCGCCATCCCCTTGACAAACACCTCGACAAACTCCTTCATCTTGTCCAGGATGCGCAGGCCAATGCCTCTGGCCTTCAACACACTGGGGCGGTTGTCGAGGCATTTGAGGATGTCATCGCGCACCGGCTCCTGCTCACTGAATATATAGGCATTCACCAGGTCCTGGAACTGCTTTTTATCTAAATTCTCTTCTTCACAGATCTTCTGCAGCGCCAGGGTCTTTTCATCCTGCCAGAACGCTTCAAACGCATCACCAATGGCATCGGCGTCCTCGATCTTGGGCAGGTGCTGGTCGATAAATTTCTCTATCAGCTCACGCTTACTGCGCAGCTCAATCTCGCCGGAGAGCATGTCAAGGATGGCCTTCTTCTGCTGGCCATGCTCCCTCTCGTCGGCCTGTTTGAGTTTGGCCAGCAGGCGGATGATATAGGCGACATTGATCTCATCACGGTGGATCAGCTCCAGCTCAAAGTCCACATCGTTCAAGATCGACGTCTTTTCCTTGTCCTTCTTGACGCTGTCGCGGATATCAAGATACTTGGACTTGTAATCCTCAAAGGCCTGCTCGCTCATGGGCAGATCATCCCACGAGAAGTCGGCAAAGGAGGTCAGCACGTTGCGGATACGGCTCAGCTCGCGGAAGGCCTTGATAAACTCCAGAATCTTCTCCTCATCTACCAGTTCATCCACACTCGGCACGGTGGGGGCGATCTTCAGCAATTCACCAAAGGCCATGCTGAACTTACGGACAATCTCCTCATAGGGCGGCAGGAATATCTCCTCCTTGGCCTCCCTGTTGGAAAACAGGGTAATGGCCTCGTCCGTGGCCTTTTTCAGGTTCCTGAAACAGAGGATGTTACCGTGTGACTTCTTCTCGTTCAGGATGCGGTTGGTGCGCGAGTAGGCCTGCAGCAGGCCATGGTAGCGGAAGTTCTTGTCCACGTAGAGGGTGTTGATCTTCTTGGCGTCAAAGCCGGTCAAAAACATATTGACCACCAGCAGGATGTCCAGCCGCTCCTTATCAGGGAAGCCCTCCTTCTCCCGCTCCTTCAAGCGCTTGCTGATATCCTTGAAATAGTTCTCAAACTGCACCGGGTCCCTGGTGGAAAAGGCCGTGGCGTACATGGAGTTATAATCGCTGATAAACGCATCGAGCTTATCGCGGCTGTGGCTGGTGCGGTACTGGGGTTGCGGTTCCGCCGCCTTCAGGTACCCGTCCGATGCTGGGCCATTATGGTCATCACCGGGCAGCATGCCATTGGCGTCGGCATCATCCTCATTGGCCCCATAACTGAAGATGGTGGCAACACGCAGGCTATGCTCACCCGCCTCTCTTTTGGCCTGAAACAGCTCGTAATACTTGATCAGACAGTCAATGCTGCTGACGGCAAAGATGGCCGAGTATTGCCGGTTATGGGTCTTTTGGTCATGGTAGTGGATCAGGTAATCAACGATCTTCTCCAGCCGATCAGGGGATTCCAGCACCTCCCTGGTGTCGATATCCTCCACCTCGATATCCACAAAGGTGTTTGACTTATTTTTATAACGGCCAATGTACTCAACGCTGAAGCTCAGCACGTTCTGGTCGCGGATGGCATCGGTGATCAGGTAGCTGTGGAGCTGCTCGCCGAACAGGTCCCTGGTGGTACGCTTGCCCATCTCGTTCTTCAGGGCATTGTCGCTAAAGATGGGCGTGCCAGTAAAGCCAAAGAGCTGGGCCTGCTGGAAAAAGCCGGTGATCTTCTTGTGGGTTGCGCCAAACTGGCTGCGGTGGCACTCGTCAAAGATAAAGACCAGCCGCTGGTTGCGCAGGGGTTCCATGGAGCCCAGATAGCGCCCCTTGGAGATGGCGTTGTTGAGCTTCTGGATGGTGGTGACGATGAGCTTGGTGTTGTCCTTAAACTGGCGCACCAGGCTCCTGGTGTTATTGGTGACGTCAACGCTGTCCTTCTTGAAGCTGTTGAACTCCTTCATGGTCTGGTAGTCCAGATCCTTGCGGTCCACCACAAAGACCACCTTGGCCACCTCGGGCATATCCATGATGATCTGGCTGGCCTTAAAGGAGGTCAGGGTCTTGCCCGAGCCGGTGGTATGCCAGATATAGCCGTTGTCACGGCTGGTCTGGACCTGCTTGATGATGGCCTCGGTGGCGTAGAACTGATAGGGCCGCAGCACCATGAGGATGCGGTGCGTCTCGTTGAGGACGATGTAATGGGCCAGCATCTTGCCCAGGTGATCGGTGTTTAAAAAGGCCTCGCTGAACTTCGTCAGCTCGGTGATGTTGCGGTTCTCCTTGTCGGCCCAGAAGAAGGTCTGCTGAAAGGACTGCCTGCGGTTGTTGGCGTAGTATTTGGTGTTGACCCCGTTGGAGATAACAAAAATCTGGATGTACTGGAACAGGCCGCTGCTGGCCCAGAAGGAGTGGCGCTGGTAGCGGTTGATCTGGTTAAAGGCCTCTTTGAGCTCCAACCCCCGCCTTTTCAGCTCAATCTGCACCAGGGGCAGGCCATTGACCAGCAGGTTGACGTCGTAGCGGTTTTCATAGCGGCCCTTGACCGTGACCTGCTGGGTAACCTGAAAGAGGTTGTTCTGCCAGTTGTCACTATCAAAGAAGCGGACATAGAAGCTCTCACCATTATCGCGGGTCAGTTGCAAGCGGTCGCGCAGGGTCTTGGCCTTCTGGAAGACATTGCCCTTGGCCAGGTGGTTGAGGATGGCGGCAAGCTCCCGCTCGCTGAATGTTGTGTTATTAAAGGCCCCGAGCCGGTCCCGGAGGTTGGCCAGCAGGCTCTCCTCGTCACGGATCTCCACCTGGCTATAGCCCAGGCTGGTGAGCTGCTTGACCAGCTTGTCTTCCAGTATGGCTTCGGGTTGATGACTCATAAAAACATCTTCTGTAAAAGGCCTTTCTTAAAGGTTTGGGTTTGGCTGAGTTGGGTGCAACAGCCAAACGAGCTTCCTTTGCTGCCTAACCAGACAAAAGGTATCTGGTTATGTTGTGCAAAAATCCTTGGGTTATAGTGACCGGAGAAATAACCCAGGCTCCTCCGGATTCTCCTCCACGTCGGTCTGCTTATAGCTCGGACTCACCATGCCCACTCCCCATGTCGAGAAAACGGGTCTTTTCTGTGCATGTCCACAGCAACATGCACAAAAAAGTCCCGTTTCGTGTGCACGTTTTAGGGATCATGCCTCCTTTTTGCGCTTTTCGTGTGCACAAGGAGTTCATGTCCCTGCCTCGCCCTGCTGGCCCACACTGAGCAACAGATCATAGAGGGCCTGGTTGACATAGTAGTTTTCCTTGCCGATCTTGTGCTTGACCAGAAGACCAATACCCACCAGTTCCTCCAGATACTTGGTGGCCGTGTTGCGGTGCACCTGGAGCTCCCGCACCACAAAATCAATCTTAGTATAGGGGTGGCGAAAGAGGTTATTGATCAGGTCCTGGCTGTAGATCTTGGGCAACTTTTGACGCATGGCATTTTTGTAGCTCTGCATCAGCACCTTCATGCCCTGAATAAGGGTGACGGTCTGCCGCGAGGTCTGGGCGATGCCCTCCAACATAAAGAGGAGCCACTCCTCCCAGGCCTGGTCGGTACGGACCTTCTGGAGGAGGCAGTAATAGTCGGCCTTGTTCTGGTTGATATAGCGAGAAAGGTAGAGCACCGGGCTGTGGAGCAACCCCTCCTTGACCAGGTAGAGAATATTGATGACCCTACCAGTGCGGCCATTACCGTCATAAAATGGATGGATGGACTCAAAATGATGGTGGATAACCGCCATCCGGGTGAGCGGGTCCCAGTCAACAAGGTCCTCATTGATAAAACGCTCAAGCTCGGCCATGAGGCCGGCCAGCTTTTCCGGTGAGGGCGGGGTATAGATAACCTCCTCGGTCTGCTCATTCTTGAGCGCTGTACCCGGCACCTTACGAAAACCAGCCTTGTTACCCTCAATGGCAGCCTGGATCTTAATGATGTCATTATTAGTGAGCAGGCCGGTGCGTTCCACCTGCTCATAACCATCATAAAGGGCAGCAGCGTAGTTATGGACCTCCTTGGCAGCCAGGGTGGCAAACTGCTGGCTCAGGCGATCGCTCTGGTAGATGTCATCGTGGGTGGTGATGATGTTCTCGATGGCAGAGCTATCCTTGGCCTCCTGCAGCGACAGGGTGCTGACCAGAATTGTCTGGTTGGGGATAATGGCTGCCACCCCTTTGAGCTCGGCCAGGGCCTGGTGGGCCTTCACCAACATCTTCATGACTGGTTTTGATTCTATATCCCCCTGGGGCAGAACAGGCATGATCTCGGTCATAGGGTCACCCCCATCTTTTCTAAATGTTCGTTGCACTTGGCGGCAAGCTCCCGCTCGCTGAATGTCGTGTTATTAAAGGCCCCGAGCTGGTGCCGCAGGTTAGCCAGCAGGCTCTCCTCGTCACGGATCTCCACCTGGCTATAGCCCAGGCTACCGAGCTGTTTGACCAGGTTGTCTTCCAGTATGGCTTCGGGTTGATGACTCATACGAACATTTTTTGGAGGAGGCCTTTCTTGAAGGTTTGGCTTTGGGTGAGTTGGTTTTGGACGGCTTCTATTTTTTGGTCAATACCAGTCAAGAATAAGGCGATTTTCTGTTGTTCTTCATAGCTTGGGTAAGGCACTTTAAACGTGCGGATATTCTGAAAATTTAACCCCTCACGCCCTCCACCAGCTTGACTTTGAAATATTAGCTTTTGGCCATAATAAGAACTTAGAAAGATTTGATAAAAATACTCAGAGGCCTCTTCAGCCATTCGTATTATGCATACATGCTGGTTTACGTTACCTGTCGTAAAATTGGCTGGAACTACACAACTTCTACCAATTGATGCCCCCGTAATATTCAGCAAGATATCTGAAGCGTATACCTCAGAACTTTTCATGCTATTGTGCATCTCAGAGCTAATATACGTTATGTCATCAAGCAACAAGCGGTTGCTATTAACATTTTGACTTCTTATAAAAATTACCCCCTCATCTTGGTACACTTTGGCACCACCTTTGGGGGTTACGCCGCTTCCAATTTTTGTTACTAAATCCCCCAACCTCTTCTCCCGCCAATCCGGATAGTCCTGGCCGTTGTCATCCTTGGTCGCTCCTGCGCGTCCTGCGCCCGCGACATTTGCACGTCCCTGTGCGGCAAAGCGGATCTGCTGGGAGAAGATCTTTTGCATCACCCCTTTCTTGTACTGCTCCAGCAGCTCCTTCTGGCGGCTCAACTGCTGGATCTTGCCATCCACGGCAGAGAGAAACGCGGCGATTTTTTGTTGTTCGGGGAGGGGAGGAGTATTAACCTCAAAAGCTCTAATGGTTTTTAGGTTAAGCCCAGCTTTAGCACCTGAATCGTTTAGGCGATTAAAGCGATTATTACTTGATGTCAGAGCTAGAAAATACGCAACAAATGTTGGAGCAGTCAGATCAATTCTTGGTTTAACAAGAGCTATATGTTGATTGATGTATGCCTTTCCAAAATTTTCTGGAATAAGACCAATTTTCCCAAGTTCCGCTGTAATGGAAATAAGGATATCACCGGTTTTCAGTGATGTCCTCAAGCCATCTGAGGAATTTAGGGGGAGAGTTACATATTTCATATCGTCGAGAATTAACCGAATATTACCGTCACGCGGAAGATTTGTCATTCGGATGAATTTATCTCCTTTGGGCGTATAAAACTGGGCCCAATCTCGCGAACCACTTGTGACTTGGGAAGACAACTTACTTAGTTGAGTTGCCTCCCACTCACCCTCAAACTCCGGAAAGCGCAGCTCGGGCACCATCTTGCCCATCTTCCTGGTCATGGTTGCACCTGCCAATGGCCGCTTTTCTGACTGCCCAGCCGAACAAGCCTGTTTTCGTCCTTCAACAGGGCAATATCCCTCTTGATGGTCTTGCTGCTGACCTGGCAGAGTTCGGCCAACCGGGCAATGGTGATTGCACGGTCGGCAGCAATCAGGGCGACAATCCGCTGCCGCCGTTTTAAGGGGACATCTTTAGGGACATTTATGGGGACATCGCTGCTTGTCCGGGCAGCATCCCGGCAGGCGGTAAGGATGGCAGCCAGCATAAACTCGATAAATTCCGTACTGTCACCGGAGTCATCGGCCCGGCGCAGGGTTTGATAATAGCCGTCCTGCTGCTCTCGGATCACACTTTCGAGGGGCAGCGAGGCAAACACATCTTTCCAACGGCTGAGGATAAGGGTCTGCCAGAGCCGCCCCATCCTGCCGTTGCCATCCGCAAAGGGATGGATGAACTCAAACTCGTAATGAAAAACCGAAGAGGCAACAAGCGGGTGGTGGTCAGTGGTTGCCAACCAGTGCAGAAGACCGCGAACCAGCTGCGGCACCATCTCGGCGCCGGGGGCGACATGCACCACATCCTCGCCCTGCTTGATGCCCACACTGGCCCGGCGGTAAACACCGGCCTTGGCAAGAACATCACCCATCAGCAACCGGTGCGCCGCCAGCAGATCTTTTTCACTGGCCATTTCAAAACCCGCCAGGTTCTCATAGGCCTTGATAGCGCCATGCACCTCACCAATCTCCCGCACCGGGCCGGCAACCCTTTTGCCGTCAATAATGGCGCTCACCTGCTCCACGCTCAAGGTGTTCCCCTCAATGGCCAGCGTGGAGGTGATGGTCTTGACCAGATTGCCCTTCCGCAGTTGCGGCGAGGCCGGGTCAAGACCAGCGGCATCAAGATAGCCCACCACCTCGCTGATCTCAGCCACCAGGGCCAAGATTTTTTTGCTGATGGTAAAGGGTGGTTGATAGTTTTCAGTCATTGTTTTTTGGTTCCCCTTGTCAGGCAGCCGAGCACCGCAGCAACTGACGAACAAGGAGCTTAAACTGTTTGAGTGCGCTGCAAAGCGGGCGGGGTGTTACGCTCCCGCCAGTTTCGAGAAGCACGGACAATCCCGCAACGCCGGGCAAGTGGCCGGGGCGCCTTTCCTTTTGGTTCGTTTTCTTTGGGCAAGCAGCCAGTGCAACGGACGAAGAAAATGAACAGCGTACATACTTCAAAACGGTGCCTCAATGCCAAGCTGCTGGCAGTAATCGGCAATCACCGAGTCGGTCTCCCGCATCTCCTTATCCAGGGCCTTGAGTTCCTGGGCCACGGCCTGCAGGTCCACCGGCTCCTCTTCCTCAAAGGTGTCGACATAACGGGGGATGTTGAGGTTGTAGTCGTTCTCCGCCACCTCGCCCAGCTGCGCCACATAGCTGTACTTGTCCTCGGTTGTGCGCTCCCGAAAGGTGGTGACGATGCGCTCGATATCCTCTAGGCGCAGGGCGTTCTGGTTCTTGGCCTTCTCAAAATGGGCGCTGGCATCAATAAAGAGGATGTTGTCCCTGTGCTCCCGCTGTTTTTTGAGCACCAGGATGCAGGTGGGGATGGAGGTGCCGTAGAAGATATTGGCCGGCAGGCCGATCACCGCATCCAGATAGTTGCGCTCCTTGATCAGATACTGGCGGATATGGCCCTCGGCCGCACCGCGAAAGAGCACGCCATGGGGCAGGACCACGGCCATGGCGCCGTCATCATCGAGCTGGTGGACCATGTGCTGGACAAAGGCAAAATCCGCCTTGGACTTGGGGGCCAGCTTGCCGTAGGGGGCAAAGCGGTCATCACTCATAAAAAGGGGGCTGGCGCTCCAATTGGCCGAGAAGGGCGGATTGGCGACAATGGCCTCAAAGCGCTGGTCGACATGCTGGGGATGCTCCAGGGTGTTTTCGTTCTTGATGTCAAACCTGCGGTAGTGGACATTGTGCATGATCATGTTCATGCGGCACAGGTTGTAGGTGGTGGGGTTGGACTCCTGGCCAAAGAAGCCGCCCACCTCCTTAACCTCCTTGGCGACCCGCAGCAGCAGGGAGCCGGAACCGCAGGTGGGGTCGTAGGCGCTCTTAAGCCTTTTCTTGCCGGTGGTGACGATCTTGGCCAGGATCATACTGACCTGATAGGGGGTGTAGAACTCGCCCGCCTTCTTACCGGCACTGCTGGCAAACTGGCCGATCAGGTACTCATAGGCATCGCCCAGCACGTCGCTCTCGGTATCCTCCAGCTTAAAGTCAATGGCATCAAGATGGGTGAGCACCTTGACGATCAGCTCATTCTTGGCCATCTCGCTCCTGCCCAGCTTGGAGCTGGTCAGGTCCAGATCCTCAAAGAGGTTGTCAAAATCCTCCTCACTCTCCGTACCCCTGGTGGACTGGGCAATACTGGTGAGCGTTTTGGTGAGGTCATCCAGGATAAAGGCATGTTTGCCGCCGCCATTGCCGCGCGCGGCCAGCACATGGAAGAGCTCCGAGGGTTTCATGAAATAACCCAACTTGTCCAGGGATGCGTCCTGAATTTCCTCTAAATATTTTTGGCCTTCCTGACTCTCCTCGTCGATATCCGCGTAGAGAAAACCGTCCGGCTCCAGCACCTCATCGGCGTAGCTATTCATCCGCTCGCTGAGGAATTTATAGAAGATAAAACCCAATATGTAATCACGGAACTCATCCGCCCCCATCCTGCCCCGCAGGGTGTTGGCGATGTTCCAAAGCTGCTGCTCAAGTTTCTGTTTTGCTGTCATATTTTTTGTATATTTTGGCGATAAGAGTGGCTCTGGCGCCCTGTGCTACAGGTAGTCGTCGTAAATCTGGCCGGAGCCGAGATCATAGAGCAGTGAATGGCACTGCGCATCAAACCACTTGTGAAAGAGTTTCAAATCTCTTTTGGGCGGCCAAAGCAGCTCATCGATGTACCAGCTCGCAAGCTCGGTCTCAAACAGGTCCGCATAGTTGCGTTTAAGCCATGCCTCCAGGTTCTCGGCATCGCTATCGTCAATGAGGTAGACGGTTTTATCACGATTGACCTCCCCAAGGCTGATGGGCGGAGACTCACCACTGGGGTCCGCGTCAGCGATCCACTTCATAAAGGGTTCCTTGTAATAGAGAATAAGGGCGGCACGATTTACCATGGCTTCTACTCCGCGTTTCAAAGGTTCAGGGGAGGGGGCAGAAAGTAACCCCCGATGGTGCGCAGAGCTGAGGGGATGCGCCGGGGGTGTTGTTCAAGAAAGGACTGTGACGGATTTGCGGGCAATATATCCACTATCGCCATCTTTGTAATATCTTTTAAGCACATCCCTGCCCAACAAGCGCTGGAGGCCATCTCATCCATGGCTGGCTGCTGCGTAATATGAGTTTTCCAGCCCAGCCCGAAACAGGGCTTAATGGATGGGAACCACCTTTGCTTGTTGCAGGCAGCATTTTTTGTATTTCTTGCCGCTGCCGCAGGGGCAGGGCTCGTTACGGCCGACCTTTTCCGACTGAACAGGCCGGGGCGGACCGGGGATGCCACTCCCTGCCTCAGCCAATATCCGCTGCCTTTCAGCCTCAAGAACCGAGGCATAGCCGACCAAAAAATCCACCGCGTCGGGAAAAATGGCGGAGAGAGAGGCGAGAAGCTGCTCAAAGTCACCCTCCTCTTTATCAGGTGGGCTATCAAGGACCTCTGCCGCCTCATCCGGCATGGCCATGGCCTGGACAACAGTCATGGCGGTATGCAGCCCCTCTTCCTCCGGAGTCAATCCCTCCAACTCCAGCCCCTCTTCTGCATACCAGAACTCCTCCCTGAGCAGCAGGGCCTCTGTCAGGCCATAGGCCCATTCCTCCACAACAGCAAAATCGCCATCCTGGTCCAGACCAACCAGGTCAGGCGGGCACGTCAGGCGTCCCCCCTGAAAGAGGTCGATGAATTTATTATAGACCTGCATTAAAACATTATAGGCCTGCTGGGCCTCTTGCTCCGTGTCCACGGCAAACATTTCATCGCCAAAGGCCACGGGCAGCCACTCGCTGGGCACCACCACGTCCGGCGTCATGGCCAGCCCGAAAAGAAAGCCGCGCAGGGCGTCATAACTCAGGGCCTGGTCCGGCTCGGCAGCCCGATTCAATATTTCACGTAATTTTTTTTCTTCTTTTTTTGAAATCATCTCAAAGACCTTTGCGTTAATCCGGAAGGATGTCTCGGCCGTTTATGCCTCTGAGGCCGACATATCCGGCCCGCCCAAAAACGACTGCACTCTTTCCGACTTCATTTTCTTCGCCTTTTCCAGTATCCTTACAGTCGAATAATCGTAAAAACAACCACAGGGTATCTTGAATAATTGTCATTTTGCCCGATTTCTTCGTCGCTACAAAAATAAAAATGCTCACATATCATTAATATGCTGCGCTTTTTATTTTCTATGCTTCTTGAACTCGAACAGGTAAGCGAGCGGAGCGAGACTCCGAAATATCTAATTATTCAAGATACCCCACAGAAATGAAACAGGAGAATCAATATGGCCATGTTTGCCTGGAAGCCGGAGTACAGTGTCAACATCAAGGAAATCGACGATCAACACAAACAGCTTGTTGCCATGGTCAATGAGCTGCATGAGGCCATGACCCAGAAAAAGGGCAAGGAGGTATTGGGGCCTATCCTCGCCAAACTGATCAACTACACCGCCACCCACTTTGCCGCCGAAGAAAAGCTGATGCAGCAGCATGGCTACCCCGACTATGACAAACACAAGGCCAAGCATGAGAAGATGGTGCAGAAGGTCCTCGCCCTGCAGAACGACTATAAGGGCGGCAAGATCACCATGACCTTTGAGGTCTCCAAATTTCTGCAGGATTGGCTCAACAAGCATATCCTCGGCACGGATAAGCAGTACAGTGCCTTTCTTAACGACAAGGGCGTCTCCTGACCTCGCCGTGCATTCGGGTGCACAACCAGAGACCGGCCGGGCCGCCATGATGCGGCCCGGCCCGGCCTTTTTCAGAGCTGCGGGTCAATATTGCCGGGGCCGCCGCACTCTGGATCGTAGCAGGTGACGTTCTTAAAATCACACACCTCGCCGCAGCCCGGACACTTCTCCGGCGGCTGCTTGGCCTGTACGGTGCGGCCGCACTCGCCGCACTTCCACCACGGGTCGCCGTCCACCTTCATATAGACGCCGTGGGGCGAGTAGCCGCAATGGCCGCACACCTCGGTGATATCCTCGTAGTTCTTGCCGCACTCTTCGCATTTACCGGTCTTGGCCTTCATCATATTACCTCCCGGAAAGTTATTTCCCCTGAACTTTCATGGACTCTCCCTCCATTATGCAGGCCCGGGACAGACAAAACCAGGCTTTTTTCATGCGGGCCAGGGCCCATCCTCCCAAGACCATCCGTCCACTCACCCTCACCAACAACACACCATCTGGCCGCACTAACCCTTCCCCCACATATAGACCACCTAACAAAATAATAAAATTTCCTTTTAACAACCGCCTAACTTCAAACTAACAGAAGACGGCGAAAGTGGGACGGTCGACAACAACAAAGCTGTGGAGAACTGTACCGATGCCTAAAAGCATAGACTCAAGTAACGGCAGCCAGCCCATTTACCGGCAAGTGAGTATCATTTTGGCACACGAGATCCGTAAGGCATACACGCCCGGGGACCTGTTGCCCTCGGAGACCAAACTGGCCCGACGCTTCAACATCAATCGGCACACCCTGCGCCGGGCCGTGGATGAGCTGATTAACAGCGGCGTTGTCAATCGAGTCCGAGGCAAGGGCACCTTTGTCATCACCCCGGTCATCGACTACGACATCAAAAAGACCACCCGTTTCACCGAAAATTTGGAATCCCAGGGACGGAGGGCCCACAGCCAGGTGATTCGCAAAATCGCTCTCTCCGCCCCGAAGGGGGTGGCCAAAATGCTCGGCCTGAAAGAAAAGGAACCCGTGGCCCTCATCGAGACCCTGCGCCAGGCCGACAACAGCCCCTTTTGCCTGGTCTCCCACTTTCTGCCATATAACAAATTCTTCCAGGTCTTAAAGAAATACGAAACCGGCTCCCTCCATCGCTTTATCCGTAAGGAATACCACCTCCACCTGCAACGCACCCTGAGCCTGATCACGGCCGTGCTCCCCAAGCAGAACGATGCCGAGCTTCTTCGCACCGGCATAAACAGCCCTTTGTTACGGGTGAAAAGCCTTAATGTCGATACCGTCACCGGCATGCCGGTGGAATACGCAATTGCACGTTTTCGCGGTGATGCTGCGCAGCTTTCCGTTGAACCATAACGTTAGACACCAGTTGTTTTGACCCCCATACCTAAGGAGAACAACCACCATGAAACTCAAAGCCCTCTTCACCCTCGCCCTGCTTTTATTAACAGCGTCGCTCAGTTTTGCCACCGACCTGGCTGACGGCAGTAAAGACAACCCCTTACGTGTCATGTTGATCCCGGCTGATAGCGGATCTAGTGACATCACCGAAGATTACCGGCCGGTATTCGAGGCCATCACCAACAAGTACGGTATTCATTTCAAGGTTATGGCCGGCAGTTCCTACGGCGCCGTCATCGAGGGCATGTGCAACGACCAGGCCGAAGTCGCCTGGTTCGGCGCCGTCTCCTTTGGCGAGGCCCATAAGCTCTGCGGCGCCGAGTTGCTATCCGTGGACGTCAAGAAGGGCCAGTCCGTCTATTACTCCGGCATATATGCCCGTAAGGACAGCGGCCTCAATTCCCTCAAGGATCTGAAGGGCCATTCCCTGGCCTTGGGCGATACCCACTCCAACAGCTCTTTCAACTATACGGTGGCCATGCTGATCGCCGACGGGATTGATCCGGCCCGGGACCTGGGCAAGATCGTTCTTGCCGGTTCCCACTCCAACTCCATTGCAGCCTTGAAAGAGGGCCGGGTCGATGCCTGCGCCGCCTCCTTCAACTCCTTTGAAAAGGCGGTGAAAAACAAGGTGCTCGATCCCAGGCAGTTTAAGGTACTGGCCAAGTCCGAGCCCATCCCCAACCCGCCCATGGCCATGAACACCAATCTGAGCCCCCGGCTCAAAAAGATCCTCAAAGAGGCCTTCAACAACATCCATACCATGGTTGAGCCCGGCAGGATCCGCGGTTACGGCGGCAAAAAGGTGGATCGCTATGACGCCGACTATCCGGTCGAGCAGATGCTGGCCGCTCTGGACAAACTTGCTGCGGTTACCCCGCAGGTCAAGGAAGCCATGGTAGAAAAATCAAGCCAGAGGTAACCACCCTTCTCCCGGACGGGCCGGCGGCCTCAAAGCTTGCCGGCCCGTCATGCAGCCAAGGAGGCAGCGCCATGTTGGAATTAAATAAGGTATCACGGGTCTATGAGGATGGCACCAGGGCCATTGACGATCTTTCACTCAACATTAACAAGGGAGAGTTTTGTGCCCTGCTCGGCCCATCCGGGGCCGGCAAATCCACACTGATGGGTATGATCAACGGCCTGGTTCTCCCCAGCCAGGGCGATGTTATCCTCTGGGGTGAAACGGTGGAGCGTGCCAACCTCAAACGCCTGCAACAACGGGTAAGTATGATTCACCAGCAGCTCCACCTCGTGCCCAGGCTGTCCGTGCTCCACAATGTCCTCACTGGCGCTCTGCCCGCGACCTCACTGTGGCGCAGCATGTTCAAACTCTTCCCAGAGGAGAACCAGCGCCGGGCCTGTCGGCTGCTTGAGGATGTCGAGCTTGAAGAAAAACATATCTACCGCCGCGCCATGGCCCTTTCCGGCGGCCAGCAGCAGCGGGTGGCCATTGCCAGGGCCTTCATGTCACATCCCAGCATTGTTTTGGCCGATGAGCCGGTGGCAAGTCTCGACCCTGCCATCAGCCGCAATGTCCTCAACCTGCTCAAACAGACGGCGCGCCAGCACGACACCACGGTACTCTGCAGCCTGCATCAGGTCGATTTCGCCCTGGAGTTTGCCGACCGGGTCATCGGTCTGCGTGAGGGTCACCTTGTCTTCGACGGCAAACCGGCAGAGATGACGAGCCAGGCACTCCATGACCTCTACGGCCAGGAGAATATCCCCACCAGCCAAGTGGCCATGGATAACAACAGATCACCGTTGCCCATGCCGGAAGACGAATTTGACCCTGCCATGCAGGCGGCCTGAGGTCCATGATGAGTGCCCTACCCGAACCCTTCATGAACCAGCCGCAGGAGCGTTACAACGCCGACACCTGGCACCTGCACCCGGTTATCACTCCGAAGCTGATCGCCATCTTGCTTGTGGTTACCCTGTTTATCGCCTGGTCGGCCCGTAATACCGAGATGGACCGGGCGACCATGGAGAATGTCCAGGCCGTGGGTGCCCTGGTCGGCATTGGCGACTCCAAGGTGGTCTCCGGCGCCAATGGTTTTCTGCGCAAGGCCTTTCCCTTTGTCCTGGAGAGCCGCACCGAAACCGAGCGGTTGGACCATTTCGACCCGAACGACCTACCGCTGTTTACCCACCTCGAAACGGTGACCGAACAGGAGTATGATCTTGCCACCGACACCTACTCCGAACTGCGCACCCAGTATCTTGTTCATCCGTTCGGCTATCTGACCAAGGTGCTGAACAAGATGTGGGAAACGGTGGAGATGGCCTTCTGGGGCACCATCTTTTCCATGCTCATCTCCCTGCCCCTGGGCATCCTCAGTGCCCGCAATTACACGCCCAATCGGCTGGTCTACACCTTGGCCCGCGGCCAGCTCGGCTTCCATCGTTCCATGCCGGAGCTGATCATTGCCCTGTTTTTTGTACTGATGTACGGCTTTGGCCCCATTGCCGGCATCTTCGCCCTGGCCATGCACACCAGCGGCGTACTGGGTAAATTCTTTGCCGACGAGATCGAGAACTCCGCCCCCGGCCCCCAAGAGGCCCTGCGCAGCAGTGGGGCCGGCCGCCTCAAAGTTTTGCGTTTTGCCGTCTTTCCCCAGGTAATGCCGCAGTATGTCGCCTATGTCCAGTATGTCTTCGAGCGCAATATCCGTACCGCCTCGGTACTGGGCATTGTCGGCGCCGGAGGTATCGGCATGGAGCTCAAGGGCCGCTGGGATCTCTTCGACTACTCCCATGTGGCCACCATTTTGCTGGTGATCTTTATCACCGTCATGCTGCTCGAGTATCTCTCCCAGCGCCTGCGGGCCCACTCCATGTAAGAGGAACCGATGACAAAAAATCCCCACCCCATAACCGTACCAGATGGACGGCCGACCTGGCACCGGGCCCTCAATGCCCTGGAGCCGGCCGAGCTCAGCGCTGAGATCGAGCCCCTTACCAATGGCTGGCAAATCACCCTGCGTGCTCTGCCCCAGTCCGGCCTCGCCATGCTCAAGATCCGGGAAAGCGCCTGCGCCGAGCCCTTTTATCTCGGCGAAACCCCCCTCTCCACAGCCTGGCTGACTATCCGTACCCCGGATGGCCTAGAGGCCGAGGGCGCCGCCCAGGTCATGACTGACAACCTGGAACAGGCCCGGACCATGGCCATCTGCGACGCCATCTTGAGCGCCAGGCTGCCGGGCCACGAGTTGGTCAGCACCCTGGTTGGCCAGGGCTGGCAACGCTGCCAGGCCGCCGATCAGAAGCGTAAGGCCATGCTGACCGCAACCAGGGTGGACTTCTCCCTGCTTGACGACGTTGGAGAGTCCCATGAAGATTGAACCAATCTGGCAACCCGCCCAACAGCAGCGTATCTTCCGGGCCCTGATGGAGGCCATGGCCCGCCCCGGCACTATCCACGATATCGGGGCCTGGTTGGCCGAGGCCCCGGCCTGGCGCGGCGTGCTGGCCTGCCTGCTCGACGCCAAGAGCAGTCTGGCCGATTGCCACCACCTCGTAGAGGACAGCGATTGGCCCCTGCTGCAGGCCCGGCCGGAGAGGCCAGAGGCCGCCGACTACCTGCTCTGCCAGGGGAGCCAAGAGGATAAACTGACAGCGAAGATGGGCAGCCTGAGCTGCCCAGACCAATCGGCCACCCTGGTTATTCAGGTGGCAAATCTGGGCGAGGGCCCGAATTTCCTTACGATGCGCGGCCCGGGGATTCCGACCAGCAGGAACCTTGCTGTTGGCGGCCTTGCCGCAAGCTGGCTCACCATGCGCGACCGCCACCTCTCCTTTCCTCTGGGAATTGACCTGATCCTGGCCGACCAACAGAAGATCACTGCCATACCACGCACCACCAGATTGGAGAACACACCATGAGTTATGTAGCCATCAAAGGCGGCGGTCGGGCCATCCAGGGAGCCGAGGAGCTCCTTGAATACCTGCGCTGTGAGCAGGGTGAGGGAGGCCTGCCTTTAGATCTCGCCACTATTAAAAGTCAGCTCCGCTTTCTCCACGGTCGGGTGATGGCCGAGGGCGGCCTCTACCATCCTGATCTGGCAGCCCTGGCCATCAAGCAGTTTATGGGCGATTCCCTGGAGGCCTCCTTTGCCCTCCGGGCCTATCGGTCCACCAAGCCGCGCCTGGCTGAGACACCCTGCCTCGACACCGGCAGTATGCGCCTGGTACGCCGCATCTCCTCAGCCTTTAAGGACATCCCCGGCGGCCAGATGCTGGGTGCCTCCACCGACTTCAGCCTCCGCCTCTTACGAATGGAGCTGCTCGACGAATCGCCGGAGCGTTTTCAGGAAGTTGCGGCCGCCTGGCTTAAAAACATGCCGGCCGACCAGGTACCGGACACCTTTCCCAAGGTCCTCGACCACCTGCGCCAGGAGGGTTTGCTGCCGCAGGTTGACATCCCGGAAGGGAAAGCACCTTTTGACATCACCCGCGAACCCCTCATCTTTCCGGTGCCCCGCTCGGCAGCCCTGGCCACCATGTCCCGGGCCGAGACCGGTTCGTTGCTTGCCCTTGCCTATTCCAATATGCGCGGTTACGGGGACATCCACCCCACCGTGGCCGAGATGCGGGTCGGTTATCTGCCCATGCTGCTGCCGCACCCGATCAGCGGCGAGGCCATGGAGGTGGGCGAGGTGCTGATCACCGAATGCGAGGTAGTGGCCATGTATGAGGAAAACGACAGCGGCGGTACCCCCCATTTCACCCTGGGCTATGGTGCCTGTTTCGGCCATAACGAGGTCAAAGCCCTGGCCATGGCGGTTCTCGACCGGTCCCTACAGAAGGGAATGAAGGGTGGGCCGGCCAATCCCTCGGAGGATCCGGAATTTGTCTTGCTCCACGTTGACGGCATTGATTCCATGGGCTTTTGCACCCATTACAAGATGCCCCATTATGTGACCTTTCAATCGGATATGGACCGCTTGCGAACCACCCAGCAGAACCTGGCCGACCACAAGGGCCAGGAGGTGACGGCATGAGCCAAAACAACGGCTATCCCTTTGGATTTCTCGATGAATATGCCAAAAAGGAGGTGCGGCGCAGCGTGCTCAAGGCCATTGCCCTGCCCGGCTACCAGGTCCCCTACTCCAGCCGAGAGATGCCCATGGGCCGAGGATTTGGCACAGGCGGCCTGCAGCTGACCCTGGCGCTCATCGGCCCGGGCGAGGTGCTCAAGGTGATCGACCAGGGCTCGGATGATTCGGTCAATGCCGTCAACCTGCGCAGCTTCGTGGAGCTGACCTGCCCCGGCATCGCCACCACCGCCAAGACCGAGGAGGCCTCGCTCATCCAGTCGCGTCACCGTATTCCGGAGAAGGCACTCAACGACAGGCAGCTCCTCGTTCTCCAGGTTCCTTATCCTGACCCGTTAAGCGTGGTGGAGCCATCCGAGGATAGACGCAAGGCCATGCACGGCGAGGCCGATTACGCCCGCCTCCTGGTCAAGCTCTACGAGGATATTGTCAAGTTCAAGGAGATCACCATCTCGCACCGCTACCCGACCCGGATCAACGGCCACTACATCATTGATCCGTCGCCCATTCCGCGCTTTGACGTACCCAAGCTGCATCAGTCTGCGGCCCTGGCGCTCCTTGGGGCCGGTCGTGAGAAGAAGATTTATGCAGTACCACCATATACCGATGCCGTGCCCATCGCTTTTGACGATATTCCCTTCCGGATCGAGGACTTTAACGACGACCAGGGCCGGCGCCGGACCTGCCAGCGCTGCGGCTGCCAGACCAGTTACCTCGATGAGTTTATCGACTCTACCAGCGGCGAAAAGCTCTATCAATGCTCCGACATCGACTGGTGCAACGACCAGTTGACGGCAACGCAACACCTGGAAGAGGTGGACATATGAAAAAAATTCTTGAGGTAAACTCCTTTTCAAAGGTGTACGGCAGCGGGTGTGACTGCTGTTTTGCCGAGACCGGCCCGGAGCGTACCAATATCTGCCCGGGATGCGGCTCGGTGGTGGCGGCCCACGATGTCTCCTTTTCCCTGCACCAGGGCGAAATCCTCGGCATCATGGGCGAATCGGGCTCCGGCAAATCCACCGTGGTCAAGAGCCTTTTCTTCGACGAGCCGGCCAGTTGGGGCCAGGCCTCCTTTTATGACAACGGCAGCCGGTACGACCTTTTCGAGCTGAACAGGGCCCAGCAGCGCCAGCTCCGCAGCCAGCGCTTCGGCATGGTCTACCAGAATCCCCATTTGGGGCTCAACTTCGCCATCTCGGCCGGCGGCAATATCGCCGAACGGCTGCTGGTGGCCGGCGACAGCCATTACCAGCGCATCCGCAGCCGGGCCCAAGACCTGTTGCAGCGCACCGAGGTGCTGCCGGAGCGTATGGACGAAATCCCCAGGAACTTCTCCGGCGGCATGCAGCAGCGGGTGCAGATTGCCAAGGCCCTGGCCACGGACCCGCCCCTGCTTTTTTTAGATGAGGTGACCACCGGCCTCGACCTGTCGGTGCAGGCCGCCATCCTCGATCTGATCCTGGAGATCCAGCACGAACTGCAGACCGCCATGATCGTGGTCACCCATGACCTGGGGGTTATCCGCTTGCTTGCCGACCGCACCCTGGTCATGAAGTATGGCCGGATCATCGAGGCCGGACTCACCGACCAGATTCTTGAAGACCCCCAGCATGCCTATACCCAGAGGCTGGTCGCCTCGGCCCTGTAGAGGAAAACCTATGACAGTCGCTCCCATCCTCCGCCTTGAAAATTTCTGCAAGAACTTTGCCCTCCATGAGCAGGACAAGGTGATCCCCTCTTCGGCCCAGGTCAACCTCTCGGTCTATCCGGGCCGGCTCACCGCCCTGATCGGCCCCACCGGCTCCGGCAAGTCCAGCGTTCTCAACGGCATCTACCGCACCTACCTAACCAGCAGCGGTCGCATTCTTTACCGATGCGCCGCCGGCGAGGAGATCGACCTGGCCCGGGCCGACGACCACGATATCCTGGCCCTGCGCCGCAGCGAGATCGGTTTTGTCACCCAGTTTCTCCATTTTCTGCCCCGCCAGAAGACCGAGGATGTGGTGGCCCAGCCCCTCTACCAGCAGGGGGTGGACAAGGAGGAGGCCAGGGCGCGGGCCCGCGCCACCCTGGAGGCCCTCAACCTGCCCCGCAGGCTCTGGTCGCTGTCGCCCACCACCTTTTCCGGCGGCGAAAAGCAGCGGGTCAACCTGGCCCGCGGCCTCACCGCCAGACCGCGCTTGCTGCTGCTCGACGAGCCCACCGCCAGCCTCGACCCTCGGACCTGCCAACGGGTCGTTGCCCAAATCAAGTCACTTAAAAAGGCCAACATCGCCATGCTGGCCATCTTCCACCAGATGGATCTGGTGAAGCAGCTGGCCGACGAGGTCGTTGAACTAAGCCCAGCCGCCGAGGGCGTTATGGGAGGACAACCATGAAAACCTATCTGACCGGCTGCCGCCTGGTGCTGCCGGATACTATTATCGATAACAGCTCCCTTCTCATCGAAGACGGGGTTATCACCGCCATCGCCCCGGAAATCGTTCAGGACGCCCGCGAGATCCGCATGGAGGGCAAGACCGTGATGCCGGGCATGATCGACCTGCATTGCGACGCCCTGGAAAAGGAGGTGGAGCCCCGACCTAACGTCCATTTTCCGCTTGATTTCAGCTGCGCCCAGGCCGACAAACGCAACGCCGCCGCCGGCATTACCACCGTCTTTCACGCCATCTCCTTTGCCGGCCAGGAGCTGGGGGTCCGCAACAACGAGATGGCCGCCACCCTGGTGGAGAGCATGCACAGCTGGCGGCCCCTCGGCCTGGTGGACAACCGCCTGCACTGCCGCTACGAGATCACCGATCATGGGGCCCTACCGCTGCTTTGCACCCTGCTCGAAGAACAAAAGAGCCACATGGTGTCGCTCATGGACCACACCCCGGGCCAGGGCCAGTTCAAGGATATGGCCAGCTACCGGGCCTACCTGACCAAGACCTATAAAAAGACCGAGGCCGAGCTTGACCGGATCATGGCAGAGAAGCTGGCCGCTGCCGAGGGCGCCTATCAGCGCATCCAGACCCTGGCCGCCTGTGCCCACCGCAACCAGGTGGCCCTGGCCAGCCATGACGACGATTCTCGCCAGCGGGTGGAGACCATGCGCTCAGCCGGGGCCGACATTGCCGAATTCCCCGTTAATCTGGAGGCAGCCGGCGCTGCCAAGGAGGCGGGCATGGCCACCATCTTCGGTGCTCCAAACCTCATGCGCGGCAAGAGCCAGTCCGGCTCCATCCGGGCCATCGACGCCATCGAGGCCGGGGTGGCCGATTGTCTGTGCGCCGACTATTCACCAGCCACCCTGATCATGGCCATCTTCCGTCTGCCCGACCACTCGGACCTCAATCTTGCCGATGCGGTCCGCCTGGTGACGGCCAATCCGGCCCGGGCCGCCCGTCTCAGCGACCGTGGCGAGATCCGGGAGGGCAAGCGGGCCGATCTTATTGCCGTCGATCTACCCGGCGGCCTGCCCCAGATCTGCCAGGTCTGGAGTAAGGGCCGCGAGGTCTACCGGGCCGTCTATGACCATGGCTGATCTCTTTTATGTCATCGGCGCCTCCGGCTCGGGCAAGGACTCGCTGCTCTCCTATGCTCGCGAAAGGGTGGGTGCCGAGGTAAATCTCGCCTTTGCCCACCGCTACATCACCCGGCCCGCCGATGCCGGCAACGAAAACCATGTGGCCCTGTCCAACCTGGAATTTGCCAGCCGACTGAGCAGGGGGCTCATGGCCATGCACTGGCAAAGCCATGGGCTCTATTATGGCATCGGCATTGAGATCGACCAGTGGCTTGCCAGGGGTGTCAGCGTGGTGGTGAACGGTTCGCGGGGCTACCTGCCGGAGGCGGCGGAGCGCTACAGCAACCTACGCCCGGTGTTGATCAATGTGCCACCGGCGGTGCTTGAGGAACGCCTGGTACGGCGTGGCCGGGAAAATCCGGAGGAGATCGCCGGTCGCCTGGCCCGGGCGGCCAGCTTTGGCCAGATTAATCATCCCCGCCTGGTGAGCCTCGACAACTCAGGCCCCTTAAACGAATCTGGCGAACGCCTTCTCGAACTCCTGCACCACTATCCATGCGCTTGCAATTACTAGGCACCGGGGCGGCCGGTGGGGTACCGCTTTATGGCTGCACTTGTCCTGTTTGCCAGGCCGCCGCAACC
Organism: Desulfobulbaceae bacterium; assembly: GCA_002868945.1. Lineage (GTDB taxonomy): Bacteria > Desulfobacterota > Desulfobulbia > Desulfobulbales > SURF-16 > BM506. Next base: position 89,014 of record PKTX01000028.1, read on the forward strand.
GATGACAGGCTTTGCCGTAAACCCTGCTGCGCCTTCCTTGAGCACCGAGGGGAAACAATTCTCATCGATGCCGGATTGGCCGACGTGGGCCGCTGTCTGCCGTCTGGCGATCTGACAAGAATCCTTCTCACCCACTACCATCCCGACCATGTTCAGGGCCTCTTTGACCTGCGCTGGGGCTGCAACACGACCATTCCGGTGCATGGCCCCGACGACGTGGAGGGTTGTGCCGACCTGTTCAAAAATCCCGGCATTCTTGACTTCTCAACGGTCATGAAGCCATTCCACACCGTGATCTTTGCCGGCCTGAAGGTGACGCCTGTGCCATTAAACCACTCCAGGATGACCCTGGGCTATTGCTTTGCACATGACACCAGCCGCCTTGCCTACCTGTGCGACACCGTTGGGCTGCCCCTTTTCAGCCTCGACTTTCTCGAGGCATGGCAGCCAAACCATATTGTCCTGGACTGCTGTCATCCTCCCCAGATCACTCCACCTATCAACCATAACGACATCACCAAAGCGATAGGGATTGCCCACGACTTTCCCCAGAGCTCTCTATGGTTGACCCACATAAGTCACGGCCTCGACCTATGGCTACAGAAGCATGCCCATACCCTGCCCAGCAATATTCGGGTGGCCAGTGATGGTCTGGTGATTCGCTAGGCAAGAATGTCCAGGAGTCCTCCTTGCATTCTTGCCGGGAAATGCAATAGGCTACAGGTATGGCTTCTCTAAATCAGCAACCACCTCAACAGCCCATGCCCTCCACCCCACTCCTGCAGACCGGCCAACACACCTGTTATGACCAGGACGGCAACGTGATTCCATGCGTCGGCAGCGGCCAGGACGCTGAGTTTGGCGAGGGCCTGGCCTGGCCCACGCCCCGTCTTGAGCAGGCCGGCGAGATCGTCATTGACCACCTCACCGGCCTGCAGTGGAGCCGCGACGCCAATCTGGCCCAGTTTCCGCTGACCTGGCAGGAGGCCCTGGACTTCATCGCCGGCATGAACACCGATCAGGCCCTGGGCCATGACGACTGGCGGCTGCCCAACCGCCGCGAGCTGCGCAGCCTGATGTCCTACCAGGCCAGGAAACCGGCCCTGCCCGAGGGCCACCCCTTCACAAACGTCTTTCTCGGCTGGTACTGGTCATCGACCACGGCGGCCATTGATCCGCGTTATGCCTGGTATGTCCATCTGGAGGGGGCGCGGATGTTTTACGGCCGCAAGGATCAGTACTACCTGCTGTGGCCGGTGCGGGGATCTGGCAACGGCTTACTGGCCGCCACCGGCCAGGACACGGCCTATGATGGGCAGGGCCAGGAGATGGAGGCCGACGGCAGCGGCCAGGACGGCGAGCTGCAACTGGGCCGGCCCTGGCCCACGCCCCGTTTTGTCGACCAGGGTGATATGGTACTCGACCGCCTCACCAATCTCCTGTGGGCCACACAGGCAGATCTCAGCGGCGAGCCGGTGTCCTGGCAGCAGGCCCTGGACGCCGTGGCCAACCTCAACAGAGAGGAGTTCGCCGGCCTGACCACCTGGCGGCTGCCCAACATCAATGCCCTGGAATCGCTGGTGGACTGCCGCTGCCACCAGCCGGCCCTGCCTGCCGATCATCCCTTTCGCGGCCTGCGCGACGTCTACTGGTCGGCCACCACCAGCTTCTTTGAGACCGACTGGGCCTGGGCCCTCTATCTGGACAAGGGTGCCCTGGGCGTGGGTTTTAAGACCGGCAGAACCTTCTACGTCTGGCCGGTGGCGCCGGGCCCGGAACCCCACACCTAAAACAGCACCACCAGGAGAAAAAGCGTGCCTGACGACAAGCAAACCTCAGCAAAGGGACCCAGCCTGGAAGAGGGGTACCAGCAAGCCATCAGCCTGCTGTCACGCTGCTGCAGCCCGGACGGTTTTCTGGCCTCCTTTCAGAAGCGCTATAACTACCACCGCATCTGGGGCCGCGACGGCGCCATCAACAGCCTGGCCGCCCTGCTCACCGGCCACCAGGATTTGATCGACTGCGGCCGCCGCACCCTGCTGACCCTGGCCAAACACCAGGGACCGCACGGCGAGATCCCCAGCAACGTCGACCCCCTGTCCGGCCGCATCAGCTACGGCGGCACCGTGGGCCGGGTGGACTCCAACCTCTGGTTTCTCATCGGCTGCGGCGAGTATTGGCAGCGCAGCGCTGATGAGGACTTTCTCGACCGCATTCGCGAGCCCCTGGAACGGGTGGTCTTTCTGCTGGGCGCCTGGGAGTTCAACAACCGTGGACTGATCTATGTGCCGGCCACCGGCGATTGGGCCGACGAGTATGTCCATAACGGCTACATCCTCTACGACCAGCTTCTCTATTTTCGGGCCCTGCGCGCCGTGGCCGACGTCCGCCGCCACATCGACGCCGGCCGCGACCATTTTCTCGAGGAGAAGATCTGCCGGCTCGGCCAGTTGATCAAGGTCAACTACTGGCTGGCGCCGGACGGCGAGCTGCCGCCCAATGCCTACCACGAGGTGATCTACAAGAAGCTGCAGGCGGCGGCCTGCCACTGCGAGGACAGGCACTGGCTGCCCTTCTTCACCCCCCTGGGCTACGGCTACCGTTTTGACAGCTTCGCCAATGTCCTGGCCTCGCTCTTTGGCCTGGCCAGTGGGCGCCAGCAGCAGATCGTTGATGACTATATCGACACCATTGTGCCGGCCGAAACCATCGACCTGCTGCCCGCCTTCCATCCGGTGATCAGCCCCAAGGACGAGGACTGGCAGGACCTGAACATGACCTTCTCCTACACCTTCAAGAACAAGCCCTACGAATTCCAGAACGGCGGGCTATGGCCGCTGATCACCGGCCTCTATGTCGCCGACCTGGCCCGCCGCGGCGAGCAGGAGCGGGCCGAACGCTTTCTACACGGGGTGTGCCAGGCCAACAGCACCAGCAACGGCGAAGGAGACTGGCTCTTCCCGGAGTTCATCCACGGCAAGACCTTCAAGGCTGGCGGCACCGTCTACCAGGCCTGGAACGCCGCCTCCTTTATCATCGGCTACCATGCCCTGCAGGGCGACCATCTCTTTGGCAAGGAAGTAAGGAGAAAAGAGTAAGGCGTAAGGGGGGCGCCCAAAAGCCGCTCCGCGGGAGAATTTGCGCTCCTCTCCCCTCACCCCTCGCCCCTCACCGATGCGATCAGGTGTATTGCCCCACCAGCTCGTCTAGCTGCTGGACGTACTTGTCGTAATCCTGGGAATCCTGCACCGAATAGTTGAGGTTTTTGAGTAGATCGGTCAGGCGGGTGAAGAAATCGCGCACCTGGTCCTTGTCGCTGAACTGAAAATCGGCGGCAATGATCTCCTGCAGCCGCTGGATACTCTTCTGCTGACGCGCCGCCGGCGTGGAGACATCCACCTCGTCAAAGGCGTCCTGCTGCAGGTAGACCATGTCGAGGAGCAGGGACTTCTGATAGATGACAAAGTCCTCCAGGGAGACGCCCTCCTCGCCGGAGACCTGCATCATCTGGTGGATATCCCTGCCGCGGCTGAGCAGCTCCTTCATGGCCTGGACGATAGCCATCCAGTCATCCCCGTAGTGCTTGCTGAAATAGGGTTGTAACTGCTCCAGATAGCGGGACCAGGAAATGAGCGGATCAATGGCCGGGTAAAAGCGTTTATAGGCCCGATCATAGGAGAGACCGAGAAAGGTCTTGACCGTGGACAGGGTGGATTGGGTCACCGGCTCCTCGAAGTTGCCGCCGGCCGGCGACACCGTGCCGATCATGGTCAGGCTGCCCTGGCTGCCGTCGGCCATGCGCAAGACGCCGGCCCGCTCATAGATCTCCTTGATGGCGGAATCCAGGTAGGCGGGATAGGCCTCCTCGCCGGGGATCTCTTCCAGGTTGGCCGAGGTCTCGCGCATGGCCTGGGCCCAGCGCGAGGTGGAATCGGCAATGAGCAGGGTATTAAAGCCCATCTGCCGGTAGTACTCGGCCAGGGTAATACCGGTGTAGATCGAGGCCTCGCGGGCCGCCACCGGCATGGAGGAGGTGTTGCAGACGATCACGCTGCGATCCATCAGGGTGCCGCTGCCCTGGGGATCACTCATATTGGAAAATTCCTGAATGGTGTCAACCACCTCGCCGGCCCGCTCACCACAGGCCACCACCACGACAATGTCAATGGAGGAGTAGCGGGCGATAAGGCCCTGCAGCACGGTCTTGCCCGCCCCAAAGGGCCCGGGAATACAGGCGGTACCGCCCTGGGCAATGGGAAAGAAGGTGTCAATGATCCGGGTGGTGGTGGACAACGCCGTTTCCGGAAAGAGGCGCTCGTTGCGCCCCTCAAAGAGCAGTTTGCGCGGAATGGGGGTGCGCACCGGCCAGCGCATCTCCAGGGTGAGGAGCTGTTCGTCACCCTCCTCATCAGCCAGACGAGCCACCGGATCCTTGACCGTGAAGCTGCCGCCCTGGATCCAGGTGACCTCCACCTCGCCCTTCTGGTCAAAGGGCACCATGATCTTGTGATGAAAACGGCCCTCCTGCACCGTGCCCACCACATCACCGGCCCGCAAGCGGTCGCCGGAGCGGGCCGTGGGATTGAAGGACCACTTATGCACCAGGTCCAGGGCATCGATATCCTGACCGCGCGGCAGAAAAAAGCCGTGTTTGGAGGCCAGCACGGCCAGGGGATTCTGCAGACCGTCATAGATCTTGCCCAGCAGGCCGGGGCCCAGGGAAACGGAGAGCCGTTCACCGGTGAGCTCCACCCGGTCACCCACCTTGATACCGGCGGTATCCTCAAAGACCTGCATCTCGGCAAAATGGCCGCGGATACGCAGCACCTCGGATTTGAGACGCTGCTCGTCCACATGGATATAGGCCACTTCGTTTTTCATAATGGCCTGGTCCTGAAAGTCAATGGTGACGATATTGCCATTGACCCCTGCCACCTGCACCTCAGTCGATTTTTCCGGCATAGTCGCCAATCGCCTCCTCCACCAGAGTGTTAAAACGTTGCCGCCCGGCAGCACCATCCCGGGCCGCCCAGCGGCTGATCAGCTCCCAACGCACCAGATAGGCGATGATGGCGGCCAGATCAAAAGAGTGGTAATCCGCGACATGGGCCATCTCCCGCCAGATCACCTGGCAGGCCTTGCGTTCCGCCTCGGTATAGCGATTCTGTTCCACATGCCGGCCATAGTCGGTCAGCCAGGGGAAACGCAGACTCAGGCCGAAATCAGGCACCTGCCAGTTGCGCAGGACATGATCACCCCAGCGGCCCACTGCCGTGTCGAGCCTCATTTCCATGGCCTTGGCCCGCACGGCCACGGTGAGCATGCGGATATCGGCCAGCACCATCAGACATTGCCGCAGACCGTCATTGCCGCTGCTCATCTCCAGCAGTTTCTCGTAGAGCCGGGTCGGCTGCCGACTGTGCTGGGCAAATTCCCAGCGCCAGAAATCCGCCAGGGTGCCGAGCAGCTTGATCTCATGCGGGTCAAGCATGCGGACGCGGCTCTCCATGCGCGGCCAACTCAGCGGCACATGGGGCTGCTCGAAATCCACGGGCAGCGGCGGCAGACTGCACAACAGGGTGGCATGCTGATTGAGGGGCATGACAGATTCCTTCTCAAGGTAACGAAAATTCAGAATTCAGGAGTCTGAAGTCAGGAGTCAGGAGTCAGAAGAAAAGCGTACAAAGCAGTGGTTCCGACTTCTGCATTGCGGCCTGGCTCAGTTCCTCTTCCAGATCATGTTTTTTGGGCGGTTCCATCAAAAAGACTCCTGGTGCCGATTTTTCCGTGGCGTCGCACTCCTGGGGTCGCCACACTCCCGTCTTTTTCAACGGGCTGTTACTGGATACTGCCTTCCAACAGGGCCCTGAAGCGGGGCAGCAGGTGTTTGAGCAGGATTTCACCGACCACCTTTTCGTTGATGTCGATCTGCAGCTCCTCATCCACCAGTTTGATCAGGATGCCGCGCTTCTGCGGCCCGGCCGTGATGGTCACCCCCTCCCGGAACATCTCTTCGGCGGCGGACAGGGCAAACTGGCCCAGGGAGCCCTCCTTGACCTTCTCCGGATGACGGCGCAGCTCGTCAAGACCGATAACATCCTCGGGCAAGAGGATCTCCAGCTTCTCCCGGTCGCCCACCTGGTGGCGCACCTTGCCGGCAATCTCCAGAATAACCCTTTGCAGAAAGGTCTCATCATTGAGGCTGGTGCCGATCATCTCGGCCACCCGGCGGCTGAAACGGTTGGTCAACTCAGCCTTGAGCTCCAGCACCGTGTCGCGCCCGGCCATGGCCAGGGCCTCCTCGGCATTCTGCTGAAAGCGCTGCGCCTCGCTGCGGGCCTTGCCGATGATGCGGGCCGCCTCATCCCTGGCCTTGGCAACAATGTCATCCGCCTCCTGGCGGGCCTCGTTCAGCACCTCCTCGGCCCGGGAACGGCCTTCACCGATACCCTCCTCGCGCAGCCGATCAATAAGCTCCTGAACGCCGGACGACAGCTTCTGTTGATCCATGGTCTCCCCTCTCCTCTCAAGAACCGCCGGGTATCCCGGCACTAATCACCAGGGCAAAGATAAAGGCGAACACGGCAAAACCCTCGACAATGGCGGCCGGGGCAATGGCAAGACCAAAGATCTCCGGCTTGGCCTTGCTGACATGGATGGCCGAGGCGCAGGCATCGCCCTGGCGCATGCCGCTCCAGAGCAGGGCCAGACCGGCCAGCATGCCGATGGCAAAGAGGCCCGGACCATTATCTATATCCACCGGCCGGTTCAGGGAAAACATGACGACAATGCCGTAGATCGACTGGGATGACGGCATGGCCGACACCCCGATAAAGCGGGCGTAGCCGCTGTCCGCGTCGAGCAGGGCGCCGCAGGCCGCCTGGCCCGCCCGGGCACAGCCGATGATACTGCCGATGGAGCCCAGGGCCATGGGCCCGTAAATGCCGAGCCACCCCAGCATGATTATAATTGGTTCCATACACCAATCCTCCTTTTCCGGAAAGGCCTGAAGGGATAGCCTTCCTCATCAAGTCCCCAGTTGAAAAATTCAATATAGTTGAGCCGCAGACCGTGGACAACACCGCTCATCACGGCCAGCAACAGGTTAAGACCATGGCCCACGGTCAGAATGGAGATAGCCGCCAGGGTGCCGATCCCGGGCATGCCGGTCATGGCATCACCGGCCAGGTTGTTAAAGGTAACGGCCAGCTGGGCGCTGGCCAGCCCCAGGGCAAAGAGGCGCAGATAGCTCAAGACATCGCCAAAGACCTTTGAAAAGCCGGTGAGGGCGACAAGACCGTCCATCAGGCGCAGGAGCAGATCCTGCCAGCGCCCCAGGGGCCTGGTGCTGCTGAACAGCAGGACACAGAGGCCGCCCATTGCCACCCCCACCTGGCCGCCTCTGGCCAACAGGTCGGCATCGGCAATAATCACCGCGCCCAGCCACCAGGCAAAACCGCCGGCCAGGGCCAGCATCCAGCCCAACGGTTGCAGATAGAGCTTGGAGCGCCGCGCCAAAAGGAGGTTGCCGCTGTTGGCCGTGATCAGATGGCCGACACCAATGGCAATGGAGAGCAGCATCATTTGCTCCTTGTTGCGCACCTCAAGAAGCTTGAAACGGGCCGGCAGGCTGTGCGGCTCCGGCGCCACCCCGAAATAACTGCCCACCATAACGCCGTAAATGATGGTGGCCGCCACCATGGCGCCGAAAAGGCGGCAGAGCCCCGGCGAGGTGCAGGAGAAGCGGCGATGACCGATCAACCAGATCAGGCCCAGCAACAGACCATAACCGGCATCGGAGATGATCATGGCAAAGAAGATGACAAAGGAGAGAAAGATGGATGTGGAGGGGTCCCACATATCATAGGCCGGTGTCGTATAGAATTGCACCAGGCTTTCGCCGCCGGACCAGGCCGGCCTGTTCTCCAGCAGGGTGGGCGGCATCTCATCGTCCTCGGGCGGCCGCACCTGCAAGAGCAGACCGACCTCCCTGGTATAGGCGTGCAGCTCCTCCACCCGCTGCGCGGGCAACCAGGCCTCGAAGTAAAAGAGTTCGCCGTCGTCGTAGAGGCTCTCCGTGACATCCTCCAGCAGGGCCTGATCCTCCACCGAGGCCAGCTGCCGGGCAAAGATGGTGAGCCAGCGCGTCAGGCCGATGCGGCGCCAGTGCAGATCCTCCAGTTCGGCCGCCACCTCGTCAAGGCGCTCCTTGACCTCGGCCAGGGATTTACTGCCCGTGTGGGTGCGCGGCGCCGGCATGGTGCGGGGGTCCGGCTCATCCTCGGCAATAACAACGATGTAGCCGTTGCGGTTATCCTTGTAGACACACTGCCAGACATGCTCGGTCTCCAGCAGCCGCCCGACAAGATAGAGGGGCACGATATAAAACCAGAAACGGTAGCCCCGGGTCTGGACAAGGGGCGGAAAATTGAAGTTGCCCCACGGCTCCAGATTTTTTTTGCGCTGCTCCAGGTAGTCGCGCTCCTCCTCCAGGACAATGGTTCGCTCTTTGATCTGCAGGGCCTCGGCAATGACCCTGTTCTGATCAAAATGCCTGTTGTCGCGGACCTGGCGCCGTTTACCGGCACAGTTCTTCAAATAGTGATAGGCCTCCATGGCCCGTGAACCGTGGCTGCCCCGGTTTTGCTCCGTTGCATCATGGGCGCTGATGACATGCAGGAAACCAAAGTCCTGCAGTTCAGCCAGGCGGGCGGCCTTGGCCTTGGCCTGGCCCAGGATGGTGGTATGGACAATGGGGACAATAGCCATCAGTGGCCTCGCTGCTGCTGTCTTTTTTTCTTGGCGATCTTGGCCCGCACCACCCCGGCCCTCTCCATATCGGAAAGGGCAATGCCGATGGTGCGGATATGGCCCTGGGCCGACGGGATAAGCACCTTGTCAAAGAGATTGACCCGCTGGGTGATGGTGCGCAGCTCGGCGCGCAACAGGGCGACACGGCGCCCGGCCAACTCCTTTTTTACCCTGAGCTCGCCGACCTTCTCCAGGAGGCGGGCCAGACCATCCACCCAGAGCGGCTTGCGGAAGGGGGAATAGTCCTGTCGGGCAAAACGCACCTTGTCCAGTCGCGGCAAGGTAACGCCCAGGTGGTTCTCTTCCCCCACCTCCACCTCAGCCATGGTCACCAGGCCGGCCAGATCAATGCCCTCATTGGCCAGAAAGGGCAGCCACCCTTCCGCCTCCTGTACCAGGGCGGCAATGCCTTCTTCCAGCTCGGCCAGGCGTTTCTCCTCCGCCTTGACCAGCGCCAGAAACTGCTGGCGCTTGAGGTCCAGGGAGGGCAGATACTGCTTGTACAGGCCAAGCTGGTCCTGCTGCTGCTTCAGGGATGACTTGTTAAGGGCCGGTCTTGGCATAAAGATTCACCCTTTAGTCGCCTGCGGTCTGTTGCCGGGTTTGGGCCGTGGCCGGAAAATACTTGTCCACCAGCTGTTTTTTCATGAGCAGCTCCTGGGGCTCGAAACAGTCGGCCATGGTTTGCCAGCCCAGATCAAGGGCCTCGTTGAGGTCCATGGCCACCTCGATGCCCATGAAACGCTCCTTAAACAGCCTGCCGAAGGTGAGCAGCTTATGGTCATAGGCGGAAAGGTCAAAGGCCATGGCCTGTTTCTTTTCCGCATCCTTGGCCTCGGAGTAGAGACGGATCATGGTGTTCATCACCTGGGCATGGTCCTCGCGGGTCTCCTTGCCGATGACCTGCTGCTTCAGCCGCGACAGGGAGCCGAAGGGGTCGATCATCCGGTTGTGGAGGTAGAACTGACCCTCGGTGATGTAACCGGTATTGTCCGGCACCGGATGGGTGATGTCATTGCCCGGCATGGTGGTGACGCTGAGGATGGTCACCGAACCGGCCCCCTTGTAGTCGCAGGCCTGCTCGTAGCGCTGGGCCAGCTTACTGTAGAGATCGCCGAGATAACCACGGTTGGAGGGGACATGCTCCATGGCAATGCCCACCTCCTTCAAGGCGTCGGCATAGGCGGTCATGTCGGTGAGCAGCACCAGAACCCGCTTGCCCTCCTCCACGGCAAAACGTTCCGCCACCTTGAGGGCCATATCCGGCACCAGCAGCCGTTCGACAATGGGGTCAGAGGCCAGGTTGACATACATGATGGTGCGCGAAAAGTTACCCTGCTCCTCAAAGGTGGTGCGGAAGAAGTGGTAGTCATCAAAGATGAGCCCCAGGCCGCCGAAGACGATCATATCGGCATCGGTCTGGGTGGCGATGCGGGCCAAAAGCTGGTTATGGGGCTCGCCGGCCACCGAGAAAATGGGGATCTTCTGACTCTCCACCAGGCAGTTGAACAGATCGACCATGGGTACCCTGGTATGGATCATGTGCTTGGGCATGACCCGCATCATGGGGTTGACCGTGGCACCGCCGATATTGACCTTGGGTTCGTCATCCAGGGACGGGCCGCCGTCAATGGCAAGGCCGGAGCCGCGAAAGATACGTCCCAGGATATTATTGGAGTAGCTCACCTGCATGGGGTGGCCGAGAAAACGGATCCTGGAACGGGTGGAGAGACCGCTGCCGCCGGCAAAGAACTGCAGGGAGACAACATCCCGACTGAGCTGAATCACCTGGGCCAGCGACTGTTCGCCATCCGGATTTTCGATGATGGCCAGACTGCCATACTCAACGTCCTGGGCCCGCACCTTTAACAGGTCGCCGACAATCTCCAACACCTGCGTATGAATCTTTAACGTGTCGAACATGGGCGCTCCATAAAATAAGGCCGTATCATATCCCACCTGCCCGTCCCTGCTTTCTCAGCCAAAGTCTGGCTCGTTGCGCCCTGATCTGCTATGCTCAAACAGACCGTTAAAAAAGGGCGGCAACGCCGGCCGGTTCCAGCAAGTAACCGGCAAGGGGGATCCCGTCTTTTTATGGTACTGAAAGAATCGGCAAACACAAGCATTGACTTTAAAAACGCTACAATGGACTGTTTGTCAGCCCTGCAAAGATAATGGCCTTGCAAAAATCAATTCCGGTGATGGCTATTGGCGGCAGGTTGCCGTGCTTGCCAGACGACCCGGCCAACCCCGCCAAAGGAGAATGCACCATGAGTCCGCATTTCGGTTTAATGGATGAGACCCGGATGAGTCCGTCGGAGGCCATGCAGATGCGCGCCAAGCTGCATTGGCGCTGCGGCAAGAGAAGGGTAGTGGAAAACAAGGCGCCGGAGGGAGTCGCCACCCTGTACGACGCCCTGCTCTCCGCCATGCGCTGGCGTCTCCTCACCGGCCATTTCGACAAGCTGGGCGATCGGCCGGAGGAGAAACTGGAGGATGATCAACTGATCATCTCGATAGTGCGCCAAAGCGGCGTCCTCGGCAAGGAGATTGATCTGACCTTCATCGAGCAGACCGCCGACCGGGCCTTGCAGGGCGAGGATATCAGCGCCGCCAGCAGCCGATTCCTAAAGCAGGTGCAGGAGCTCCTCACCACCCTGGAACTGTTGCCCTTTGACGAATCAGCCCTGCCGCCGGAAGACCCCAACACCTTGTGATTTTCCTCGGTTCCAGCCTGGCAACCAGCCGCTCCTCCGAGCGCCTGGTTACCGGCTGCTGTCGTGTCAAGACTGCCGGGGCTCTCCTGACTCCTGAATTCTGACACCTGAATTCTACATATTGCCTGAAATGTCGGACCCCGCAGGCCGGGGAGTGCCACGCCACTAAATGCACTCAGTGTCGGCATAGCGCTCCTGAAAGAAATTGCCGTCCGGCGACAGATCGGCCGGCATGTTGCCCGCCCTGTCCACCTGATAGCGGGCACACACCTTGTAATTTGCGACACAGTAACGCTCCTTGTAGAAGGAGGCCTTGTCCTTTGTCTTGATAAAGATGGGCAGGCAGCGTGCCATACGGGGGCAGGTACCGCCCTGCCGGCACTCACTCATCATGGCCACGAATCGAGCCACCAGTCCAGGATCGAATTGGCTGCCGGCCCCCGCCTCTAACTCACGGATGGCGCTCTCCACATCAAGACCTTGCCGGTAGGGCCGGTCCGAGGTCATGGCGTCGTAGCTGTCGGCAATGGCGACGATTCTGGCGGTGAGGGGAATATCACCGCCCTTGAGGCCGCAGGGATAGCCGCTGCCGTCGTAATGTTCATGATGGTGCATGATGATCTCCGATATCTTGGCGATCCTCGCATCCGCCTCCATGGGCTTGAGAATATGGGCCCCCTGTACCGGATGTCTCTTGATGATTTCAAATTCGGCCACCGACAATCGTCCCGGGCTGCTGAGGATATTGTCCGGCACCCCGATCTTGCCGATGTCATGCAGGATGCCGCCGATGCGTAACAGGTCGAAATCAATATCCGCGTCCACCTGCTGGGCCAGCTGCAGGGCCAGATTGGTCACCCGCCTGGAATGACCGTGCGTGTACCTGTCCTTTTCATCAAGGGAGATGGCCAACGACTCAACGATATGGATGAAGAACGACTTTTCCTTCTCCTTGATCCGGGCCAGATCATTGATCAAGCGCCTCTCCCGAAAGAGACGCTGCACCTTGGCGGCCAACTCATCGATGGTAAAGGGTTTATTGAGAAAATCCGCGGCCCCTGCCGCAATAAAGTCGGAAAAGCTATAGCGCTCACAGTAGCCCGAAAAAACCAGGACATCGGTGCCGGGCAGGGCCTCCTTGATATAGCGCAGCAGACGCATCCCGTCCATGTCCGGCATCTCGACATCGGTGATTACCAGCTCATAGGGACGCTCGGCCAGCAGGTCCGCCGCAGCCTTGCCGCTGCGGACCGGATCCGCCTTGAGCCCCAGGTTGCCAAGCTGCAATTCAAGGAGAGCCAGCATCTCCGGGTCATCATCCACCAGCAGAACCCGGCTCTGTACTCTACTTAGATCTATCCAGCCTCTCTGCATACATACACCTCATTATCATTCTGTCAAAGGTACCGGCGCCAGACCGGTTACCTTATCGTCGCTGAGCAGGGATTGAACCCGTGCAACCCTCGTTTGAGGTGATCAACCCCTTTCTTGACCGACAGTGCACTGCGTTTGATGTCGTTGACAACCTTGATGGCATTGCCTCAAGAGCCCTCTATCGCATGAAAGAAGCATGCCAGAACGACTGCAACTTTTGCTCAGGAAAATAAATATCGAAATTTCAAGATGTTAACAAGAGAAAGGTGTGCAACCGCTTCCGCGGCAACCTGCCTTTCCGCGCCCTTTGTCCTGAAAAAAAGGACCATCGTCCTGCTTTTCAGGACAAAGGGCCGTCTACAACAGTATGACCGAGGCAGGCAGGACTAAAGGAGCGGGAGAGATCAGAAGGCGCTACAGGGAGAGCTGCCGAAAACAGCTCGGCCATGCAACTCAGGTATTGGAATATTCCTGGAGGAAGGCGTAGAGCCTGGAGCGGGAGAGGCCTGTGGCGGCACAGGCCCTTTTGATGTCTGCACCGTAAAGCTGCCGGACCTTATCGGCATAGAGGGCATAGGCCCGGCGACGAAACGCCTTGAGGGTAGGTAGTTCGCTAAGCAGGTCGCCGAGGTCGGCTGGATTCTGCGGCCCGGCATCAGCGGCAAACTGGGCAGTGGCCAACTTTACCCGGATATGGACGGGCAGATGGTTGGCAAAAAGATTCCGGTCATCACCGGCCTTGAGCAGAACCTGTTCAAGGGTGTTTTTCAGTTCCCGGACATTACCGGGCCACTCATAGGCCTCCAGGGCGGCAAAGAAGTCGGAGGAGAGCCCCTTGGCCGGCAGGCGGGAGTGTTCAGAAAAGGTGTTGATAAAGGAAAAGGCCAGGGGCCTGATATCCTCGGGCCGCTGCCGCAGGGCCGGCAAGCTCAGGTGCAGGGAGTGGAGGCGATAAAAGAGATCGGCCCGGAAAGCGCCTTTATCCACCATGGCAGCCAGATCTCGGTTGCTGGCGGCAATGAGTCTGAAGTCACTGCACAACTCCTTTTTGCCACCCAGCGGCCGATAGCAGCGCTCCTGCAAGACACGCAGGAAGGCCTTTTGCAGGGCCTGCGGCAGCTCCCCCACCTCGTCGAGAAAGAGGGTGCCGCCGTCGGCCTGGCCGATAAGGCCCTGTTGCTCCTGATCGGCGCCGGTAAAGGCGCCCTTGGCATGGCCGAAGAGGATACTCTCCACCAGGTTCCCAGGCAGGGCCGCGCAATCCACCACCACGAAGTTCTGATCGGCCCGCCTGCTGTTGTCATGGATGGCGCGGGCAAAGAGCTCCTTGCCGGTGCCTGTCTCCCCGCTGATCAGTACATTGACCTGACTGATGGCGGCCTGGGCCACCAGATCGAGACACTGCTGCAGCGCCTGGCTTTTGCCGATAATCTCGCGCCGCTGCAGGGCCAGGGGTCTTCTGCCGCACTTTTCCCGACGAAACTGCAGGGCCCGCGCCAGCGACAACTCACAGTCACGCGCCAGTGAACCCTTCTCTATATAATCCCAGGCGCCGTTTCTGATCGCCAGTTCGGCGCCGCGGCTCTCGCCCATGCCGGTCATGATAATGACCTCGGGCGGGGCGAGCATGTCACGGATGCGGGGCAGGATATCAAGACCGTTGCCATCCGGCATCCAGACATCAAGAAAAACCAGGTCATAAGCACCGGCCAGAACCAGATCAATGCCGGCCGCCAGGGTCGCTGCCGTATCCGCCTCGTGGCCCAGGCGCCGCACCAGCATGGCCAGCATACCGGCCAGCTCATTGTCGTCATCTATGATCACTATTTTTGCCATGGGCGTCTACAGGCCCTCCTCTGCCGCGCCACCGAGGATATCGCTCACCGCCCTGGCGATCTCGGCATCCTTGAACGGTTTGGCCAGAAAGCCGTCCAGGCCCATGGCCCGGCTCGATTCGGCATCCACCTGGTCACTGTAACCGGACATCAGCAAGACAGGCATCCCTGCCGCCACCTTTTTTATCCTCTCAATCAATTCCAGGCCGGTATATTCGGGCATGGTCTGATCGGAAATCACCAGATCAAACCCTTGCGGCGCCTCGATAAAGGCCTTTAAGGCGTCTCGGCTGCTGTTGAAACAGGTGACCTGATAGCCCAATCGGCCAAGCATCCTGGCGGCCACTGCCGTGATCGCCACCTCATCATCAACCAGGAGGATGCGGCCTTCACCGCGCCGCACAACAGGGCTCACCATATCCTCGGATTCATGGCTGTTACCGGAAAGGGGCAGAAAGACGTCAAAGGTGGTGCCCTGCCCCACGTCGCTCGTCACTGTTATGGCGCCGCCCAGATCATGGACGATGCCATGGACAACGGCCAGGCCGAGGCCGGTACCCTGGCCCTTCTCCTTGGTGGTGTAATAGGGGTCAAAGATATGTTGCTGCACGGATTTTTCCATACCATGGCCGGTATCGGCGACCGACAGCCGCACATAGGCCCCTGCAGGGATATCAAGCATGCTGCCGGTATGCTCCTCAGCCAGGTCCACCGGCTGCAGGCTGATGCTCAACAGACCGCCTTTTTGCCGCATGGCATGGTAGGAGTTGGTACAGAGGTTCATGACCAGCTGATGCACCATGGTGGGGTCTGCCACCACGGTACCGCATTGCGGCGAGATATCCGCGGATATGGTTATGGTACTGGGAATGGTGGCCCTGAGCAGCTTCATGACCTCCTTGACAATGACCTGCAAGAGGATGGGGCTCTTCTGCTGGGTGGTCTTGCGGCTGAAGGTCAATATCTGCTTGACCAGATCGCGGGCCCGCTCCGCTCCGGTCGTCACATGCTGCAACATGCCGTGGATGGAGCTTTCGGCCGGGGCGTCCATCATGGCCATCTCGCTATAGCCCATGATGGCGGCAAGTATATTGTTGAAATCATGAGCTATACCGCCGGCCAGGGTACCGATGGCCTCCATCTTCTGGGCCTGCTGTATCTGCATCTCCATCATCTTGCGACTGGTAATATCCTTGACCGTTTCCACGCCGCCGATAATGGCGCCGTTGGTATCGCAAAAGGGGCTGGCCACGACATCGAGATACTGGCTACCATCGGCACGCTGCCGGCTGGTCTCGCGATGATGGCTCTTGCCGTCGGCAAAACATTTCTCCAGCAGGCAGCCTGGACAGACATGCGCCAGGCCGTGAAAGGCCTCATAACAGATTTTACCGATATGCTCGCCATGCAGGCGCTTGTGCTGATCATTCTGATAGAGGATGACAAAATTGCGGTCCTGCATAGTGAGACCGGTATCAAGGGCATTGACCACGGCCTCCAGCTTGCTCTTTTCGGCGTGGATCGCCTCTTCGGCCTGCTTGCGCTCCGTGATGTCAAGATGGGTGCCGGCCGCCCGCAGCAAGGCACCATCGGCGCCATACTGGACAACCTGGCCACGACTGTGAATCCAGCGATATGTACCATTCTTACAGCGCATGCGAAATTCCAGGCTCCAGGCGGCCGGCTCCCGGGCCAGACACTCCTGCAGCTCTTGTCGGGTCCCGGGCAGATCATCGGGATGGACAAGCTTCTCCCAGGTGGCCAGGAGGTGGGGCAGCTCCTGCGGCCCATAACCGAGCATGGCGAAATAGCGGGGACTGAAGTAGACCCGGCCGGAAGGGATATCCCAGTCCCACATGCCGAGGTCGGCGGCCTCCAGGGCGAGCTGCAGCTGCTGCTCGCTTTTGCTCAGGGCCTGTTCAGCCTCCTTCTGCCTGGTGATATCCCGCAAGACAGCGGTAGCATAGAGCTCATCCCCATCGACAAAGGGCAGAAAAACCGCGCTGATATACCTGTCACCAAGGCGCAACGGCTGATTATCTTCAATGCGCACCGGCTCGTCCTTCATACCGGACAAAATTTCGGTAAGACGCCGCCGGTCACCATCGTTGAAGTAAGTGGGCAGGCGCGAGGCCAACAGCACCTCCTCCTCCCGGCCAAAGAGCGCACAGGCGGCCTGGTTGGCATAGATAATGGGCAGGCCGGCTTCAGCCGTCGCCACGGCCGCGCCTGCCGCCAGCACGACCACACCGTCATGCATGTTTTGTAAAATCAGGCCATAATGTTTTAGGCGCCGCAGCAATTCAACGGTGGCCTGCCGCTGGTTAATCGACGAGAGGCCGAGAATGGTCTTGGAAAAATCAGGTGCTGTTTTGCACCTACTTTCCTTCAGGACATAGCGGATCTGGCCGGCGGTTTCATGGAAGGGGCCCTTGGCTATGCAGGCATCTGCGCCCACAGTCAGCAAGTCGGCCTGGGATTCGGCCGCCATCCCGGAAAGAATAATGAGGTAACACTTTTGCAGGCGCGGCTTACTGCGGACAATTTTACAAAATTGCTCGCCGTCGATCTTGTCCATCACCCAGTCGACAATAATGATATCCGGCCGGTAGCCCTCAAGGATCTCCAGTGCCGCCAGACCATTATCGGCGGTCACCACATGATGGCCGTCCTCCTCGACCAACATCTTCTCCAAGAGTCGCAAAAAGACGGGATTGTCTTCCACCACCAGAATTCTCAGCTGCTCATCCACCATTAAACCAACCTGTTAAAGAGATATGCCGCCCCGGCCAGGCGCAGCAAATATATCCTTTCCATGCCACGACAAGGGGGGGGGGGGGGGGCNGGGGGGGGGAATAAAGAGGGATGTCTGCACTAGAGTGCGCCTGCGCCACATGGCGGCAGAGCAGATTTCGCCGATATCATGAAAGCGAGGCAAGACCCTGGCCGGCATTGGCGCACCGCCAGAAAATGGGCCGAATGAGGGCAGGCCCCGCCAGAGGCACATCTGCCATCGGCAGGGCCGCGCTGCCCTGGGCCCAAAGAATGTCTTTCCCTTCTCTCCCCCACTTAAAATACAAGAGAAAAAGAATCTTTGCATCCGGGAATTTATTGGCCGCGGGCAGCCAATCAGCTATCTGCCGCCATCCTCGAGTTGCGGGGCAGCAGCCATCTCTTTGGCCGGCGCCGCAAGGCGTTTAGGTTCCCCGGCCTCTTTCAGGCCGCCGACCATGTTCTGCAGATGGCCAACAACATCTTGCAGCAGCGCCGCCTGACCGGCAAGATTGTCGGCCGCTGCCGCAGCCTGTTCGGCAACAGCCGAGTTGCTCTGGGTGACGCCGTCAACCTGACTGACGGACCTGTTGACCTGCTCAACCCCCTGGGCCTGTTCGGCCGAGGCCTCGCTGATCTCGCCGACCAGGCTGCCCATCCTGGCGGCGGCCTGGGCCGCCTTGCTGAAATTATCCATGGTCACCCCGAGAAATTCCTCGCCGGTGGCCACCTTGGAGACAGTAACATCAATAAGACCGGATGTCTCTTGCGATGACCGGGCGGCGCGCTGGGCCAGGTTGCGCACCTCGTCCGCCACCACGGCAAAACCGGCGCCGGCCTCCCCGGCCCGGGCCGCCTCCACGGCGGCGTTCAAGGCCAACAGATTGGTCTGAAAGGCTATCTCATCAATATTTTTGACAATCTTCTGTGTTTTGGTGCCGGCTGCGGCAATCTCTGCCATGGAACGGCTCAACTCCTGCATGGAGCTATCCGCCGCCGCAATGAGGGTCCCGGTCTCTTCCATGAGCACCTTGGCCTGCCGGGTATTATCGGCATTTCGGTTGGTCAGGGAAAAAATCTGCTCCAGGGCGGCGGCGGTCTCCTCCAGGTCGGCGGCCTGCTCCGAGGCACCTTCCGCCAGGGTGCTGCTGGTGTCGGCAATCTGGGCCGAGGCGCAATTAACCTCGCGAGAACCCTGGACAAGGTGTCCCACCAGGCCGGCAAGCGGCACAATAATGCGCCTGGCCGTCAACCAGGAGATAAAGAGCGCCGCGACAATGGCGCCGAGCGCCAGCATCGAGGTCTTGAATCTGGTGGCGGTGGCCGCCTGTAACAAGGCCGCATCACCCATGATATTTTCCTTGGCCCGGCCGATGATCTCCTGCAACAGGTTCTGCACCTCCACCAGGGCAGGCATGGTCTGCCGGGCATAGATCTGCGTTGCCGACTGCCTGCCGTGCAGCTCATGGGTCGCTTCTTCACCGAGCTCTTTCAAGGCATCTACGGTGCCGGCCAGCATGGGCGCCGTCTTGTCTTGGAAAATCCGCTTGGCCACATTGCTCTTGCCATCAGCCAGGGCCTGCTGGATGGCAATGGCCGAACCATGCAGCCGGTTATGGACCACCGGCAGGGCCTGCCAGACCTCCTTGAACTCGACATCGCCCTGTTCATAGGCCCTTTTGCCCTGCTCGGAGACGAGAAAACGACCCAGCGCACATTTTTCCGGGTTGGTCTCCACCTTGTTAAAGTCAGCATTGCCGGTCAGCAGGGCATCCCGAACCCGTCCAGCCCAGGCCAAATGGGCCGCCTCAATCTCAACGATTTTCTTGGGAAGGTCCACGTCGGCCGCCCGAAAAACCCCCTGGATCTGGCGGGCGGAATTATGGAGCCGGTAATGGGGTTCTTCCAGCTTTTGGAAGAGGGGCGCCAGAACAGGCACCAGCATCTCGGCCTGCTGCCGACCCTCGCCATAAAGCCAACCACCAAGAGAGCAACGGTGGTCATCAAGCTCCACCGTTAGAGAGGTCACCTGTTCATCGGTCAGCAGCTTATTGACCTGTGCCGCCCAGTTAAGATGATCCACCTCTTTTTGAACCAGGAGCGCAGTCAGCTTATTGCCGGCAATGACTGTGGTGGCATCGGAGACAATACCGCCGACACCGCTGTAGTTGATAGTAGCCAAGACCATGAGAAGAGCGATAATTATGGCATATCCCAGGGTAATGCGTTTCCCTACCGTCATGTTTTTAAAAGTCATGTCGTGGTCCTGTCGTAGATTTTTTTACAAAAAACAGCTTGTCTGTCGGTAAGGCACTACCATGGCGCGCCCATTTTACCGAGGGCTTGCTTTCTGCACGGAAGAATCATGCCACGGCACAGGAAACCTGTTTTTTGCAAAATAAAAGACGGAACATCAACATGTTAAAGAAAAAATTGCCCCGCGGGCCGACCACCCCATTCCGTGGCCAGGATGGTCATATGCCCCAACTGGAGCCTTTCGACCTGGTGATATGCCCACCCTGGCCGCTTCTCGTTTCCCGGAAGAGCTCTCTGTCCGCAAAAGGCGAAGAGCCGGCCCGACCGATCTGCGCCCTCAGAAAGTGTCTGTCCGGAAAGGGCCTTTTGGTCCTATTTCTGGACATGACACCAGAGGGTATCTTGAACAATGAGATATTTCGGAGTCTCGCTCCGCTCGCTTACCTGTTCGAGTTAAAGTGCGGCAAAGGGAAGGAGGAGGGGCGCCTAGTACTCCGTAAAACTTAAATGTACGTGTATAATTTCGTTATTGCATACGAACCACAAGACACGAAGGCACAAAGAAAAACATAAAAACAAGAAGCTCTTCGTGCCTTTGTGCCTTTGTGCCTTGTGGTTAAAGGCATAGTTGCATAAATATACAAAACTTTAAGTGATACACTGCACCAGGAGCCTGTCGGACTTAGAGAATCGTAGCGATAGGCTCCTAGGCGGCATCATCGTCGGCGCGCCAGAAATGATAGCTGTTCTTGCCTTGTTTTTTGGTCTGGTACATGGCGGCATCCGCCTTATTGACCAGGCCGGCGGCATCACTGTCATCCTCGGGAAAGAGGGCAATTCCGACACTGGCCTTGATGGCCATCTCCTTTTCCTGGTAGACGATGGGTACGGCCAGGTGGGAGAAGATGCGCTTCGCCACCCCGACCACATCCTGCCGGTCCGTGACATTGGTAAGCAGCATGACAAACTCATCACCACCGAAGCGGGCCACGGTATCCTCCTCGCGGCAGCAGAAGAGCAAACGTTCGGCAATGCCTTTGAGCAGGACATCACCATACTGATGACCGAGGCTGTCATTAATGGTCTTGAAGTCGTCCAGGTCGACAAAAAAGACGGCAAGCTTTCGGCCCAGGCGACCGGCCCGGACCAGGGCCTCTTCCAATCGTTCAAAAAAGAGCTCCCGGTTGGCCAGTTTGGTCAAGGTATCGTGATAGGCCTTGCGAGACAGCTGTTCTTGCTTTTCAAGCAGTTGTCTGACCTCATAAAAGACCCCGACATAATGACTGACCTGCCTGTCGCTGTTACGGATGGAGGAGATTGACAGCCACTCCCGATACACCTCACCGTTTTTGCGGCGATTCCAGATCTCCCCCTGCCATCTGCCGGTCTGAATGAGGGAGCGCCACATCTTCTCGTAAAACTCCGGATCATGCCGATCCGACTTCAGGATACGGGGATTGTCGCCCACCGCCTCCTTGGCCGTATAGCCGGTAATCTCGGTAAACCGGCGATTGACCCGCTCAATGGTGCCGGAGGTATCCGTCACGCAGATACCCTCAATGACACTGTCAATCACCTCGGCAGCCAACTCCACCTCTGCCTCAAAGCTCCGGCGCATCTCGTTTTCCTGGCGCAGCGACTCATTACTCTCTTTGAGCTCTGCGGTCCGCTGCCTGACGCGGCTCTCCAGCTCAGCATGGGCGGCACGCAGTTCTTGCTCCGCCCTGTATCTCCTGGAGAGATACTGTTTTGCCTTATAGGCGGTGAGCAGTACCGCTGCCAGCAGGATAAGGGTGGCGACAAAAACGGTGTAGAGGTATCTGCTGATCACCCAGTCATACTCTTCCTTGCGTTCCGTTATCATGTAATAGATTTCAAAGGCGCCCATGAAGCGGCCCTGCTCCATGATGGGCACATAGGTCTCCACCACATCAACGCTCTGCACCTGGCCCTCCAGGGAAGGGCTGTCCTTGCGCACCGTCTTGCTCAACGCCTTGCCACGGGCCACCACCTCATAGAAATAATCCTGGTTGATGCGTGAACCGATCTCCTCACTCTCCGTGGAAAAAACAATCTCACCGGTATCGGAGAAGAGCCGCAACTTGCTCAGTTTGAAATGTTTAACAAGGGCGCTTATCTCCTGATGGTCGCTGGCCCGCAACGACTGCCGATGAATGGGACTGCCATTGGTGGTGATGGAGGCGGCCAGATGGCTGGCCACCCGCAAGGATTCCTCTTCCGTGATGTTGGTCAGCATGCCGTGATAGGCGGGCACGAAAAAGAAAAAACTCGCCACCGGCAGGATCAGCACCACGCTCAGGGATACCACCAGGGCACCTGTCAGGATATTAAGTCGCACAATAAGGGTATCTCTGAAAAATAGTTTCTCGACGCCTGGCCGCACCGGCTCAGGCGACACAAACGCCCGGTCCCTGGCAGGGCAAAACTCCAACCGTGACCTCTCAACGCAAAAGTTAAGCAATTATTCTAAATAGTGTCTGTCCAGAAATAGGTCATTTCGTTCGAGATCAAGGACTGCGAGAAAAATAAGCGCAGGCATATATGCGATATTCCGAGCATTATTTT
>PKTX01000006.1 GCA_002868945.1 Desulfobulbaceae bacterium
GAGGTAAGCGAAACGAAGTGGAGACTCCGATATCAAATATATGCCTGCGCTTATTTTTCTCGCAGTCCTTGATCTCGAACGAAATGACCTATTTCTGGACAGACACTATCTGCTGATGCGGCGGCAAAATTCGGCTTGAGGTAAGCGAGACTGCGAAATGCTCCTAAACCACATGCAAACTGCACCCCACGGGTACTCGGAGTGTCGCAGGCTCCCTTACCTCCTGCGGGCGCGCATTTTTTCGCCTCATTTTTCCTTGCCTCAGCTGCGCTCGTTACGTTTTTCAACGGGCTGATAACAACAGGGCAACAAGGTGAACCACATGGTGGATATGGAACGATTTGCGGGCCTGGCCGGGCAGTCAGGCGCCATCCTGCTTATCTTCGCGGCGGGCTTTCTGGCCTTCCTGGTGCTGCGCCGAGGTCTGGAACGCCTGGGGCGCCGGGGCGTAATCAGCCAGCCTTTTTTCCATGTCAGCAAGAATATCATGCGTTGGCTGTTGATCATCACTGTTGTGGCTGCCACTTTCCAGCAGCTTGGTGTCAAGGTGACCAATATCGTCACCACCCTGCTGACGGTGGCCGGCATGATTGCCATCGGCTTTATTGCGGTCTGGAGTGTGCTGAGCAACATCCTCTGCTCCATGATGCTGGTCATGTTCCGCAATTTTGATATGGGCGACGAGGTCGAACTTATCGAACCGGTGGGCGGCACAGGCCTCAAGGGCACGGTGGTGGGGTTTAATATCATGTTTACCACCCTGGCGGAAAACGGCGATACAGCGGAGGCCGGCATGCTCACCCAGGTCCCTAATAACCTCTTTTTCCAAAAGAGTCTGCGCCGCAAAAAGGGGACAGGCAGCGAGACCCTGGGCCAGTATCTGCTCACCAAACCGATCAAGGCAGGCACACCGCCGCGCGCCTAAACACGACCTTGCCTGAGGGGCTGCCGTGGCCAACCAGAAAAATCAGTTCGGTACCTTTGGCGGCGTGTTCACGCCGGCCATTCTCACTATCCTTGGCGTCATCATGTTCATGCGCGCCAACTTCGTGGTGGGCCACGGCGGTGTCATCAATGCCATACTGATCCTGGTCTTTGCCAAGCTCATCACCCTGACCACCTCCTTTTCCATCTCGGCGGTGAGCACCAATATGGAGGTGCGCGGCGGCGGCTCCTATTTTCTGATCTCCAGGGTGCTGGGGGTGGAGTTCGGCGGTGCCATCGGTGTTGCCCTCTTCTTTGCCCTGGCCCTGTCCGTGCCCTTTTACATCCTCGGTTTCAGCGAGGCCCTGGTCTTTATCTATCCGGAGCTCACCCCCTTTTTCCAGCACATCACCCTGGCGGCCGCCGTTGTGCTCTTTCTCGTTGCCTTTTTCGGGGCCGGCCTGGCCATCAAGACCCAATATCTGATCATGCTCTTTCTCGGCCTGGCCATCTTCGCCTTCATGGCCGGCGGCCTGAGCCAGTTCAGTATGGCGCGGCTCACCGCCAACCTCGGAGCTGCTCCGCCCGGGGCCGGTGAACAGGCCTACTCGTTCTGGATGCTCTTTGCCCTCTATTTCCCGGCTGTGACCGGTATCGATGCCGGGGTCAATATGTCGGGCGACCTCAAGGATCCGGGCCGCTCCATCCCGCGCGGCACCCTGGCCGCAGTCAGTGTCGGTTTTGTCGTCTATCTCTGCGAGATTGTCATCTCAGGCGGCGCCTATGACCGCCAGATGATGATTGCCGAGCCCTTCGGCGTCCTGCAGGAGAACGCCATCTTCGGCTGGGGGATGCTGGTGGCGCTTGGCGTGGTGGCCGCTACCCTGTCCAGTGCCCTGAGCAGCTATCTCGGCGCGCCGCGGGTCCTGCAGGCCGTGTCCCGCGATCGGTTGCTGGGAATACTGCGGCCCTTTGCCAAAGGGGCTGCCAAGGGTGACGAGCCACGCCGGGCCCTGATCCTCACCGCAGTGATCACCCTGCTGGTCCTGCTCTGGGCCGGCAATTCGTCCTCCGGCGGGGCCTTGAACGCGGTGGCGGCCATTATCACCATGTTTTTCCTCTACACCTACGGCATGATAAACCTGGCCGCCTTTATCGAGGACTTCAGCGGCAACCCCTCCTTCCGGCCCACCTTTCGCTATTTCCACTGGACCATTGCCCTGGCCGGTGGTTGCGGTGCCATCTTTGTCAGCTTTCTCATCAACTGGCTGGCTGCCCTGGCCGCTCTGGCGGTGATCTCCTTCTTTCTCTGGTACCTGCACACCAGACAGCTGCGTAGTGTGTTCGGCGATGCCAGGCGCGGCTTTCTCTTCCACCACACCCGCAATAACCTTTATAAGCTGCATCGGCTGCCGGACGACTCCAAGAACTGGCGGCCCACTGTGCTGATCTTTTCCGGCAAGCCCTCGGAACGCGAGGATCTCATCGTCTTTTCCACCTGGATCGAGGCCCGGCGCGGTCTGGTCTATCTGGCCAATGTCCTGATCGGCGACTTCCATGAGCTGGTACCGCGGCGGCGGGCCGCCATCCAGCAGCTCACCACCTTCTGCCATGAACGCAATTTCGAGGCCTTTCCCCTGGTGGTCATGGCCGAGGACATGGATACGGGCATCTCCATGCTGCTGCAGGCCACGGCCACCGGCCCCATTCACCCCAACCTTGCCGTCTTTGGCTGGTCCCATCCCCAGGAGAGGATCGCGGGCTATGTCTCGGGTCTGCGCACCGCAGCCAGCCTCGACATGAGCCTGGTACTGCTCGAGACAGAGAGCCATCCCAGTGACATCTTCAGTGGCAGCAGGAGGATCGATGTCTGGTGGCGCGGCCAGAAAAACGGTGGTCTCATGCTACTGCTGGCCTACCTGCTCACCGAGAACTGGGAGTGGCAGGGGGCCACGATTCGTGTTCTGCGCCTGGTGGGGCATGAGGAGGGGGTGGAGCCGGCCACCACCGCCCTGCAGGAACTCATTGATCGGGCCCGGGTGGATGCCACGGCCCAGACCATCTGCAGCGATCAGCCTTTTGCCGAGGTGCTGCACACCCACTCCGGCGATGCGGCCTGTACCATCCTCGGTTTCGAGTTGCCGGCCGAGGGCGAGGAGGTGGCCTGGCACCGGAGTAACCAGCACTTTATCGAGCAGGTGCCCACCGTCATGCTGGTCAACAGTCAGGGGGGCGAGAGCCTCTTTGCCTAGCAGCTTGCTGGGGAGGCCGGCCTGTCTCTGCCTCTTTGTCTTCTCTTTATTTGCTTCCCATCGAACTGCAACCGGCTTCCAGGAATGATGCCGTCGGAGTCCGGCTCTCCGGCCGATACAGTGATAATGGTGACCCGTGGCCTGCTCCCGCACTCACAGGGGTGAGCCCCTCCAGGTCTCCATTTGTCTCTTGATGATCAGCTGATGGCTGAGGTTCGCTGCTAAGCAGGTTCCTTTATCTTTTATTCATGGACATGAAACCCTCTTCTAATATTGGCGTCTTACTGTGGGGCTAACGAATAACCACTGCAAAGGAGGTGCGTTATGCCGGAAGGTGTCCATTATTACAGCTATGGCAGCTATCTGATCCACGCAAACAAGAGAGGAGGATTCTTTGAGGCGGCCGATGGCCAGGGCGATTTGGGCCGCATGCGGCTCCAGGCCGAATGCAACGAGCAGGCCCTGGAGAAGGCGGCCAAAAAAATCTGCAATCTCAAGTGTGGCCTCTGCCCTCTCCAGGAGGAGGATTTTCGCGGCTGTCCGGTGGCCTGCCACGAAGAGGTGCGGCCGTGGCAATGTTGGGTGGCCCACTTTAAATGCTTGGCCACTCTGGCCGGCTGAGGGATATCCTCAACGATTTGTCATCAACTCATAAACGTTTTGTAATAAATGTCTCGTACCTTGCTGCTACAACTGGAGCAGAGTGCGATGTTTTCTACTTTTTTGGAGGCCCATGATGAAGTGTCCATATCTCAAGACATATAATGCCGCCAATGGCCGCTGGAGTGTCCATGCCTGCGACGCCCGTGTGTCACCCTATATCCCCAGCCTTTTTGAGATCAATTCGTTCTGCAGTACCAAGCGCTCCCGGACCTGCATCCACAGCCGGCGCCAGAACCGTCTGGCCGGCAAGGACGGCGCAGGCGTGGGTGAGGGGGTGGCGGCCTGATAGTGTCTGAGGTGCAATGAGGTACCCAAAAAGCCCGGTCGCCTTTTCTGGCAGCCGGGCTTTTCAGGTGGAAGGGGGAGGAGCTAGTTGTTGATGGTCACCGAGGTTGTGGCCATGTCGATGATCGGCAGGATCGGGATTTCCTTGAGACCGTAAACGGCATCAAGGTGGATGTCGTCCGGCACCAGGCCCAGCAGCTTTTCCGCCACCTTCTGGTCGGCCTGTCGGTAGCGCAATCTGGCCTCGAAGGTGATGGGTGCGCCCTTGGCAGCGGCCAGGCCGTAGAAGACATCCTTATACCCCTTGGGCGGGATGGTGTCGTGCTTGGCAAAGGATTGTACCTCCCACGGGTCAATGGCAAAGTGGAGGCCTTCGTGCTGGCCTTCGGAGTTAAACATGCGCACGTCTTTGGCAATGGTGCCCTTGGCATCCACCGTTCCAGAGGTCATCAGGATTTTGCCCTCGGCGTCTCGGGCCGTGACCTCAAGCCACATCTGGCGGACGTTGGTCAGCGAGGTGGGCAGGTTGTGACCGGCCCGGATGTTTTTGACACGCACCTTGATCTCCGCCAATTTGTCCTGGCGGTAAATGGGTGTCACCTCCAACTCGGCTGCGGCCTGCAGCCGGGCCACCGCCATCTCGAACTTTTTGTGGGCATTGGCGGCCAGTTCAGCATCACCAATCTTGTTGGCCGCTGCCTCGGCCAGATAGTAGAGGAGGAAGTTGGCACCGTTAAAATAGTGGTGATACTCATCGCGCTGGGGGCGGCTGAAATCATCTGCGGATCGCTTGAAGGTGTCGATTTCCACCATGTGGCAATCCTGGCAGTGGATGTTGTTGACGGCATAGGGGCCGTTCTTCCACTCCATATAGGTGGCCTCCAGGGGCGTGTGGGTCTCGTAATGAAAGACCTGGTGGCAGCCGGCGCACAGTTCGCTGGAGAGATGCAGGGGGGACTCGACACATTCATGGAAACCCTCGCCACAGCCTTCAGCGGGGGAGAAGGGGGTGTACTTGGTCAGAGTGGTCCCTTTTTCATCGGTGCGGCCCGGGGAGAGGATAAAGGAGCCGTTTTCCGGCTGGTGATAGGGGGTCTGCCAGTGTTGGTGGCCGCTGATCGAGTGGCAGACATCGCAGGAGACGCCGGCCTTGGCCAGTGGACTCAGGCCCTTGAGGCCGGCCCCCTTGATCTCGCCCTGGACCATGGCAGCCGGGGTGTGGCAGCCTTCACACTGCCGGGCAATGTCGTGGCCCACCGCTTTGATGGCAGCGTTGAGTTCCCCCTGATAGACCGGATCCTGAAAGGCCAAAGCATGAACGGAGTTTGTCCACTCTTCGTATTGGTCAGGGTGGCATTCGCCGCAGGTTTGCGGCTCGGTGAACTCTGCCTCGCTTTTGTCCCATTTAATAAGAGATGGAGCGTAGGGAAAGAGTTCTTTGTCGACCTCGGGGATGTTTTTGTCGGCAGCAACAAGGGGGGAGGCAAATGACAGCGTCCAAGCCGCCAGCAGCGGGAACAGGGTTTTTTTGACCATAGCAATCTCCTTTTGGGTGGAAAAATATTAAAAGCACAAGGCATTAACAATCCAAGCAGATAATAAAGATTACTATTTACAAAAAGTCAACCTGTTTATGGCATCCATGGGCGTAGCGGCGATGGCTGAAGGTATATGAAATCGACTCCGACGATTCTGTTTATTATGGCCCGAACTGACCCCGGAAACAAGAAGAGAGTCCTAAAAAAATACAGACACCCCGGTTGCCATTTTAGCCCTGGCCCAGGGCAGGTCGCCCTGTTGCCGCCACTGGATGGTCACTGCATTGGCCGGAGCGCTTTTTTTGCATCGGGGGCGGAGGCGGCTGAGATGTCGTCAAGGATGATGCCCTCCAGGAGCCGCCAAAGGGGGCATGAGAATGAAGGGCCCTGTTGCGGGGATCTGGTTAACCGAAGGGGCCCACAGCCGGCAGGTTATGTCCAGGCTCTTGAGGCCAGGACGCAAAAGTGGATTGCCCTGTCGCCCGAGTCCGCAAGAGGGAATAGGCCCGGGTGATGCGGTTAATGGCAAGCAGCCGTTCCAGCGGCTTGCGAGAATGCCTGACAAGGGGGCGGGCCAGGGCAAGGTTTCATTTTCGAAACTTGATGAGTTTGGCCTGCTCGTCTTCCGATGCAATACTGTTTTCGAATCTGCGTATTATTTCCTCCACTCCTGCGGGAAAGAAAGCGGGATGGCAGCTGCTCTCCCTGCCTGTGCTTGGGCAGAAATGGTGAAAAATATTTTTCAAAACTGTATTAAAAAATCGTTATGGAAAGGTTGAAAAAGTCCTATCCGTTGGCCTGGGCATGGGTGAGCAGGAGAGCGTGGTTGCTGGAGTTTTGCTCCTCTGCCTCCTCCGTGAGATTGTGCTGATGGCTGGTTCGTTTGCCTTCAATGAGAAAAATCAGTTCGTCAACCACCTCTTCCAGTTGGTTTGATTCGTGGTCGATCTGATTGGCTGAGTCGGCTGAATAATCGGCATGCCGGGCGTTCTCCTGGGTCACCCGGTCAATCTCCTGCAGGGCGTCATTGATCTGGGCGAAGCCCTTGGCCTGCTCGTCGCTGGCACGGGTAATATGGCCGATGAGATCGCTTGCCTCGCCGGTTGTCTGTTCAATTTCGGAAAAGGCCTGGCGGGTCTGGTCCACCAGTTGGCTGCCCTTGACCGTCTTGGTGATGGTGGACTCGATCATTGCTTCGGTATTTTGAGCAGACTCTGCAGCTCGCAGGGCCAGAGAGCGCACCTCTTCAGCCACCACGGCAAACCCGGTCCCTGCCTCGCCGGCCCGAGCTGCCTCCACCGCAGCATTAATGGCCAGCAGATTGGTCTGAAAGGCAATTTCGTCAATGCTCTTGATGATGGTTGAAGTGTCGCGGCTGGCCGTGGAAATTTCTTCCATGGCCCTGGTGAGTTGGGCCACGGCCCGAGCGGCTCGGCCGACTACTGCTTGGATGTTGGTCATCTTGCTATCCATCAGGGCGGTGTGGCCTGCGTTTTGTTTGGTCATCGAGGTGATCTCGTGCAAGGAAGCGGTGGTCTCCTCCACGGCCGAGGCCTGAGCTGTGGCGCCACGGGCCAGGGTGTGGCTGGCGTCGGAGGCTTTTTTTGAGGTGTACGAGAGACGCTTACCGCCGTCGACCAGGCGGTGGCCGATGAGTTGGATCGGTTTTATGACCTGGTGTCCGAGCAGGAGGAGGGCAAGACTGATGGTGGCAAACAGGACCAGGGCGGCAATGATGATCACCAACCGGGTCTGATTGCTGGCTGCCATTTGTACGGCTGTCATGCTCTGGTCGGCATCCGCCATGATGTTGGTAATCTCCTGGAGCTGGCGATCGGCGCTCTGTTGGTTGCGTTTCAGGGCGCTGGTTGCAATCTGTTTGGCCAGCTTGGTGAGAAGATCGATGGTGGCTACGCCCTTGTCGCCGCTATACTGGTCGGCGGCGCGGGCTCCCTCCTCGTGGCTGTCGGCAAACTCCATCATTGATTTGCCAAGGGCCATCTGTTTTTTGAGGTCGGCATATTCGGTCATGGCCTTGTCAAGCAGGGCAATGGCGTCAGGAAAGGGGGCAAGTTCCCGACGGACCTGCTGCTCCAGGTTGATGATCTGCCTGTCACCGGCCACCATGGCCTGTTCGTATTTCAGGCGCATATCCTCAAAGCGGCCACGGACCAGATAGTTTTTCCAATTGATCATCTGGACCAGAAAGGTGGCCTGCAGGTCACGAACATCCTGCATAACGGCAAAGGTGTCGGCAGTGGTGGCCATGGTTTCCGTGTACGAGTCGTCCACCCCGAGCTGGATAGCTGCGGTGCTTTCCTGGCCTACTTGGGCGAGATGGCGCTGGCTGCGGGTGGATATTGTCGCCAGCAGGGAGGTGCTGACAAGAGCGGCAATGATGGCGGCGGTAAAGGCGCCCCCCAATTTGGTCTTTAAACTTGCGGTCATTTCACGAGCCTCAGTTGAACTGTGCAGGTAACAGGAGCAAAAATGCTCAATTGGCTGGAACGAGTGTCTCCTGTTTAGTCCCACTATGTTAGTGTTTTGTAAGGCCTGGATGAGAACTGTATAAGGCGCCGCAGGTTGGTCCTCGGCGTCAAGCTCAAAAAATAATGCTCGGAGGTAAACGAGACGAAGTGGAGACTCTGATATCGGATATATGCCGGCACCCCAAGGGCACCCGGAGTGTCGCAGGCTCCCTTACCTCTTTCAGGGCGTGTTTGTTGTTCTCGCAGTCCTTGATCTCGAACGAAATGACCTATTTCTGGCCAGACACTAAATAGTAACGATTTTGTTTAACTAGGTGCTGCAAAAGGCTAATGTGTGCGGCTGAGATGTCGCGCTGCGGCGGCCTAGAGAAAGGCGCAGAAGGAGGTGAAGAGACGGTCGAATTGAGTTGCCATGAGCTGCTTGTTGGCGGCAAGAAGGGACACCATTTCTTCTTCTGTGATGGGATGCGGTGACAGGGAGCTGAGCCACTTTTGATCCTGCTCATACCAGGCTGCCGCGTCATCCGGATGGGCGGCATGGTTATCAAACTGGATGCCGATCAGGTGGGGTCGGCTCGTGATACTGAAGGCCTCCACCTGGCATTCCATGGAGGTAGCCAGGATGCGGAAGTGATGCGGCACAGGCGGCAGAACGGCCTGGCCGTGCCATTTAAAGGTGGGAAAGGGTGAGTCAATGCCGGCAAAGAGGGGATGGCGGCGACCATGGCCGGTGAGAAAGGCGCGGGAGAGTCCCACGGAAGAGCAGAAATTGGCACCCACTTGGCCGCCCAGGGCATCGGCCAGGAGTTGATGGCCCAGGCAGATGCCGAGGCATGGTTTGTCTGTGGCGATGATTTGGCGAATGCTTTTTTTTTCAGCAGCCAGAAAGGGATAACGATCTTCTTGGTCGACATTGGGGCTGCCGCCCAGAAGCAGAAAGCCGTGATAGTCGGCCGGATCAGGGAAAACACCCAGCCAGGCCCTGATGATACAGAGCTTGATGTCGTTTTGCCGGGCTGCCTGTTGCAGGAATCGGCCCGGTCCTTCCCAGGGGCTGTGCTGGTAGACTGCCAATTTTTTAGTCATGATGGCTGCCTTGAGTCTGTGAAAGAAAGGTTCCCCTGCCGGCTTGCGGGAGAAGGGTACCGGCAGGGGAGGGAGGAAAAGCAGCGTAACAGCCCGTTGAAAAAGGTCGCGAGCGAAGAGAGACCTTCGAGCCCAGTAGTTTTTCAACGGGCTGGTAAGGTTTACGATTTGTTGATGACAAAGCCGCCGTAGGCTTCCATGCCATGTTCGCCCACGTCAAGACCCTTGAGTTCCTCTTCTTCGTCAACCCGCAAGCCGAGCGTGACTTTAATGGCCAGGAAGAGAACAAAGGCCGCGGCAAAACAGGCAGCACCATAAGCGAGGACGCCTATCAGCTGAACCATAAAGGAGTGGTCGGCGCTGAAGATACCGACCGCCAGGGTGCCCCAGATGCCGCAGACCAGGTGGACGGAAATGGCACCCACCGGATCATCGAGTTTGATGCGATCGATGATCATAACAGAGGCGACAACCAGCAGGCCTGCCAGAAAACCGATGACAACAGAGTCCATGACAGAGACAACATCGGCGCCGGCGGTAATGCCGACCAGGCCGGCCAGGGAACCGTTGAGGGCCATGGTCAGGTCAGGCTTCTTCTGCAGGATCCAGCTGAGCAGTATGGCGCCGACAACACCGGCTGCGGCAGCCAGCGAGGTTGTTACGAAGACAAAAGACACCAATGCCGGATCAGCGGAAAGAACAGAGCCGCCGTTGAAGCCGAACCAGCCGAGCCACAAGAGAAATACGCCGATGGTTGCCAGGGGCATGTTGTGCCCCATGATCGGCTTTATTTTGCCGCCGACATATTTGCCAAGGCGAGGTCCAAGCAGCAGGACACCTGCCAATGCCGCCCAGCCACCGACGGAATGAACCAGGGTGGATCCGGCAAAATCATAGAACCCTTTTGCGTCCAACCAGCCTCCACCCCATTTCCAGCTGCCCACCCAGGGGTATATCAAGGCGACATAGATAGTGGAAAAGATCAGGAATGAATGGAGCTTGATGCGCTCGGCCACGGCCCCGGAAACAATGGTTGCGGCGGTTGCGGCAAACATGGCCTGGAAAATAAAATCTGTCCAGTAGGTGTAGGCGCCATCAGCATAGGCAATACCACCCGCATCACCGGCAGGGGCAGCAATTCCAAAACCGGCAAAGCCGAAAAAACCGGCAATGGAAAAATCGCCGGGATACATGAGGTTGAAGCCGACAAAAGCGTATGTCAGCAGGCCAATGGCGATAATCGCCGTGTTTTTAAAAAGGATATTGACCGTATTTTTGGCCTGGGTCATGCCGGCCTCCAGGGAGGCAAAACCAAGATGCATGACAAAAACCAGAAAGGTGGCAACCAGCATCCAGGTGTTGTTGACAACATACATTGCCGTGGCCCCGGCTACCTCGGCCACTCCTTCCTCTGCCAGCGCTGTTGCCGGCAGGGCCAGCAGGGCCGTGAATAAAGGCAGGCCTGCTTTGAGTGCGATTGACTTTTTCATTGGTAACTCCTTGTTGCTTAAGTTAATAACATCCCTCTTCATGTCTAAATTGCCTCCTCATCGGTTTCGCCGGTACGAATCCGGACGATAGAGTCAACCGGCATGACAAAGATTTTGCCGTCGCCGATCTTGCCGGTCTGGGTGGCTTCCATGATGGTTTTCACCACCTGCTCAGCCGTGTCGCCGGCCACAACCAGCTCAACCTTGACCTTGGGGATGAAATCAACAATGTACTCGGCACCACGGTAGATTTCGGTGTGGCCCTTCTGGCGGCCAAAACCCTTGACCTCGCTGACCGTCATGCCGGCGACCCCGATGGCGTGCAGGGCGTCCTTGAGCGCGTCCAGTTTAAAGGGCTTGATGATCGCTTCAATTTTTTTCATGGTCTCCTCCTTGGGAAAGTTCTGTTTGACTGTTGAAATTGCCATAAGCGTGCCAAAGGTAGCCGATCTGTGGATAAATATCGTAACGCCTTGAAACAACGTGCTTTGTTGTGTTTTGTGCCGGCCGGACCAACTGGTCAATATGTGACATAAATGTAATAAGATTAAAAATTACAGTTGCATTTTTGTAATGTGCACAGGCGGTCACGCTGGTTCTTGTCGGTTTGGTTTCTGTCCGGACAGAGGCTATTGCAGCGTCTCACTGGCTCGCTTTCCCGGCTGGGATCCAGGAGTGTGAAAAAATTAAGAACAGGCATCAATTTGATAGTACGGCTAGGATATCTTATTATTCAAGATGGCCGGGAGTATTTGTTGAGCATGACGAGGTAAGCGAGCTCGCGAGTCTCCGGAGGTCGGCCGAAGGGATCATTTCCGCCAGGCCTTTTCGGCGCCAGGCAGGCGCCGGGTCGGGCTTGTCTTTCCCTGGTCAGCTGTTAGAATGGGGCGGACGGTTAGTTTGGAGGTGGCATCGGCGGAGAGGTGGCTCTGCGGCGGTGGAACCGGTGGAAATTGACGGGGCTGGGGGTAGGCATGGCGCATAGATCAAAGGGTTATTTTTTTCTGCTTGTGCTGGTCCTCCTGGCAATTGGCGCCCTGCATCACCTGACCCCGGCCGACAAGCTCGTCTTTCATGAAACCTACCGGCGCCTCAGTTATTTCCCCATTGTGGTGGGCGGTTTGCTCTATGGCGTGCGGGGCGGTGTTGTGCTGGCCCTGATTGCCTGCCTCGCCTTTATTCCCCATCTTCACCTCTTTCATGCCATGAATTATGACTTTTATGTCAGCGAGCTGGCAGAGGTGGTACTTTATCTGCTGGCCGGCAGCGGCGTCGGTTTTATTGCCAGCCGCGAATCACGGCTGCGCGAGAGGTATCAGGAGCTTTCCGAAAAGCTGGAGCGCTCCTACCGGCGCCTGCATGAGGAGACCGCCCTGCTGATCGAGGTGGAGGAGCAGCTGCGCGCCAGTCAGAAGCTGTCAGCCTTGGGGCAGCTCTCCGCTTCCCTGGCCCACGAGATCAAAAATCCCCTCGCCTCCATTAAGGGGACGGCGGAGATTTTTCTGGATGAATTTCCGGAGGGGCACCCGAAACGGGAGTTCGTTGATATCCTCCTCAAGGAGACCTCCCGCCTCAATGCCACGGTGGAGGAGGTCTTGCGTTTCTCGAAAAGCCCGCCGGCCGAGGCGGGCGCCGGCTCCGGTCAGGAGGATGTGGCCGCGGTCTTGCGCCGCGTTATAACCTTGCTGGATACGACCTTTAGAAAGAAGGAGCTGGATGTTTCCCTGGATCTGCCGGCCGAGGCGGACACTGTTTTGGTGGAGGGTGACAAAATGGCCCAGGTTTTTATCAACCTGCTCATTAATGGTGCCGAGGCGGTCAGCCGGGGCGGCAGGATTGCGGTACGCCTCCTGCTGGATGAGGAGTGGCTGCGTGTCGAGTTTGCCGACGATGGCCCCGGACTGGCCCGGGAGGAGTATGCCAAGGTCTTTACCCCCTTTTACAGCGGCAAGGCGGATGGTACGGGTACCGGCCTGGGTCTGGCCATCAGCGCCAAGATCGTCGAGAGTTACGGCGGCCGCCTCGAAGTGGCAGCCTCGCAGTGGGGGGGCGCCCTCTTTGTTGTGAATTTACCGAGAACTTCCGGGGTCTACCGCCATGGCTGAACATATCCTGCTCATTGATGATGACGAGAGTCTGCGCCGGGTAACAGAGTATAATCTGACGGCAGCCGGTTTTTCGGTGGCCTCGGCCGGCAGCGGCAAGGAGGCCTTGGCCATGTTTGCTCAAAGGCTGCCGGCCCTGGTGATTACCGATGTTCAGCTCGGTGATGTCAGCGGTATAGATCTTCTGCGCCGCTTCAAGGACAAGGCGCCGGAGGTGCCGGTTATTGTTATCACGGCCTACGGTTCCATTGAGATGGCGGTGCAGGCCATGCAGCTCGGTGCCTTCACCTTTATTACCAAGCCCTTTGATCGTGAGGCCCTGCGTCTCTCCTGTAGCAAGGCCCTGGAGATGGGCGAGTTGCAAAAGCGAACCCGTCATCAGGCCCGCGAGATAGATCGCCTCACCGGCGTAGAGGGCATGGTGACGGCCAACTCCGCCATGGCGGAACTGCTGGAAACCGCCAGAAAGGTGGCAGGCTCCGAGGCCACCGTGCTTATCAGTGGTGAGTCGGGCACGGGCAAAGAGGTGTTGGCTCGGCTGATCCACCAGGTCAGTGGTCGGCGGCACGGGGCCTTTGTGGCGGTAAACTGCGCCGCCATTCCGGCCAATCTCATCGAGAGTGAGCTTTTCGGCCATGTCAAAGGCGCCTTTACCGGGGCAATCAAGGATCGCAGGGGCCGTTTTCAGTCGGCCGGAGGCGGCACCCTTTTCCTGGACGAGATTGCCGAACTGCAGCCGGAGGTACAGGTCAAGTTTTTGCGGGCCCTGCAGGAGCGGGTGGTGGAACCGGTGGGCAGTGATACGGCCGAGGCCGTGGATGTGCGGGTCATTGCGGCCACCAATCGTGACCTGCAGGAGGATATCCACAACGGCCGCTTTCGCGAGGACCTCTACTATCGCCTCAGTGTCATTCCCCTCCACCTGCCGCCCCTGCGCGAGCGGCGCGAGGATATCGCCCCCCTGGTGGAGCATTTTCTCCGGAAACTCGAAGCGCCTGCTGCCGTGCATTTCAGCAAGGAAGCCCTTGCCCTGTTGCACTCCTATAGCTGGCCCGGCAATATCCGTGAGCTGCAGAACGTGGTGGAGCGCTGTCTGATTCTGCGGCGCGGCTCCACAATTGCGGCCGCTGACATCTTTCTGCCCCATATGACGGAGCAGGGCCATGTCGCCATCCCCGATATCCCGCCTGAGGGCATCTCCCTGCCCGATGTTGAAAAAGGTCTTATTGAAAAGGCCCTGCGTCTTAGTAACGGCAACCGCTCCCGGGCGGCTCGCCTGCTCAATATCCCCAGGCATGTCCTGATCTATCGCCTGGAAAAGTTTGAAGTGGGCGGCTGATCTGGACGCCCTGCCGGACCGTGCCCCGTTTCTCTCTTGTTGAAGAATATTCTTCATTCTGTTGAAGAATATTCTTCAATATGGCCATCCGTTCCGGCTTGTCGACACGCCTGCCTGCTGCCGGCCGACTCTTCTGTCGGGAAAAATTCACACCTGCCAACCACCTGTTTTCTTACGTTATCTGTCTTTGCTCAAGGAGCGGCCGACCATTTAGTCTGGCTGGATATTGGTGGTGGCACACTTCCTGAAGTGGGTATGGCTACAACGTCGACTGTGACGTTGCATCCGCGACCCAAGGAGGTGTGCCATGAAAAATCTCAAAAGATATACCGCTGTTTTTGTTGTTGTTGCCGCTCTTGTTACGGTGACCAGTTCCTTTGCCGTTGCCGGCCATGTGGTGCGCGGCGGCCATGGGCCTTATGACTGTGTCACCGATTCCTTTGAAAAATAGGAGCCGTTCTCTTATGAAAATCGGTCTCCTTGTCCTGGCAGCCCTCCTTCTTGTGCCCTCCGGGCAGGGGGCGGCTGCCGCTTCTCTGGCTCACTATATCGAGGAGGCGCTGGCCCATAACGATGAGCTGGCCGGTGCCCGCGCTGCAGAGCTGGCAGCTGCGCATGGTGTCAGAAAGAACGGTGTGTTGCCTGATCCTGTTCTGGCCGTGCAATACTATCTGCAACCGGTGGAGACCCGGACCGGCCCGCAGGAGGCGGCAATCGGTATCAATCAGCAGCTGCCCTGGCCCGGCAAGTTGGCCCTGGCCAAGGAGCAGGCCCGCCGGCAACAGGGTGTTCTGGCCCGCCGTCTAGAGGCGGTGGAGCTGGGCGTGATCCGGCAGGTGAAGGAGGCCTATGTTGAGTATGGCTACAATAGCGCCGCCCGTCGCATTACCCGCCAGGGACTGGAGCTCCTGCGATATTCTGAATCCGTGGCCCTGAACCGCTACAGTACGGGGAAGCTCGATCTTGACAAGGTCCTGCGTCTCCAGGTGGAGGTGGTCTTGCTGGAGGAACGTCTCCAGGGGCTGATTGATCGGCAGGATGTCCTGCGGACCCGCTTAAACGGCCTGCTGGGGGCGCCGCGTCAGACAAAGCGGCAGGCCCCGGCCACCTTGCCTGTTGTCGGTCTGGCCATGCCGGAGGCGGAGCTCTATGAGCTGGCGCGACGCAAGAGTCCGCGTCTGGCCGAGGCCGACACGGTGATTGCCAGGGAAAAGGTCGCTGTGGCACAGGCTGAAAAGGATTTCTGGCCCGACCTTACCGTCAGCCTCAAGACCATTGTTACCGGCTCGGCCGAGTTTGGTGATCCGCCGGACAGTGGTCGTGATCCGGTGATTGCCGGCCTGACCCTTAACATCCCCCTCTTTCGCGACAAGCGTCATGGTGCGGTGGCAGAGCAGCGCCATGAGGTGCTGGCGGCCCGCAGCAGGCGGGCCCAGCTCGTCCAGGAGCTTGACGGCGCCATAGAGCAGGTGCTGGCAAAGTACCGGAGCAGCCGGCGCCGCCATGATTTTTATGAGCAGAGTGTCCTGCCCAAACTGAGGCAGGAGGTGGAGGTGGGCCTGCAATCATTTCAGGATGGCAGCCAGGGTGCCCTGGCCCTGCTTGCCGCGGAAAAGGAACTGTTACGGTTTGAGCTGGAGCAAAGCCGGGCCCGGGCCGACCAGGCCATTGCCGTGGCCCGCCTGGAAGAGCTGGCCGGGGTGACCCTGGCGCAGTGGCAGGCCGTGCCGCTCGGCGAGGAAGTGCCCGCCGAACATCAGTTGCAGTAGTCTGGCGTCCTGTTTGCCAGGACAGAAGTATGTGACGCAATTGCAACAAGGTTGTGTCAATTTTGTAAAAAACAATAGAGAGGAGTTGCTTATGAAGAGCCTGAAAATCTTACTGGCGCCATTGGTGTTGACCGTGGCCTTGAGTAGCGCAGCCTGGGCTGCGGAGCAGACCACCTGTCCGGTGATGGGGGCGCCCATCACCAAGGAGCTCTATGCAGATCATGATGGCAAGCGCGTCTATTTCTGCTGTTCGTTCTGTGATGGTGAGTTCAAAAAGGCTCCGCAGAAGTATCTGGACAGACTCAAGGAACAGGGCCAGGAAGCGGCCCCTGTGCCCAAGAGTTGATATGCCTGGATCGGCGGCCTGCCCGGGGATGTGCTCATCTCTCTCTCCCACGTAGAATCTTACAGCCCATCCCCTCTTTGTAAGAGAGCGCATCCCCGGTCAGGCCGCCGATCCGAGACGTTGCCGGTCTTGACCGGCATGAGAAAAGATTATGATTAAGC
Organism: Desulfobulbaceae bacterium; assembly: GCA_002868945.1. Lineage (GTDB taxonomy): Bacteria > Desulfobacterota > Desulfobulbia > Desulfobulbales > SURF-16 > BM506. The sequence continues at coordinate 16,448 of PKTX01000006.1, forward strand.
AGATATTTTTACATCATATCCTCCTTGTTGTGGCGCTTTTTGTCTTCAGCGGCGCCCTGCAGGCAACAGCGGCCGAGCCGGATGATCATGGCCATGCACCGGCCGATACGGTGTGGACCTGTTCCATGCATCCGCAGATCAAACTGCCGGAGTTCGGCCAGTGCCCCATCTGTTTCATGGACCTCATCGAGGTGGCCCGCCAGGATGACACGGTCGAGCGCCACAGTCTGCGCCAGATACGTTTCGACGACCGGGCCCGCCGTCTTGCCCGGGTGGAGGTGGTGCCGGTAAGGCGCGGCGCTGCCGGTGTGGAGACCAGCATGGTGGGCAAGGTCAACTATGACGAGACGCGCCTGGGCACGATCACCGCCTGGGTGGCGGGTCGCATCGACACCCTGCACGTGGATTATACAGGCGCCCTGGTTGAAAAGGGGCAGGCCATGGCCGAGATCTACAGCCCGGAGCTCCTCAGTGCCCAGGTGGAGTTGCTGCAGGCCGTCAAGGCGAGTCGTCGGTATGGCGCCGCCGCCTCCAGCCTCCTGACGAACACGGTACGCCGCACCGAACAGGCGGCCCGCGACAAGCTGCGGCTGCTGGGCCTCACCCCGGCACAGATCGCCGAACTGGTCAGGCGCGGCAGTCCCAGTGAGCATATAACCCTGGTGGCACCCATGAGGGGTATCGTCATCAAGAAGGATGTCTTTAAGGGAATGTATGTCCAGACCGGCTCAACCATCTATACCATCGCCGACCTCGACCATCTCTGGGTGGAGCTGGAGGCCTATGAGTCGGACCTGCATGCTGTTGAACGAGGCCAGCAGGTCAGCTTTCAGGTGGAGGCCCTGCCCGGTCGGTCTTTTGAGGGGCGCGTTGCCTTTATCGATCCGCTGGTCAACGACAAGACCAGGACCGTGCGGGTGCGCCTTGATGTGATCAACAGCGACGGCCTGCTCAAGCCGGGCATGTTCGTCCGGGCCCTGGCCCGGGAAGAGATGGCGGCGGATGACGCGGATTTGCCGTTGCTCATCCCGGCATCCGCGCCGCTTATCACCGGCAAGCGGGCCCTGGTCTATGTGGAGCTGCCGGAACAAGAGGGTGTCTATGTCGGCAAGGAGGTGGTTCTCGGACCTCGACGGGGCGACCACTATGAGGTGCTGAGCGGCCTGGCCCAGGGTGAGCTGGTGGTGCGCTCCGGTAACTTCAAGATCGATTCCGCCATCCAGTTGCAGGGGCGACCCTCCATGATGAATCCCTTTTTGGCGGACTCTGCCGAGGCGTTGTCGCCATTGTCCAGCCTCCTGGCCTCCAGGCTTGCCAATCTGCAGCAGCTCTTTGCCCGGCTCTCCGAGGCGGTGCATGGCAATGATGATGAATTTGGCCGGCTGCTTGCCGCCTTTGCCCAGCGGCTGCGCACTCTGGAGAATGTCGAGTTCGATGGCAAGGAGAAACTTGTCTGGCAGGAGATGATCATGCCGCTTGCCAGTGATGTTACCCTGCTGCGCGAGGCGGACAGCCGGGCGGAACGCCAGCGGCTCTATGCCGTCATGGCCGAGCATTTCCACGACCTGCGGCAGCGCTATGAGCTGCCGCAGCAACCGCTGCCCCGTGGCAGTGCCGTGGTGCAGGCCGCCTTGGGGCATGCTGTCCAGGGCTATTTTGAGCTGCAGCGGGCCTTGGCTGCCGATGACGTACAGGCGGCCGGCCGGGCCGCCGGAGATGTGGACCGGCGCCTCAAGGAGCTGGCCGGCCTGCTGGAGGGGCAGAGGGCCGTAAAGGTGGATGAGGCGGGCGCCGCCCTGCGCACCGACCAGGACCTGGAGGGGCTGCGTACCGCCCTCCATCCCCTCAGTCATATTCTGGTTGAGGCGATTGAGGTCTTGGGGGTCACGGGCGCCGGACCGATCTATCAGCACTTTTGTCCCATGGCCTTTGCCAACAGCGGCGCCATCTGGCTGGCTGCGGATGAGGAGATCAACAACCCCTATTTCGGCGCCATGATGTTGCGCTGCGGTGAAGTGCAAAAACAGCTTCATGATGAGGTGTAGGCGTGTGAAAAGCTACTACGCTCGCTGATACCGCGTTAGAGCTTTGGTTTAGAATGCTCACGTACTGTTTGTACGCTGCGCTTCTGCACCAAAGCTCTTCCTTGTCTCAGCTTCGCTCGCTACGCTTTTCATCACGCCTACAACGAGTTTGATTATCCCTTCTGAGGAATAAACCGAGCATGAATAGTCAGAACGATCAGCAGCAGTTGCCAAAGGCCACCAGTCTGGTGGGGTATATTGTCCGCTTTTGCCTGCTCAACAAGCTGGTGGTCGGCCTGGTTCTCCTGATTTTGGTGGGCTGGGGTTTGATGGTGGCGCCTTTCAACCTTGAGCTCGGCTCCCTGCCCCGTGATCCGGTACCGGTGGATGCCATTCCCGATATCGGTGAAAACCAGCAGATTGTCTTTACCGAATGGCCGGGTCGCTCGCCCCAGGATGTCGAGGACCAGGTGACCTATCCCCTCACCGTCGCCCTTCTTGGTCTGCCTGGTGTCAAGACGGTGCGTTCCTATTCGATGTTCGGCTTTTCCTCCATCTATGTGATCTTTGATGATTCCGTCGAGTTTTACTGGTCGCGCACCAGGCTGTTGGAGAAACTGGCCAGCCTGCCGCAGGGCTCGCTGCCCGCCGAGGTGCGGCCGGTGCTGGGGCCGGACGCCACCGGCCTGGGGCAGATATTCTGGTACACCCTGGAGGGCCGCGACCAGGAGGGCAATGCCACCGGCGGCTGGGACCTTGATGAGCTGCGCTCGGTGCAGGACTGGTATGTGCGCTACGCCCTCATGGGGGTCGCCGGTATCAGCGAGGTGGCCTCGGTGGGCGGCTTTGTCAAGGAGTACCAGATCGACGTTGATCCGGCCGCCATGCGGGCCCATGGCGTCACCCTGGAGGAGGTTTTCACCGCGGTAAAGCAGTCCAATATCGATGTCGGCGCCCGCACCATTGAGATCAACAGGGTGGAGTATGTGGTGCGCGGCATCGGTTTTGTCAAGGAGTTGGCTGATCTGGAAAATGCCGTGATCAAGGCCACCGATAATCTGCCCATCAGGGTAAAGGATGTCGCCACTGTCAGCCGGGGTCCGGCCCAGCGGCGTGGCGTCCTGGACAAGAGCGGTGCCGAGGTGGTGGGCGGCGTGGCAGTGGTGCGCTACGGTGATAATCCCCTGGCCGCCATTGACCGGCTCAAGGAGAAGATTGCCGAAATCAGTCCGGGCCTGCCCAGCAAGACCCTGGCCGACGGCACGGTGAGCACCTTGACCGTAGTGCCCTTTTACGACCGGGCCGACCTTATCCATGAGACCCTTGACACCCTGAAGACCGCCCTGGGCCAGGAGATTCTCATCACCATCATTGTCGTGCTCATCTGCCTGATGCACTTCAAGAGCTCACTGATGGTCTCGGCCATGTTACCGGTGGCGGTTCTGCTCAGCTTCATCGGCATGAAGCTCTTTGGGGTGGATGGCAATATCGTTGCCCTCTCCGGCATTGCCATTGCCATTGGTACCATCGTTGACATGGGCATCATCATCTGTGAAAACATCCTCAACAAGCTGGAAAAGGCCGAGCCCGGTCATAATCCCCTGGTCGTCATCTATCAGGCCAGTGTGGAGGTGGGCTCTGCCGTGCTCACCGCCGTGGCCACCACCATTGTCAGTTTCCTGCCGGTTTTTGCCATGCAGGCGGCGGAGGGCAAGCTCTTCAAGCCCCTGGCCTACACCAAGACCTTTGCCCTGATCGCCTCTATTATTCTGGCCCTCACCGTCTTGCCGCCCCTGGCCCATTTCCTGCTGAGCACCATCAAAAAAAACAAGCGGCACAGAGGGCTGCGCTTTGCCCTGCCCCTCCTGCTGGTTGGTGCCGGTGTTGGCCTGACGCTCTGGCTCAGTCCCCTGGGCCTTATTGTCCTGGCCTTCGGGATCTATCGATTTCTGGGGAGCCTGCTGGCCGACGCCTGGCAAGTCAAGGTGGATCGGCTGGTGAACTGGCTGGCCGTGCTGGGCCTTACCGTGGTTCTGTCCCACTTCTGGCAGCCGCTGGGCGTCGAGAAGGGCGAACTGCGCAACCTGCTCTTTGTGGCGCTGGTTCTGGGGACCACCCTGGGTTTTGTGCAGCTCTTTCAGGCCCGTTATCGAGGCCTGCTGGCCTGGTGTCTTGTTTATAAAAAGACCTTTCTGGCCCTGCCCCTCCTGCTGGTGCTGATGGGGGCCATGGTCTGGCTGGGGGCGCCGCGGCTGACCGGCTGGCTGCCGGTGTCTCTCCAGAAGAGCGCGGTCCTGGTGGGGCTCAACCACAGTTTCCACGGCCTGGGCCGTGAGTTCATGCCGCCCCTGGATGAGGGCTCTTTTCTTTATATGCCCACCACCATGCCCCATGCCGCCATCAGCGAGGTGCATGAGGTGCTGGCCCTGCAGGACCGTAATCTGGCCGCCATTCCCGAGGTGGAGTCTGCCGTGGGCAAACTGGGCCGGGCCGAGACGCCTCTTGATCCGGCGCCGCTCTCCATGATCGAGACCATTATCAACTATCATTCCGAGTATCTGCGTGATGACCAGGGGCGGCGCCTGCGTTTTCGCTTCAGGTCGGACAAGAAGGATTTCTTCCGCAACCCGGAGGGTGAAACACTCAAGGCGCCCGACGGTGCCCCTTATCTGGTCCAGGGCCGGTTTGAACGGGACGAGCAGGACCGCCTTATTGAAGATGACAACGGTCGTTTTTTTCGGCTCTGGCGGCTCCCCCTGGATCCGGCCATTAATGAGGGACGCCGGGCCTGGTCCGGCATAAAGAACAGCGATGATATCTGGCAGGAGATCATTGCCGCGGCCGATGTTCCCGGCGTCACCTCGGCGCCCAAGCTGCAGCCCATCGCCACCCGCATTGTCATGCTGCAGACCGGCATGCGCGCTCCCATGGGTATCAAGATCAAGGGGCCTGATCTGGCCACCATTGAGGCCGTGGCCCTGGAGCTGGAGGGCCTGGTCAAGGAGGTGGTGTCAGTGGCACCGGCCACGGTGCAGGCCGATCGGGTGGTGGGAAAGCCCTATGTGGAGATTGTCGTGGATCGGCAGGCCATTGCCCGTTACGGCATCCGGCTGGCACAGGTGCAGGAGGTCATTGGCGTGGCTGTGGGCGGCAAGGTGCTGACCACCACGGTGGAGGGTCGGGAGCGTTATCCGGTCCGGGTCCGTTATCAGAGGGAGTTGCGCGACTCCCTGGAGGCCCTGGAGCAGGTCCTGGTGGCGACGCCGACCGGTGAGCAGGTGCCCCTGGTCCAGCTCGCCGATATCCGTTACAGCCGCGGCCCGCAGATGATCAAGAGTGAGGACACCTTTCTTACCGCCTATGTCCTTTTTGATATGAAGAAGGGCTTTGCCGAGGTCAATGTGGTGGAGGATGTCAAGGCCCACCTGGAGAGTACCCTTGCCGATGGGCGCTGGCAGCTGCCGGCCGGGGCCTCCTATAGTTTTGCCGGTAGCTACCAGAACCAGATTCGGGCCCAGAAGCGCCTCAGTGTCATCCTGCCCCTGGCCCTGATTACTATCGTGGTCATCCTCTTTTTGCAGTTCCGGTCGCTGCCCACCACCCTGATGGTCTTTTCCGCCGTGCTGGTGGCCTGGTCCGGCGGCTTTATGATGATCTGGTGCTATAATCAGCCCTGGTTTCTCGATTTCAGCTTCTTGGGCGTTAACATGCGTGATCTCTTCCAGGTGCGTACCATCAATCTTTCCGTGGCCATCTGGGTCGGTTTTCTGGCCCTGTTCGGCATTGCCACGGACGACGGCGTGCTGATGGCCACCTTCCTCGATGTCTCTCGGTCGCGTTTCCGGGGCACGGATCAACAGATGGTACGGCGCATGGTTCTTGATGGCGCCGAAAGGCGGATCAGACCGGCCCTGATGACCAGCGCCACCACCATTCTCGCCCTGCTGCCCATCCTGACCTCCAGCGGCCGCGGCGCCGATATCATGGTGCCCATGGCCATCCCCTCCTTTGGTGGCATGGCCATTGCCACCCTCACCGTCTTTGTGGTGCCGGTACTCTACTGCTGGCGCGAGGAGAGGCGGCTGGCGAGGGGAAGGGTGAATGAGGAGGACAGATGAGGCGTATGAAGAAGATACTGAGTTGAGGGAACTATTGGAATTCAGGGTATCTTGAATAATTGCCATTTTGCCCGATTTCTTCGTCGCTACGAAAATAAAAATGCTCACATATCATTAATATGCTGCGCTTTTTATTTTCTATGCTTCTTGGACTCGAACAAAATATCTAATTATTCAAGATACCCTTCCGAATTCAGGAGTCAGGAAACAGCAGAAAGGCCTCAGCGTATCTTGGATAATCTCAAGGAGATAGTAGAAGTCGGAAAGCTGAGATCAGGAACTAACCCAGGGCGACGTCCAGGGTCATCATCACGGCAAAGCCGAGCATGAGACCGAGGGTGGCGACATCGGAATGCTTTTCTGCCTGGGATTCGGGAATGAGCTCTTCGGCCACCACATAGATCATGGCGCCGGCCGCAAAGGAGAGGGCGTAGGGCAAAAGTGGCTGCATGAAGATCACGGCAGCAGCACCCAGCACGCCGGCCACAGGTTCCACCACCCCGGAGAATTGCCCGTAGGCAAAGCTCTTGGAGCGGGAAAGACCTTCGCGGCGCAGAGGGATGGAGACAGCGGCACCCTCTGGAAAATTCTGAATGCCGATACCCAGGGCCAGTGCCACGGCACCGCCCAGGGTGGCGCTGGGCAGATCAGCGGCCACGGCACCAAAGGCCACTCCAACGGCCAGGCCCTCGGGGATGTTATGCAGGGTGATGGCCAGGACCAGGAGGACACTGCGCTGCCAACCGGTCTGGATGCCCTCCGCCTCCCTGGTGGGGAAGCCCTGATGCAGATGGGGCAAGAGTTTATCCACCCCCCAGAGAAAGAGACCGCCGCTTAAAAAACCGAGCAGTGGCGGTATCCAGATAATGCCGCCGCTCGCCTCCACCATGGCAATGGCCGGCGCCAGCAGTGACCAGTAGCTGGCGGCAATCATGACCCCGGCGGCAAAGCCCAACATGCCGTCCAGCACCTTTTTGTTGATTTCCGTGAAGAAGAAGACCACAGCCGCCCCCAGGGCGGTGAGAAACCAGGTAAAGCAGGTGCCGATGAGGGCCTGCTGGATGGGAGAGAGATTGATAAACCAGGGAATCATGGTAAGGCTTTTCCTTGAAGTGTGTATTTCAATGCTACTTTTTCAGTTTGGATACCTGTTTGATATTAAACGAGTTATAAGCCGTTGCGACCTGGGGTGCTGCGAGAATTCAGGAGTCAGCGCCTCACGCCGCCTGCGGCGGCGATTTATCATTGAGTAACTTTTTATCAAATTGTTGCCAAAAATAGCGCCCGAAACAGAAGAATGTGAAAAACGCAATTTCAACCAGTTACGATGCGGTTGCTTGGAAGGAAACAGCAGAAAGGCTTCAAAAGCAGTTGTTCTGACTTCTTTAATTCCGCCTCCGTCATTCCGGCAGGGAGGAATGAAACCCTCGCCATTTCACTCTTAATCTGCCCAAGATCAACACGATATCAGAAATCCGAAAGTTGAGGGAGTGTCTGGCAGGAAATGATCTGTTCCCGAACAGGCACAAGGGAGACATGGCGGCTGGAACGAAAGAGGGCAACCCGGCTGCTATATTATTCCATCTGGCCATAGGTCTCAACCCGGTTTCGACCCTTATCCTTGGCGGCATAGAGGGCCTGGTCGGCAAAGCGGACCAGGTCATCGTGGGAAATGCGGCGCGGGTCCGCCGAGGTGGCCACTCCCAGGCTTATGGTCACCCGCTGCAGGGGCGGCGAGGTCTCATGGTAAATGGCAAGATCAACAATGGCTTGTCTGATTCTTTCCGCCACATGCACGGCGCCTGTCAGGGGCGTATCGCTGAGGATCACCACAAACTCTTCGCCGCCGTACCGACCACAGAAGTCACCGGGCCGTGCCAGGCTCTTTTCAATGGTCTGGGCCACCATCTTCAGACAGATGTCGCCCTTGATATGACCATAGATGTCATTGTAATCCTTAAACTTGTCAATATCGCAGATAATGATGGACAGTGGTTCGCGAGTGCGGCGGCAGCGATCAAATTCGCGCAGGAGACTCTCGGTGAAACTGCGGCGGTTGGGGATGCCGGTGAGCGCATCTATAACAGCCTGTTGTCTGGTTGTTTCATAGGCGTGGTGCAGGCGGCGACCGGCATAAAAAATGCCGGTGAGTCCGCAGAGGGCAATAGCGAGGTGGCCCATGATCAGGGCGGTGAGAGGGATGCGTGTCGTAAAGGGCAGGGAGATGCTGATGCCGCCGCGAATGTCACCTTCCTGATAGCCCTGCTGGCCATGACAGGCGAGGCAGGCCTTGCCGGTCACCAGGGGGGCCATGTAAAAATAGGTGTCCCGGCCGTTGTTGCGGATAAAATAGCCCACTTCGTCTCTGCCCCGGGCAAAGGCCTGGAGGGCTTTTTCTTCCCGGCCGGTGGGGGCGTTTTCCGGCCGAATCGGCTTGAGGCTGGTGATGTGAAAGCGGACATGGGCCCGTTCCTGGGCAAGTTCGGAAAGCTGTCTGGTCATATAGGCGGGGTTGATCATGGTGAAGGTGCGACCATCACTGCCGACAACATCGCGGTCAGCCGCCTGCAGGTAGGGGTTGGGCCGGGTCTCCCGGCTGACCGGGGCATAGAGGCCGCCGTGGCGGGCATTCCACTCCCTGGTAAGAACAAGCTGTTGGAAGAAACTGCGCGCCCCCTGTCGGGCGCTCTGTTCAACACCGGCCATGGCGTTGGTATAGTTCCACCAGAAGGAGAGGGCAATGAGACCGATCCAGATCATACTGATGATGAGAATGTTTTCTTTGATTTTCATGGGCGCTTCATTTTCTGGACGGCTGGCAAAGGGTATGGTCTACAGGAAAAGCATACTGGAGTGGCTGGTCTGGAACAAGAATAAAGCTGCTATAAGGAGAGCGGAGCCCGGCGGATGCTGGCGGCCGGAACGGCGGCAGGTGCCGTCGCATTTATCAGCTACACCGCTGGGCAGGATTTGTTGGTCAGGTGCCTGTCTGCAAGGCCACCTTGGATAAGTGGTTGTTATTTTATTTTTTTTTGGGGAACTGCGAAGATAAAATATTCAGATAGGCCTGGTAGGCGGTATGCCTGGAGGAGGTAAGGAGCATGCGACACTGCGCAGGCCCTCGGAGAGCTTTTTATTTTCTATGCTTCAAATGAATCTGCACGGATTTTCCTGTCTCGCGGTATGCTTGGAGAGCAAGGCAGGTTCTCGGAGAGGAGGAAGGAATAATGAACGACGAATTTCGGACGGAAAAGGACAGCATGGGCGAGGTCCAGGTGCCGCAGGATGCCCTCTATGGTGCACAGACCCAGCGCGCCCTCAACAATTTCACCATAGGCGATCTCACCATGTCGCCTGTCTTTATCAGGGCCCTGGCCGTGATTAAAAGGGCGGCGGCCCAGACCAATCAGGAGCTGGGCCTGCTGCGCCGGCAAGAAGGGGAGGCCATTGCCGCGGCTGCCCAGGAGATCATCAACGGCAACCATGGTGAGCACTTCCCGGTGCCGGTCTTTCAGACCGGTTCCGGCACCAGCAGCAACATGAATATCAATGAGGTCATTGTCGGTCTGGCGGCCCGGCAGGGCGTCGAGCTGTCAGCCAACGATCATGTCAACAGAGGCCAGAGCAGCAACGATGTGATTCCCACGGCCCTGCATCTTGCCATTGCCCTGGGGCTCAAGGGCCAGGTGATCCCGGTGCTGCAGCAACTGGCCGAGGTGATTCGCGGCCAGGCGGCTCGCTACAGCCAGGTGATTAAGACCGGCCGCACCAATCTGATGGACGCCCTGCCCATTCGTTTTGGGGCGGAGCTGGAGGCGTGGGCTGCCGGTCTTGATGAATGCCTGGAGCGTTTCGAGACGCTGCTGCCGCGTATTCAACGTCTGGCCCTGGGCGGCACTGCCGTGGGCAGCGGTCTGAACACCCATGCCGATTTTCCGGCCAAGGCCGTGGCCCGTATCAATAGCATGACCGGCCTGCAGTGTCGGGTGGCCCCCAACCTCTATAAGGGGCTGAGTTTCCTGGATAGCGTGGTGGAGGCCTCGGGGCAGCTACGGGCCGCGGCTTTGGTATTGACCAAGATCAGCAATGATCTGCGCTGGATGAATTCCGGCCCCGGCGCCGGTCTGGCCGAAATAGCCCTGCCTGCCCTGCAGCCCGGCTCAAGTATCATGCCGGCCAAGGTCAATCCCGTTATTCCGGAGGCGGTGATGATGGCCTGCGCCCAGATCATGGGCAATGATCAGGTGGTGGCCTTGGCGGCGCGCAATGGCAATTTTCAGCTCAACACCATGTTGCCCCTGGCCGCCCATAATATCCTGCAGGCCATTGACCTGCTCAGCGACAGTGCCCGCACCCTGGCGGACAAGGCCATTGCCGGCCTGGTGGTGAATGAGGAAAAATGCCGGGAGTTTGTCAGCCGCAATCCCATTCTGGTCACCGCCTTGAACAACAAAATAGGCTATCTGGCCGCCGCTGAGATCGGCAAAAAGGCCATGGCCGAACAGCGGCCGATCCTGGAGGTGGCTCTGGAAGAGACCGACCTGAGCCGGGAGCAATTAGAAGAGCTGCTCGACCCGGCCCGCCTGGCTGACGGAGGAAAGTAGAGTCTCCTCCGGAGAGACAAGGGACGGTGTGGAAATTTATTTCCAGTAATACAGGGCCCCGTCGCCCAGCTCCTTTTCGATCTCCAGCAGCCGGTTGTACTTGGCAATGCGCTCGCCGCGGCTGGCTGAACCGGTCTTCAGGTGGCCGCCATCCATGGCCACGCTGAAGTCGGCCAGAAAGGTGTCCTCGGTCTCGCCGGAGCGGTGTGAGATAAAGTAGCGCCAGCCGGCGTCACGGCACATGCGGCAGGCCTCAATGGTCTCGCTCACCGTGCCGATCTGGTTGAACTTGATCAGGGCCGAGTTGGCCGCCTTCTCCTCTATTCCCCTGGCAATGTATCTGGTGTTTGTCACAAAGATATCATCACCCACCACCTCGATGTCGTTGCCCAGCCGCCTGGTCAGTTCGCTAAAGCCGGACCAGTCGTTTTCATCCAGGGGATCCTCCCAGGAGATAATGGGATATTTTTTGACCCACTCCTCGGCCAGCTCGATCATGGCGGCGCTATCCTTTTGGCCTGAGCCGGACCAGCGCAGATCATAGGTGCCGGCCTTGAAAAAGGAACTGGCCGCGGAATCCAGGGCAATGGCAATGTCGCTGCCCGGCTTGTAGCCCGCCTTTTCAATGGCGGTGAGAATGAGCTCAATGGCCGCCTCGTTGCTGGGCAGATTGGGGGCAAAACCGCCCTCGTCGCCAACGCCGGTGGAGAGGTCCTGCTTGTTGAGCAGTTCCTTTAAGACATGGAAGGTCTCGGCCACATAGCGCAGGCCGTCGCTGAAGGTGAGGGCGCCGATGGGCACGGCCATGAACTCCTGAAAATCAACGCTGTTGTCGGCATGGGCGCCGCCGTTGATGATATTCATGCAGGGCACCGGAATGCGGCGTGCCCCTGTGCCGCCCAGGTATTGATAGAGGGGAAGGCGGTGGGAGAGGGCGGCCGCCTTGGCCACGGCCATGGAGACGCCGAGAATGGCGTTGGCTCCCAGGTTTCTCTTGTTCTCGGTGGCATCCAGCTCCAGCATGATATGGTCGATCTCGGTCTGGCGGTGGGCGGCCAGCCCGGTGAGCTCCGGGGCGATCTGTTCTTCGACGTTGTGGACGGCCGACAGCACGCCCTTGCCGCCGTAACGTCGCCTGTCGCCGTCGCGCAGCTCCAGGGCCTCGTTTTCGCCGGTGCTGGCGCCGGACGGCACCGAGGCCGTGGCCCTGGTGCCGTCTGCCAGGCTCACCGTTACCTGAATGGTGGGGTAGCCCCGCGAGTCAAGAATTTCCATGGCCTCAATGTCGACAATGGTATCGTTCATGGTGTTTCCTCATGGTGAATTTTTTTAGGCAGGGCCCTTTGGGGCTATGGCAAAACCTCGGTGGTGTAGGCCACCTGGGCCTGGTCCGAGGTAAAGGGTTTAAGTTTGCGGCCGCTCTTGACCTCTTCAACCCAGTTGGGGTTGAGCAGCATGGACTTGCCGCTCAGGGCAATGTCGGCATGCTGGAGGGCCTCTTCGGCACTGGCCCGGTCATAAATCTTGCCGCAGATCATCAGCGGCAGGTCGCAGGCCTCACGGCTCAGGGCCGCCATGGTCTTGCCGGTGCCGAAGGCCTCTTCCCTGAAGTCATAGGTGGAGACGGAGATGGCATCCAGCGGTTCCTCGGCGAGCAGGGCGATAATCTCCTGGTACTCCTGCCGGTTCTGAAAGAGGGAGACATCCATGTCGGCGATACCCCAGTTGGAGATGCGGAAAACCAGGAGACGATCATTCGGCACCACCCGGCGCACTGCCTGGATAACCTCATGGGCAAAACGATAGCGCCTTTGCGGTGACCCCCCATAGTCGTCGCTGCGCTGGTTGGAGTAGGGCGACAGGAACTGGCTGATCAGGTAGCCGTGGGCGCCGTGGATTTCAATGCCGTCAAAACCGGCGGCCACCGCTCCTTTGGCCGTCTCCACAAAGCCGTTGATCACATGGTCGATGTCAAAGCGGCTCATCTCCTCGGGTAGCGGATAGGGCGCCTTGGTGAGGGGATTGATCTGCCTGGGGGCAATGGGGCTCGGCCCTATGGCGCGGTGGGCCGGGTTGACCTCGGGCCAGGCCATGCGACCGCAGTGAAACATCTGCATAACGGCCAGGGCACCCTGGGTCCGGATGGCCTGCACCACCGGGCGCCATGCCTCGATCTGAAGCTGGTTGAGGATACGGGCCTGGCCCGGATAGCCCTGGGCACTCTCATAATCAGTGACCAGCGCCTCGGTGTAGACCAGGGCGGCGCCGTTGCGGGCCCGGCGCACCAGGAAGTCGAGAACATCCTGGCGCGGGATACTGTCCGGTCCGGCCGACATACGGGTCATGGGCGCCACGCCGAGACGGTTTTTCAGGGTGAAATGTTTCAGCTGCAAGGGGCGAAAAAGCGGATCGTCAGCCATGCTTGTCCTCCGAGATGGAATGTGGTTGAGGCTCAGCGACAACTGGCCCTCGGCAGTGCAGAATATTGTCCAAAAAGTGTATCGCATGGTTGGCCTGCTTGTAAAGCAGAGAGCAGCTTCCAACTGGTTGGGCCGCCCTTGCCAAGCTTGTGGCAATGATTATTACTATTTGTATGGCAATCTTTTTTTCAAGAAATCAACACGACTGACGAGGTGTGTCATGCACGATAAGAGAGCAGACAAAAAAGAGAGGACAAGCAGCAAGAAAGAAACCTTCACCTGCGTTTGCGATAGCGAGTGGCGTGGCCTGCACGACAATGAGTGGAGCGACTGTCTCTGCACCCCTGAAGAGGAGCAGGGCACGAAATAGGGCGTCGGCCTTGCAAAAAACAGCCTGGGCGGTCGCCCGCAAAGGTGATATCTTTCTCCCATGAAGATCATTTTATCCCCTGTCGATCAGCAGCAGGGCGGCTCGCCCCTGCCTCTCTACAGGCCGGGTCCGGCCGCGACTCCCGGCGCTTCCCCGGATCAGCCCTTTGTGAAGGGGGGCAGGACAGCGGCGCCGGGTGCGATGCCGCAAGTCGAAGCCCGTCTCGGCCTGAGCGATCGGTTCGGCAGCTGGCTGGCCCGCTGTAATATCGGGCGATTCTCCCATGTGGTGGATGCCGGTCTCTATGCCCTGGGCGAGGCAGGGGCCGACAGTCCGGTGCTGGTCACGGCCAACTATAAGATGAGTTTTGACCGGCTGCGAAGCGCCTTGGCCGGACGGGCCTGCTGGCTGTTGGTCCTGGATACCAAGGGCATCAATGTTTGGTGTGCCGCCGGCAAGGGGACCTTTAGCACCCTGGAGCTCTATGACCGCCTCACCCACAGCCGTCTGGCCGAGGTGGTGGCGCACCGCCAGCTCATCGTGCCCCAGCTCGGCGCCCCTGGTATCGATGGCCTGGCGCTCAAGAAGCACAGCGGCTTTGAGGTGATCTGGGGGCCTGTCCGGGCCCGCGACCTGCCGGCCTTTCTTGACAATAATTGTGTGGCCACGCCGGCCATGCGGTGCAAGGACTTTCCCCTTGCCGAGCGCCTGGCCCTGGTGCCGGTGGAGGTGAGCCAGGCCGCAGGCAAGGCGCTGCTGCTTATCGGCATCTTCATGCTGCTCTCCGGCCTTGGCGGTGAGGGCGCCTTCTGGCCCGCGGTCAGGGAGATGGGGGTCTTTGCTGCCTGGGCCGTGGCGGCTGGGGTCATCGGTGGTACGGTGCTGACGGCCGCGCTCCTGCCCTGGCTGCCGGGGCGGGCCTTCAGCCTCAAGGGTATGTGGGCCGGAATCTTCTCCTTTCTGAGCCTGGTGGCTGGCCATGGCCTTGTCGCGCCGCAGCATATGATCAGCGGACTGGAGGCGGGGGCCTGGCTTCTGATGTCCACGGCCATCTCCTCCTGGCTCGGTATGAATTTTACCGGTTCGTCAACCTACACCTCGCGTTCCGGGGTACGTTTCGAGATGCGCCGGGCCATCCCCCTGCAGGCCGGCGCCTTTGCCGCTGGCCTGCTGTGCTGGCTGGCGGCGCGGTTTTGGTTGTAAAGGAGGTCGCTATGGCACCGGAGAGGCCTTTTCGCTATATAGACGGCGTGGTAAGCCTGGAACTGGATCAGGAGCGCTGTATCGGCTGCGGTATCTGCCTCCAGGTCTGCCCCCATGCGGTTTTTGAGCTTGCCGACGACAAGGCTCGGATTGTCCACCGCGATCACTGCATGGAGTGCAGTGCCTGCGCCCGCAATTGCCCGGTCCAGGCCCTGCGTGTGGAGGCGGGCGAGGGCTGCGTGCGGGCCATTATCAACGAGATGCTGGGGCGGGACTGTGACTGCTGCTGAGCGGTCTGTCTCACACAATGAGAAGGATAGATAATGCTCAGTGACAGAATTAAACCGGCCTGGCGCCAGACAACCGCTGTGTTTATCCGTGTCATACCCATGCTCTGCTCCATTCTGCTTGTGGTCAGCCTCTGCCACCAGCTCTTCCGTGACAATTATGAGCGCTGGTTTTCCGGCAATTATCTCCTTGATCCGCTGGTCGGGGCGCTGGCGGGCTCCATCTCCTTCGGCATCCCGGTCACCAGCTATATTGCCGGTGGTGAGCTGCTGGCCGCCGGCGTCAGCCTGCTGGCGGTGACCGCCTTTATCATGACCTGGACCACCGTCGGCCTGGTGATGATTCCCCTGGAGGCCGGATCCCTGGGGGTGCGCTTTGCCGTGGTGCGCAATGTGCTCAACTTCTTCTTTGCCCTTCTGGTGGCCATGGCCACTGTTTTTACCCTGGGGCTGTGGCCATGAGCAGGCCCGCCTCGCCAAAGAAGCGGCGTTTGCACCCCAGGCACTGGTTTCTGCTGCTGGTCTTGGTTGTCTACGGCCTGTTTGCGCTCCTTGATCCGGCTGTGACGGCAGCGGCGCTGGGCTATTTTTTCAGCATGCTGCGCAAGGTGATCCCCATTCTGGCCCTGGTCTTTGTGGTCATGCTGCTGGTCAATATCTTCCTTGATCCGGCGCGGATCAGGCGGCATCTCGGCAAGGATTCCGGGCTGCGCGGCTGGTTCTACGCCATTGTCAGCGGGATTGTCATCTCCGGACCGCCCTTTGTCCTCTACCCCATGCTCGGTGATCTCAAGCGCCACGGCGCCCGCAACGCCCTGTTGGCCACCATGCTCTATAACCGCAACGTCAAGGTCTACTTCCTGCCGGCCATTGTCTACTACTTTGGCCTGCGCTATGCCGTGGTCCTCTCCGTCTATATTATTGTCTTTTCCGTACTCAACGGCATGCTGCTGGAGTTTTTTGTCCGTCACGACTGATTGCCCTTTCGTGTCGCCGTGCCGGTCCGGTGGATTTCTCCTTGACCTGCCTGCAGCCTTTTTCATACTCCTAAAGAGAGAGCGGAAGATTGCCGGGCGCCCATGGTGGTGGCAGCGATCCCTTACGAAATCATGTCGATCAGGCAACATGATGCCACAAAATCTGGACAGGCTGAGTTTGGCTGATAATCACATAAATAACTGTCTGAAGGAGGCAATATGCAAGAAAGGGATATCCGCCGGTATCACGGTCTGTTTGGTGTCATTCTCGCCCTGTTTATCCTTGTCCAGGTGGGCAGCGGCACCCTCATTGCCTTTAATAAACTGGCAGGCCAGACAGGGGATGCCCATGCCGCCTATGATGACCACGGATCTGAGGAGGAGGAAGGCCACGCCGGCCATGACCACGATGCCGACCTGCTGCTTCGGACCCATCACAATGGCGGTACCATCTCACAGCTAATCAGGGTGGCAGTGGGCACCGGTATCCTGATCATGGTGGCCTCCGGCTCCACCCTCTATGTCCTGACCTGGCAGCGCCGGAGGCGGGCCAAGAGCTAGCGTCCCGTCCGTTCCTGCAGTCTTTTTTTGATGTCGAGCGTCGTCAGCATGGCGGCCACCGGCTTCGGCACCAGATGCTGCCAGGGCTGGTCCTCAAGAATACGTTGCCTGATTGTTGTTGAGGTCAGGCCCTTCTCTGCCAGGGGACGCTGCCAGAGGATCTCGGTGGCAAGGCCCAGCTCCTGAAAACGTTCCAGCTTCTTTTGGCCCCAGTCGTCATAGATGGTGAGAAAGAAGGTGGCGTCCAGCGGCACATAATAGCCAAGCAGCTCCGGGAAATTGATGGGAAAGGGCACGATGGTAAAGGCGTCGGCCGCCACTCCCGCTGCCAGCAGGGTTTCCCGCACCAGCAGCAGCCGCTCGTAAAAGGTGAGGGGGTTGGCTGCGGCGCCGGCCCGCTTGCTGTCGGTCTCTTCAGCCCTGGTCAGGCTGGGATCCGGGTTGGCAATGCCGACAATGAGGTGCTGGCAGCGGGCCTTGCCGGCCAGCAGATAGGTGCGATGGTCGTTGTGGAGGATCTGGAAACGGCCATGGATCACCCCGGTCTCGGCAATGGTCATTCGTCCTCCTTGTCCAGCATAAAGGGCTGGCGCGCCGCCGGCCAGTATGGCCGATCAATGTCGTTATCCATCAGCCCCTGCAGCTTGGCACGGTCAAGCCAGTTGAGCACCAGGGGCATGAAGTCCCGGCCGCGCAGATGGCCAAGGGCGCCGCCGGCGCAGTGGATCTCGTCAAAGTGGTGCACCAGGTCGCGGCGGATGCCGGGGCCCACTGCGCAGATCGGTACCGGTTCACCGGAATGGACCTGGGGGCCGCTGCTCGGGGTCGAGTGGTCAGCGGTGACAACCACCATGGTTTGTTCATCAAGCAGGCTATCGAAGACGTGGGCCAACCCCTGGTCCAGGGCCTCAATCGCCGTCACCTTGGTGCGGGGATCCTTGGTGTGGGCCGCGGCATCAGGGGCCTTGCTATGGACGTGAACAAAGTCGTAGTCGGCCCGGATTGCTACACGCAGGCGCTGGGCCAGGTCAAGGCCAGGATCAGTACTGTCACGCACCTTTTCCACGGCCATGTCCAGATAGCGGGCCAGCCCCCAGTAGACCAGACCCGAGGCAATGGACAGGCTGCGCAGGCCCCAGCGCCCTTTAAAGCTTTCGGGCCGGCGGCTCTGGCCGGGCCGTTGGCTCACCAGGCCGTTGATGGCCGGCTGGCCGGCTACCTGCCGTGTGCTGTTAAGCGGATGGGTGTGCAGGGTGTGATGGCACCAGGCGAGATAGGCATGCAGGGCCCGGGCGCTTTTTTGACGCCTCTCCGGAGCGTCCGGTGCCTGCTGCCAGGGCAGGGGTGCCATGAGCGCTTCACCTGCATGCAGGGGATCACTGTCCGTGACAAAGGGCGACACTGCCCCGCTTAAGACCACGATCCCGTCGCGGCCATGGCTGGGCTGGAAGCGGCAGCAGATCCCTTCATGCTCAAAGTGGTCAATGGCTGCCACCAGTTCCGCCATCTCCCGGGCCGATGCGGCGGGACGATTGGTGGTAAGGATGAGCTGGTCATGCTGGCGGCGCAGGCTAACGAAATGGGCCAGGATGGCGACCTCATTCTCTTGCACGGGGATATCGGCCCCCAGAGCCTCGAGCAGGCCGCGGCCGGGGAACTCGTGGGCAGGATAGCCGAACAGGGCGAAATGGGCATTTTCACTGGGAGGTGCCAGGCCCGGGGCCATGGTCTGCATCAGACCGTTTGCTCCCATGGTTGCCAGGCGGTCCAGGCAGGGGGTGTGGGCGGCCTGTAGCGGTGTCTGGTGATCCAGGCATGGGTGGGAACGATCACCCAGGCCGTCGAGAAGGATGACAATGCATTTGCGAACCATGGGAGAAAACCTATGGTAGAAGCCGCGGGTATCAGAACTATCGATTTGACTTTCCGGGCCTGGGGAAACATTTTAACAACCATGCGACTTGATCTCCATGTTCATACCACCTTGTCCGCCTGCAGTCAATTAGACCTTGACCAGCTTGTGGCCGGGGCTGCGGCCCGCGGTCTCGACGGGGTCTGCATCACCGACCATGATACCATGGCCGTGCGCCATCATCTGCGGGAAGGCCGGCAGGTAAACGGCCTCTATGTTTTCTTTGGCATGGAATACGCCACCCGGCAGGGAGACTTTCTCATCTTTGGCCCCTTTGAGGAGATTGCTGCCGATCTGTCCGCCCCTGACCTCTTACGGCAGGTGCACGGGGCTGGTGGCGTGGCCGTGGCCGCCCATCCCTATCGGCCGGGCCGTTCCACCTCTGAAGGGTTGCTGCAAAACGGTCTCTGCTCCATTGCCGAGGGCATCAATGGCCGCAATGGCGCCGCTGCCAATGAACAGGCCATGGATCTGCCGGCCCGTTTCGGTACGCACCTGGTGGGTGGCAGTGATGCCCATAGCCTGCCGGAGCTCGGCAGGGTCGCTACTCATTTTTTAACTGAGATCAGCAGCCGGGCCGATCTGGTCACGGCTCTCAAGTCTGGGCGTTATGCACCGCACAGCTCACTAGCGAGCCATGCCCTCTGCGCCTGAGATTGTCGCCAGCCGTCTCGTACCCCAAAGGTTCATTGTTGAAAGCAAAATTCAGGAGTTATAATTCAGGAAACAGAAGAAAATCTTCAAATGATTTTTCTACGGAAGTAACGTGCTCCAACAACGCCACTGGCGCAAAGCGGCGATACAGCAAAAAAAAGGTCGAGGCGCTGCGTGAGCGCCCCGACCTTGCGGGAGGGAGGAAAAAGTCTGAGTGGTTGGGTGGTGTCTGTCCAGAAAGGCCCTGTTTCCGGCCAGACGCTGGTTAGGCCTCGACCCTGGCGCGGTTTTCCTTTTCCGCCTTGTCCACATACTTGAAGTAGAGGGGGAAGGCGATAAAGAAGGCGCCGGCCATCAGGTATTCCACCCCTTTGATGTGGGTGTAGAAGTCGACCAGGGTCTCATACTCACCGAGATTGCCGGTTGCCACCAAGAACTGGCGGGCCATCTCGCTGACCTGAAAGTTGACAGAAGAGAGACCGGTGACAAAGGCCATCATGGCCCAGATGGCAAAGGCACCGGCCAAGCCGCTGATAACACCGAAGAAGATTCCTGTTTTTTTCTGATTTTCGTCCATGTTCATGCTCCTTATAATGTGGTTACTGTGAAAAAAAATTTCGCCTCAATTTTTTTTACATGCCGGTGATCGCCGCCAGATAGCCCGTGATCAGTCCAGTCATGCCGCCTTGAAGAAGGCCGCTGACCAGGCAGCAGACCCCCCAGGTGCCGGCCAGGCCGGTTAGCATGGCGGCCATGCCGATACCGGCCTTGGTCGCCTGATGGATGTCCTCACGGATATTGTGGCTGCTCTTCTCTGTGCGGCTGCTGATCTCCTTGTGCATGGTTTCTCCTTTATCTTATGTTCTTCATTGTTGCGTGGTTGTTGCCCTGGAGAAAAGCATGTGGTGTGCCGCGTGTGCGGCATGGAGAGATTTATTTTTTAAAAGTGCGATTTTTCAGTGGTTTAATTTGTCATGTGGCACACAGGCGCCACAGGTGCCCCTGTGGGACGCTGTGGCCCTGCAACACAATGTGTGGCAATGCCCTGCCACACATTGTGTTGCAGGGCCACAGGTCGTGCTACACCTGTGGCTGGGAGGAGGTAGAGAAACAGCAGGAGGAAGGGGCCCTGGGGCAAGGGCATAAAACGTCTGGATGAGGCAGGCTTGTGCCTGTCTGGCTGATGCAGGTATCGGTGGATTTACCTAGTGCTGTCCGAAAAAGGCCCTCTCGGAGTCTCGTAAACTCGCTTACCGGCCCGATATCCCGGAGTCTCACGAGCTCGCTTTCCTCGGCATGCGCTAAAATAATGCTCGCATATCAGATATATGCCTGCACGCCACGGGGACTTCTTTCAGGCTGCGCTTGTTTTTTCGCATTTTTTGATCGCCTGCAGGTAGGCGAGGCTGCGAGACTCCGACGGATCTCTTTCCGGACAGACACAATCTCGTGTCAATGGTTTGCTGTCTGTGGCGGGTCTGATATGCAGATTAAATATGTCAAAAAGAAGGAGTAGGTGGTATTATCTGCTTATTCCTTTCCGACATCTATCTTCATTTTCTCTTAAATGCCATGGAAGCAAACGAACTCATAAAAAAGATTAAGGATCTGCCCACCATCTCCACGGTTGCCATGCAGATTAACGAGGAGCTCAAGAAGGAGGCATTGACCTCCCGCTCCTTGGCCAAACTTATCAACCAGGACCCTTCTCTCACCGCCAAATTGCTCAAGCTGGCAAATTCCGCCTACTACGGCCTGATGCGACAGGTAACCACCATGGAAAAGGCTGTCACCGTCCTTGGACTCAACACGGTGCAGAGTCTGGCCCTGACCATTTCGGTCTATAAACTTTTCCGGACCAGGTCGCCCTCCTTTGATTATGAGGGCCTCTGGCTCCACAGCCTGGGCTGCGCCGTGGCGGCCAAAAACCTGATGCAGGCCGCCACGCCCCGTCTGGCCGAGCAGGCCTTTGTCTGCGGGGTGATTCATGATGTGGGCAAGATTGCCATGGCCGTCAAGATCCCTGAAGAGATGGTGGCTATGCTGACCATGTTGGAAGAAAAAAAGGTGACGCAGGCAGAGGCGGAGCAAGAGGTCTTTGGCTTCACCCATCAGAAGATCGGTGCCCGCATGGCCTTTGCCTGGAATTTTCCGGAGCACTTTGTTTTTGCGGTGAAGAGCCACCACAACCCCTTTCCCCTCAAGCCACACGATGATGAGGATACCACCCTGCTGGCTGAAGCGGTCTTGGTGGCCAACAAGATTTCCAGGTCCCTGGGCTTCGGCAAAAGTACCAATCCCCGCAAAGAGCAGGTCAGCCCGGCTGAACTGGAAACATTCGGCATATCTGCCAGGAATCTGCCCGATATTGTCCGGCAGATCAAGGACGACTATGAGGAGTTTGTGGCCAGCTGGGGCTTATGAGTTGGGACTCAGCTTTCAGGCTTGGTCAATGTCTCGAAAGTTCGTCTTTTTTGCAACCTGCTCCTAACGCCTCACCCTTCACCGCTATCAGCCGATTGAGATAAAGACGCCGGTCTTGGCCGGATCGACCCGGTAGTAGCGTTTCAAGGTATCAATATTCTTACTGTTGAGCTCCGTGCCGATCCCCAGTAGCAGAACGCCGGTACCGCTGATGACATCCCGACTCACCACCATGCCCTCTTTGAGTTCGCCTGGTTTGAGTTCCAGTTCGGTGGCCTCCCTGGTGGACAGTTTGGTCGCGTAAAATTTTTCGGCAACCTTGAGGACCTTGGGGACCAGGCGCGGATCAAAGGCCCGCCCGGCCTCCTCCTCCACCAGCCTGCAGACATTGGCAACCGCCTTGCTGTCGTGCTGTTGCCGAAATTTCTTGTCGAAAAAGTCGGCAATGGCAATGAGACGGGCACCGGTGGGGATGGCATTCTTTGTGAGGCCGTCGGGAAAACCCTTGCCGTCGTAGCGTTCATGGTGGTGGCGAATAAGGGTGCCGGCCTGGCGCAGCTCATCAATACCGTCCACCACTGTCTGGCCGCGCACCGGATGTTTGCGATATTCCAGCCGTTGGGCCTGGCTCATGTGATCCTCATCGCGATGGAGTAGATGATCGGCAATGCCGATCTTGCCGATGTCATGCAAAAAGGCCGCGGCAACCAGGGCGTCGCTCTCCTTACCCGGCATGTCAAGTTCGGCTGCCACGGCCAGGAGAACCTCGGCGATATTGTGGGAGTGGGAGCGCATGGATTTGTCGCGCATCTCCAGCAGGGAGGAAAAGGCCCGGATGGTGCTTTTAAAGTTCTTGTAGAGTTTCTTGTTTAGTTTCTTGAGGGCGGCGTTGTTTTCGGTAAGCCTGACTGTCTGCTCCTTGACCTTGGCCTCAAGTTCGCTGTTCCAGTTCTTGAGCTGTTTGTTTTGCTGAACCACCAGGGCGGTGAGGCGTTTGTTTTCCTTGATCAGGTTGTAATATTTAAAGGCGGACTGCACGGCCTGGTGCAGCTCGTCATCCTGCCATGGTTTATGGAGGTAGCGGAAGGCACCGCCGCGGTTAATGGCATCAACCGCGGCATTAATGTCGGCATAGCCGGTGAGCAGGATACGCACCGAGTTGGGTGATATCTGCTTGCTCTTTTCCAGAAAATCAACACCCGACATCTCCGGCATACGCTGATCAGAGACGATCACCCCCATTTCCCCCTGTTCCCGCAGCAGATCGAGGGCCTCCTGGCCCGATGCTGCGGTGTACACCTCAAACTCGTCATCCATAAAGATGCGGCGCAGGGCCCGCAGGATGTTGGTTTCATCGTCCACAAAGAGGAGGCGACCGCCGATGATGCTATCGTCTGTTTCTGTCATGGTATGTTTCCGTTATGTATGCTCTGCTTCAACAACCAGGATTTTACCCTTCTGGCCCTGGTCGCTGTCCATATAGACGGCCGTGCCCCTGAGCGTGCTCTCTTCAAGGGTGAGGCGGCTGTGGAGCTCTGTTTTTTCCGGACCAATCCCACCCAGAATCTCAAGGATGGAGGGCGGCAGGACATCGTCGCTGTCGGCGCCGACCTCCAGGGAGGGATTGCCGATGAGCTCCCGACATTTGCGGTTGCATTGCACAACGCAGCCATCCAGATCAACACCGAGGACACCGACAGGCAGGCTGTTGAGAATAAAGTGGGCATTGGCCAGCACCTTGTTTTGGAAGAGGATTTCCTGGGTGCGCTCCTCCACCATTTTCTCCAGGTTGTCGTTGATGACCTTGAGCTCCTCGTTGGTGTCCTGCAGCTCCCTGGAGAGGGTGCTGTTTTCCTGCTGGAGAAAGTAGAGCTCAATGGCCTTGGCGATGGTGACGCGCAGCTCGTCGTCATTCCACGGTTTGGGGATGAATTTATAGATCTGCCCCTCATTGATGGCCGAAACAATGGCTGCCGTGTCCGCATAGCCCGAGAGTACGATGCGCACCGTGTCAGGCCGGCGTGCACACACCTCCTTAAGAAAATCGACACCGTTCATGCCGGGCATGCGATAGTCGGAAATGACGATCTGGGTGGCCGGTTCCTGGTCCAGCAGTGCCAGGCCTTGTTCACCGGTCTCGGCCGTGAGGAGTTCATACTCCTCATCCATGAAGAGGCGTTGCAGAGCCTTGAGGACATTGGCTTCATCATCAACACAGAGAATGGTAACCGGCTCACTCATGTGATTCCTCCTGATGGATGGGCAGGGTGATTGTAAAGGTGGTGCCGACTCCCACCTCGCTCACGACGTCAATGGTGCCATGGTGTTTATTGGTAATGATATCGTAGACGATACTGAGGCCCAGGCCGGTGCCCCGGCCGGGTGGTTTTGTGGTGAAAAAGGGGTCGAATATCTTGCAGATGGCCTCCGGTGCGATGCCTGCGCCCGTATCGGTGATGGTAATGCGGACCTGATCAAGATCGGTAAAGGTCTTGACGGTGATGTCGCCCTGCTGTTCGATGGCCTGGGCGGCGTTGAGCAGCAGGTTCATAAAGACCTGGCCCAGCTGATGGGGATAACAGGGCACCAGGGGCAGATCCTCTAATTCCTGGTGCAGGGTGCATTTGTATTTGAGCTCGTTCCAGATGATCTTCACGGTGTCGGCAATGATGGTGTTGAGGTCTGCCTCTGCAAAGGTGTGCTGATCCGTGCGCGAGAAGCTGCGCAGATTTTCGACGATCTTTATGACGCGTTGGGCGCCGCTTAGTGATTCGTTGATGAGCTCCTCAAGGTCCTTGTTGATGTAGTCTATTTTCAGTCTTTTCCGTTCACTGTTCAGCCGATCGAGCAGCTCGCGGTCCGGGTGGCTGGCCAGGGCCTTGCTCTGTTGTGCGAGAAAATCACTGAGACGCTGTGTATACTTGTGCAGGGTGTGCAGGTTACTGGTGATAAAACCCATGGGGTTATTGATCTCATGGGCGACACCGGCCGCCAATTGACCGATGGATGCCATCTTTTCGCTTTGCAGCATCTGGCGGTGACTCTGCTGGAGCTGGTCGTGAAACTGCTTACGCTCCAGGGCATAATGGATCGATTTGATGATCAGCGTATTGTCGCTTTGCCCCTTGACCAGGTAGTCCTGTGCCCCTTGCTGCAGGGCGGCACTGGCCAGCTCCTCGTCGGCGGTACCGGTCATGATGATGATGGCGGCCGAGGTGTGGTTGTTGAGCAAGGCATGCAGGGTGTCGAGACCGGTGCTGTCGGGCAGGCCCAGGTCAAGGAGAATGACGTTGGGGGATTTTTGCTGATCGTACAACAGGCCCTCCTGCAGCGACGATGCCCGCAGGAGGTTGAACCGGCCGCTTTCCTCCAGAAGTTCTTGCAGGTAGAGGGCGACAATATCCTCATCTTCGATGAGCAGCAGGGATATGGGGGATGCATCATTCATTTTTCTTCCTTGTTCGACAGCGGCAGGCGGATGGTAAAGGTGCTTCCCTTACCTGGTTCGCTCTGGATGGTGATTGTGCCGTTATGCTGCTTGGTGATTATATCATAGGAGATGGACAGGCCCAGGCCGGTGCCCTTGTCCACGTTCTTGGTGGTGAAAAAAGGCTCAAAGACATGGGGGATCGTCTCCGGCGCCATGCCGCAGCCCGTATCAGAGATGGCAATAAAGAGGGCCTCTTTGTCATGCCAGGTCCTGATGGTGATAACGCCCGGCTCGGTCATGGCCTGGGCGGCATTAAGCAACAGGTTCATGAAGACCTGGTTGAGCTGCTGGGGATGACACATGAGGGCGGGGAGATCGCCATACTCCTTGTGAATGGTACAGGTGTATTTCAGCTCGTTCCAGGCAATGGTGATGGTGTCGTCAAGACACTCATTGATGTTGGCGCGGGCCCGCTCGGCCTGATCCACCCTGGAAAAATTTTTAAGGTTCATGACGATCTTTTTTACTCGCTCCACACCGTCGGTCGATTCGGCGATAAGGTCGCTAGTGTCTTGCAGAATAAAGTCGATCTTCATGCTGCGGCGTTGCTCGGCAAGGCGTTGCAGGGTGTCGGGGGAGTTACGGCAGAGGCGGCTCAGCACCTGGTCTTGCAGGTCAAGAAATTTTCGCAGCTTGGTCTGGTATTTGGCGAGGGTATTGATGTTGCTGGTGACAAAGCCCATGGGGTTGTTGATCTCATGGGCGACGCCGGCGGCCAGTTGGCCGACGGATGCCATTTTTTCCTGCTGGAGAAGCTGGGCCTGGGTGGCCTGCAGATCGGTAAGGGTGCGGCGGATCTGCCTGTTTTTTTCTTCCAGCAGAGCGGCCGTCTCTTTGTGTTTGCTGATATCGTGCAGGGTGGTAACGGTCATGGCCCCCTCTTTCGTGGCCAGGGGGTAGGTATGCAGGGTAAAGGTGCGGCCGCTGGCCTGGTGGCTGTATTCAAATTCACGTTTGGCAAGCAGGCAGACTTCTTGTCGGAAGCCATGGCTGTGCAGGAAGAGCGGCAGCTCCCGGTCGAGAACCTCCGTAAAGGTGAGGCCGAGAAAATCAACCAGGGGTTTGTTGCATCGCTTAATCCTCTGCTCTGCATCGGTCAGGATGACAAACTCCTGGACACAGTCCATGCTTGTCTCCCATTCCCGTTTGGCCTTCTCTATCTTGTTGCTTAACTCCTTGAGATGCATGTGGTCGAGGCTGGCTGTGATATCGCGCAGGACCTCCACCACCCAGCTGATGGCGCCGGCCTCGTTTCGGATGGGCACGGCGGTGATCTCATAGGTTCTTTTCAGGCCTGGAAAGAGGCACATTTCCTTGACAACGGGAATACTCTGGCCGGTGGCAAAGGCTTCGCGCACCGGGCACTCCTCGCCCTGCTCCCAGCAGGAGGTCGTAAAATTGCGCAGGACATTATAGCAGAGGCAGTTTCTGCCCCGGCCCTTTTCGTCGACCTTAAAGCTGTCGCGCGCCACCTTGTTGAGATAGATGCAGCGCATGTCCGGGTCAACCACCACCACCGGATCGCGGATGGCATCGAGGATGGTCAAATAAAAGTCGGCAGGCTGCCTCTCTTCTGGCGGTTGCGCTGTTGCGGTCATCTGATTTTCTGCTCTGTCTGTTCGTTGTTCGTCAGGGGGTAAGGTTCGACCACCAGGCTCCAGAAGAGATCAAGCAGGTCGGCATCAAAGGATGAAGCACGCTCTTTGTCCATGATGTCCCGGGCTGTGGCGTGGCTGAAGCAAGGACGGTAGGAGCGGTCGGTGGTCAGGGCGTCATAGACGTCGGCAATGGCGGCAATGCGGGCCTCCAGCGGAATGGCGGCGCCACGACGGCCGTGGGGATAGCCGCTGCCGTCCAGGCGTTCGTGGTGGCCGACGATGATATCGAGCACCACCTGGTGCAGCCCTGCCTCTTCCGCCACCTTGAGACCCCAGAGGGGATGTTGTTTGACCAGGTCATACTCCGTCCGGCTGAGGCGGCCCTGCTTGTTGAGAATGGCGCCGGGAATGCCGATTTTGCCGCAGTCATGCAGCCAGCAGCCGTGCCGCATCAATTTGCGGCGATCTGCCGAAAAATCGAGGGCTTCGGCCAGCAGCAGGGCGTAATGGGCCACCCGGTCGCAATGGCCGCGGGTATAGACGTCCTTGAGCTCAATGGTCTGGGCCAGGGAGCGCAGGGTCAGTTCGCTGGAGCTCTGCAGGGCCCGCATGAGCTGATAGCGATTCAGGGCCTCCATGACCATGGTGATCAGTTCCTGATTATGCCACGGCTTGACGATAAAACGATAGACCTCGCCCTCGTTAATGGCAGTGAGGACCATTTGCAGGTCGGCATAGCCGGTCATCATCAGGCGCACCGTCTGCGGCGCAATCTTTTTGGTCCTGTTCAACAGCTCCAGGCCACTCATGCCGGTCATGCAGTTATCGGTGAGAATAACCGCCACCTCCTCATCGGCCAGGCAGGTAAGGGCCTCCTCGCCGCTGGCCGCCGTGCGGACCTTGATCTGTTCATCACGAAAGAGGCGCTCTATGGCGGTGAGGATAAAGGGTTCGTCGTCAACCACCAGCAGGGTATGACGCGGGGTTACGGAGTTCTTCATGTCGTCACCACCGGTATTGCCAGGGTAAAGGTGGTCCCTTGCCCCGGCCGGCTCTGCACGTTGATCGTGCCGTGATGCTTCTTGGAAATAATGTCATAGGCGATGCTGAGGCCGAGCCCGGTGCCTTTGCCCTTTTCCTTGGTGGTGAAAAAGGGGTCAAAGATATGGGCCACGGTTTCCTGGTCCATACCGCAGCCCGTGTCGGCGACGGCCACAAAGATTCTGTTGTCGGCCGCCCAGGTGGTGATGGTGATTTCCCCCTGCTGGTCAATGGCCTGGGCCCCATTTATCAAGAGGTTCATGAAGACCTGGTTGAGCTGCTGGGCGTAACATTTGGTGGTTGGCAGCTCACCATACTGCCTGTTGACGGTGGCCTTGTATTTTAACTCGTTCCAGACCACCACCAGGGTGGATTCCAGGCACTCATTGATATCAGCCGGACCATACTCCTCCTGGTCCTGGCGGGAGAAGTTCTTGAGCGACATGACGATCTTCTTGATGCGTTCCGTGCCCTCCATACTCTCGGCGATCAGGTCATGGATATCCTCGTTGATCTGGTTGATCTTCATTTTATGACGCAGCTCTTCTATTTCCTGCTTTTGTTCAGCCGGGACAGCCTCCTGAAGCAGGGCAAGAAAATCGGTGATGCGCTGCACATACTTTTTCAGGCTGCTCAGGTTACTGGCCACAAAACCGGTGGGGTTGTTGATTTCATGGGCGACGCCGGCGGCCAGTTGGCCCACCGAGGCCATCTTTTCATATTGCAGCATCTGCGACTGGGTGGATTTGAGTTCGTGCAGGGCCTCTTCCAGTTCGATA
Organism: Desulfobulbaceae bacterium; assembly: GCA_002868945.1. Taxonomy (GTDB): domain Bacteria; phylum Desulfobacterota; class Desulfobulbia; order Desulfobulbales; family SURF-16; genus BM506. The sequence goes on from PKTX01000006.1 coordinate 44,910, forward strand.
TTCTTGCTGAGGATATCGGTGTTTTTCTGGCGCAGCTCCACGGCCTGGCGGGCATTTTTGCTGGCCTCTTGTCGCAATGATTTCTCCAGGGCCTTGCGTTGGGAGATGTCGCGGTAACTCTTCAGGATGCCGAGCTGGTTGCCCTGATTGTCGTAGAAGGGTGAGACAACCACCTGGCACTCGATTTCCCGGCCATCCGGACGTTTTTTGGTCTCCTCCTGGATGAGAGTGTTTTCGGAGTGGGCCGCCAGGGCCAGGGGGCACTGCTCCGTATGACAGCAGGGGCTGACAAAGATTTCGTAACATTTTTTGCCCACCAGTTTGTCGCGGCTGCTGCCTGCCATGGCCGCAAAGGTGTCATTACACATGAGGACCGTATAGTCCCAGGCCACAATGGAGATGCCGTCTGCCGCGGAGTTGAAAATCTGATCGAGGTTGTAGAGGGACTCCTCCAGGGCCTTCTGGGTTGCGGCTCGCTCGCTGATTTCTTTTTCCAGTCGGCCCTGGGTCTCCTGCAGGGAGGCGGTTCGTTCCCTGACCCGCTCCTCCAGCTCCTCTTTATGTGCCGCCAGCCGCTCATGGGCCAGGTCCCGCTCCTGGAGCAGACCGAGAAGGTGACGGCGGCTGAACCAGAGACCGATCAGACCAAAGAGCCAGAGGCCGCCCAGATTGATGCCCCAGTAAATCTGATGACTCTTGGTGGCGGTGATCAGAGGGCTGAGCGAGATGGTTGTGCTGATGCCGCCGAGAATATCGCCCGGTTGATAGCCTTTGTCGGCATGGCATTTGAGGCAGCTCTCCCGGGTGATCAGGGGCTGCATGAGGCGCAGGTGTTTATCCTCGGCGGTGGTGTTGAACTCGATATATTCATTTTCGCCCTGGGCAAAGGCCTGCAGGGCCCGGCGTTCCCAGGGCTCGGGGCTGTTGGCCGGCCGCAGCGGGGCAAGGCTGGTGATGCGGATTTTGCTCTGAAATTTTTCTGCAAAGGTGTTCTGCAGGTCGCGCAGCATATAGGCCGGGTTCATCAGGGTCAATTCCTTGCCGTTCGCCAAGGCCAGATCCCGGTCCGGGATGTGGGCCAGGTAGGGGTTGGGTGGCGTGGTCTCGGAGGGCGGCACATAGACGCCGCCATGCCGGGCGGCCCAGTCCCGCAGGCCAACGGCTCGGTCTATATAGATACGTCCCTCGCGCAGGGCGTATTGCTTGACATGGGTCTGATAATCAAAGAAGGCGACGATCAACCAGGTCAATATGACGCAGAACGTCCAAAAGAGGGCGGCGCTCAGGATTATGCCTTTCAGTGGTGGTACCGACTGCTGTGTCTCAGGGGGCATGGTGACTCGTGGTATGTTGAGTGACTGGTGCTTGGACAAGTTCCTCTTACTATAGGGAAAAATGGCCGGAAGATGAAAGGGGAATTTTCGATGAGGTTCAAAGTGATAAGCGGGCGGCACTGGTTTGCTGGAGATTTTTGTATCGGATTATCACCATGTTTCAGCCATTGTCTCATCATCAGGCAGAAAATGGAGATACAAGGAGCACCCTAACATCCCGTTGAAAAACGTAGCGAGCGTAGCTGAGGCGAGGAAAAATGAGGCGAAAAAATGCGCGCCCGGAGGAGGTAAGGGAGCCTGCGACACTCCGAGTACCCTTGGGGTGCAGTTTACATGGGGTTTAGGAGCATTTCGGAGTCTCGCTTCGCTCGCTTAGCTCAAGCCGAATTTTGACGACGCATCAGTAGATAGCGAACGAAGAGAGACCTTCGAGCGCAGTAGTTTTTCAACGGGTTGCTAAGGCTATTCGACGTATCGCAGGCTCCCTTGCCTCCTCCGGGGCATTTACCCCTGTGAGCGAGAGAGCAGTCGATCACAGTCACCATTATTTCTGTATCGCCCCGAGGGCCGGCCTCCTGCGGCATCTTTCCAGGAATGGTGGCGGCGATGCAGTTGTAACTAGTGCCTGTCCGGAAATGGCCCTCTCGGAGTCTCGTAAACTCGCTTACCGGCCCGATCTCGGCGTCATGCTCAAAAAATAATGCTCGGAGGTAAGCGNNATATATGCCTGCACCCCAAGGGCACTTCTTTCAGGGCGCGCTTATTTTTCTCGCAGTCCTTGATCTCGTACGAAATGACCTATTTCTGGACAGACACTAACCAGATTTTTTTTATGATGGGGGTGCGGGTCGTGCCCGGAGGCCGGGGCATACCAGGCGGTTGCGGCCCCGGTGTTTGGCCTCGAACAGGGCGCGTTCTGCCTGGCTGGTCAGGTCATGCACAGTGGTGCCGGCTTTGGGGGTCAGGGAGGCAATGCCGCAGCTCAGGGTGAGCCATGGGCTGACCGCTGAGTGCGGGTGGGGAATCTGGCGTGCTGCCAGGGCCCGCCTGAGCCGCTCCGCCACGGCGCAGCCGCCTTCGGCAGGCGTTTCGGTGAGAATAATGGCAAATTGATCACCACTGTAGCGCGCCGCCAGGTCGGCCGGTCTTTTGATGGTGGCGGCCAGAATGGTTGCCACCCTTTGCAGGCATGCATCACCCTGTTCACGGCCCTGCCGGCTGTTATAGGCCTTGAAGAAGTCGAGGTCGGCCAGGCAGAGGGTGATGGGGTGCTGGTCACGGCGGCATCGCCGCCACTCCTGGTCGAGGAATTCATCAAAAAAAAGGCGATTGGCCAGGCCGGTAAGGTCGTCATGCCGCCTTGAGTGTTGCAGGCGCATGGCAGCCGTATCGAGTTGCCGGTGTAAGCTTTGGTTGCGGGCTATTTCCGCCTGACGGGCCAGGGCGCACTGAATGCGGGCCCGCAGCTCCACCGGATGGACCGGTTTGCGGAGAACATCCATGGCCCCTTGCGGCAGACCGGCCTGCAGGGCGGCATGGTTGAGATCGCTTACCAGCAGGATGATGGGGATAGTGGCTGATGCCGCCTTGCCGGCCAGGTGCGGCCAGGCACCATCATGCGGCTGCTGGTCAAGCAGGTTCAGGTCAACGAGGAGAAGTTCAGGCGCGGCCGTCCCCTCCTGCAGGTGGCCTGGGATCAGCGTGCTCGCTTCGGCCAGGGAGGCGGCCTGCTGGATAGCACCATGGCCGCACTCCTGTAACAGGGCGGCAAGGCGCCTTCTGCTCTCGTCCATTTTGTCGATAATAAGAATGGTCTTGTCTTGGGTGTCCATGGCGTCCGGCAACCGGGAGTGGCAGGAGGAAAACGAGGTTGTCCTGTTGTGCTGCTGGCCACATTGTTCCGTTTGCTGCCGATTTTTGCAAGGCTATTATGACGGGACGCCTTTTTGGAGCGGGCCGGCAGGGTGTGGTGCTGGTCTGGAAATGGTCAAGTGGGGGGCGGCTGCGATACGGCGCTCGGCAGGAGGGGGACAGGGTCTGGCTGGCATGCAGGGGCAGGAGTTCTGCCTCGCAGACCAGGTGGTGGATCAGCTGAAGAGGGACTCTTTCGTGATGATGTGATGGAAGGTAATGATCTGCCGGAAGTTAAGGGCGTCAAAACGGATACAGGCGCGGCGCCGGCCCTTTTCCGCATGGCTCTCCGGGCTGGGCAGATCTATCTTGGCGACAATGGTATAGGGGATATTTTCGATATAGAGGATAGTCCCTTGCATAAAAAAGATTTCCAGGGTGTCTGATCTCTTTATTGCCGTGTCGAGTTGTGCCGGGTAGTCAAAGGCCAGGCCGTCCATGCTGATATCATGGACCTGGCCCAGGCAGTTGTTGATGCTGACGAAAATGTCTTCAGCCACCCTGATGCGGGCCGAGAGGCGCCGCTCATTCATCTGTTTTGTTGTCATGGCACTCCCCTGTGTCTGAATGTGCAGTGGAAAAAGATCTGCAGCCGGGGTGCAGGGCGCCTTGATCGCGATCTTGGCAGCAGGGCGTTGGCCGATTGTTAGACGTGAGGCGTTGTTGCCCCGCTTGCTGGGGGCGGCCACCGCCGGCCCGTGGTTCAGGCCACTTTTTCCTTCTTGCGAAGGCCCAAGAGTTCATAGCGTTCAATCTTGCGGCGCAGGGTATCCTTGGATATGCCCAGCTCCCGGCAGGTCTTCATGCGTTTCCAGTTGTTGCGTTTCAGGGCGTCAAAGATGGCCTGTTTTTCAATCTCTTCCAGGCAGAGCGGTTCATTGCAGGAGGGACTGACGTGGTCCGGCTCCTGTTGCCTGGTGTCATCCATGGTGGCGGGCAGGTGTTCCGGCTGAATCAGGCCGCCCTTGCAGAGGATAAAGGCATATTCGATGATGTTTTGCAGTTCGCGGATATTGCCGGGAAAATCATAGGCCATGAGGATACGCAGGGTGTCATCCGCCAGGCCGCTGATCGACATGTTTTTTTCCGCATTTAATTTTTCAATGAAGTGATTGGCCAGCAGCGGCACATCATGGATACGATCGCGCAGAGAGGGCACCTCCAGCTTGACCACGTTAAGGCGGTAGAAGAGATCCTCCCGAAAGTGGCCGGCATGCATCAACTCCTCCAGATTACAATTGGTGGCAGCCAGGATGCGAATATCGGCCTGGACCGAGTCGTTGGAGCCCAGCGGCTCGTAGAGTCTGGTCTCCAGGACGCGCAGGAGTTTGACCTGCATGGCCAGGGATATTTCACCGATCTCGTCAAGGAAGAGGGTGCCGCCCTCTGCCGCGGCAATGCGGCCGAGTCGATCGGCCTTGGCGTCGGTGAAGGCGCCGGCCTTGCAACCGAAGAGCTCCGACTCCAGGAGGGTGTCGGGCAAGGCGCCGCAGTTCACCGTCACCAAGGGACCATCGGCTCGATTGCTGAGACGATGCAGGGCCTTGGCCAGGACCTCCTTGCCGGTGCCTGACTCGCCCAGGATGAGGACATTGCTGTCGCTTTTGGCAATTCGGGGCAGAATGTCAAAGATACGGTTCATGGCCGGGCTGTTGCTGCGGATATCACCTATCTGCGTCTGCTTACTGCGGCCATACTGCTCAATCTTGCTTGGCCGTAAGTCGCGGAAGGTCTACACGCCGCCCATGAGATTGCCCTGGTTGTCATAGAGGGGCGCGGCCGAGATACTCACCGGAACCTGTTCACCATCGGCATTACGAATCTGGATGTTGCGGTTGCAGTCTGGTTGGCCGCAGCTGATGCTGGCGGCAATGGCGCAATTCTTGCCGCAGATGCTGCTGTGAAAGATATCGCTGCAATAACTGCCGATGGCCTTGGCCCGGGAGACACCGGTGATCTTCTCCGCCGCCCTGTTAAAGGAGGTGATTCGCCAGTTGGTATCGACACTGAAGATGCCGTCCGCGACATTGTCCAGGATAACGGCCCGGCCCAGCAGGGATTTAACCTCCCGGAAGACCTGAACGCCACCAATGACGTTGCCCTCTTTATCGATAAGGGGGGTGGCGCTGATGGTGGCGCCGATGCGATTGCCCTTGGCATGGGTAATGAAGACAGAGCGATTCTCCACCGCTCTCTTGGTGTTCAGGCTTTCCGCCAGCACACACCCCTCGCCGCAGGCATTGGATTGAAAGACTTCATGGCAGTGGCGCCCCAGGGCGTCCTCGCGCTTCCAGCCGGTAAGTTCTGCGGCCGCCTTGTTAAAGCTGGTGATGCGCCAGTCGGTGTCCACGCAAAAGACCCCATCCACCATGGCATCGAGAATAAACTGTGAGGGGATTTCCTGGAAAACGGCAGGGGTGAGTTTTTCCGTCAGGGTCTGAATGGGCACGGGCCAGTCGATGTCCCGGTTAAAGGCGATGCCGTACGTTTTCTTGTTGGCGCAGCTACCGTTTTTGGCCCAGCAGACATTGCCGTGCACAAAGTGGGTCCCTTCGGCATAGTCCCTGATATGCAGGCCCATTTCATCTTCGGGCCACAATTCCACATGCATATTGGGTTCAAGGGGGGCATCGGTGATGATCTGCATGCCCTTGGTGTGGATATCCCAACTTTCAGCGGCGTATGAGAGGTTTTGCGACCTCTCGCGCAACCGGAATTTGAGATGCAGGGGCATTCTCCGCTGGTCTCGGCGTTCGTCTGGATTCTTCAGCGCTCTTCTCCTTACTTGTGCGGGCGGCGAAGCCTGCCCTGGTTGAGAAAAGGTGCATTCCCATCCTGCCTGCACACTCATGGGGGAGAGAAGGGCCAGCAGGATGGGAATGCAGAAACACCTATATTAAAACCAACTTGGAAGCTTTTCTGCCTGAACGTACGGATGGACGGAGCCGCTTAGCCGTTAAGACGGCGACTGCCCAGGAGCCGGTGTTCCAAACCCTGCCGGTCTATGAATGTTTTCCAGTACGTCTCATATTTTATGTCGGTTTGGTAGGTGCCGACATAAAGGGGCATACCGCCCAATTCTTTTATCTTTGCCGCCAGTTTGCACCAGCTACTGTGGCCTATCTTGCCGGGGTCGGTGTAGAGGGGATGGCCGTGCCAGGCATCGTTGACACCACGACAGGCAGGACATTGACCGCTGCCGATGGACCATTCCTTGGCGCGCAGTGCGGCCAGGCGAGCTGCGGCCGATGCCGATGCGCTGTGGGGCTCTTCTCGATACGTGTCGGGCAATCCGTGATCCTGGTTCATTGATACCCTCCCTTCTCCTGTTGCAGCTGCACATGCAGAGCTCTTTGTCTGGGGTGCAATGGCAGGGGTGGCTTCTTTTGCATCGCCACCCTGATCTCTGCTGCTGGGTCGTGCTCTCTCAACTACAAAGTGATATAGCAAGAGGCATACCGAAGCATAAGGACGCATGCTGATCCATCCAATAACGATGTATTTTCAAGGGGAAAGAGTTTTGTGCCGCTTTTTGTCGGTAGGGGGGCGGGAGAGGAATTCGCCCGGCGGCCTTGGCCACTGACCATTTCCTGGCGAGGTAAGGGGTCAAGAGCTGAGGGTGTGGTGTTTTGCCCCACCCCCACGTCAGGGCAGGGCAATCTCTCAGGCAGGGCTGAGGTGGGGGGAGGTGATGGGAATGGTTATGGTGAAAAGGGCGCCGCCCTCTGCGTGATTGCAACCGGTGACACTGCCGCCGTGATACTCGACAATCTTACGGACATTGGCCAGGCCGAGTCCTGTGCCGCCCGGCCGGCTGGTCATGAAGGGCTGAAAGAGGCGATGACTCTTGCTGCTGTCCAGGCCGGGGCCGCAGTCGCGCACCTCGATAATGGCCTGATCATGGGCGGAGATGGTGGAGCTGAGGCGGCTTGCTATGGCAATGGTGCTCTCCTCCGGCGACCATTGAATGGCGTTGAGCACAAGATTGGTCAGGGCCCGGATCATCAGTTCCCGGTCGATCTCAAGCAGGGTATCGCCCAGATTGTCATGGACCTTGATGGTGATCTTCTTTTCATCTCTGGGCCGGGCTATGGCATTAAAGGTGGCTTCAACAAGGGCGCTGAAGCTTGTGGGGCGGATCTGCAGGGTGAGCGGCCGACCATAGTTCAGGAGGTCGTTGAGCATATTCTCCAGCCGCCTGGACTGCTCCTGGGCAATGGTCGCCAGTTCGTGGAAGGCCGGGTTGGCGTCGCCAAGCTCCTGCTGAATGGTTTTTATGTTCATGTTGATGGAGGAGAGGGGATTGCGCATTTCGTGGGCAATGCTGGAGGTCAATTCGCCGATGCGGGCCAGGGAGGCAGTCTGGGCCAGGGCCCGTTCAATTTCGTTTTTGCGCAGCACCTGTTCGGTCTTTTTGCGTTCAGTGATATCGTTGGCCACGCAGATCAGGGCGTTGATACTGTTGTCGGCGTTGCGCATCACGGATCCGGAAAACAGTACGGGGATCTGGACACCATCCTTTTTCAGGAGGCAGATTTCCAGATTGGCGACATCCTCGCCTTTGCGCAGGGGGGCAAGGGCCTTGTCCTGAAAGAGGGGGCGCATCTCTTCGCAGACCAGTTCGGTGATGCGTAGCCCCAGAAGCTGGTCTTCGGACCGCTCAAGCAGGGAGGCGGTTTTGGCGTTGACCTTGGAGAGTTGCAGATTGGGGGTGAGCACCATGAGGGAGCCCGACATATTTTTGATGATGCTGTCAACATAATCGCGGGAGACCATGGTCTCCTTAAGTTCCTGGGTCATTTCCCAGAAGGAGAGGGCCAGGTTGTTGATTTCGTCCTTGTCGCTTCCCAGCGGCGGGCGGTAGACCTCTGCGTTTTTGGCAAAGAGTCGAACCATATTCTGGATACGGGCCAGGGGCTCGATGAGTTGTCGGCTGGCAAAACCGTGGCTGATCAGAATGGCGGTGATAAGAACCACCACGAAGAGCACACCGAGGAAGAGGGTGTTGACCTGGGCATTACGCCGCTGCTCCTCAAGCTCGTTTTCCACCTTGTCGGTGAAGTATTGCGCCAAATGGCGCAGGTCCGTCAGGATGTCGGTCTGCATGCTGCCCAGTTGCTGGACCTTTTTTTGCAGGGCGATGGAGGTCTCAATGGCCTGGGTGCTCAGATAGACCTCGGCGGCAAGGCTGGAGAAGTCGTTATACTGTGCCATGAGGGCACTGATTTTGTCGGTCTCCTGTCTGAAGACCGAGGCGTCTTTGGCTATTTCGGACATCTCTTCAAAAAGCTCAATAATCCGACTGCTGAGGCGATTGCCTTGCACGGCCTGGTCGGCCTCGCCTGTGAGAAAGGCGTTCTCATATTTTTCGATCTGATCTTTATAGGCCTGCAGAGCCTGGTCGCTGAGCAGGGCCAGGGGCATCTCCACCTTTTGCAGGTGGTTGAGGCGGGCGGCCTGCCGGCTGTTGGAGTAAAAGCTGGAGAGCGTGGCGATGAAATAACCCACCAGGGCGATGAGCACACAGGTCCACACCTTGCTGCGAATACTGCCGCTGCGAAACAGGCCGGCGATTGTTTTATGGGTCTCTTTCTTGTCAGCCATTGGATGGGGGGCCGGATTTCCTGTTGGGCGGTTCATAGAGGCAATAGGTTTTGCGGCCGCGGTTCTTGGCAAGATACATAGCCTGGTCGGCCCTGTTGATCAGCTGTTCGCCGACGCTGCCGTGGTCCGGGAACAGGGTAATGCCGATACTGACCCCCAGGTGGCAGGAGATAGAACCGAAGGTGTAGGGCACGGCCAGGCGTTCAATGATCTTTTCGGCGATCTTGACGGCATCCTCGGCGCAATGGAGGGTGTTGAGGATGACGGTGAATTCGTCACCACCCATGCGGGCCACGGTATCACCGGCCCTTACCAGGTTGTGCAGGCGCGCGGCGACGTTTTTGAGGACAAGGTCGCCGATGTCATGGCCCAGGTTATCGTTAATCGGTTTGAATTTGTCAAGGTCGAGAAAGAGCAGGGCAAACTTGTTGCCCGTGCGTCGCGCCTCGTGGATGGCCAGTTCCAGGCGATCAAAAAAGAGGTGGCGGTTCGCCAGGCCGGTGAGGGCGTCGTGCAGGGCCATCTGTTTGAGCTTCATCTCGGAATTCTTCAGCTCGGTGATGTCGTTGAGGACACAGACCAGGCCCATGACCTCGCCGGCCTCGTTATCCATCACCGAGCCGGAAAAATGGGCCGGAAAAATGCGCTCGTCCTTGGTGCGGCAGTTGACCTCAATATTGCGCATGGGCCATTGCGCCAACTGCTTTAAATTGGCAAGCGGCGCCTCTTTGCCGTCGGCAAAAAGCAGACGGCATTCCCGGTCGAGGAGTTCATTTTCCTCATAGCCGAAAAGTTCACAGGTCTGCTGATTAATCTTTTGAATGACGCCCTGCGGGCTGAGAACCACCAAGGCGCCCGACATGTTGCGGATGATGTTGTCCACATATTTTTTTGATACGGTGGTGGTCGTGAGGTCTTTGGTCATCTCGTAGAAGGCCGCAGCCAGCAGGCCCACCTCGTCCGAGGAGCCGTTGCCCTGCGGTTCAATAACCTCCTTGGCCACGGCAAAGCGTTTGATGTTTTTCTTGATGGCACTCAGCGGCGTAATCAGCAGCCGATCCGCGACCTTGTCGATAATGATCGCAGCGCAGAGCAGCACAATAATAAAGAGGACGCCGAGAAAAAAGGTGGTGTGCAGGGCGCGGGTTTTGTTTCTCTGGATCTCTTCGATAAAGCTGGTGGAGAGATTCTTGTCCAGGGTGGTGAAGCGTTCCAGCAGATCGCGTTGAAGGCGCCCATGTTGCTGAATCTCTTTTTGCAGCTTCGGGGTCAGTTCAATGGCCTCATCGGCCCACGTTTCAATGGAGCGCGCCATTTTGAGATAGGCAAGGTAGTCCGCTTCCAACTTGTTGATCACCGCAATTTTCAGGGGAATCTGGGGGTTGCTCCGGGCGATCTCCTTGACCTGGGTGAACTTGTCGAGCAAAACTTCGTTCAAGGCATCTACCTCATGGGCCAGCTCCTCTTCTCCGGTGAGAAAGGCATCCTCATGCCGGTCTATCTGGGTCTTAAAGGTGTGGAGCATGTCCGAACCCAGCGAAGCCACGGGAAACCAGGTCTCTTCCAGGTGGGAGAGGCGATCATACTGATCCATGTTGGAGTAGAAACTGGCAACCGTGGCAATAAAATAGCCGGCCAGTGACACGCACACGCAGAGCCAGATCTTGGTGCGAATACTTCCCCATCTCTTTTTCAGGGTATTACCTCCATTTTGCGGACCTGTTTGTCAAAGGATTCCGCATCGATATAACTTATCGTGTTTTTGTGCAGGCTGACATATGATTTTACCGCTTCGTCATCCTTGACGGCAAGGGGAAGCATGCTGGCGCCGCTGTAGAGGATTTTTTTCCAGTAGACGGAGAGTTGGGCCGGTGATTTCTGCAGCATGGTACGAGTGAAGGATTCATGGATGTCGTCGTTTTTGTTCATGATCAGGGTGATGGGGGAGCCGTCCGGCCAGAAACGTTCCTTGCCCAGGAAGATGTTCCTGACCTGGGCGGCCGGCATCTGCTTCACCGGGTTGTCCTTGTGGACCACAATGATAAACTCCGCCTCGGCACAGGCCGGTCTCCCCTGGCAGAGGAGGAGTGCCGACAGTACAGCGGCAAGGAGGTATGTGATTCGTGAAGGACGCAAATTTTTGCCTGGGATTTGGAGGGATTAACGGTTGTCCGTGCTCTTTTCCGGGGGGGCGGCCTCTTTTTTGGACGGCATTCCCTTGGTGCCGCCGAAAACCGGATAGCTGACACTGAAGTCGCTCTCCAGGATCTGGATCCGGTTGTTAAACAAGTCGGCGACCAGCAGCCGGCCCTGGCGATCAACGGCAACGGCCGTGGGAAAGTTGAACCAGAGCGGCCCGGTGCCGCGGCCGCCGAATTCAAAAATAAGGCGCCCGGCCATATCGAAAATCAAGATGGTATGGCGCATGTAGTCGACGATGTAGATGCATTTTTTCTGTTCGTCCAGGGCAATGCCGCGCGGTCGGCTCATCTTGCCGGAGGAGCCGCCTTTCTGGCCGAAGGAGAAGAGGAAGTTTTCCCCGGGGCCATAGACATAGACCTTGCTGGTTTCTTCGCTGAGCAGAAAGATGCGGCCGTCGCTGTCAATGGCCAGATCGCGCAGCAGGACAGGCTGCAGGCCTTTGTCCTTCTCCTGGTCACGGGGGATGGCCCGACCTGATTTGGGCCGCAACTCGGCCGGCAGGCCCGGCGGTGCAGCTGAAGAGTCGGGCGCCGCAGTCTCCGGCGGCTCTTCCTTTTGGCCTTCCTGCATGCGGCTGAGGCGGTCGCGTCTCTCCCGGGAGCTTGCCGGTATCTCTATGTCGTCCCGGTAGAGCTTGTCCACAGGACGCAGCCAGTGGGAAAAATTGCCCTGGCTGTCGAGCACCAGGGCACCGCGGCTCTGATTGCCGAGCAGATAGATATTGCCGTTTATGCCCACCTTGCCGTTAATGACCGAGAAGTTCTCAGCGCCTGGCATGCCTGCGAAGGTTATCTCTTTTTCCGGCAGGAAGGCACCGTTCAGGATGGTCAAACGACTGGGTTTATCCGCCGAGTTGTTCTGGCCGATGAGCACCCGGCCCTTGCGCGGGTCAAAGAAGAGGCATTGCGGGTTGCCGATGTCGCGGCCGGCCCCCAGCACCAGATGGGGGAAGAAATCAGGGCCGTAGATGAGAATATTACCGCGGCCGCCGTTAATCACGTAGATCTCGCCGGTGTCTTTTTCGGTGGTGATGTTGACGGGAAAGCGCAGGGTTTTGCCCTGGTCGTCCCGGTCAAGGATGGTGACCAGACGCATGACCTGGCCCGGCGATTCCTTGGGAGGTGTTTCCGGGCCGATATCCGTGGCCGTGGCCGGCCGGACCGCCAGGCAGACGAGCAGCAGGGCGGATAACAGTGTCTGCCGGCCGCAGCTCTTTTGCGGCGGGCAGATGGCCCGGTGCTTGTTTCTGTTACGTTCTGAAAAAATCATTTTCTTAGTAGTGGCACTGGCTGCAGACCTGGCCGCCCAGGATATCGCCGATGAGCAGGAATTTATAATCTGAGCCATGGGGGTTATGGCAGCTCGTGCAGGCAAAGGATCTTTCCGGACGGCGCGGATCCTTGACGCCCTGCACCGGATGGCCGCCCACCGGATGCCCCTTTTCCACGCCCTGAAAGGAGATGTGACAACCCACGCAGAGTTCGTTGATCGGTTTATGGAGTTGAAAGCGGTTGTCGGCGGCATGCGGGTTGTGGCAGGCCGTGCAGCCGCCGCCCTTGATAATGCCGTGGATATAATAGGTGGAGCTGTCTTCGGCCAACAGGTCTTTTTTGTCGGTATGGCAGGCCACACACAGCTCATCCTGCCCCTTGGCCCAGAGCTGGGAGCGGTTCTGGTCGGCATGGGGGTTGTGGCAGACCGTGCAGTCGCCCGTGCCCACCGGCCCGTGGATATGGTCCATCTTCAACCAGGCTTTTTTGTTGACATGACACTGGAAGCAGCTTGATTCCACCTTGCCCTCCGGGATGGCGATGCGCTGCGGGTCCGGCGTTGTCTGGTGGCAGGAGCGACACTGCAGGGTGGCTGCCGGGCTGTGTTTCCAGCTCTCGGCGATGATATTTTTGTGGCAGGTAAAGCAGAGCTGCTGCGGATTGCCGGCAATGGGGGGTGCTTCCGGGAGCGGTTTTTCGTAATGACATTCGCTGCAGGCGTCGGGCAGTAAGGCCTGGCGGTGGAAGAGAAAGACTCCCTTTTCGTCGAAATTGACGTTGAGCAGGGAGCGCAGCGGCCGGTATTTCAGGATTATATCCTTATTGGTTGGGATGAGCTCAAGGATGTTCTTGCCCGGCGTCAACGGCAGACGAAAGTGCAGGTAGTATTCACCTGACTTGGACTGGTGGACACCCTGCGGTGAAAAGAGGAGATCGTCCTTGCGGATCCTGGTGCGGCTGATGCTGTCATTGGCTTGATGCCGCACAATAAGATGGGTGGTGGGATGGCGGGCATAGATGGTCGCCTCAGGCGGGGGGGTCAGAATCTCGGCCGCGGCCCAAACCTGCTCCACCAAGAGCAGGAGGCTGAGTCCGACAGCCGCGCCAACCATAACGGCCCGTTGAAAAACTCCTGCGCTCGAAGGCCTCTCTTTGTTCGCTATCTGCTGATGCGGTGACAAAATTCGGTTCAGGGAAGCAAGTTTGCAGGACTCCGAAATGCCCCTGAACCCATGTGAGCGCTGCTTTTTTGCCTTATTTTTCCTGGCCTCAGCCGCGCTCGCTGCCTTTTTTAACGGGCTGATAAGGAGTGTCGGATGATCAGACAAGAGGGGCGGATATGTTTCAGGGAGACGATGCGGCATACGGTTCATGGGAAGACCTTGATCTATGTAGTGAGGGAGCAATGTCCGGACCTTGACCGGAAAAGGACCGATAAATGCCTCGCAGGTTGTGCGGTGCGGTTATTCGTCAAAATTGCTGCGGCGCAGCAGGAGGTCGTAGGACTTGCGGTATTCCTGGGCGGCCAATAGGTGGTTTTCCTGCATTTCATAAAGGGTGGCGAGGGCATAGTGCAGTTCGGGACTGCGGCTGTTGCGAAAGAGCATGGCCTGCAGGTCCTCAATGGCCAGCTCCACCTCGCCCTCATGGGCCGTGACCTGGGCGGCGCATATCTCGCCGCGCAGGGAGTCGGGGTCAAGCTCAAGGCCGCTGTCCAGGTTGTGGCGGGCCTCAACCATCTTGCCCTGTTGAAAGTAGAGACAGCCTAGCTCCACATGGGCCTCGGCCAATTTCGGGTTGCTCTCAAGGGCGGCCAGCAGTTCGCGTTCGGCCGCCTCAAGCTGGCCCTTGTGAATCAGCACCTCTGCCATGTTCATGTGACGGTTACCCTCCTTTTCCGTGGCCGGCTTATCCACCATCACCGGGTTGAGTTCCGCCTCCACCTGCTCTCTGGTTTTCTCGCCCAGCAGAATTTCCACCTCCCCCTTGAGGGTGGCGGTCATCTTTTTACTGTAGCCCATGCCGGCAACAGTAACGCCCTCCTTGTCCAACAGCAGAACCGAGGGCATGATATAAATGCCCAGCTCGCCGTAGGCCTGGTGGTTGAAGTCCAAATAGACCGGCAGAGTGAGACCGGCGGCCTCTGTGACCTCGGCAATGGTGGTGTCAGAGTCGCCCTGGGCATTGATCACCCGGACGGCGATATTTTTTTCATTTAAAAAGGGCAGCAGTTCTTCTATTTCGCTGAGCGCGGTGATGGCTCTTTTTTTCTTGGCCGCCAGATCGCCTCCCCAAAAGACCAGGATGGCCGGGGAGCCCTTCAGGTCATGGAGACGGATTTTGCTGTTGTCGGCCGGGTTGAGCAGAGTGGCGTCCGGAATGGCATCTCCCACTGCCAGGCTGCGAAAGGGGAATGATTCCGCCACTCCGGAGGAGAGAAAGATGTAGAGGGAAAAGACAAGGGTAAGGAGAACTATTTTACATAATATACGGGTGTGCATGTTGTTTTTCCTCTGGCCTGGCGACTAGTTTCGGTGACATTGTTTCCGTGCGCGTTTTCTACTTCGATTGGCTGCTACGGCGTTAACTTACGGTGGCGGCGATTTCGTTAGGCCATCTTGGGTAATTGCTCTTTCGGAGTCTCGCAGGCTCGCTTACCTGGCCGATTATTTTCGTTGCTACGAAAATAAAAACCCTCACATATGTTCGATATGTTGCACCCCAGGGGCACTTCTTTCAGGGCGTGCTTCTTTTTTCGCACTCCTTGATGTCGAACCGATACGTGAGCCTGCGAGACTCCGAAATGAGCTATTTCCGGACAGATACCTGCCGGACACCATACCTTTTTTTGCCGGTGGCGCCCAGGTTCGCTTTTACCCTTATCACGATATTAAATTAGCGGCATAAAGGCAAATGGCGGCCACGACGACACGCCGAAGAGAGGAGCGATAACCGCGCAAGGCGGCGGAGGGGTGCGCATCGTGGCAGGCGGCTGTGCAGCCAAGCTCGGCCCACGACAAAAAGCGCGGAGGAATAAACGAGGAGGAGGGGTGGAACATGATTTGCATAACAAAACTGAATGGGGAGGGATGCCATTCTTCCAAACTCATTACCTGATCCTGCTTCCTGCTGTCAAATGGAAAGTGGAGTGTAACTTGCTGAGATGGAGTTTTTTCTGTCCTCTGCTGATGCCGGTCGGCTGCCGTTGTTGACCGGACCGGCAAGTTTCTGTACAGTTAAAAAAAATAATCATTCAGGCGATATGCCGCCTGAGCGGGCTTAAATGGATAAGGGAGTTAGGGGTTTATGAAAATTCTGATTGTTGATGATGATCAGGCACTGTGTCGTTCTCTGCAGGTGCCCTTGGGGCTCAAGGGGCACGAGGTGCATATGGCTCTTTCAGGCCAGGAAGGCATTGCAGAGGCGGCGGAATTTCGGCCCCAGGTGGTTTTTCTTGATATTAACCTGCCGGATCAGAGCGGCCTGGAGACCCTTCCCGGCATTCTCGAATTGCCCTGTGAGCCCACCGTGGTCATCATGACCGGCGAGTCTGATAATCTGATCGCTGTGCAGGCCATGCGCAGCGGCGCCTTTGACTATCTGCGCAAGCCGCTGGAGATCGATGATATCTACACTATGCTGGCCAGGGTGGCGTCCCATCGCGGCCATGAGGCCGACCTGGCGACGGCATGTGCTGCTTCCGGTAGCCAGGGCGCCCAGTCAAGCATGGTGGGTACCCACCCTGACATAATTGACCTGCATAAGAAGATCGGCCTGCTGTCGCGCAGCAAGGTCACCGTGCTTATTCAGGGGGAGAGCGGCACCGGCAAGGAGCTTGCCGCCCGCATTCTCCACGATGCCCGTGATCCCGACAAGCCCTTTGTTGACATCAATTGCTCGGCAGTTGTCGCCACCCTGCTGGAGTCGGAGTTTTTCGGCCATGAAAAGGGGGCCTTTACCGGGGCGGATCGCCTCAAAATAGGCAAGCTGGAGTATGCCGGGGAAGGCACGGTCTTTTTCGACGAAATCGGTGATATGCCCCTGGGGCTGCAGGGTAAAATATTGCGCGTCCTGCAGGAAGGCGAGTTTGTTCGGGTGGGCGGCCTGGAGAGCATTCCCTTTCGGGCCCGTTTTGTCTCCGCCACCCATTGGGACCTGGAAAAACTGGTGCAGGAGGGCAAGTTCAGAAAAGACCTCTTCTACCGGATCGCGGTTTCTACTCTCTACCTGCCGCCGCTGCGGGAGCGGCGCCAGGATATTCCGTTGCTGGTGGATGTGCTGCTCAAGAAGATTGCCCGGCAGCTGCAATGTCCCTTGCCGTCCATTAGCGAGGAGGCTATGCAGAAGCTGATGAGCCATGCCTGGCCCGGCAATGTCCGGGAGCTGGAAAACGTTTTGACCCGCTCCGTGGCTCTGGCCACCGACAGTGTGCTCACCGCGGCTGAAGTTTGCCTGGAGCAGTCGCACCGCGACCATGCCGGACCGGTGCAGGAGGCGCCGGTTACCCTGGCAGAGGCGGAAAAGCGTCATGTTGAGCTCACCCTCAACCAACTCCAGTGGAATATCACCAAAACCGCCAAACAGCTGGCGGTTTCCCCCACCACCCTGCGCAAGAAGATTGCCGACTATAACATCGTCAATCCCTGTCGGCAGGGCTAATTTTGGCCAGTTTCTGGCTGGCAGTGGCCAGAAACTGATTAATTTCCACAGCGCCCCCTTTTCTTAATGGCAAAGCGTCGCAGTGGGCTGAAGAGCCTCAAAAAAAGCGGAATTTGCGGGATATTTCCAGAAGATATGCAGGTTTGGTCCTGCCTGACATGTTGATGTGTCTGCGAGATGGGTCGACAGGGGTGGTTTCGGTTCGATTCTGGCCCGGCTGCTCAACAGTTTCTGGCGCGGCAAATTGTCGCATCCGACACCGCTTTGCGGAGAGGTTGCGAGTTAATGTCTTGGGGCACTAAGGTTTGCCGGTTTTTTTCGGCGGAACGGCTCGTTGTTTTGGGTGCGGCATGGTATTTGCTGTATAATATGGGCAGGAGTTGAGCGTTCCGCCTTCCCGGCAAGAGTGATGGGGCGGTCGGCTGCGGGAGGGAGCAGACGGCTGGTGCGATGCGGAGACAACGTGAGAGAGAGGGGTGCTTGTTTGAAGCAGCCAGTGCAGTGCAAGGAATAATGAGATTACAGGGAGGATTTATCATGAAAAAAAATGTATCAAGACATATGCTGACGGCCATTGTGGCCCTCAGCGCTGCCGTGGCCCTGCCGAGCCTGGCCATGGCCAAGGTGAGCGGTGCCTGCGGTGACTGCCACACCATGCATAACAGCCAGGATGGCGCGGCCATGGCCAGTACCGGTGTTTTTGGCACCAGCACGCCTGCCGATGACAGCGCCAATGGCGCCCTGCTGCGCTATGGCTGTGTTGGTTGCCATACCGGTGATAACTCCGGCGGCGATGTGCCCTTTGTGCTGGCCAGCACAGCGCCGACCTATGGCACGAACACCCTGGCCGGTGGTAACTTTTATTGGGTTACGACTACCGATAATACCGGTCACAACGTCTTGGATGTGGCCAATGGAGATGGTGCGCTTGGGGACACTCCTCCAGGCGGCGCGGCCCTGACAAGTCAGCTGACCTGTGCCGGCACCATGGGCTGTCACGGTGACCGCAGCGAGGAAGATCAGTTCGGCGCCGTGGCCGGCGGCCATCATGGCCCTGGTAATGCGGCCACCAACGGCTATGTGTCCGGATCCGGCACTGATATGTCGGATGCCTTCCGCATGCTGGCCGGTATCGAGGGGATCGAGGATGCCGACTGGGAATATACGGCCGACGTTGCTACCGGTGACCACAATCTCTACAAGGGTGCCTCGCGAACTGATGAGACGGATGACGCCACCACCATCAGTTCCCTCTGTGCCCAGTGTCATGGCGAGTTTCATAACGGCGTGGGCAATGTCAGTAGCGCCACCTTCGGTTCTCCCTGGGTGCGCCACCCCACGGATTTTGATATGAGCGCCCTGGCCACCACCTCCGAGTATGCCGGATATACCGACTACAGCCTGGAGGCACCTGTGGCCGTTGACACCATGGATGGCTCAACGGATCTTACCGCTATCAATCATGCCGGTGGCCTGGGGGATGCGGCCAAGACAGGCGACTCCATTGTTACCTGTGTCTCCTGTCATCGGGCCCATGGCTCTCCTTATGCCGATCTGCTGCGTTGGGACTACAGCACCATGGATGCCCATAACGGTACCACCGGTAATACCGGTTGTTTCAACTGTCATACCACCAAGGATGATGCATAAGCGTCAGGCGGCGTGACAGCGTCTTGTTGTGCAGAACACACCGCATTGGCTCCCGATTTCGGGCCGATGCGGTGTTTTGCTGTAGGCTGTATTTTGTTGACAGGAGGTCTGGTCGGGTCGTACTCTTATGGGCTGTGGTCGGCCGAGCCTGATCTCGTATTTCGGCAGAGCAGCGAGTGCCAGTCAGGGTCGCTGTCCTGCCGAGTTTCGAGGTTGTAGCAGAAGTCTACGTCACACATATTTATGTTTTTTTATACATGATGGACTCGCAAAAAGTCCATAGTACCGCTAAAGATGGCTAAGTAAAAAGTTTGATATGCAAGGCATGGTGGTGTCGCGAAAGCGGAAGCATGCATGTGTTATGTTGAGCATTTCGCGATCCCGCCATAACGCAGCAGATCAGACTTTTTGCGACGCCATCATATCATGGGGGAGATATGTTGGGAGGAGAGACGTTGAAGGAAAAAAGTCAAGCTGTGGGCCGCCTAGTCCGCCTGGTGCCGATATTGCTGGCCCTGTTGTCCATGATGGGCTGTATGGGGTCGGCTGAGCCCAGCCTGGCGTCGTCGTCTGACGTCATTAACGTTGTGTCGCCGCCGAACAACGTCTGGGTCACCGGTGAGAAGCTTTATCTGGCCGGTGTCGTCACGGACGCCGGCCTGACGGAGCTGAAGATATCCGGTGTCTCCAACGATGCCCGCAAGAATATGATCAAGGTGGACAATAAGGCCTTTGGCGTCATGCTGAGCTTGTCGAAGGGCAAGAACACCATTCGTCTGACCGCCGGCGCCCAGCAGCAGCAACTGACGCTCTACTACCTGCCGGAAAAGGATCTGCGCAAGGGAGCCTCCCCTCCCAAGGGTTATAAACGTTTTTATGTTCACAAGAACCCCTCTGCCCTTGATTGCAAGGAGTGTCATCGAGTGCGGCGGGGTGCCTATGATTTCAAACGCAACGTGCCGGCCCGGGCCAACTGCACCACCGGCTGTCATACCGACATGGGCAAAAGCGCCCATGTCCATGGCCCGGTGGGCGCCGGGGTCTGCATCTCCTGTCATAATCCCCATGGCTCCTACAATCCCATGTCACTGGCCCGCACCGGCAAGGAGATGTGTGTCGTCTGTCATCAGGCCAAGATCGAGGAATTTGACGATGCCGTGGTCCATACCCCGGTAGAGGAGGGCTGTGTCTCCTGTCACAATCCCCACGAATCTGCCATGCGCTTTCAACTGCGCGGCAATGGCGCCAGTGTCAGCAGTCTCTGTTTTAACTGTCATGAGGCGGCAATCTTTACCAAGAGTCATCGTCATGGTCCGGTGGGGGCGGGTGACTGTATTGCCTGCCATACACCCCATGCCGGCAAACATGAGAGTCTCCTCATCGCCGCGCCGGACAAGGGCGAGGTCTGTTTTCAGTGCCATAAGGATCGGCAGCAGGAGTTTACCATGCGGCATGTCCATGCCCCGGTGCAGGATAATTGCAACAAGTGCCATGATCCCCACAGCTCCGAGGCCCGTTTTCAGCTGCACAAGGAGGGCAGCCAGCTCTGTGCCGACTGTCATGAACAGATGAGTCCGGAGCTCTATAAGACCATCAAGACCTCCAAGTATAAGCATCAGCCGGTGGATGAGGGGCGCTGTACGGATTGCCATCGGGCCCATTCCTCAGACGTCAAATCCATGCTGAAAAAGGATACCGAGCAGCTCTGCTTTACCTGCCACGATGAGCTGGCCGATCACGTGGCCGGCAGTGATTTCCGGCACGGCCCCGTACAGACCGGTGATTGCATGGCCTGTCATGATGTGCATGGCTCTAATAACAGCCGTATCCTCAGCAAATATTTCCCGGAGGAATTCTATAAAGAGTATCGGCCCGAGAACTATGAACTCTGCTTTGGTTGTCACAACAAGGATATTGCCAAGAAGAAATTCACCAAGACCCTCACCAATTTTCGGGACGGCGAATACAACCTGCACTACTTCCATGTCAACATGAAGAAGGGCCGTAACTGTGTGGCCTGCCATGATCCCCATGCCAGCACCCAGACCAAACATATCCGTACCGAGGTCCCCTTCGGTGCCTGGTCGTATCCTATTTCCATTACCAAGACGACCAATGGCGCCACCTGTGTGGTGGGCTGTCATGCCCCGAAGACCTATGACAGGAAGAGACCACAGATCAAGCCAAGCAGGTAGCGGAGAGGGGAGCCGGTTTGTGTAGCAGGTTGTAGCGGCCTGGCCCGAAAAAATCGTGACGGAAGGGAAGAACAGGGAGATGCAGGAAAGAAGAAAGTCTCGCTGTCTTATTTGTCTGCCACTTCTTTTTTGGGCCTTGATCAGCGCCGTGCCGGGCCATGCCGGCCAGGACCTGACGGCCAACTGGAGCCATGGTGACGGCAAGGATGAGGTGGCCACGGATGACTACTTCATAACCTACACCCTTGACCTGAAACAGGAGGTCACCGAAGCCATGTCCCTGCACGAGGCACTCCGTTACAGCACGAGCTGGCGTGAGGAGCGTGACAGCCAGAGCCTTGATCCCAGTCTGCGCTTTGCCGTGACCAATGATCTCTTTCTCTTTGAACTCTTTGGGGCGGCCAGCCGGCAGCGCAACTCCGAGAGTGCCGATCAGAAACGGGCCAACTGGGAGGCCTCCTGGACCAGTGCTTGGCAGAAGCGCTTCTGGCCCACCCTGCGGGCTACTTATGGCGAGGATTGGCAGGAAGATGACAATTCTCCTAAGATCACGGATAAAGAGACAAAAAACGAGACTGTTGCCCTGGAGTGGGATCTGGAGCTGTTGAAGGCCTATTATAACTACAGCCGAAGCCGTTTTTTCGACAATGCCGGTGATCGTCAGAATGAGAATACCAACAATTTTGCCAAGCTGGAGGCCGCTCACACCTTCTGGCAGAACCGTCTTAATCTCGGCTTTTCCCACCAATACTCCGAAACACGCGATATCTCCACCACCAACCTTGTCGGCACGGCAACATCTGCCCTGGTCAAACAGGGGCTGGCCCAGGTCCTCCATGGTTTGGATTCCACCCCTCTCACCACCACCTCCGGCGAACTGACCTCGGAGGCCGCCCTGCATGACGGCGATCTGGAGACCGCCTCGGCCCTGGTCACCAACGGCATTGATACGCCGCCCCATACCGTGGCCGTTAAGGTGGATTTCAAGAAGATTGACAGGCTCTATCTCTATAGTCTGGATGATGAGGCGGCGGCAGCCGCCGGTTTCACCTTTGCCTTTTATACCAGTGATAACGGCACGGATTGGCAGCTGCAGACCACCTCCCTGCCTTTTACCTATAACAGCACGGAGAAACGGTTTGAGTTTGTCGTGCCCGGCACCGCCTCCCAGTGGCTCAAGCTGGTTGTCACCAGCAGCCCCCTGGCCACGGTTGAGTTCAGTGAAATCGAGGCATATCAACTTGTGACAGGCATCAATGAGGCGGAATTGACCTCGACCTCGTCAAGCATGATTACGGATGTCAATGTTGGGGCGCGGCTCACTGAAGCTCTTTTTATGACTTATAACCTCTCGTTCGAGGATGGCGAGTATGGTTCCGGTGTCGATTATGACCGCTTCAGCCAGGCCGGCCAGTTGCGTTGGCAGGCCATGACCGACCTCTCCGCCAGTTTGGCTGTTAATGAGTCGAAATCTCGTAATGGTGATGCAGATCAGTCCACCACCCGTTCCTATTCCATAAATATGAATAGTGTTCCCCTGGAAACCGTCGACGTCAATATGGGTATGAGCAGGTCGGAGAATTATCGAGGCGGGGATCGTCAGTCGGTGAGCCATATTGTCGGCCTCTATACCACGGCAGCCCTTTATCCGGATCTCGACGGCAGTTTGGATGTGAATTACAGTCACAAGAAAGATGATGAGACAGAGCTGACCAGCAAGAATTATCATACGGTCTTGAGCCTGACCGCCCGGCTGGTGCCGGGATTGACCGCTGATTTGACCACCGATTACCAGCACAGCCTCGGTGATGAAGGCGCAGAGAGTACCGGCGCCAATCTCAGTCTCAACTGGCGGAGCAGTGAGATGCTTTCCATTAATATGTCGGCCAACAAGCAGTGGCAGGGCAGTGAAAGCCAGAGCGAAGGGGCGGCATTGTCGCTCTCCCTTGCCCCCACCGCCACCACCCAGTTTTCGCTGAGTTATAACTATGCCATGACAGAGGAACGGATCAACAGATATGCCGCTTTTGGCAGTTGGTCCCTGGGCCCCCATTTTACCCTGCAGGGTACCGGCAGCTATGCCGAAAGCCAGGGCATGGAGGAGTGGCGCATTCAGTCGCAACTGGTGGCCAGATTTTCGGTGATGTAGCTCCTGTGCAGCGCGGTGGGGAAAAATAGATTACCACGGAGTTTCAGCCGGTTTGACTACCATGACAGCCTGTTGTTTATTCGAGGTGATTGGCAGGAGCTCACCCCTGTGAGCGATGAACACTAATGGATATCTTGAAGAATGAGGCGTACATACCTATGAAGAGGATAGTGGTACTGTTGCTGCTGCTGGCCATGGTCACCGGCGGCTGCGCCCGGCGGGGCGGCCTGGAGAGCTTCAGCCGGGAGAATATCGATATCGGTTTTGTCAGGACCATTGCTGTCCTGCCTTTACAAAATAACAGCAACGATGAGTATGCCCCGGAACGGGTGCGCAATATCACCATGACCCAGGTGCTGGGTCGCGGTATATTTGATGTGGTGGACAAGGGGGTGGTGGATAGTCTCCTGCACGAGGAGGCTATTGACCCGGGCAAACCGCTGGACCGCCAGGCCCTGCGTCGTCTCGGCCAGCGTCTCAACGTGCAGGCGGTGATGCTCGGCACCATTGATCTGGCCGATGAGGGGCGCAAGGGCTCGGTGGTCTATCCCCTGCTCTCCGTGACCATGCGTCTGCTGGAGGTGGAAAGCGGTCTGGTCATATGGCAGGCCAGCGCCAGCGCCAGCGGTGATTCGATCTGGCGGCGCCTCTTTGGTCTGGCGGCGGTGGGCCGCTTTGAATTGACCCTTGGTCTGGTGGATAAAATGCTGGCCACCATTCCGCAATAATGAAGGCCATCTTGAATAATTGCTATTTCGGAGTCTCGCAGGCTCGCTTACCGGCCCGATTTTTTCGGCGCTACGAAAATAAAATATCTAATTATTCAAGATACCCTGAAGTGAGACGTTCATGCCTCGACGCTTTAGCTGCATAGTGCTCCTGGTGGCGGCGACACTCTTGCTGGTGTCGCCGGCAGTGCACAGTCGCCAGTCCCGCATTGCCGTGCTGCCCATGGAAGACTTGAGCAGAGGAGGCAACGGCCTTAATTATGGGGTGACGCAACTGGTCAGGGACAATTTGGCGAGCCGGGATCTGGCCGTGCTGGGGCGGGATGAGGTGCTGGCCTTTATGGTGAAAAACAGGGTGCGCTGGTTGGGCCATCTCGGCTCCCGCTATATCCGGCGTCTGCATGATGATCTGGGGGTCGACTATGCCCTGCTGGGCTCGGTGAACCAGCGACGCGACACGAAACCCTATGTTCTGGGATTAACCCTGCAACTGATCCGTACCGAGGATGCGCGCCTGGTCTGGGCCCACAGTGTGGAGCTGTGTGATGCCGATGAGATAGGCCTGCTGGGGTTGGCCGGCTCACAGGATCTGCAGGAGATGGAACGATTGGTGGTGGGTAAGGCCCTGCAGGGGCTGGCCGCTGACCTCCGGCAGTATGGTGGCCCCCTGGATATCCAGGAAGGGGTGGAGTCCGTTTTCCTGGGGCCGGAGATTGTCAGGCCCGGCGAGGAGGTCTCCTGCCGCATCACGTTGAGCCTGTCGGCCAGCCAGCTTTATAACACCACGGTCTCTGTGTTTGTGGACGAGCGGATTGTTGAGGCCCGCTACAGCAGTGTTGACAACAGTTTTCAGGCCGTCTGGAACGCGGCCCCTGCGGATGGCCACTATCCGGTGCAGGTGGCCATCAGTCGGCCCGGTCAGCTGGATAAAGAGGTTCTGGTGGGTGGCTATCAAGTGGATGGTCTGGCCCCGAGCTTGGCCCTGCAGGTCAAGGGCCAGGAACTCAACGGTGTTGTTGTTCTCCGGAAAAAGATCGATATGATTCCCCTGCTTAAAAATCCGGAACCAATCAGCCGCTGGCGGATGAGTGTGCGGGATGAAGAGGGCCTTGTCGTCATGGGCGATGATGGCCGCGCTGGTCTGCCTGGCCGCTTCTCCTGGTGGGGGCAGGCCAAAAGCGGTGCCTTGGTGCCTGATGGCTTTTATACCATTGAGCTGGAGGTGTGGGACCGGGTCGGCAACAAGGGGGCAGCCCGCCAGACTATTCAGGTGATCCGTCAGGAGCCGGAGATGCAGGTGGCCTTGAACGAGCAGGATGACAAGGTGGTGGTTCATCTCAACTATGCCGGCCAGATTCCTTTGGACTACTGGCGCCTGGAGATTCGTGACAAAGAGGGGGGGCTTATTTCCGAAAGTAGCGGTACCGAAGCCCCCGAGGGGCTGGAGCTCGCTTTGGCAGCCATGCCGTCCGGCAAGATAAGCTATCATCTCTATGCCCAGGATATGCTCGGCAACCGGCTGTTGCGGCAGGTTGATGCCATGGTCCCCTTGGCAGGCGAAGCGTCTGATGAAGGCGGCGATTTCCTGGCCGAAGCCGTGGCGGAGGAGCGCAGTAAAGTAATGGCGCGACAGGTATGGACCGAAGATTTTTAGGCCTGTTGATCATGGTCGGGGTCACGGTCCTTTTTCTCGGGGGCTGTACCGCCTCGCGACCCTACCTTCAGGCCTATACGGCACAGGTGCCGGTACAGGCCTGTAGCGTGGCGGTTTTGCCGGTTGTTAATCAGAGTGATTATGATCAGGGCGGCACCATTCTCCACCGTTTATTACTCAGTGCCCTGATAAATGAACGCCCTTGGCGTCTGGCCCTTGAGGGGGATGTTCGCAAGATTTATCGCGAGTTGCATGTGCGGCCCTGGCAGCAGGCCAGCCCTGATCAGTTAAGGGTGCTCGGTTCACGGTTGGAGGTTGATCTGCTTATCGGGGGTAAAATTATAACAATGGAGGAGCAGATAAAGGGTGGCAAATTCAACCCACGTCTGAAAATTGAACTGCAGGTATATGACGGCGCAGACGGCACCCTGCTCTGGTCCACATATCACAGTAGAAAAGGCACGGATTATCGAAAATTAATGCATTTTGGCCTGAGCAACACGATTAGTGAGCTGGGCAAAAAGATGTTGAAGGAAATTCTGATATTATGGAAAGAAGAAGGTTTGTTGGCATGTCCCGAGTGATATGGATGCTTGTTTCTCTGCTGTTGTGGGGAGGCATGAACCAGGAGGCCCATGCCTGGTTCTGGGATAAAGATGTCCTGGTCACCATCAACGGCACAAAGTTTACCGAGCAGGACTACCGGGACTGGTGGCGCAGCTGGCAGGAAGAAGATATGGCGGTGCCCGACTCCCTTGATGAGTTTGTCAACTGGCAGCTCTTGGCCCAGGAAGGATTGCGGCTGCAACTGGACACCGAGCCGAGCTTCAGGCGCAAGGTGGAAACCTTTGTCAAGGTCCGCTCCTTGATGATGCTCAAGAATGAGGAGGTGGACGCCAAGGTAAATCCGAGTCATGAGCAACTGTGGGCCATGTATGAAGAGCAATACTGTCCGCGCTGGCAGATTGCCGTGTTTTTCTTTGCCACTGAAGAGCAGGCCCAGACCCAGGCCGCCGCTCTGCAGCAGGGAGAGATCAGCACCGAGGAGCTCAGGGAGCTTGGCCATGGCGAGGGTGGTCCCCTTTTTTATGAAGCAAAATGGCTGCGCGTCCCCCAGATAACAGAGGAGTGGTTTGCGGCGGTGAAGGGGCAGCAGCCCGGCCATATCACGACGCCGCAACCCATGGGCAACTATTTTATTATTCTGCATTTCATGGCGGAAAAGGGGCCGGACAAGGAAGATTTCGCTTCTGTGGAAAAATCCATTACCGCCAAGGTGAAGGATCGGCTCAGTGCCGACCGTACCGCGGCCCTGGTGGAAAAATTAAAGGAAAAATACCAGGTGGAGGTGGATGAGGAATTTCTGGCGGAAATCGACGAGACCCCCCTGGAGATGGAACGTGCCGAAAAACCGGTGATAACAACCAATGCGGGTGAGATAAGCGCTGGTGCCGTGCAGGCCATGATGGCCAAGGAACGTCAATTTCGCAAGCAATACAAGTTCGCAGCCGAGGATCCTGATCGGCTCAAAGAGAGGGTGGTGGCCAATATGCTCTCCCAGACCCTGATTTCCTGGGAGGCCATGGACCGCCATTATGAAAAACGGCCGCCCTTTGCCGCGGTCTATGATTTTTATCGGAAGCACCGCCTTACCAAGGAGATTGAAAAGCGCTATATTAAACCGCAGGCCACTGTGGCTGAGGCTGAGGCCAAGGCCTATTATGAGGCACACCAAGATGAATTTTCTCATCCGGAGATGGTCAGCTATGTTCTGGTGGAGGCCGAGGAAAATCTGGTCAAGAGGATGCGGCGTGAAATAGCCGATGGCGCTGATTTCTTCAAGGTGGTGGACAAGCATTTCCCCGGCGGTCTGCCGGTGCAACAGATGCCGGTCAACCATCTCGACCCGGCCCTCAGCGCGCCGCTTCTGGCTCTCAGCAAGGGAGAGGTAAGCATGCCTTTTACCATGAACAACAATGCCGCCATGGTCAGACTGGTGACCCGCAGGGCTGCCATGCCGTTGCCCTTTCCGCAGGTCAAGGCTGAGATTATCAAGAAGCTCGGCGACGAAAAGTTTACAGCCGGCCGTCGGGAATTTCTTGATTTACTCAAGGAGAGATCCGTCATTACGGTGAATGAAAAAGTTTGGAACAGGCTACACAAGGAGCTCACACAACAACATGAATCCACGGACACCCATTAAGTTTATTCTTCTGCTGGTCCTGGCCGGCGCCCTGCTCTCCTGCGTAAAGGAGCAGCCGCAGCAGGCTCGGCGCAAGGGTTGCCAGGACTGCCATGCGGAGATGGCCACTGCCCTGCAGCAGGGCAAGGTGCATAAGCCGGTGGCTGACAATGCCTGCGGCGCCTGTCATTTGCCGCATGGCGTCCTCGGCGGCATCTTTCTGCGCCAGGAGCCGCCGGGCCTTTGTTATCGCTGTCATCGTCAGCTGGCAACGGCAGCGGCGGATGTCTCTGTTCATGAACCGGTGCGGCAGGGGCGCTGCGGGAAGTGTCATGCCAGCCATAACGCTCCCGAAGAGTATCTCTTGCAGGAGAAGGTTAACCAGTCGTGTTATGGCTGCCATGACCGGCGACTCTTTACGCGCCGGAATGTCCACCCGCCTCTTCAGGATGGGTGCACCTCCTGTCACAATCCCCACCATGCCGGGCAGGACAAGCTCCTGGTCAAGGAGGCGGATAGTCTCTGCCTGGAGTGTCATGAGAGTGGCGCGGCAACCTTTAAAGAGGCCCATTTCGGCTACCAGGCCGGCAGCGGTTGCGTGGGTTGTCATACCCCCCACAGCTCCGCAGGGCCTGGCCTGTTAAAGGCGGATACCCACATGCCCATGGCGCAGGGTAACTGTACATCCTGCCATGCGGAAGATGATACGGGTCTGCTCGTGGTGCCGGACAAGCCTGACACACTCTGCGTCTCGTGCCATGAGCAGGTGGTTGACCAGTCGGCAGGACGTCACCAACCGGTGATGGATGGATCGTGCCGCAGCTGTCATGCCCCGCATGCCAGTGAGGAGCGCCACCTGCTGGCCATGGCCCCGGAGGAGCTCTGCCTGCAATGCCATAGTGACGAACATGCCGCCGCGATGCGCAGCAGTCATGAGCCCTTTGACAAGGGGCAGTGTCTTGCCTGTCATACCGGCCATGGCAAAAAGGAGAATAACACCCTGAGCGCCGAGCCGGCCCTCTTGTGTGGCCAGTGCCATGCCCCTGAGCAGTATGGCCGGGGAGAGTTCAGTCATGCCCCGGCAAATAGCGGCGAATGCCTCACCTGCCATGCACCGCACAACTCCAAAGAGAAGCGACTGCTTGTCGACCGCGACGGTGATATCTGTGTGGGATGTCATCAGGAAACAGCGGAAGAGCTTACCATGTTCAGTCTGCATATGCCCTTTGCCGCCGGCGAGTGCAGCCGCTGCCATGCGCCACACCAGGGCGAGCGGGCCGACCGCCTGCTGGCACCGCCGGAAGAAGGCCGGCTCTGCCTCGATTGTCATAAGGAGAGCCGCCTGGAACAGAAAAAGGAGCATGGCCATCTGCCCTTTGTCGAGGGAAGTTGCCAAAGCTGTCATGAACCGCATGCCAGCAATACCTCGTTCATCCTCAAGCAGCCGGCCGGCGCCCTTTGTCTTTCCTGTCATCCTGATGTCAATGCGGTGGCGGCAGCCGACCATGTCCATGCCCCTGTTGCGGCAGGGAACTGCGGCGTCTGCCATATCGGCCACGGCTCCGGTAACAACAATCTGCTTATGAAGGATAAGCCGGATCTCTGTCTCACCTGTCACCCGGATATTGCTCGGTATTGGCAGGATGGCGTGGCCCATGCCCCGGCCCGTGAGGATTGTGGACTCTGCCATCAAGCCCATGGCGGCGAGCATGCCCGTTTGCTTGTCATGGATGCCACACAGCTCTGCTTTTCCTGCCATGAAAAAAATGGCCGCTTCAACAATGTCCACCAGGGCATTGAGCCACCGGGCTCATCGTGTCTCACCTGCCATGACCCGCATGGCGGGGCGGATAAAGGCCTCCTTTATCCGGTTCACCATACGCCGTTTGACAAGGGGGGCTGCATGGCCTGTCATAGGGAGGAGAGCACATGAAGATTCGCATAGGCATACTCACCCTGATCATTCTGCTCGGTGCCGGTGGTGTGGTGACGGCAGCCCCGGGCAAGACCTGTATCAGCTGCCATCCGCAAGAGGATTTCACCGGCAAGATCGTCCATAAACCCGTGGCCCGCGGTCAGTGCAGTCAGTGTCATAATCCCCATGTGGCCAAGTATGACAACCTGTTGAGCCACCAGGGCGGCGCACTTTGCTACTCCTGCCATGGCGAGGCCCGCGCCGCCTTCAGCGAGGGGGTTCAGCATCAACCCGTAAAAGAGGGGAGGTGTCTGACCTGTCACAGCGCCCATGTCTCGGCGGAAAAGGGTTTATTGCGGGGGCCTGTGGCCGACAGCTGCTTCAGTTGCCATGAGGATCTGGCGGCCAGGCAGTATAAGGTCAAACACAAGCCCTTTGCCGAGGGTGACTGTACTGCATGTCATCAGCCCCATCATGCCGATAATTTCCAACTCTTAAAGAATGATGGCGACCAGCTCTGCCTGGAGTGTCATAGCCGTCCTGCCTCCCTGGCCGGCCATCGTGGCTTTCCGGACGAAATCGGCCAGTGCCTTTCCTGTCATAATCCCCATGGCAGCGCCGGCAAGGGCTTGATGCGTGCCGCGCTGCATGCGCCTTTTGCCGAGGGGTGTACGGCCTGCCATGGAAAGGATTCCGCAACAGGCATAGACCTCTGCCTCGGTTGTCATGCCGAAGTGGGCGAGCAGATGCGTGCTCCCCACTCCCATATGCTGGCCGGTGAAGGGGCCTGCGTGGCTTGCCACAGCCCCCATGCCGCCGATGTGGACGGTTTGCTGAAGGCCCCCTATGAACAGCTCTGCCGTTCCTGTCACGAGGCCACCATTGAGCGTAATCGGCGCAGCCTCCACCCCCATCCGGAGACTGAGAAGTGTACGGATTGCCATGCGCCGCATGGCTCGCCGCGTCTGGTCATGCTCAATGCGGATGGCAATGCCGTTTGTTCTCGCTGTCATGAGACCCAGGGGAAATTCAGCCATCCGGTGGGCAGTGAGGTGATTGATCACCGTACAGGTCAGGCCATGGATTGTCTGACCTGTCACGATCCCATGGGCACCGAGTATCGCTATCACCTGAAACTAAGCGGCAAAAAGGCATTATGCGTCCAGTGCCACCGCAGCTATTAGAGGAAGAAATGGATACTATCCGCTCCGTTAAAGCAGCCCCCCTGATGCCGATATGGCTTGTGGTCCTTGTTGCGACGATGATCTTTGCCGGGCAAGTTCCGGCCGCCGCTGCATCGGGGCCATGGAAATTGGCCTTCAGCCTCAACCATGAGAGTATCAACAGTGCCCTGCCCACCGCTCTTTATGTGGATGGTGACAAGGAGCGCTACTATATGGTGGACAGTGCCGGTGGCCAGCTCGTTTCCTTTGATAAAGAGGGGGCCTTTTTAACCGCCTTTCAGCCGGATGAGGGCCTGGACCGGCCCTTTGACCTGGTCAGGTTGAGTGAGGCGGTCTTGGTTGTCGCGGAAAAAGGGCCGAACAGCCTGACCGTCATTGATTTTGCCGGGCAGGAGACCAAACGGCTGCAGGTGAAAGATCAGGGGCGGCCGCTTATGGTGGACAGGCTGGAGATCGGCAACAACGGCCGCCTCTATGCCTTGGACCGTGCCAGTGGCCGAATCTACCGCCTCACCGACTCCTTTACCGTTGCGCAGCGCTTTGATCTGCCGGAAGAAAAGGAGGCCCTTGTCGATTTCAAGGTGGTTGGTGAGCAGATTTGGGCCCTGGGACAACAGAAGAAGCGCCTTTACGTCTATCATGAAAACGGCCGGCTCAGCAAGCGTCTCGACGTAGCCGATCTGGTGGTCTTTCCCGTTTCTCTGGCTGTTGATGAGGCCGGTCTTATCTATATTCTTGATCGGCACCAGGGTACGGTGGTGGTCTTGGATCGCAAGGCCAAGTTCAAATATCGCTTTCTCGGCAAGGGGCATGGCCCCGGCCATCTTTATTACCCCATGGAGATTCGTTTTGATCCCTGGGGTCGTCTCTGTGTTGTTGATGAGGGCAATGGCCGGGTGCAGATCTTCCGGCGCTAGGTGAGGATATGGTCTTAACAAGAGCTGCATGTATATGTCTGGTTGGGCTGCTGCTGGCCATGACCTGGCCGGCCTGGGCCAAGGTCAGCGGCCCCTGTGTCAATTGCCATACCATGCACAACAGCCAGGCCGGCAGTCCCATGGCCTATACCGTAAGCAGCGGTGTTACGACCTATACTTCCACACCCAACAAGGGGTTGCTCAACACCGATTGTGTCGGCTGCCACCAGGGCAGCAACAGTGGCGGTCCAGTGCCCTATGTCCTGGACGTCAGCCAACCTACATACGGGGCCACCGGCACCGAGGGCGACACCCTGGCCGGTGGCAACTTTTACTGGGTCAGCCAGGGGAATGACCGGGCCGGCCATAATGTTGCCGGGCTGGCCGGGAGTGACGTTGCGCACGGCAACCTGCCGCCCGGCTCCACTGACTCGGCACCCTTATCCCAGCTCACCTGCGCCGGCACCTACGGCTGCCATGGCGCGTCGACGGAGATTGATGCCACCGTGGCACTGCTGGGCAGCCATCACGCCAATGACATGACTGCCTGGAACGACGGCAGCACGGTGGCCAAAAGCTATCGCTTTCTCGATGGTGTCCAGGGTTTGGAGGACAGCGATTACGAGTACCGGCCCACCAGCAGCGCCCACAATAAATATTATGGCGCAGATCGAACCGGGGAGACAGAGAGCAGTGGCACCATAAGCAGCCACTGCGGTCGTTGTCATAATGATTTTCATAATGGCGTTGGCGAGATTTCCGAGGGCGTCTTCAGCAACAATGTCTGGCTGCGTCATCCCACTGATTTTGATATGAGTAATGCCGCCGGCTCCGAGTACGCCGCCTACAACGATTATCAGGGGGTGGGCACTCCCTATAGTGTCATTTCACCGGTGGCCACGGCCGATACCACCACAACCCTGAACCAGGCGGTGTATCAGCAGGCCGATGATGCCATTGTCATGTGTCTCTCCTGCCACCGGGCGCACGGCTCGCCCTATGACGGTATCTTGCGTTGGAACTACAAGAACTGGCCGTGTGAAAATGAAGGAACAGATTGTTTTAACGGGTGCGCCATATGTCATACGACCAAGGATTAACCATACTTTGTTGCTGTCTGGTGATGAGCAGTGCCGTGGTTGTTATAGCGCCGCCTGTTCAGGCCGCCAGCTATCGTGATTCGGCTCACGGCTCCGCTGTTGACAGACCGGCCATGAGCGGTTACGCCATCGGTAACTGCGCTCACTGTCACGAGATGCATGCCAGCCTGGCCGGTGTCGAGCCGGAGCCTTCCGGCGGTTCCCCCCACCCCTACACAGTCTTTGCCGATAATTTCACCAGTGGCGCTACAGCCGGTTCCTATCTGGTGACTGATAATTTCTGCTTCTACTGTCACGGTGAAGGATTCGAAGTGGTGCAGGCCGTGGCCAATGCTGATTACAGCACCACTTTCGGCGGCGGATCGCTTGGCACCCTGCCGCAGTCCATTCTTGCCGCCTTTAATCAGACCTCCTACCATAACCTAGGTGATATCCAAACTTTTATGACCACCGGCGATGGGGCGGCCATGTCCTCCTGGTACACATCCTCTTCCAATCCCTGCAACGCCTGTCATAATCCCCACCTGGCCAAGAAAAACTTTGGAAGTAGTTCAGTTTTCAGTGCACCATTGGCCAGCGCCATCTCCAAGCCCGGCGACCACTTCAATCTGTGGGGCGGGAGTGAGACCATGGCCGCCTATAGCGGCTATGAACCGCCCTATGCCGATAGGACCAGCGAGGCCAGGGAACCGGATGGGACAGTGGTGGCGGCCGGCGGCGACGGTTCCGGCCAGGCGGCTAAGACGCCTGACTACATCGGCTTTTGCACCGATTGTCACAATACCACCAATACCATCGAAAGCTCCACCCTGCCCCCCACTCTGCGCCCCATTGATTGGTCCAGCAGCGGTGACAAGCATGGTGGCTTGAGCCGCGACGTCGGCATTGATATCCGCGAGCCCTTTGCCTCGGCCCAGGCAGGCACGACAAATTTTGTCCTCTCCTGTCTCGATTGCCATGAACCGCACGGCGCAAGCAATATCATGCTCTTGCGCAGCCGGGTCAATGGCGAGGATATGGGGCTGCGCGAGGTCTCCACCACCAATGACATGGGTGCCCTGTGTCAGCGGTGCCACAAGGATGATGCGGCTGCGGGGTATGGTTCTGCCGATCAGTGGCGTTATATTCATCATGAATCCAGCGACGCACCTTATCCCGGGCCACCTAATTTTTGCAAAGGTTGCCATAATACGACTGCCGGTTATGCAACACCTGTAGCCGGGGCAAGTCAGCCCAGAATCCACTGTGGCCAGTGTCACTTTCACAACAGTGATGACAGCTGGATGCTCGGTGTCAGAAGCGAAGAATACACCGGCCGTACAACCTTTTAGAAATCTCCGGACAAAGAGCGGGGGCGCTTGAAAAAGATGAAAAAGAGGATTGTTGGCACAGGGCCGGGCAGCATAGGGCAGCGGCGGATTGTTCTGATCTGCCTGCTGGCGGCTGCCCTGTTTTCTTTGCAGGGATGTGTGGCCGGCCAGAAGACCACCTCGGCCCTGCTGGTGGCGCCGCAGCCGCTGGCCGAGCATGAGGGCTTGCTCACTATCTTTGTGCAGTTGGCCGGGCAAGAGGGCGGTGAGGCCTGGCTTGAAGTTTCCAGCGTGGAGTTGGTGGGGGAGGCAGCAGTCGTGGCCCTGGCCGGCGGCAACAGGGCGTTGGCCGCAGCCGAGATCGGCGACGGCCAGCGTTTTGTCGCCCGCGGGCCGGTACCGGCCGGCCGTTATGACTTTCTGCGCCTCACCCTTGATAAGGCGGCCCTGCAGCGTGACGGCAAAAAGATTCTGCTTACCCTTGAGCAGCCGATTGTCGACCTGCCCCTGCCGGGTGATTTCCAGATGGAGGCCGGCGATAGCCGCACCCTGATTATCTCCTGGGACGATGAAGCCTCATTGGTCAACGAGGCCCACTTCAGCGCCCGCATGGCGCTTCTCAGCCCTCGCCGACCGCTGTTGGCTGATCTGGCCTATGTCAGTTGTCCTGATATCGACACCCTCTATCTGCTCAGTACGGACCGCAATCGGGTTTCCGGCTCCCTGGCCATCAAGGGGCGGCCCACGTACATGGCCTATGCTCCGCAGAGAAAGAGACTCTACGTCCTTTCCGAAGAGCAGTCCACCATCACCGTGGTGGAGACGGCCACCAGCCGCATTGTTGATCGCTTCAAGATTCCCATGACCGTGGCGCCCTCTTTTTTCATGAGCCCGGACGGTAACCGCGGTTATATCCTTGATGGCGGCGGCAACTATCTGACCCTGATGGATCTCAACCAGGGTGCCATGATCCAGCGGCAGCGGCTCGGTTATCAACCCCGCCATCTGATCTGGCACGCAGCGGGCCGCCAGCTTATTCTCTCCTCCGGCCTGGACCAGAAGATCTATTTCCTTGATGCCGAGACCCTGGCCACCCGGGATGTTCTGCCCGTGGGCAGCAGCCCTGACGGCCTTTTGGTGGATGATGATTATCTTTTTGTGGCCGAGCAGAGTGCCAATAGTCTCAGCATTTTTGACTTGGACCGCGGTCAGGAGGTCAAGCGGTTGCAGGTGGGCCTGTGGCCTCGTCGCATCTTGAAAAATAACAATACCCTTTATGTCAGCAATTATCGGAGCAGTTCCGTTTCCCTGGTGCTGGTCAGGCAGCAACGCGTGGCACGCACCATTGCCGTGGCTGATGGCCCCCTGGAGATGGTCTCGGCAAACCACAGCAAGTGGATCTATGTTGCCGGGCGGCAGGGCGGTGCGATTACAGTGATCGACCAGACATCCAACCGGCCGGCCGCTCTTATTGAGCTGGCTGCCAAACCGGCTGATCTTCTGGTTGTGCAAGAGTGATTCGGCAATGGATTTTTTTATATGAACAGAGTGTCCATCTTGAAATTTATCTTTTTGCCGCTGTTGGTCGGCTCGCTTTGCGGTCTGCTGCTCACCGGGACGCCACATCTCAGCCTGGCCGGTCCAGAGGATGACAGCGGCCAGTGCTGTACCTGCCACAGTGAGGTGTGCCGGGAGAGCGCCGGCCGGCTTTATGTGCATGCCCCGGTAGCGGAAAAACGGTGTGTGGTCTGTCACGGCAGGAGCAGGAGCAGTGAGGAGGCCGGGGTAAGGCCGGTGGCCTATGCGGCCGGCCAAGAAGATGTGCAAGAGGATGACGAGATTGATTGGTTTACCAAGGATTGCCGGGAACGAACCACGCATTGGTTTAAGTTGCCCGGCAATGCGGCCGGCCGGAGCTTGATCTTTATGGCGCGGGCCAATGGCAGGAAGATACTGGCCCGGCAGATTGTCCTGCCGGAGCTGGCTCAGGTTGAGCCCCTGCCCATGGCGGAGGGTGATCCGACCATTTTTGATGTGCGGGTTATGGAGGTGAAAAGAGGAGTTTTTCTCAGCGCCCGCATTGCCTGGAAGACGGATCGGCTCACCGATGCCCGGCTTCTTTACGGGGTGGATGAACTTGATTCCAGCACCGCGGTTGTTCAGCACCTGGCCACCCGGCATGAGATCACCATAACCGGGCTGCAGGCCAAGCAGACCTATCAGGTGGTGGCTCTCGGTCGTGATGTCCTGGGCAATGAGGCCCGCTCTGCGCCGTTGCTCCTCTCCACCGCCAAGGCCTTCAGGGAGCCGGAGTTCAGCGCGCCTCACTTTTCCGGGGAGGAGCTTGAGGTTGACACAGCCTATTACCGGCATGACGAGCGTCTTTTTGCCCGTTTTTCGACAAATTACCCGGTGGCCATACGCCTGGGTCGCCATGGCAATGGTCAGCCTTTTGGGAAGAATAGC
The DNA here is from genome assembly GCA_002868945.1 of Desulfobulbaceae bacterium. Lineage (GTDB taxonomy): Bacteria > Desulfobacterota > Desulfobulbia > Desulfobulbales > SURF-16 > BM506. Next base: position 81,341 of record PKTX01000006.1, read on the forward strand.
GACAGGGAGGAGAAACGCATCCCCGTGGGCCACCCGCAGCTCGCCGATCCCTACACGTTGGCCATAACCGTCTGTGTGGAATGCCATCCCCAGGCCAAGGGAGTACAGTCGCATCCGGTGGATGTCGGTCCCAAGGCGGACATGACTATCCCGGCTGATTATTCCACCATGCCAGATGGCCGGTTAAGCTGCATGTCCTGCCATCAGGCCCACGCCTCTGACCACGAGTATCGCTTGACCCGCGCCCGACGGAAGGATCTCTGTCTGGGTTGTCATCGTAATTTCGGCTGAGGCCGATCAGGATTGATACTATGCAAGAGAACAAAAGAAAGAAGTTGAATATGGCGATAAAAAAACAATTTCAGCGTTGGTTGCTGGTGCGTATCGCCGGGACGGTGATGCTTGCGGCCGGGACCGCAGCCGTGATCCTCTATTTTTATTCCCGGCAAGAACTGGGCGCCTCTTTTTATACGGCCCATATCACGGTGCGACGGGTCAGTGACCTCCTCCTGCCGGTGATTCTGGCCGGGGCCGGCGTCAGCCTGCTGAGCGGCCTGCTGCTTGCCCTTTTTCTGCCGCAGAAGATAGCCGGCCCCCTTTACCATATTGAAAACGACCTGCGTCTGGTGGGCCGCGGCGACCTCACCGTCAAGATTGTCCTGCGTCAGTGTGATACCCTGCAGGATTTTGCCGGCGTGGTCAATGATGCCGTGGGCCAGTTGCGACACAGTGTCGAGGAGGTGCAGCAGGGCCTGCGCGACCTTGATCAGAGTGGTCTGTCCGCCGCCCAGAGGGAGGCATTGCAACGTCTCTACGAGATCAGGGTCTGATGGTAATGGCCTTCCTGGGTCTCGACTCAGATCTGCAGGTTCATTTTGGTGAGAATGGCGGCCAGATAACTGCTCTCCCGGGCACTCAGCTGTGAGGTGAGGTCCTGGGTGAGTTTGATGTGCAGCCGGTGGTGTTCCTCGAAAAGTTCATGGCCCCTTGCGGTCAGGTGAACCAGCACTGAACGGCGATCCTCCTCGTCTTTTTCCCGTTCAACCACGCCCTGTCTGGTCAGGCCGTCCACCATCACCGTGATGGTGCCGGTGGTAAGCCCCATCTGCTCGGCCAGTTCCTTCATGCGCAACTTGCCGGCCTGACCGATCACCTCGATGGCATGCATCTGGGTGGGTGACAGGCCCGATTCCTTTACCACCTCCTGTTCCCAGGAGGAAATCTTGTCGTAAAATTCAATGATCAGTTGGCTGAGATATTCCAGTTTCGCGTCCATTTTTTTTAGTTCCGTAAAGGGGTTCAGGCCAGATGCGGGACCAGGGAGATGGTGGCAAAAAGCAAGGTGATGACACCGGCGCCACACATTATGACGCTTTCCGCCCACGGTTGCCTCAGCCGGTGGAGTAGACCGGTGACCTTGAAAATGGCATAGATCACGGCAGCCACGGCCATGGCCGTGGTCAGGGCGTAGGCGGCAAAGACCAGGGTCGCCTTGACGATATTGCCTGAATCAATGGCATAGCCATACATGATGGCCACGGTGGGACAGGGAATAATCATATTGACAAACCCGACGCTGAACAGGGCCACGGCAGTAACCCGTTCTTTTTTGATCCATCCGGGCTGGTGGTCATGATGCTCATGCTGGTCGTGATCATGGCTGTGCAGGATGGTCGGCCTGATAGTCAGAAGCAGACCGATACCGACCAAGGCCAGGCCGGTGCCGATCTCCACCCACCACTGCATATTGGTGGGGATGAGCTGGGAAATGGCGCCCAGGCTGGCGCCCAGGACAATGCAGGCCACGGCCGTTCCCAGCAGAAAGGCCATTGTCAGGTAACTGACCTCTTTGGCATCCTTTTTGCCGGCCACAAAGGGGGCCAGCACCAACCAGGAGTGGCCGCAGGGGTTGATGCCGTGGATGAGCCCCAGCACCAGGCTTGACTGCATGGCCATCCAGAAAAAAGAGTCATATTCCATTATGGTGTTCTCCTTGATCTCTCTGGTACCGGCGCGTAGCCGAATCCGTAGAGATTATCCTGTGCCACACGGGTACTTCTTGCAGGGCGTGCTTATTTTTTTTCGCACTCCTTGATCTCCATCGAAATGATCCGTTCTGGGCAGACACTATCTTGTCTGCCTTGCCCCAAGGCGGGCTCACTCCCTGCCGGTCAGGGGCATCCCGCATCAGGGCCCTTCCTCCGCGACCTTACACGTTTTTACAGCCTTCTTCGGCCACAGTCTGGCGTGGAATGCCTTTCTCCCCGTGTGGTTTCTCTTTTTTTGTTCAGCGAGGCGCGGCAACGCTCCTGACCTGATTCCTCCGGTGCGACAACGGCATACCCTATTCAGGGGCTGAGATCTTGTAAGATAGCCAATATTGTTTGACAGTCAAGCTAAAAAAGGTCGCCACCTAAAGCGCTCCAATCAACAAGCATCTTGCCGCCCTTGTTGCTCTTGATTCAATGGTGGTGGCATGTCCCTTGCGTTTGGTAAAAAAGTTCGTCTTGCCTAAAAAAACCTTGACCCGCAAAATACATCGGTGTATTAGCGCTAAGTAAAGAATTTAGGCAGCACTAACTTTTATTTTTTAATGCAAGGAGATGTGTGATGAAGAAAATGGCTGTGTTGTTGGCTGGTCTGACTCTGGCGGCCTCCCCTGTGGCGGCAAACGAGTATGATGACCGCTTGTCCTCCCTGGAGGCCATGGTGGAAAAATTAACGGGTTCCATTGTCGAGAGGGATAGAACCATTGATCAGTTGCAACAATCCCTGCGGCGTCTGGACGCCTCTGAGCAAACAACACCGGCGGCGGCCCGGCAGGAGGCGGTGGTGGTGAGCAAGGATGAGGTGCGCCGGATAGTGGCCGAGTTCAACGACAAAAGTCCAGAACCGGATTTTTTGTCAAGGTTCTCTTTTGGCGGCTACGGTGAAATCCATGCCAATATCGCCGAAGGCGATGATGCGGGCGGCGATTCAAACGACCAGCTTGATATCCACAGGTTTGTCACCTATGTTGGCTATGATTTTGCCGATTGGCTGAAGTTTACCTCTGAAATCGAGATTGAGCATGCCATGGTTTCCTCAGGCGACGGCGGCGAACTGGAGCTTGAGCAGGCCTATCTCGATTTTCTGCTCAGTGACTACGCCAATATCAGGGTGGGCAGGACGCTGGTGCCGGTGGGGTATCTCAACCAACACCATGAACCCACCACCTTTAACGGCGTGGAGCGGCCAAACTTCTACAAGTATGTTGTGCCCACGACCTGGTGGTCGGACGGGATCGGTCTTTTCGGCGCCCTTGGTGATATCACCTATCAACTCGCCTATCTTGGCGGCATGGACGGTTCCGGGGTGAGCAGCTCCGGTATCCGTGGTGGTCGGCTCAAGGAGAGGCCCAGTCTCAACGACCCTGCCTATGCCCTGCGTCTTGATTATACGCCCTTTGCCAGTCGTGATCTTACGCTTCGCTTGGGGACTTCCCTTTACTATTCCGGGCTTGATAATGGCAACAAGGGCAACGATCCCGGCGTAGAGGCGGATCTGGCCATCTATGAGGCGGATTTCAGCTTCAGCTATGGCGATCTTGACCTGGTGGGGGCCATGGCCTGGGAGCGGATCGATGGTGCCGAGAGTTTGGCGGCCGGTGTGGCTGAGGAGATCTTCGGTTATTATCTGGAGGCAGGCTATCATGTCATGCCGTCCGCCTGGCAGACCGGCAAGTTGGCCAATGCCGACGCCGTGTTCTTCGTCCGCTATGATGAGTATGACACCCAGGCGAACATGCCCACGGGCCAACTCGCTGATGCCGCGCAAGATAGGCGTGATTTGACCCTGGGTGTTTCTTTCTGGCCAACCACCAATGTGGTGGTCAAGGCTGACTATCAGATCCTCAGGTCTGATGCCGACGAAGACCCGGACAATACCATCAATTTCGGTATTGGCTGGCAGTTCTAGGGGGAGCAATGAAGAAATATGTATTGCTCTTGCTGGTTATGGCTTCCGGGGGCTGCGTTTTCAGCCCCCCGGGGGACGCTGGTTCTCGCCTGGGGCGCCACTATTTTTTACGCGAATGCGCCCGGTGCCACGCCCTGATCTATCCGGAGGAACGCACTGCCGACCAGTGGCGGCATGTTTTGTTGCGCAAAAAAAACAAGCTCTCCCTGACCGGCGACCAGCTCACCAAGCTTGAAAAATATCTCATCGGCAATTCTCGCTCTCGGCGCTAATGTAAAAAGCAAGGCGAGGGGCCTGGTTTTTTTCGTCAGATGGGTTATATGGATGGGGTATTTATCCCCGGGCAATGTGCCTGGTTTCGAGTATCAGCTTCGCCTCGCCGCCCAAGGGCCATGGCCCTTGGGCGGCGAGGCCAGAGCCTTGCAACGTAAAATCCATTATGGAGTAAACCATGATCTATTCTTCCGAAGTCGAAGAAATGTGCTGCGTGGCCAAGGGGCCGCGGAACGGCCCCTCGCCCATCCCCCAGGAGGGGGGCTGGACGCAGGTCAAGGAGATTAGTGATGTCAGTGGTCTGACCCACGGCATAGGTTGGTGCGCCCCCCATCAGGGTGGCTGTAAGCTCACCCTGAATATCAAGAACGGCATCATTCAGGAGGCCCTCATCGAGACGGTGGGCTGTACCGGCATGACCCACTCGGCGGCCATGGCTTCCGAGATTCTGCCCGGCAAGACCATTCTTGAGGCCTTAAACAGCGACCTGGTCTGCGATGCCATCAACGTGGCCATGCGGGAGCTCTTCCAGCAAATCGTCTATGGCCGCAGTCAGTCCGCCTTTTCCGAGGGAGGCCTGCCCATCGGCGCCGGCCTGGAGGATCTCGGCAAGGGGCTGCGTTCAGTCACCGGTTCCATGTATGGCACGGCGCGCAAGGGCCCCCGCTATCTGGAGATGGCCGAGGGCTATGTTCTGGAGCTGGGCCTGGACGCACATGACGAGATTATCGGCTATAAATTCGTCCACCTCGGCCTGATGATGGATGCCGTCAAAAAGGGCATTGACGCCAACCAGGCCCTGCAGGATGCCACCGGTACCTACGGTCGCTTCGACGAGGCCGTCAAAACCATTGATCCCCGCAAGGAATAGGCACTGAGGAGAAGAGCATGTCACTATTTGAAGGATATGAGAGAAGGATCGATCAGATTACACCGGTGCTGGACCAGTACGGGATCGGCTCCCTGGAGGAGGCCCGCGCCATCTGCGAGGAGTATGGCGTGGATGTCTATACCCTGGTCAAGGAGATTCAGCCCATTTGTTTTGAAAACGCCTGCTGGGCCTATATAGTCGGCGCCGCCATCGCCATTAAAAAGAAGCTCACCGTGGCCTCCGATATTGCCGCCGCCCTTGGTGAGGGTTTGCAGAGTTTCTGCATCCCCGGTTCGGTGGCCGCTGATCGCAAGGTGGGGCTGGGGCACGGCAATCTGGCGGCCATGCTGTTGCGCGACGAGACCAGGTGCTTTGCCTTTTTGGCCGGGCACGAATCCTTTGCCGCGGCCGAGGGTGCCATTGGTATTGCCAAGAGCGCCAACCGGGTGCGGCAGGAGCCCCTCAAGGTTATCTTGAATGGCCTGGGCAAGGACGCGGCCCACATCATCGCCCGCATCAACGGCTTTACCCATGTCAAGACCGCCTTTGATTACAGCACGGGCGAGGTGCGCATTGTCGAGGAGACCGTGTATTCCGAAGGTGATCGCGGCAAGGTCCGCTGCTACGGCGCCGATGATGTCCGCGAGGGCGTTGCCATCAACCACCTGGAGGGTGTTGATGTCTCCATCACCGGCAACTCCACCAACCCCACCCGTTTTCAGCATCCGGTGGCCGGCACCTATAAGAAGGAGTGCGTTCAGCAGGGTAAGAAGTATTTTTCCGTGGCCTCGGGTGGCGGTACCGGCCGTACCCTGCATCCGGACAACATGGCCGCCGGTCCTGCCTCCTACGGCATGACCGACACCATGGGGCGCATGCATTCCGATGCCCAGTTTGCCGGCTCTTCCTCGGTACCGGCCCACGTGGAGATGATGGGCCTGATCGGTATGGGCAACAACCCCATGGTTGGTGCCACTGTAGCGGTAAGCGTTGCCCTGGAGCAGGCCGCCTGACCTGTCTGCCTCCCTCTTCTGTAGAGTAAAGCGGCATCATCCGTCTCCCGGGTGGTGCCGCTTTTTTTGTTGTGAGCAGGCCGTTGTGCAGGTGCCGCCCCGCTGGTTGGTTCTATGGATTGCGCACGGCCAATTCCGGGAAAATGAAGACCGAGGCATATGGTGTTCATGACGGGTCTGTGAGGCATGCTTGTCAGACCGGCGACTTGCCGGACAAGAGAGCTCCATGATCGGGCCGCAGCTGGTAATTGTAACTATTTGATATTGTTTTTGATCGCTTTTTTTGCTGGTATTTATTGCGGTATGAGGCTATGGTTCACGACTTTTTTGCAAGGAGTTGCGCGGATTTATTATGCGCCTTGCTTCGAAGGTGCCTGTCCAGAAATGGCCCTTTCACCCGATCTCGGCGTCATGCTCAAAAAATAATGCTCGGAATATCGTATATATGCCTGCGCTTATTTTTCTCGCAGTCCTTGATCTCGGACGAAAAGGACTATTTCTGGACAGACACTAGAAAGTATGTTGGGGGCGGGCCGGTTTTTCTTCCCACTGCTCGGTGATGGATGAGCCAGGAAAGCGGGCCTTTTTGTATGTGAACATGTTGCACGTTGGTCGGACCTTTTGCACGGGGCGGCCACAACCTTTCCGAAACATGAAAAAATTATGTCTTGAGAGTGCCAAGCGTAAATATACGCAACAACGGCACGAGGGAACGTATCACTCTCTCTGGTACAGAGAGGGATGGCGGGCCGAATGGCAGCGATTTACCACTGCGGACGGTCAAAACAAATTCACCTTTAAGGAGATGCCGGCCCATCGGCGTAGATTGGCCATCCGTATGGCCAATCTTGATAAGCATCAGGTGGCGGATGTCTCCGAGGGAGAGCAGGATTTCTCCCTGGCGGCCGAGGCTGTTGACACGCCTGAAAGGCAGAGGAATACGGTTATTCGTCGGAAATCAGGTAAGGGTATCTTGAATAATTAGATATTTTATTTTCGTAGCGACGAAAAAAATCGAGCAGGTAAACGAGCCTGCGAGACTCCCAAAAAGCAATTATTCAAGATGGCCGTAAGCAATAGGCCTGCCGCTTTCATGGTTCCCTTGTAAAAGAGGCCGGAGCCGCCGCGACAGGTCTCCTGCTAAAGCGGCTTGGCTGCCTGTCCAGAACGGATCATGGGGCATCCAGCCACTGGCCAATAGCCGGTTCCAGATAAAGAGTGTCAAGCAGCGCCGTGGCCCAGTTTTCTCCCTGCTCGTTGAGCCGCCGCACCAATCGCACCGCCATAACCTGTACTGCCGGCAGGTCGCTCCAGACAACTGTTTCCAGAAAACGCCAGTAGAGCGGGTTAAGCTCACCACAGGCCAGTTCGTCCTGACATTGGCCACAGATCATGATGGTATGCTCCAGCTCCGGTCGGGGTGGCAGCGGGGGGACTTCGTGGGGTGCCAGGGCTCTGCCGCCCTTGCCGCACAATTCGCAATGGGCGTGCGAGCGGCGGACAAGATCCTTGCCCAGCTGGGCGAGGTCATCCGGACGGGCCCGATAATGGTGTGCCATGGTGTCTCCTGCGCAGACATGACCTTTTTTTGATCTTGCCGCTTATAGTATGCTGTTGCGCCGGGGAAAGCCACGTTTCTTCTTTGCCTGGTCACACAAAAAGAAAGGACTCCAGCCCCATGGGGCGTTGGAGTCCTTTTTTTGGTAACGGCAGTGCTGCCGGTGTAACTACTTGTTCAGATCATGGGCAATGCCATGGCACTGGCCGCATTGAGGGAAGTTTTTGTGCATAACCTCGGGATGCGGTTCACCGTGACAGGTGGAGCATTGCGGGATCATTTTGTGCGTCTCCTGGTGACAGGTGGCGCAGGTCAGTTTGGCATGTCGGGCCGGGTTGTCCTGCAGCTGCCTGAGGACATCACCATGACAGGCGGCACACTGCGAGGAGGGCACGTCGTTGGGATAGGCGACTTGGCGCGGCATATGCGCCTTGTGGCAGGTCAGACAATCCTGCTGTTGCATATCCTTGCTGTGCGGGGAGTGACAATGCATGCAGTAGGGAATCATGCCGTGCTGGCTGCGATGACAGGTGGAACAGCTCACCTGGGTATGTTTGCTTTCATACTGCTGAAGCTGGGCCATCTGGTCGGTGTGGCAGGTCAGGCAGGGCTCGGTGATGTTTTCGCCGATGCTGATAACCAGAGGCGTATGAGGATTGTCGTGGCAGGAGAGGCAGTTGGTCAGCTCAAAATGGGCCGTGCCTTCATGGCAGTTGCTGCAGCTAGGGATAATGTCGCTGTCAGTGGGGGGATGGCCGTCGTGACATTCGATACAGGTCACCTCGGTTCTATGAGCCTCGCCGCTGCTGGCAATATCGCTGGGGGCCTTATCATGGCACTTGATACAGTCATCCGGGGTCAGGGCGGCGCCATGGGCGGTGACGACACTGGCCAGCAGGGTCAGCAAGAAAGGGCCGGCCATGAGGCGACCAAGACGTTGTAGACGGTGATAGAGATGCTTCATTGTTCTCCCCTCTTTAGTTTAAGGAAAATATTTAGATATTTTAAAAATATAGACAACTGGTCTATGCGGCGCGTGGCTTTTTATTACACGTTTTGTGCCAGATTATCGCCGTTCGCCAAGGGACTGCTATCGTCTTGAAAAAGGGTGCTATTTTTTTTTATGATGGGGCCGGCGGCCTGAGGCGGTTTTTTGTTTCGGCCAGAATCTGGCCTGGCCGTGGCCAGTTTCTGGCCAGGTCACTGTGGGCTAACAAGCTGCTTTGATTATGATAAATGGAGAGAGGGCCGGGCTGGGTTTGGTTTTTTGTGGTCGGCTTGGCGCTGCTGCACCTCATCTGCCGGCCGCTTCATGTAAGGTGGGGCACCTGTGCTCTGCGGGAAGAAAAGAGGCGGAGCACTCGCTACTTTCTCCTGTTCATCCGCCCTGATAATGTTTATGTTCAACTTTCCTTGCCTCAGCTGCGTTCGCTACGTTTTTCAACGGACTGCTATGGGGCAGTTGTTGCGGGAAAAGGTTTTGGGCGACTGCGACGCCCTGTAAATGAATAGTGTTGATGAGGGTAGATATGGAAAAGGTCTGTTTGAACTGTAAATTCTTCAAGGTTGACGATCTGCAATCCGGCGTTTGTCGCAAGATTAAAGGTAAGGAGGCGCCGCGCCCCATGCAGCGCCATGCCGATACCTGCGGCGACTGGCAGGATGCCGGCCAGCAATACTCCATCCGCAAGGGGTGGCTGCAGGCGCAGCACAAAAAAGAGGCCCTGCCGAAAAATTAGCACGATCAGCCAAAAGGCCCGGGCCTTGTCGCCGTCCTCTTCTGTGTGGGGCGATTGGTATGGCTGTCGTGGAATTTCATGCCGAGCAGGTCTTTTTAAAATGGTAGGCTGTAGAATATGCTATGATATATTCGCCTTATGGCATGGGGGTGCTGCCCTGAAAATCGGTATGGCTATTCTTGCCTGGCAGACACGAGTTAGGCATTGCATTTTCGGCTGGAAGTCGTAAAAGAAAAAAGGCTTTATACTCCTTGCTCGGCTGGTGTGCGGCTGGGCATGGGTTGATCTCTTCGCCAACTGGAGAGCTGCCATTGTCTCGCCGGCACGTGGCACAGGGCAGGGATGAAAAGAGGGTGGAGATCCGGCACCACCAGCTACGTGGCCCAGGTGTCGGCAGAAGGTGATTGAAGAGGAAATGGCAACATTTAAACCGGAAAAATATGGTAAATATCTCCTCCTGGATCGCATAGCCAGGGGTGGGATGGCAGAGCTATACCGGGGTAAGATCATCGGCGCCCAAGGTTTTGAAAAGATTGTTGCCATCAAGAAAATACTGCCCCACCTGACCGACCAGGAAGCCTTTGTCCGGGCCTTTATCGATGAGGCGCGGTTGGCCGCCTTCCTCCAGCATCCCAATATTGTCCAGATCTATGATTTCGGTGAAATGGGTGATACCTATTTCATCTCCATGGAATATCTTGCCGGCGTTGATCTGAAGAGCGTCCTGAAGAAGTCACGGGAGCAGGCAAAACCCCTCAAACTGGCTCTCTCCCTCTTTTATATTCTGCCGCAGATCTGTTATGGCCTGCAATATGCCCATAACCTCAAGGATTTTTCCGGTCGGCCCCTCAGCATCATCCACCGCGACCTGGGGCCGCAGAATATCTTTATTACCTACAGCGGTGAAATTAAGCTCATTGATTTCGGTATTGCCAAGGCCTCAAGCCACGACGCCACCACCTATGTCGGCTCCCTGAAGGGCAAACTGGCCTATATGTCGCCGGAGCAGGCCTCCGGCAAAGAGATAGATTATCGTTCCGATCTCTTTGCCCTGGGCATCCTGCTTTATGAATTGGCCACCGGTCAGCGTCTTTATACGGGGGAGTCTCAGACCATTCTCGCCAAGGCCGGCAATGCCGATTTTATTCCGCCTGAACAGGTCAAACAGGGACTGCCGGCCAGTCTTTACACCATGATCAACAAGGCCCTTCATAAGGATCCTGCCTTGCGCTATCAATCTGCCGAGCAGATGCGTCTTGATCTGGAGGCGTGTGCCCAGGAGTTGGCTGTTCGGGTGTCCCGCGGCCAGATGGCCGCCTACATGCATGAACTTTTTCGGGAAGAGGCAGCCGCAGAGGAAAAGGCCTTAAAGGAGGCGGGCTTGGCGGTTATGCCGTAACCTGCCCCTGTCCGGAGTGCGGAGCCTGTCCCGGAGGCGATCAGTGCCGAGGACAAGACAGTGGTACTTGGCGCCGCGCCAGCTGATCGCGCCACCAGAAAAAAGGTGGTCGGCGCACTGCTCATCCTGGCCCTGGCTGCTGTGCTGCTTGATACGCCCCTCACCACGCCGATACGTCATAAGGCGCTGGGCCTGTTTGCTGCCGGCAAGGGACGGTTGGCAGCCGTCAGCAGCTCGCTGCAGGCCCAATGGAGTGGAGATGGCAGTGACAATGGGATGCTACAGGAGGCGCAGGTCGCTGACGATCCCTATCTGGAGGCGCTGCTTTTCTTCAGTCAGCTGCAGCAGAGCGACCCTGAGCGCTCCCAGGATATCGACCTGGAAAAACTCAACCGCCATGCCGCCTTTCTGGAAGAAAATTATCCCCAGGAGGCCCTGGTTCGCATAACCGCCCTGACCGAGCGCTATCCAAAGCTGGCCCCGCTCCATTTTTATATGGGCAAGCTCCATGCCGCCCGTTATGAGACACGGCAGGCCACTGCCGCCTATGAGCGTGCCTTGGAGCTTGATCCGGAATTTACCGATGCCTATTTTAATCTCGGGTATATCTATGCCTCGGCCGGCAATTATCGTGAGGCGGAAAAGATGTATGCCCGGGTTGTTGCGCTGGCACCGGCCTATCTTGATGAGGCCCTTGTCAATCTTGCCGTTACCCAGGAAAAACAGAACAAGATGGATGCCGGTATCCGCTCTTTGCAGAAGGCCCTGGATGTTAATCCCCGCAATCAGCTGGCGGCCAAGAAGTTGGAACAATGGCGCCGGTAAGCCACATTATCTTCTTGTTGCGGCCGCTCCAGACCTGAAGGCAGGCATGCCTAGGGAATTATGCCACCATGAGGCACGTATTCAATGACCACCATGTCCCATAAGCAGGAGAATAAGGTGAAGCGCCTTGCCGTGCTCTGGCCCTGTTTCCTCTGCATTCTTGTTTTGGCAGGCTGTCAAACCAGCCGCCCGGTTGACAGGTGGCAACCGGTGCAGAACCAGCAGGCGACGTTGGTCCACACCATTACCTGGGAGAAGGAGAACCTGGCGCTCATCGCCAGATGGTATACAGGTGCGCAAGAAAACTGGCAGGAAATCGCCAACGCCAATCCTGATATAATTGCCGGGCAGCTCAGACCCGGAGATCGTATCTTTATTCCACCCCGTCTTATTGAGACGCGCGCCCCTCTGACCAAGGGCTTTGTTGATGAGTGGCTGCGCACTGCGGCACAGCGTGGCTCACCTGCGGCCGGGCAGGTGGACACGGCTGCCCCTCTTCTTGTTCCCGGTCTCCATAAGAGGCCACAGGACAGTGCGACGCCCGGCCGGCAGCCGGCCCCTCCCGACGTTGACGAGCCGGATGATGAAAATGATTTGGAGCTGTTTGGCCCCCGCTGAGCTTTTGTCGGGGCGAGCGGACCAAGGAAAGGTCGGAGCCGGCCGGCGGCAACAAGCCGGTGAGGGCTTTTATCATCAACTTTCTGCCGCTGTTTTCTCATGTGGATATCTTGAATAATTAGATATTTTGTTTGAGTTTGAGAAGCATAGAAAATAAAAACCGCAGCATATCGAGCATATGTGAGGATTTTTATTTTCGTAGCGACGAAAAAATCGAGCAAAATAGCAATTATTCAAGATGGCCATGTTGTAATAGCTTTGTACGGCACCGCCTTTTTTTGCCGCCTCACGCACTCGATCCGGAGATGGCAGGCCGGCCCCTCAAGGCGCAGGCTCTGCCATGGAATGATTATGAAACCACATCCACCCCAGTTGGCCCTTTTTCTCTTCCGGTTGATGCTTGCCTGCACCCTTGCCGTTGCTGCGCCTGTATTGGCGGAATCCGAGAGCATGCGGACCAGTGATGTCGATGAGATCCTGGCCACGACCCGCATTTTCCAGCAGAAGAATCTTAACAGGAAAAGCTTGCCCGGCTACGATTTCAGCCGCAGCCGCTTTGTCGGCTCCAGCCTGGAGCGGGCCCGCCTGGATGAGGCTCGTTTTGCCGGTGCCATTGTCCTGGATACGGATCTGAGTGCCTCCTCCCTGGTCGGTGTCGACTTGCGGGGGGCCAAGCTGGAAAAGGTCAGCCTTGCGGGCAGCGATCTGCGCCGGGCTCTTCTTAACCGCCTCTGTCTGGTGGATGGCAAGCTGGTCGGTGCCAATCTGGCCGAGGCCATTATGGCGGGAATTTTTGTCAACAGGGCCGATTTAAAACAGGTCAATCTGGCCGACAGTGATATGAGCAACGGCCTGTTGCAGGATGTCTCGCTCCAGCAGGCCAGGTTGAGCGGCGCTGATCTGCATGGTCTCGGCATGGACAATGTTCGCCTTGCCTCCACTGATTTCAACCAGGCCAATCTGGGCGGCGTCACCCTGCGCCGGGTGACGGTGGAGGATGAGGAGGCAGCCCCTACCAGCCTGGTGGAGGCAAACCTGAACCATGCCCTTGTTTTTGACAGTCGGTTGGCGGGGATTGCGGCCCGCAGCGCTTATTGCTATGGCCTCTATGCCAGGAATGTCAAGTTTGCCGGCGCGGATTTCAGTAACGCCACCCTTGATCAGGCCTTTCTGGCCGAGGTGGATATGTCCGGGGTGGACCTGCGATTTGCCTCCCTGGTTGATATCACATGCGATGCCGTAAAGTTTGTCGGTAGCCATTTTGGTGGGGCCGCGCTGCGAGGTGCTGATCTGCGTAATGTTGATATGACGGGGGCGTTGTTGCCTGATACCGACCTTGCGGATGTGGTCATGCTGGCGGTGCGCCTGGATGGGGCCCGGATGACGGGGGCGCTCCTGGAGAATGCCCGGATTGCCGACTCCTCCATGGCGGAGGTTGTCATGAGCGGGGCCCGTTTGGCAGGGACACAGATCAGTCAGAGCAATCTTGACAAGGTCAAATGCCGGGATTGCCGACTGACCGGTGTCAATCTCAGCGACAGCAGCTTGTTGCAGGCGGATCTGCGCGGTGCTCAACTGGTTGACGGCAGCCTGGTACGGCTCAAGCTTGCCGGTGCCGATTTCAGCATGAGCCGCCTGACCGGCATGGATCTCCGCAGCTGCGATTTCAGCAAGGCCAATTTTCAGGGGGCCCATTTCACGGCAACCACCGTTACCGAGGTGGACTTGCGGGATGCGCGGCTGCAAGATGCGCGGCTGCAAGGCATGGATCTCCGCAGTGTGACGCTGGCCGGTGCCGATTTGTCCGGCGCTGATCTGCGTGGCGCCAATCTGCAGGGTGTTGATCTGCAGGGAGCCAAACTTGACAAGGTGAATTTGGCCGGCGCCAACCTGGCCGCGGCCAATCTTAAGAAGGTCTCTCTGCAGGGGGCTGATCTTCGCGCTGCCGCTTTGCCTGGCGCCAATCTGGAGGGAGCGCTCTTGCTGGACGCCCGGCTCGACAGTGTCGACCTGCGCAAGGCTCGGTTGCGCGGCGTTGTTTTTCAAGGGGCCAGCCTTTTGGGTGCCGATTTCCAAGGCGCGGATGTCAAAAACGCCGATTTCAGCGGGGCCATATTGACTAAGGTCAAGAATTTTAAAAAAGCGATCAATGTTGATGGCGCCAAGGGCTTGACCCCGGAAGGACGCTAGGCTTGGGCGGCCACCCGTTTTATGTCGGCCGACTTCTTCCCTTGTTGAGGGCGGTCATTCTGGCAAGCAGGGTCCTGCGCCATGAGCTTGACAGACCGGCCAGGGCCACCAGCTTTTCCAGCTCGGGCAGATTATCTTTGTCGTGATAAAAGATGGTGTTGGCCATGCGGATGGTGACATGGTGAGGGTCGGCCTGGAAAAGGGAGATGCGGCTGCCCGGCCCCACTTCGCCCTCTTCCACGACGCGACCATACCAGCCGCTGAAGCCGTGCTTGATGACCAGTTTCACCAGATCGGCACGCTGGTGGCGGGCCGCCAGGGTGTGGCAGGGCCGTCTGGGTTGACTGATCTGCACCAGGGCGGAGCCAAGGTGATAGATGTCGCCAATGGCAACAATGTCCTCAGAGAGGCCGGTTACCGTGATATTCTCACCAAAGGCGGCTGGGGGCATGGGGTGGCCCAGCAACCGGGCCCAGAAATCATAGTGGTCATAGCTGTAAAAACAGACAGCCTTGTCAGGGCCGCCATGGTATTTTTTGTTGTGGACATCATCACCGTTAAAGCCCGTCCTGCCTAGGAAAAGGGGGCTGGTTACCGCTTCTTTGCCTATGCCGGTGATGATTTTCCGGCCGGCGAAGGTTTCTTCTTTGGGGCGGCCGATGTTGAGGCTCTGCACAGATGCCGTTATCATGGTTGAAGGTCTCTACTATAGTAGCCCGTTGAAAAACGTAGCGAGCCCAGCTGAGGCTAGGAAAAATGAGGCAAAAAAATGCGCGCCCGCAGGAGGTAAGGGAGCCTACGACACTCCCGGTAGCCTTGGGGTGCAGTTTACATGGGGTTTAGGAGCATTTCGGAGTCTCGCTCCGCTCGCTTAGCTCAAGCCGAATTTTGACGACGCATCAGCAGATAGCGAACGAAGAGAGACCTTCGAGCGTAGTAGTTTTCCAACGGGCTGATAGGTTTTGTGAAAAAAACGTAGAATAACATGAAGAACGTTGTCCGGCCAATAGCCATTTTCCTCCTGCTGCTGCTCGCATCGCCGGCCTGGGGCCATAGAATATACCTGAAGAACGGCCAGGTGATCAGCACCCCGGAGTATTCCGTGCAGGAGGATGTGCTGATCTATCAAAATTATGGGGGCACCATTGCCATTCCCATGGATCTGGTGGAGCGCATTGCCCATGACAAACCAGGCTGGCAAGGGAGTCCGGCGGATACCGGCCGCCCTGAGGCGGCTCAGGAGGAGAGGGCCGGCAAGGAAATGGGCTCAGCGACACAGGTGGACGAACCCATTGATCCCAAGGATCTGCAGGCCCGTCTTGTCAGGCGGATGACCCCCCGGACGGCCGTTGAGAAGGCCAATCTGGCCACGGTTGCCATTGAATCGGATATCGGCATGGGCGCCGGTTTTTTTATAAGCGATGACGGCTATATTATTACCAATAGGCACGTGGTCAGGGTCACGGAAGAGAGTCGGGCGCAAAGCTCCAAAAGAGTGGCCGAGGCTCGGGCTGCGCTGCGTGAGGCAGCGGCTTCTCTGCAAAACGAAAAGGAGCGGCTCGACAATGCCGAAAAACGGCAACGGCGCGACAAGGCCGCCTTGGCGCAGGCCGTTGCCAACAAGGCCGGTGCCGAACAGATCCGCGATATGCGCCAGACCATTAAGAGCAATGAGGAGTATTTGCAGCTGTGGCGGCGTGCCCATAAAAAACGGCTGGCCGAACACCGGGCGGCCATGGACCAGGTGGCGAAGGCAGAGCAGGAGTATCAGGCCCTGCTGGAGGGTATGAAGAACCGCCGTTTTTACAAGGTCTATCTGGCGGATGAGACCAGCCTGAACGCCTATCTGGTTAAGATCAGCGATAGATATGACCTGGCTCTGCTGAAGGTGAGCGGCTATCGCACCCCCCATCTCCAGCATGTGCCGCCCTTTACCATTCCGCGCGGTACCACCCTTTATGCCATCGGCAATCCCATCGGTCTTCGCAATACAGTGACCTCCGGGGCCTTGTCCGCCTTTCGCGGCGGTTTTATCCAGACCAGTGCCGACATCAACCCCGGCAACAGCGGCGGGCCGCTGGTCACGGAGGAGGGCAAGGTTATTGGTGTCAATACCAAAAAAATGATAGCCCCGGGTGCCGAGGGCCTCGGTTTTGCCCTGGACATTCAGTACGTCTTTGATGAATTCGGTACCTTTTTTGGGGCCGAAGAATAGCCTTCTGAAGTGATCATGGAGGTTGGGCAGTAGGGCGGGGTGTCAGACCGCGCCATGCGCCAGACGACAAAAATAAGGGCTGCAAGGGTGCCGGCCAGGACAAGCAAAGGCGGCCAGAGGCCGCCTTTGCTTGTGGAGTTATGGAACTGGCCGTCTCTTACGACGCCGTGCGCATGAAATTGAGGGCCGAGCCCGCCTTGAACCAGTCGATCTGTTCACTGTTTAACGAGTGGTGCAGACTGATCTCCTCGCTACTGCCGTCTTTGTGATGCAGGATGGCGGTGATGGTGCTGCCCGGAGCCAGCCGACCGAGGCCGGTGATATCAATGACATCATCCTCCAGGATGCGTTCGTAATCGGCCTGGTCGGCAAAGGTCAGGGGCAGAATGCCCTGTTTTTTCAGATTGGTTTCATGGATACGGGCAAAGCTCCGGGTGATCACGACCCGGGCTCCCATGTGACGAGGGCTCATGGCGGCATGCTCCCGGGAAGAGCCTTCGCCGTAGTTGGTGTCACCCACCACCAGCCAGTTCTTGCCGGCCGCGGTATAGTCGCGGGCCACCTCATTGACCGGCTTGCTTTCGCCGCTGAGTTGGTTCTTGGTGGTGCCCACCTCCTCTGTGAAGGCGTTGACCGCGCCGGTGAGCATGTTGTCGGAGATGTTGTCGAGATGGCCGCGGAAGCGCAACCAGGGCCCGGCCGGCGAGATGTGGTCGGTGGTGCACTTGCCCTTGGCCTTGATGAGGAGCTGCAGGCCGGTGAAATCCTTACCGTCCCAGGGGGCAAAAGGCGTGAGCAGGGCCAGGCGCTCAGAATTGGGGTCGACCAGGACCTCCAGGCCGGAGCGCTCGGCCGGCGGTGCCAGAAAGCCTTTTTCATCATGGATAAAGCCGGCGGCCGGCACTTCGGCGACCGGGCCGGGGCTTTCCAACAGAAAGGTGGAGCCGTCGGCAGCGGTAAGTTCCTCCTCATAGGGATTGCAATCCATTCTGGCCACGCAGGCATAGGCCATGGCTGTTTCCGGGCTGCCGATAAAGGCGCAGGTCTCCGGATTGCCGTCCGCCCTTTTCGGGAAGTTGCGGTTATAGGAGGTGACAATGGAGTTTTTGAAGCCGGTCTGGACATCCTCCCGCTGCCATTGGCCGATACAGGGCCCGCAGGCATTGGTGAGAATGACGGCACCGATATCCTCCAGCTTTTGGAGGATGCCGTCCCGTTCAATGGTGGCCCGGACCTGCTCGGAGCCGGGGGAGATATAGAGCGGCACCTTGAGCTTGGCGCCCCTGTTGAGAAGCTGTTCGGCCATGGCGGCAATGCGGCCCATGTCCTCATAGGAGGAGTTGGTGCAGGAACCGATCAGGGCGGTGGTCATGTTGGTGGGCCAGCCGCCCTTGGCCATGTGCTGGGCCATCCTGGAGACCGGCGTGGCCAGATCGGGCGAGTGGGGGCCCACCAGGTGAGGTTCCAGTTCACTGAGGTTGATCTCGATGACCTGGTCGTAATACTCCTCGGCATTGGCTGCCACCTCCGGATCAGCGGTGAGCAGGTGGCTGTACTTTTCCGCCAGCTCTGCGGTTTCTGCCCGGCCGATGGCCTGCAGATAGGCGGCCATGCGCTGGTCATAGGGAAAGGTGGAGGTGGTGGCACCCAGCTCGGCACCCATGTTGCAGATGGTGGCCTTGCCGGTGCAGGAGATGGAGGCGGTACCCTCGCCGAAATATTCAATGACCCGGTTGGTACCACCTGAGCAGCTCAGGATGGCCAGCAGTTTGAGGATGACATCCTTGGGCGCGGTCCAGCCACTCAGGGCACCGGTGAGTTTGACGCCGATAATCTTGGGATGCAGGACCTCCCAGGGCAGACCCACCATGACATCCACGGCATCGGCGCCGCCGACGCCGCTGGCAAAACCGCCCAGACCGCCGGCATTGGGGGTGTGGGAGTCGGTGCCCAGCATCATCTGGCCGGGGAAGGCGTATTGTTCAAGCACCACCTGGTGGATGATGCCGGCCCCGGGCTGCCAGCAGCCGAAACCGTAGCGCTGCGAGGCTGAGGCCAGGAAGTCATAGACCTCCTTATTCTGGATGGTAGCGGTTTCAAGATCCTTTTTGGCGCCCTTGTGGGCCTGGATAAGATGATCGCAGTGAACGGTGACCGGCACGGCCGCCTCGTCCTTGTCGGCCAGCATGTATTGCAGGATGGCCATCTGGGCGGTGGCGTCCTGCAGGGCGATCCGGTCCGGTCTGGTCTTGATATAGGATGATCCGGCCGTAAGTTCCGCGGTGGCCGGCTCGTCAAGGTGGCCGTAGAGCAGCTTTTCAGCATAGGTGAGCGGTCGGTTCAGGCGTTTACGGATAATGGCGAGGTTTTCCTCCATCTTTTTATAAACCCCTTCAACAAATGCCGGGGTGGAATCAACAGCTGAGCTCATCTGATCTATTCTCCTTCATCTTGAAAAAGGGCATTGCAGCCCCTTGGTTATGGTCTTAATTGCTGACGGCAAACGGTTTAATATTTCTGCATATGGCTGTAAAGCGCAGAATGCATTCGGCCCGCTGCAGAGGGCTGCAACCTGGGCCTCGTCTGTCGGGTGAATCGGTGCGGAGCGTTATCTTCCTCAAAAAAATCGAGCATGGACAGGCCCGGCTCAGCGGATTTTTTCATAAAATTCCTTGAGGTCCTGTTGCAGGAATTTCTTGATTTTCTGCAGGTTGCGGCTGTGGGCGGCAAAGACCTGGCCAAGGCCGGCGCTGCGCAGGAGAGCCACCACATGGGGCTCCACCTTGTTCCAGAGATGGCGGCGGTAGTCGGTTTCCAGGGTGACGAGGCTTTTGGGTGCTGCCAACCGTTGTTTCAGGAGGCGCGGAAAGGTGATTCTGGTGAGCCAGATCCAGCAGCCCATGACCACCAGGGTGACGCCGGCCAGGGGAAAGGAGAGATGGGCCAGGCCCACCTCGCCCTGGAGCAGCGCCTCAAGCAGGCTTTGCTCGGGGAAGCCGAAGAGCAGCTTGCTGAGCAGGCCACTGAAGAAAAAGGCGAGAATCGCGGTTACCAGGGTCACCTTGCCGATATCAAGGATCTTGGTGCGCACCTGCTTGCTGAAGTTGACCATGGCCTCGCAGGTGAGCTGCAGCTCGTTGACCTGGCGGTCAATGTCTTGCAGGATATGGAAGACCCTGAATTTAGGAGCGGTGAGAATCTTGTTCTTGAGCTGATCGCGCTCCTGGCTCCAGGGGGTGATATCAAGGCCGGGCCGGGGAGAATCAGGGGCGCAGGTCAGAAAGATCTGGGGGATATCCTTGCGGCCCGTCATCTGCGACAGGTTCCAGCACAGGGCACCGTAAGAGCGTACCAGGTCGCTGGTGGAGTCGCATTCATCGATTCTGCTCATCACAAAGACCAAGCGGTCCTCGCCGGCGCTGGCCGGCAGGGTGTCGCGGATGGCGGTGTAGGTCTCCTTGATGGTGCCGGCCTTGAGCGGATCGAACATCAAGACCACCAGGTCGGCAAGTTTGGCCAGGCGGGAGATCACGGCCATGTAATCATAACCGCGGTCCTTTTCCGTTACCGAATCAAGCATGCCGGGACTGTCGATAATGGCCATGTCGCCGAGCAACGGTGTGGCAACCTTTTTCAGGTGCAGGTGGGAAATGAGCTGCTCGCACTGATCCTTCAGGCCGGTAAAGGGCAGGTTATCGTCGTTGACCAGGGAGGAGCCGGGGATTTCCGTGCCCGCCTGTTCCGGGCCGTCGTGGGTGATGATGGTAAAGGAGTCATCCGTGGGGGCCTGGCCGGTGCGCTGGATCTCCTCACCGGTGAGCTCGTTGATCAGGGTGGACTTGCCGGAGGAGTAATTGCCGATCAACAGAACCAGGGGTTTCCATTTGAGCAATGATTCCAGGTCGCTGAAATCGCGGTTATACTTGTCAAACAGGGGGAGCAGGGTATGGTGGATCCTGTTTTTCAGGAGGTTTTGCAGTTCTTTTTCATCCATTGCTGGGCCTTTTTCTGTGCAGACGCGAGGGGCGGGGCCGGTAGCACCCCGGAGCCCGAAAGAGGAACATATAAAGCATACTTGTAACTATCCGGTAAAGGACAAAAAAGTTGGAAAATCCCGGACTGTACTTGTTCAGATGTGCCTCAGATTTGGACAAGCAGGCCGACGAGCTGAAGCCTATCTCCGTGAGGAGGCCTGATCGTTCAAAGATGGGGTGCAACTGGACAGTTACGCATACTTTTTACCTTGAACATCCCTGTAAAACAAGAAATTTGATAGTCATTGCCACGGCGATTACCGGCATGCGGCGCAGATCTTGCCGCCAAAAGAGGGAGAGAAGAGCAGGGTATAAAGAAAAAGACGCAGCGGCAGAGAGACGCCTGGCCTGAAGAGGGGCTGTTCTTGCGGGCACATGGCCGGATGATGCTTGGCTGGCGCCGGGGAGGTGGTGTCTGGTTGGAAGTTTACGTGCGGGGAGGGGCGTTGCGGCCGGCAGGGGTAATGGCGACGATGGTCTGCGCCAGGGATGGAAATTTATGGGGTGGTTGGCGCCAGCTCCAGCTACATTTCGGTGACAAGGCCGTCCAGGGCGTCAAAGATCCGCATCTCGTGGCGGCTTGGTTCGCACTCCGGGGTAAAGGAGTTGCGGCGCAGGGTGGCCTGGCACATGCGGCGGCAGGCACAGGTGTCGGTCTCGCCGAAATCTATCTTGTTGATGTAGGATTTGCCGCTCATCAACATGGCCAGGCTGACGGCGCCGGCATCCCAGGCTTCACCTTCAGCCAGGCGCAGGGCGTAGCCCTGTTCTTCTTCCAGGTCGGCAACAACAAAGGCCTGTTGGCGGGCCGCCATAAGCTGGCGCTTGATTTTCTTGGTAGCTTTCTCCGGCATAACTTCCCCCTGATAACGTGTAAAGCCTGCTGGCGCTTGTCTGTGCTTTTATGGAAACGATCTCATTCCGGCCAGATATAAACCATCTTAGCGAAGGGGCGCGCCGGGAAAAATGGGCAAAGTGTTTATTCTTGTTTAGGCCATTGTTTAGCCTGTTTAGGAGGGCGAGGGACGGCGGATAATTATTTCATTGCCGCTTTTTTTCTGGTACAACTGCATTCATCTTTTCATCTTATGAAATATCGGGATGTTCCAGGTTTTCATGCCCGCTGTCATCATCATGCGGCCGCCTGTTGTCGGGCCACGACCTAACTAAATTCGGCGGCCCCAGGGCCGGCCCCCTTCTCTGGAAAGATCTGAAAAAAATGTTGTCCTATCCGGAAATAGATCCTGTCCTGCTGCGCATCGGCCCTCTGGCCCTGCACTGGTACGGCTTGATGTACGTCCTGGGATTTTGCGCCACCTTTTTTCTGGTCCGTCGCCAGATTCGCCTGCACAACATCAAGGAGTTGGCCCCTGTTTTTGAGAATCTGAACATGGTGCTGCTCATCAGCCTGGTGGTGGGCGGTCGCATCGGCTACGTGCTCTTTTATAATTTTTCCTACTACCTGCGCCATCCTCTGGAAATCGTCAATACCCTGGCTGGCGGCATGAGCTTTCATGGCGCCTTGCTTGGTGTGTTGATCGGCGGTCTCTGGTACTGCCGTCGTCATCATCTTGATTTTTTGAAAATGGCTGATATCTATGTGGCCACTATTCCAGTTGGTCTCGGTCTGGGGCGGATCGGCAATTTTATTAACGGCGAGCTGTACGGTCGTGTCACGGATGTGCCCTGGGCCATGGTCTTCCCGGCTGGCGGCCCCTTGCCCCGCCATCCTTCCCAGCTCTACGAGGCCGCCCTTGAGGGTCTGCTGCTCTTTGTGTTGCTGGTCTGGATGGCCCGTCTCAAGAGAAAAAAAGGCTGGGGCCATGGTTCCGTTCTGGCCCTGTTTCTGGTTTACTATGGCATCCTGCGCTCTTTTGCGGAACTTTTTCGGGCCCCGGATAGCCATATAGGACTCATGGCCGGTTTTTTGAGCCGCGGCCAATTGTTGAGCAGTGTGATGATCGGCGGCGGCGCCTTGCTCTTTTGGTTCAGCCTGCAGCGGCGCCAGGCGGCATGAACCGGCAGAAGAGACCGG
The DNA here is from genome assembly GCA_002868945.1 of Desulfobulbaceae bacterium. Lineage (GTDB taxonomy): Bacteria > Desulfobacterota > Desulfobulbia > Desulfobulbales > SURF-16 > BM506. The sequence continues at coordinate 104,068 of PKTX01000006.1, forward strand.
CCCTTTGACCACCAAACAGGTTGCAATGGACACGCTATGAAAAATATTTTTGTTACTACCCTCTTCCTTGCAGTGATACTTATGACGACACATACCCTGTACGCCACGGAACTGGCTCCCCATCTCCACAAGGATACCCTGGATAACGGTCTCACCGTTATGGTCAAGGAGATGCCGGGCAGTAAGGTCGCCACCGTGCAGATCTGGGTGAAGGCCGGCTCCATCTATGAAGAGGAGTCGGAGGCAGGCATCACCCACCTCATTGAACATATGATCTTCAAGGGCACCCCCAGCCGTGGTCCGGGCCAGCTGGCCGAGGAGATCGAGGGTTTGGGCGGCAGGATAAACGCCTATACCTCCTTTGAGCATACCGTTTACCATGCCACCCTGTCGGCCCGGCACTGGCAACAGGCCCTGGAGGTGCTGGCCGATTCGGTCCGGAACTCCCTCTTCGATGCCACAGAGCTGGAACGGGAGAAGAAGGTGGTGCTGGAAGAGATCGGTATGCGTAATGACCGACCCGGCACCATGCTTTTTCAGTCATTGATGGAAAACGCCTACACGGTTCATCCCTATCGCCTGCCCATTATCGGCACGGTGGAGAGTGTCAGCGGCTTCAGCCGTGACGATATCCTGGCCTACATGGCCAAGCATTATAAGCCGGAAAACATGATGGTCCTGGTGGTGGGGGATGTCCGCTACGCCGAGGTGCGCAGCACGGTGAAAAATGTTCTGGGCGACATGGCCCGGGGCGACTATGTGCAGCCGCCATTGCCGGTGGAGCCGGAAAAGAAGGAGCCCGCCTTTTTTGCCCTGAGGCAGGATGTCGGTCAGAGCCATCTTGCCCTGGCCTTTCCGGGTACTGCTTTTGTTGATGCGGATACCGCCGTGCTCGATGTGATCGCCTCCATCCTGGGCGAGGGTGAGACGTCGCGTCTCTATCATGAGTTGCGTGACAAGAAGCAGCTTGTTTATCGGGCCAACAGCGCCGCCTTTACCGCCAAATATCCGGGCCTGCTGCAGGTTACGGCAGTACTTGACGCCGCCAATATGGAGGCGGCCATGGAAGCGGCCCTGGCCGAGGTCTTTCTCCTCAAGTATCTGCCGGTCAGCGATGAGGAGCTGACCCGCGTCAAACGCAACCTGGAGGGGGACTTTGTCTTCAACCTGGAAACCGCCGAGGGCCAGGCCCGCACCCTGGGTTCCTTTGAGTTCCTGACCGGCGACCCCACCAACACCCTCTACCTTGACCAGATCCGGTCGGTGACCAAGGAGGATATCCTGGCCGTGGCCAACAAGTACTTCCGGCCCGAGGTGGTCACCGGCGGTTTTCTGGGGCCGCGCCAGGCCGGGCTCGATATTGATCAGGAGAGGTTTGCGCAGATTATCGAACGGGCGGAAGAGCGGGCCCGCCAGGGGGTGCCGGCATCCTATCTGCCCGACGCCTATCTCACCAATGTCCACCGTTTTACCCTGGCCAACGGTATGACCCTGGTGGTACGCGAGGATGCCGATGTGGAGACTGTTGCCATCCGGGCCATCTTTCCCGGTGGCCTGCGTTCTGAAACAGAGATGACCAACGGCGCCTTTGCCTTTATTGCCGATCTGCTGCCCAAAACCACCGAAGAGCTGTCGGCCCGGCAGCTGGCGGTCAAGGTTGCGGATATGGCCGGCAGCCTGTCAGGCTTTAACGGCAAGAACACCTTTGGTCTGAAGGGCGATTTCCTGGCCCGTTATTTTGAGCCGGCCCTGGCTCTGGTGCGTGATGTCCTTGTCACGCCGGGCTTTGACAAGGGCGAGGCGGAAAAGATCAGGCCGGAACTCCTGGCCCAGCTCAAGCATCAGGAAGACTCGCTGCCGGCCCTGGCCTTTCGTGAGTTTAACCGCATTCTCTTTCAGGGCCATCCTTACGGCCTCAACACTCTGGGCGCCGAGGGCTCCCTTGCCCGCCTCAAGGTGGATGACCTGCAGGCCATCTATCGGCAGCATGCCGTGCCGGACAAGATGGTGCTCACTGTTGCCGGGGCGGTGAAGGCCAAAGAGGTCAGGGAGCGTGTCGAGGAGCTTTTCGGCACCTGGCAGGGCCCGACCGACAGCCAGGCCCTGGCCGAAGAGAGCCTTTTGCCGCCCGACCCGCCGATTGAGCCCGAGATGTACTCCATCTCCCGCGACAAAGAGCAGGTCCATATCATTATCGGTTTCCTGGGGACAACGCTGCATGATGATGATCGCTTTGCCCTGGAGATTCTCGATAATATCCTGAGCGGCCAGAGCGGTCGGCTTTTCACCGAGCTGCGCGACAAGAAGAGCCTGGCCTACAGTCTCTCCGCCTTTTCCCTGGTGGGACTCGATACCGGTTCCTTTGGCATCTATATCGGCACCAGTCCTGATAAGCGCGAGGAGGTGATCTCCTCGTTGTGGAAGGAGCTCTATCAGGTCATGGAGCAGGAGGTGACCGACAAGGAGCTGCAACGGGCCAAGAATGTCCTGATCTCAAACTATGAATTGCGCCTGCAGACCCATAGTCAGCAGGCCATGGAGATGGCCCTCAACGAGGTCTACAACCTGGGCCAGGACCATGGCAGCCGCTACATCAAGGAGATCAACAAGGTTGACAAGGCGCGCATCCAGGAGGTGGCCCGCAAGTATATCCAGCCGGAGCATTATGTTATGGTGACGGTCGGCGCTGAAAAGTAACCCAAAAAAACTACTGCGCTTGGAAATCCTGCGTTAAAAATCCACGCAAAATGCTCACTTACGTCTTAAGGGTGTCTTGAATAATTAGATATTTCGGAGTCTCGCTCCGCTCGCTTACCTGTTCGAGTTCAAGAAGCATAGAAAATAAAAAGCGCGCCCTGAAAGAGGTAAGGGAGCCTGCGACACTCCGGGTGCCCTTGGGGTGCAGCATGTTAATGATATGTGGGCATTTTTATTTTCGTAGCGACGATGAAATCGGGCAAAATGGCAATGATTCAAGATACCCTTAAGGACTTGCAAGGCGGTTTCTCCCTCTCCCCCAGGTAAGAGGGTTTGGGTGAGGGGGCCGAAGGCCGGAGAAAGACAAATACGCAAGACGCCAACGTCTCACACAATGGTCTCACCGGACAACAGAGACTTGCGATAATATTTTTTAATGGGAATAAAACGAGATGAACATGCTTGAGAAGATGATTGCGCCGTCCATTCTATCGGCCGATTTTGCCCGATTGGGTGATGAGATAACCGATGTGGTGGCGGCAGGCGCCGATGTCATCCATGTGGATGTCATGGACGGCCACTTTGTCCCCAATATCACTATCGGACCCCTGGTGGTGGATGCGGTGCGCAAGGTGACGGACAAACCCCTGGACGTACACCTGATGATCAGCGAGCCGGACAACTATATCGAGGCCTTTGCCCGAGCCGGTGCCGACTGGATCACCGTCCATGTCGAGACCTGCCCCCACCTGCATCGCACCATCCACATGATCAAGGATCTGGGCAAGAAGGCGGGCGCCGTGCTCAATCCGGCCACGCCGCTCACCAGCCTCGACTATATCCTGGAGGACCTGGACCTGGTCATGCTGATGAGCGTCAACCCCGGCTTTGGCGGCCAGTCCTTTATCCCCTCCACCCTGGACAAGGCCCGTACCTTGAAGGGGATGATCGACGCCAAGGGTCTGTCAGTGGGCATCGAGATCGACGGCGGCGTCAGTCCGGCCACCATCGAGGAGATATCCCGGGCCGGCGTCAATATCTTTGTGGCCGGCTCAGCCGTTTTTGGCGCCGCCGACTACCAGGAGGCTGTCACCACCCTGAAGTCCAGGTGGTAGATCCGACCCTGCTTCCCCCCCCCGAGACAAAAAAAGGGTTTGCGGCTTTTTAGGCGGCAAACCCTTTTTTTGTGTGCGAGGCAGCGGCGTTCTGAGAGAGGAGAGAGGAGAGAGGAGAGGAGTAAGAGGGCAGGTAATCGGCTGATTGCCCCGCCTGAGCTGCCACCCATCCAACATCGTGCGACACCAAGATGGTGCTGCGCAAAACCATACCCTTAGCGGACCATAAAACAGCTGCTGAAGTTGAGGTGGAATTTGGCAAGGGTATCGGTTACCCTTACAGGCTGTTATGAAATGCCACAGCCCCAGCGGCTGCGCGAAGCAGCATGCCGTGCAGTAGCGCGGCGGACCATTCCGGCTTGTGAAATGAAAGAAGAGGAGTACCCCTTGGCCGTACCTGATTTTCAAGCATTGATGTTACCGTTACTCAAATTCTCCGCTGACGGTGCAGAACATTCGATGCAGGGAGCTCGTGATGGGCTGGCTGGAATTATGGGCTTGTCCGAAGAAGATCTTCAGGAAAGGCTGCCGAGCGGTAGGCAAACCACATTTGCAAACCGTGTGGCATGGGCGAAGGTGTACCTGACCCAGGCTGGAGTTTTGGAATCGCCAAAACGAGGGAAATTCCATATTTCTGATCGTGGTCGCAGAATTCTTGCAGAAGGCCTGGAACGGATTGATATCAAGTATTTGCAGAGGTTTGAAGAGTTTCGGGAGTTCCGGCAGGCAAGCAACAAGAACCGAACCGAAAAAGTAACCCACACTGGCGATGATGCAACATCATCAACGACTCCCGAGGAAACATTAGAGCAGGCCTATCAGCAGCTACGAGATGAAGTGGCAAATGAACTGCTTCATCTCGTCAAAAGCAATACACCGGAATTTTTTGAAAAATTGGTCGTGCATCTCATTGTTTCAATGGGTTATGGCGGTTCCGTCAAAGAGGCAGGTAAGGCTACTCGGAAAACCGCTGATGAGGGCATTGATGGCGTTATCAAGGAAGATCGCCTCGGCTTGGATGCTATATACCTGCAGGCCAAGCGGTGGGAAGCTGTTGTTGGTCGGCCAGAGATACAAAAGTTTGTCGGTGCGCTTCATGGACAACGAGCCAAGAAGGGGGTGTTTATTACCACGAGCCGTTTTTCAAAAGAAGCGTTGGACTACGTTGGCCAAATTGATCCCAAGGTGGTGCTGATAGACGGCTCGGATCTTGTTCAGCTCATGATTGACCACAGTGTTGGTGTCAGTACTGCGGCGGTGTACGAAGTCAAAAAGGTGGATACGGATTTCTTCATTGAAGATTAACCCAAATATCTATAACAAGCGCGAAAGATCAGGTCCGTTTTTTGACTTTTGCATCGAAAGAATATCAAAATGTCAAGCCTGACCCCTCCCCCGTAGTGGCGGTTGATGAGAATAAGTGGATCCCCGAGGGGCCAGGCTTTTGGTTTCTAAAAGAAACACTGTAGCCTCAACACAGTGATACGATCAGAGCAGTGGCCAAAAAAAGAGGGATGGAGCACCGTGCTCCATCCCTCTTTTTTTTAATCCTGGAAGGGCCAGGGGAAGTAGCGTCCCGCCATGGGGGGATCATCTGCCACGTTGCCGTTTTCCCCGCGCCAGAGGGCGGTCTGGCGGCGGCTTATGGTCTTGAGGTGGATCTCCTTGCCCACCTCCTTGCCGGTATTGTCCACAACGGTCAGGGCCAGGGTGGGGCCGGCGGCGGCATCGGTGTAGAAGGAGGAGGGCATGGTAAAGGCCACCCGCGAACCTTCGTCATTCATGGGGTAGAGGGCAATGGGCACCCCCGCCACCTGCTGCCAGCTGAATTGCAGGCTTTCCCTGGCCTCGTCGCGACTGGCCGAGGCGTCGATCACGACCTTTTGACCCACCAGGTAGCCGCCCTCGTTGAGCTGGGCAATGTTGATCTCCGGGGCCGGACTGCCCAGTGCGACATCAATGCGCACGGTCTGGGTGGTGGAACGAAATCCCCCCTTTTTGAAGCGATAGCGAATAGTGGCGCTGTCCGCCTGATAGGGATCGGGCCGGAAGAGATGGCTGCCGGCGTCGCGGCGCTCCAGTTTGCCGTGCGTCCTGGCGTCGACAATCTCCACATGCACCTGCTGGGCTGCATAGGGTGAGTGGTTGGTCTCCTGCCAGAGTCGGGCCCAGTCAATGATGACCGGCTCGGTGCTGACGGTGGCATACCTGGCGTCCGTGGCCCGGACCACGGGGGTGCGCGGCTGAAGGGATTTGCTGGGGCTGCTCTCCTCCTCTGCCTGTTCCTGTTGTGCCTCCTTGGCCAAGGTGGCCAGGTCCGGCCCCGTGATGGTGACCTGGGCCTTGTTGCTGGTGTCACTGCCGTCGCTGGCGGTAAACTCAAAGCGGTCTTGGCCGGGGAAGGTGCTGTCCGGCAGATAGGTGAGATGCGGTGCTGTGCCGGAGAGTCTGCCGTGGCTGGGCGGTGTGATAATCTCGTAGATCAGGGGCTGGTCATCCTTGTCAAAGGCGGCAAGTTCAAGGGAGATTTCGGCGGCCTCGTCGCCCATTTCATAGGTGTTGTCTTCGCTGACCGGGGTGAAGTTTTCCGCTTCGGGGCGAGGTGTGGTCTGCTTAGTGGGCGCCTTGGCCTCAAAGGTGTCAGAGGTGGTGATCGCCTCATCCGTTCCTCCGGAGAAGAGGAAGAAGAGGCCGATGAGCAACAACAGGATAACGGCGCCGCCGATACCGGCCATGGTTGTCCTGTTCATCTCGGTGAGGGCTAGGGGCAGCACCAGGCCTTTTTTGCCGGCGCCCTCCTCTTCATCGCCGGTCACGGCCTCGACATCCGCGTCATCTTCCGCACCGGCCCGAGCCATGAAGGCATCGGCCTCGGCGCCGACGCTTTCGTCCGCATCCAGCTCAATGAATTCCTGGTCATCCTCACCGGTGCTCTCGCCCAGCATCTCGGCAAAGTCTATTTCTTCCGCCTCAAAGGGATCCTCTTCGTCGATATCGCTGTCCAGGTCGGCAAAGAGCTGATCCATTTCATCAAGTTCGCTGTCAAAGGCGGCACCGGCCTGTTCCTGCTCCTTTTCTTCCTCGTCGGCCTTGCCAGTCTCGGCCGGGGCCTCGGCTTCTGCCGGGGCGGCAGCGCTTGCCTCCTTCTCCTCGGCAAAGAGTTCTTCCAGGTTGTCATCCATCTGGTCGGCGCCACTCTCTTCCGGTTCAGAGGCGGCGTCAATATCGTCAAACAGGGCGTTGATATTATCCTGTTCCTGGTCGTCCGTTGCCTCTTCGCTCTTGGCGGCGGGCTCCGCCTCGGACTCGCTCTCCTCCGACGGGGCGCCGAGCAGGGAATCTATGTCATCCTGATCAAGCTCTGCCTGGCTGCCGTCGTCCACCTCCTCCTCTTCATCCGCGGGTGCCGACGTGTCGTCTGCACCGGCCAGCAGGGCGTCAATATTATCCTGTTCAAGTGCGGCGTTGTCGTCATCAGCCTTTTTGCCGTTCTCCTCCGCATCATCGGACAGGCCGAGCAGGGCATCAATATTGGCCTGATCCAGTTCGCCACTGGTCTGTTCACCTGGGTCAAGACCGGCGTCCTTGCCCTCCTCCGCCTCAACGGAGCTGAGCAGCTCATCAATATTGTCCTGGTCAAGATCGACGTCGGCATCGTCAAAATCGTCCAGCCATTCATCAAAATCATCATCTTTGCCGGCCATGGCATGCCCCTTTGGTCAATAGTGCTTAGTAACTCTCGGCATAGGAGTGCAGGGCCCTGTAGATGGGATCCGACATCTCGACAGTAACGGCATAACTGCGTCTTTCTCCGCGAATGTTGCGGCCATTCATATGCACCCGCAGATAGCCGTCGACCTCTTCTATCATGCCTTCAAGTATCTGGGGATATTTGACTTCCACCGGATATTCGGGCACGGCCTGGGTATTGATCATGGCCGTCATTTGATCGGCCAGTGAAATACCGAGCCTGGTGCTCTTTTTGACATGGTAATCGGCTATAACCTTGAAGGGGCGCACCGCCACGGTGGTGGGGCCGTAAAACTCCCAATACTCCTGCATGGCGTCATCGCAGATCAGGGTAATGAGCTCGGCCAGGTTGGCATAGCTGCGGGCGTTGATCCGTTCCGGCGGCGCCGGGTAGGGCATCAGTACGGCGCCCGATTGCTCCTGGGCCTGCAGGGGGGGCGCCGCAAGCAGTGCCGTCACCACAACGGCCAGGAGATACGCGGTCCATGGTCTACAGAAATTTTTCAGCATGATCTCCTCCTAATTGGCGATTCCCTTGACGGCTATGGTATAGGGCTTGTCAACGGTATGAAAAAGGCCGAGAAGCTCCCGGTTCAGGGGCAGGGTATAACGCCAGGCCGTCTTGATGACCCCATCGCTGAGGCTGATGAGGCGGCCTTGCAGCACCAGGGTTTTCCGGGTGTTGGAAAAGGTGGAGACCACCACATAGTCGAGTTCCTGGTTGTTGTTGGCCAATTCATGAATGTTGCGGGACAGAATGAATTCACCGGTCTGGGCCAGAATATTAATTTCCTTGCCCAGGCGGAGTTCGGTTACCTTGATACCCCGGTCGGAAAGATCGGTAAGGAGGTATTCGGCCATCAGCCTGCCGAACTCGGTTTCCCGCTTAAGGTCAGCCAGGGGTACGGCCGCGACAATGGCAACCTTGGCAGAGTAATTTTTTTCGCCATCATCCTTCAGGCCGTAAAAGACCTTACCGGCCACCTCGCGGGAGAGCTCGGAGAGGAGGGGCTCCGTCCCCATGGAGCGCGACGCGTCGGGCATGTAGTGATAGACGCGGTAACGGCCCGGCACATAGCGGCTGCGACCCTGCTGGTAGTGGGCGCCTTTTTCCAGGGCAAGGTAGGCGCTGGGGGTACCGTAGCGCAGCCCGGCATCAGGGCCCTGGTGCGGTTGCACGGCGATTTCCGGCTCTGCGGCCGGCGGTTGCCGGCGCGGCGGCTCCGGGTAGGGAGTGCCGGGAATAATGGCGCTGTTATCCATCTCTGCCGGCGGCTCCTTGCGGCTATCCGGTTCTGCGCGGGCCTCGGCTGATTCCGGCAGAATGGCCATGCTGGAATCGGCCTGCGCCATCTGGATGGGCGGGACATTGATCTGCACGCCTATCTGGCTGTTGCTATCCTGGGCCAGGAGAGGCGAGCAGCCCAGGCCGGTCAGTGAAAGCAGCCAAATTCCGGCGGATATCGTGGTGATTTTCTTCTTCATAGTGTCCTCCCGCTGGGATGAAGGCAGATGATCTGCATGGTAGCGAAAAACTTTTTCATAGCTGTTTTCATGTTGGGTGACCTTGCAAAAAAAGTTTATTGATCTTCGTAACACTGGGCCATCTTGAATAATTACTATTTCGGAGTCTCGCAGGCTCGCTTACCTGCCCGTTTTTTTCGTCGCTACGAAAATAAAAATCCCCACATATGCTCGATATGCTGTGGTTTTTATTTTCTATGCTTCTCAAGCTCGAACGAAATGACCTATTTCTGGACAGACACTAAGTATATCAAGATGCCCACTGGTTTGTCTGTGAAAGAGCCTTGTCCGGCAAGGGGTGCCGCGGCACCATCAACTTTCAAGTCGTTTTAAATAAAGGGCCGGCGGCAGCTCTTTTTTGGCCGAGGCCGTGTCCGCCAACATCTGGTTGGTCAGGGCGTTTCTCGGGAAAATGACGGTGGAGCTGGCCAGCAGGGTTGCTGTTTTGTTGTCGAGAATACGGGCCGTGACAATGATATCTTCATTGCTGACAAAGTAGGTGCCGGTGAGCATGGCCTCGGCTGCAACGCTCAAGGATACCTCATCCTCGTCACGGGCCAGGCCGAATTCCCCTCTCTTTTCCTTGAGGCGAATGCTCGTGGATTTGCGGGCCTCAACCACGGTAAAGGCATGGCGTTGAAACTCGTTAATCAGCTGTTCGGCCAGGTAGCGGCCAAAGGATGAGGTGCGGTGCAGTTTCTTGCCTTCAACAAAGGTGGTGACCACCAGACCGCCCGCCATGGCACCGCTGTCCGGGTCCGGATCGTCCATGTTGGTCAGCAGTTCAGCGGCCATGGCCTCAATGGAGAGGACAAGACCCACGGCATCCTGGTGGCGGACGGGTTGGGGCTGGGGGGCCATGGCGACAGGACGCTGCTCAAGGGATGAGCAGGCCGTCAGCAGGGCCGTAAGCGCGATGAGCAGGAAGAGAGGCCGGTACATGGGATCAATGTATCCTCTTTATAGGGGTGACGGCGCAATCCGGAACATCCCGGAGCAGGGCTGGGCCGGAGAAAAAATTTCTACCTTGTCATCGGCCCTTTGTGTCGAGATCTTTAATGAAAACATGGTGATATTCATAAAAAAAGATTTCAAGACGGGCCGGGGGCTATATATGGGGCCTGGCAGGGTGTCTTGCTACCAGATATGGGTCACCGGCGCTTTCCTGAAAAAAAGTGTAGCACATTCGGGAAGCTGCGGGTAAATCCTTTTCGCAGGCAAGGGGGGAGATCCTTGATGCACGGCGCGATCGGTCTCCCCCGAAGGGATCGCCCCTTGTCCGGTCACAGTGTTGACCATGCAAGTGGCGAACAAAAAAAGGAGAGTTGATGTACTATGATTGAAGGCCTGTCCCGCGAGGATATTATTGCCGATGAGGCATTTATGGTGGCGCAAGGCGGTGAGATGCCGGAGGTCGCCTTTTACAGCGCCCTCTATTATCTGACCGACGATGAGGAGGGTCCGGCATTTGAGTTGAGTGCCCATGATATCGGGCGCTTGCAGGAGGCGGTTGTCCGGCGCTATCAGACCATTATTCTGCGAGATCTCTGTTCGGCCAACAGGAACACCTCCATCTATCGTGGTGTGGAGCGCAGCGCCGCCAACTGGCAACGTTTGCAGCTCTATGCCCGCCGGCAGAATATCGATATCTCCGCTTTTCAGGCCGAGGCGGGCCGTGCCCTCCTTCTCTTTCTAAAGGAGGAGTGTGAGGCGGTCATCGGCCGAGGTGAAGAGAGCGTCATCAACTGCAGTGCCCAGCGCCTGTTGGCCTATGCGGAACGACTGGGCGTCCACCTTGATACAGAGGTGGCCCAGTGGCGTCGGCTCTTTTAGCTCCCCTGTCCGGCGCGCCGACGTGTGCTCTCTTGTTTGATATTGTGTAGGTTAATAGTGGCCTGGCGACGTTTTTTTGCAACATGCCGGAATTCAGAAGTCAGAACGGCTGCGTTTTAAGCTTTTCTTCTTTGGCTATCTTGAACGAAGAATCTAATTATTCAAGACACCCCTAGTCCTGTTTTCTCGTTGCATGACGCGTATGAAACGGCTTTTGATATTTTTTATTGTCGAACCCTTATTTCAACTCGGCAAGTAGCACGTGATCCTTTGGCTGGTATCAGGACATCCGTCCATATCACCACTCCCTGTTCGCCAATCTCTACCGCGACACTTTTATGGGCATAGCCGAAAAAAAGCCTGATACACTCCACTCTATTTGCGGCAAGGAGGCCGACAGGTACAGGCCTGCCATAGCGACCCTGCTGCGGGGTGAGTTGCCGGCGGGCTGGCACTGGGTGCCCTGTTCCCGGGATGCGGTGGTGGCGGCCACCGATGCGGAACCCGTGGTCTATTACAAGGAATTCTTACCCCGTGGCCCCCTTGAAAGAGTCAAGGGCTGGCTGCGCGGCAGCCGAGGGCAGCGGGCCTGTCGGCAGATCGACATTCTCAGCGATGCCGGTCTGGGCAGTCCGACATCGCTCTGCTGGGGCCGGGGCCGCAGCAATGAGTTTCTTCTCACCAGCGGATTTAAGGGCTGTGGTTTTTTTCAGTTTCTCAAACGGCATTTTTCCGGCCCCCTTGATGCCGGTCAGCTCAGACGGAAGCGGCTGCTGCTCCGGCAGGCCGGTGCCTTGATCGGCGCCTTGCACAGCCATGGCATCAGTCACGGCGACCTGCGCCAGGACAATCTGCTGGTCCGGGAGACGGAGCAGGGCTTTGCCTTTTGTTTCATCGATAACGAAAGCAATCGACAGTGGCGGCGTCTGCCCCGTGCTCGGGTCAGAACAAACCTTGAGCAGTTTTTCATCTGCAGCGATGACGTCCTGAGCCGCAGTGACCTCCTGCGTCTCTATACCTCCTATTGTCGGGTATATCGTCGGTTTCAGGGCAAGGAATGCCGCCATCTCTTTGGCCTGGTCCTGCAACGCAGCCGCCGCCGGGTCCTCTCCTACCTGGTCAAGCAGCGCCTGGCCTCTGTCTTGCCCATAAACTCGGCAGACGGCACTGGCTGGTATGATCCGTACACGCCGCTGGGCCGCCGTATTGAGGCGGGCGATGATCTACTGCACTGGTACGGGCAGGGACGATTTTATAAAAAGGATAGCGCTATCCAGGTCAAAGCACTTGCTGCCGGCCATGAGTTGGTGGTGGCCAAAAGGTTCAGGAGGCGGGGGCTGGTTGCCCTGCTCAAGGTATGGTGCGGTCTTGAAAGGCCGCCGCGTCTCTGGCGATTGAGCCAACATTTTCTGGCCCTGGGCATTCCCATTGCCCGGCCCATGGGCTACCTGCTGGCCGGTCATGGTCTGTGGCGCCGGGACAGTTATTTTTTCAGTGCGCATGCCGGTGCCAAGGAAGATCTGCTTTCCCTGTCCAGGAAAGAGCCGCAGCTCATTGGTCGTCTTGCCGAACGACACCTCTTTGTGCACGTCGCCTTTTACCTGGCCAGACTCCACAACAACGGCTACTGTCATGGCGACACCAAGTGGGCCAACATCATGGTGGATGTGGAGAGCGCTGCCGTGCTCTTCATCGACCTTGACGGCGCCGCCCATGTAAAGCAGCCCTGGCATCGCAGCATAATCAAGGATGTCAGTCGCTTTGTTGTTGATATGCTTGAACAGGGGGTGCCGGCCGCTGATATCAGGAAATTTATCAAGGAGTACAGCAATATGCGTTTTGCGAACAGCCGTCAACTACCGGAGAAAATCATGCCGCACATCAGCAAGGCCCTGGCCCGGCACAACAGGCATGATATTGATCCGTATGCGGTCCGGCTGGATTAGGAAATGCTTTTTTCGGTGATTGTTCCCACCTATAACGGCGGCCAGCGGCTGGAGCGAGCCGTGCACTCGGTGCTTGCGCAGTCATGTCAGGACGTTGAGATAATCATTGTGGACGACGGCTCCACCGATACGACGCCACAGGTCATTGAAGAGCTGGTGGCCGCCGCCCGCGGCAGGGTTCATTCCCTGCGGCAGGACAACAGGGGGCCTGGTGCGGCCCGCAACCAGGGGGTTGAGCTCTCCTGCGGTCGCTATCTGCTCTTTCTTGATGACGACGACGAGCTGCAGCCCGGCGCTCTGGCTCGCTTTGCCCAAGAGCTGGAGCATAACCCCGGAGTTGATTTTCTCTGGGCCGGCCATTATTCCCGGGATGAAGAGGGCCGGGTAAAGAAACATGGCAGACCCCCATTTGCCGACAATAAACTGGATAATTTTCTGGGCTACATCAGGGGCCGCTTCGGCCTCTCCCAGGGTGAGGGCGTCATGCGGCGGGAGATTTTTGCTCGTCTGCGCTATCCGGAGACCATTCGCAACAACGAGGACCTGGTCTTTTTTGCGCAGATCCTTGCCCTTTATAACTGCCGGGCCCTGGACGACTATGTGGTCACCATCCATAAACGCCGGGCGAGCTGCCGCCATAATATAGATTCCATCAAGGCCACCTGCGCCGTCATTGCCGATCTGCTCTTTGATGCCGCCATCCTGCCCACCGCCTGCATGGCCTATAAGGAGGAGTTCCGTTCCAGTCGCTACCTGAGCCTCTGCCGGGCCCTCTACTATGCCGGGCGCTATCAGGAGGCCCGGACGGTCTATAAAGAGGCCATCCGGATCCATCCCGCTCATCTTCGGCGCTGGAGCTTTCTGAGTAAATACCTGCGGGCCTGGCTGGCCTGGTGAGGCGGCAAGATACCTGAATATCTATTGTGCCTTGACCAGGATCGACCAGGATGCTATCTGTTGAACAAAAAAGTTAGGCAAAGATAATTCATCCCTGATGCCCGGTGACACGTGGAAAAAAGTGACAAGGAAATAACAATTCTCCATCTCTGGAGCAGCTTCAAAGGCGACTATGAGCTTTTCAACCAGGTGGTAATGGGGCTCTCGGCCGGCTATCATCATATTATCTGTTTTATGAGCGGCCAGGCCCCGCCCCGCGAGGTACTGCACGATGCCGGTTATCAGGTGCATTGGCTCGGTCATAAAAAAGGGCGACTCAGGACATTCCGTTCACGTGTCGTCAGACAGCTCTCGTCTCTGGTGGCGGCGAATGACGTTGATATTATCCATGCCCATCGCCATAAAGCCACCGTTTATGCCGCCCTTACGGCCCGCAGGCATGAGCGCCTCAAGGTTATCTCGTCCGTGCATGGCCTGGAGCGCTCCCGCGGCCTGTTCCGCAAAATAACCAACCGCTTGCTCTGGCCGCGCCTCAGCCGTATCATTGCCGTATCCGGCGCCGTTAAGGGCGATATCGTTGCGCAGAATCCCTGGCTTGATCCGCAACGGGTCGAGGTGGTCTATAACGGCATCAATATTAAACGTTTTCAGGGCAGTGGTCTGGATAAAAAGGAGGCGCGTCGCCTCTTTGCCCTGCCTGAACAGGCCTGGATCTGGGGGGCGGTGGGGCGTCTGGCGCCGGTCAAGAATCATCAGACCCTGTTGGCTGCCTGGGCCGCAGCCGGCCTGGGAGAGTTGGGCTGCCACCTGGCCCTGGCCGGAGACGGCGATCTGCATGACTCCTTGGCTGCCCAAGCCGACGACCTGGGCATTGCCGACCAGGTAACCTTTCTCGGCCATATAGCCGAGGTGCCCATGTTCCTCAAGGCCCTGGACGGTTTTGTCATGCCGTCGCTGCATGAGGGGTTTCCCCTGGCCATCTTGGAGGCCCTGGCCGCAGAACTGCCGGTGGTTGCGAGCAGGGTCGGTGGTATCCCCGAAATCCTGCGGGAGTTGGCCGATCAGGGCCACGCTTTTCTGGTGGCATCGCGCCATGATAAAGAGCTGGGGGAGGCCATGAAAAACGTGGTACAATGGTCTGCGGTGCAGCGCCGGCAAGCGGTGGAACATGTGGCCGAGAATATTCAACGCTTCAGCGGTCAGGCCATGATCGACCACATGGCACGGCTTTACCGGCAGGTGCTTGCCGGTTAGTGTCTGGTCGACATGCTCCCTTGCCCTGATAACAGCAGCAAAGGCCATCTTGCCCCCTCACGGGCGACTGACCCCTTGCCGGAAGCGGCCTTGCCACCCTTGCAAGAGGCGGTCAGGGCCTGGTGGTAATGCTGCCCAGGGTGGGTTCTCTCTAAAAAACGCCTCATGCCGACAGTGTGATTTGTTGTGAATATCAAAAAGGTGTTGCGAAAAATAGAGCATTTTTTCAGCCGCCTCTACTGGCGCAATCGCCTTGGTGAGCTGGGCAGCCATACCAGGATTGACCGAAAATCGGTATGGCATAATCCCAGGGCCATGGCCCTGGGCTCAAAGGTCTTGATCCGGACAGGCTGTCAGCTCAGTGTCCGGCGGATGCGGAAACACGGCGCGGCCGTTCGGCTGCGTATCGATGATCAGAGCAGTCTGCAGCAGGGTTGCAAGATTGCCGCCGCCCAGTCAATCAGCATTGGCCGACAGGTGATGATTGCCGATAATGTCTTTATCACCGATCATGACCATATCTATGATGACCCGCATGTGCCGGCGGCCCTGATCAGGGAGCTGCGCAGTGCGCCCGTGGTTATAGAGGATGGCTGCTGGCTGGGCTACGGTGCGGTTGTCCTGAAGGGGGTGCGCATCGGCAAACGTTCGGTGATTGGTGCCAATAGTGTGGTGACTCGTGATGTGCCGCCTTTTACGGTGGTCGCGGGCAACCCGGCCCGGGTCATCAAAAAGATCGACCTGGCAGCGGCAGGGGATTGAGTCTCTTTTCTTTGGTTTTTCAGACCCGCCATTTCAGGAGATGATAGAGCAGGCGGATGTCTCTGAAGGCATAGGGCCAGCCTCCTTGTAACAAGGCGCGTTCGGCGGCAGTGCCGCCTCGGGTTGCCGTGAGATGGCGGCCCAGCTTGAGGTAGGCACGGCGCAACCGGCGGTGCAGGAGGGGGGCATATGCGGCGAAGTCTGCATTGGCCAGCAGCTTCCGATACCAGAGGATCTTGTCCGTCTTGATGGTGGCGGTGGTGGTGGAGGTGTTGGTGTCATGCTCCCGGCGGCAGAAGAGCGCTTCCGCCAGCAGGCCCACCTTGCCGGCCCGGCATAGCAGGACAGGCATCTCCAGATCTTCGTAGCAGCGGAATTGCGGATCAAAACCGCCCAGACTTCTCATGACCTCGGTGCGGAAGAGGCCGGTGGCAAAGACCGGCAGGGTGCCGTTGAGCAGGGCGGGGATGGGGTCGTTTTGTTTGAAGAGGTCGCGTCTCTGGTGGTCGAGGATGGTTTTTTCGGTGCAGGTGTCGCCCTGCACGGAAAAACCGTCGGTGAAGACCGCCACATGATCCGGGTGCCCTTCCAGAAAAAGAACCCTTTTTTCTATACTATTGCTCGGCAGATAGTCATCCGAGGCCAGTTCGCAGAAATAATCACCCCTGGCCATCTCCAGACCCATATTGAGCGAGTTCATCAGCCCTTGGTTGGCATGGCCATGGACAAAGCGGAAATTGCCCCGTCTGGCCAGGATGTCATTGATGACCTGGACGCTTTTATCCGTGGAACCGTCATCAATGACAATCAGGTCAAGGGCCGGCCATGACTGGTCCAGAACGCTTTCAATGGCCTGGCCGACATAGCGGGCATGATTGTATGAGGGGATGACGATGCTGACAAGGGGAGGTGAACTCATGGTGTTGTCGGAGGTGATGGTGGGCTCTGCCGGGTCTCGTTATTTACCGCGCAGCTTTTCAGCCACGCCGTAAAATTGAAATTTGCCCTTGCGGCCCCGGTGTCTGGCAATGGTCAGGACCCGGGCAAGAAAATGGCGGTCGCCCGCCGGCAATTGGCGAAAGATGCAGTAGTCATGAAAGCAGCGCATCCGTTCACTCCAGCTCGTTTGCGGCCAGGGCACGGTGAGGTGAAGGACGGCCAGATCATTGGCCTGTCTGTTCCGGGCGAGAATCCGTGACCACGGCAGGCAGCCCTGTTTTTTGGTGCGTTCCAGGTCAAGGGGGTGGGCGGTCCACTCATCCCCCTCTTTTTTGGCAAAGACGTGCCAGGCAAAAAGATCGATATGGGCCAGGCCGTGCTCATGCATGGTGGCCATCATGCGGGCCACGGCCCGAGCCAGCGGTCGCCGTTGTCCGGCCGTGGCGCAGGCCGGATCCGCCAGCCAGTCGGAGAGTGATTTGTAGCCTGTCAGCTCCTTGATAAGGAGGAAACTGACATCCCCTTCGGGGCGCCCAGGCTGCCAGCCCCAGGCCACCGGCTCCAGTTCGCCGAGGCCGGCCTTTGCGTATTTTAATATGTTTGCTAATTCAATCAAAGTGTAGGGCCTCTTGCGAAAAAATGTGCCAAGCCCTTTTTTGTAATAATTGGTGTGCAGCTTGAGGTAGAAGGTCGCCTTGTTCGGACCCAGTTCCAGGCGATAGACCACACTGCGGTGGTTACGGTCCATTTCCTTGCCGGTCAGTCGGCAGAAATCGGCAAATTCTACAAGGCCGGCCTCCTTCAAAAGGGGTTGCCATTTTTTAAAGATCCAGAGGCCGTTACCCTGGTCGAGGGGTTCAAATCTGGTGCCGTGGCAATCTATCATGAATGGATTTCTTTGTTTTGGTTGTAGGAGTTGTAGAGCTCCTGGTAGAGGGTCGACGAGGACAGCAGTTCGGCGTGGCTGCCCTGGGAGATGATGCGGCCGTGCTCCATGACCACGATGCGATCGGCATTGCGGATGGTGGAGAGGCGGTGGGCCACGACAATGGTGGTGCGGTCCTGCATGAGCTGATCCAAGGCCCGCTGTACTAATTGTTCGGAAACCGCATCCAGGGCAGAGGTGGCCTCGTCCAGGATGAGGATAGGCGGGTTTTTGAGAATGGCCCGGGCAATGGCCAGGCGCTGACGCTGGCCGCCGGAGAGATTAAGGCCTCGTTCACCCAGCAGGGTGTCGTAGCCCTCCGGCAGTTCGCTGATGAAGTCATGGGCAAAGGCCAGGCGGGCCGCCTTTTCAATCTGCTGCTGCCCCACATCCGGGCTGCCGAAGCTGATATTGGCCCGCACCGTATCATTGAAGAGCATGACATCCTGGCTCACCATGCCGATCTGCCGGCGCAGATCCGCCACCCGGATCTCCCGGATATCGACATCGTCAATAAGGATCTTGCCCTCCACCGGATCGTAGAAGCGCGGCAGCAGGTCAATAAGGGTGGTTTTGCCGGCGCCGCTGGCCCCGACAATGGCCACCACCTCCCCCTTGCCGATGGTAAGGTTGATGTTGTGCAGGATCAGTTCGCCGTCGGGCCGATAGCGGTGGGAGACATCCTCGAAGCGGATCTCTCTGTTGAAGTCGGCCAGGGGCGTGGCGCCGCTGGTTTCTTCTTCCATCTCTTCCAGCCAGGAGATGCGTTCCAGGGCGGCGCGGATCTCCTGAAAGACGCTATAGGAGTTACCCAGCTGTTTTACCGGTGAAAAGACCATGGCCACCGCTCCGAGGGCGGAGAAGAGATCGCCGCTGGTAATGACGCCTGTGGTGACAAGATTGCCGCCGTACCAGATAACCAGGCCGACGCCGATACCGGTGGAAAGGTCCACCACCAGCTTGGCGATCTCCCGGAAGCGCACGATTTTTACCTCGCGGCGGTAGTTGCTCTGGCTCTCCTGGATAAATTGATCGGCCATGGTTGCTTCGCTGCCGAATACCTTGATAACCTTGGCGCCGGTGGCGGCCTCGCTGATGCGGTGCGTTAAGGTGGCCACGGTCTGCTGGGCCTGGTCGCGCTTGGCCTTGACCTTTTTGCCGAGCCGACTGGCGGAGCTGACAATGGCCGGCACGGCAACAAGGGCCAGCAGGGTGACATCCCAGCGCCGGTAGAAGGCAACGGCCAGGAGGACCACGATGGTGGGCAGCTCCTTGAAGATGGTGAGGAGGGTATCAGAGACCAGGGAGCGTAAGACCGCCGCGTCATTCAAGATGCGGGAGATCATCTTGCCCGACGATTCGGTACCCAGGGCGGCGCTGGGCAGGTAGAGGAGGTGGCTGTAGAGGCGGACCCGGGTGTCGCGTACCAGCTTGATGCCGGCCGAACGCATCAGATAGGAGTAGACCATCTGACAGCTGCCCCGGAAAAAATAGGCGCCGATGATGGCCATGGGCAGCCAGGTGAGCATGTCGTAGTTCTGCTCGACAAAGATGGAATCAATCACCGGCTTGACCAGCCAGGCAATGGCACCGCTGGCCCCGGAGGCCGCCAGACTGAAAAAGACGGCGGCCAGCACACGGGGCATGTAAGGGCGCATCAATTCCCAGATTTTTTTATCGGTAAATTGGGAGAGAACGGATTGTCCCATGAAGTAGCATACCTGCGGGTAAATAGAGGATTGAAGAAAAGGGGTAAAGAGATTAAGAAGGAAACACCTTTTGTTGAGGGAAAAGGCGGGCCTCGACTGGCTGCCAATGGTACTCTCTCTTCCTTGAATTTACAAGTTCTAGCTGCTATGCTGCCTTTTGCCGCTCACCACCACGGCAGGCGGTCTTAAAAAGGGGAAGAGTCGTTGATGAAGTGTGCTGCAGGGCAACAGGCCAAAGGGTTGTGAGATGAAGAGATTTGCGCCGATCATTATTATCGGCATGCACAGGTCCGGGACATCCATGATAGCCCGAATGCTCGAAGAGCTCGGGCTCTTTCTGGGGGTACGGAAGGATCGGCATAATGAGGCGCTGCTCTTTATCAAACTCAACAACTGGCTCATGGAGCAAAACAGCTGCTCCTGGGATAATCCCCGCGATTTCTCCACCTTTTTTGATAACGATATCGTCCACAATCTGACGGTGGGCTATCTGCGTAATATTCTGCAATCCAGGTATATGGTTTCCTATCTGGGCAAGCGTCTTCTGCAGCAGCGCGGTCCGGCCATGCAGCTGCATCTGCCATGGGGCTGGAAGGACCCACGCACCACCTTTACCCTGCCGGTCTGGCGCGAGATTTTTCCCGGGGCCAGGGTTATCCATGTACATCGCAATGGCGTGGATGTGGCCAATAGTCTGAAAACCAGACATGAGAAGATCCTGGAACGCAGTCAGAGAAAATGGGCGGAGGGCAGATATCGTCCCCGCTATCGTTTCTGGAGGGAGTTGACCCTGCGCGGCGTGGGGGATTCGATCCGGTGTTCATCCCTGGAAGGCAGTTTCTCCCTGTGGGAGGAATATATCAGCGAGGCGCGACGCCATATGGCGGCCATGGCCGATGATGGCCTGGAGGTCTGCTACGAAGAGTTCCTCGCCGATCCGGTGCCGCGCCTGCAGGCCATGGTGGATTTTTGCCGGCTGCCGCCGGTCGCTCATGAGAAGCTGGTGGCAATGACCGACAAGGTGAATAAGGAACGGGCAAATGCCTTTTGCAACAACAGTGAGCTTGTCGCCTTTGCCGAGAGTGTGGCCGGCCGCTTGGCGGCACAGGGCTATCCTTTCCCGTAGTTCCCTTCCGGTCGGCAGGTCCTGTCAATCGGTTGCCGGGCCGCCCTTTTTCCGTAGCATCCCCTCAACAACCGCAATATCCTCCGGCCGGTCAACGCCGTAGCCCTTGTGGATGGTCTCCACCACCCGGATGCCAATGTTGTTCTCCAGGAGGCGGAGCTGTTCAAGTTTTTCACGCTGTTCCAGGGCACCTTTGGCCAGGCCGACAAATTCTTCCAGTACCTGCATGCGGAAGCCGTAGAGGCCGATGTGGCCGAAATAAGGTTCCTCCTTGCCGTCGCGGGGATAGGGGATCCGTGATCGGGAAAAATAGAGGGCCCGTTGATCGGCGGCCACCACCACCTTGACCTGATCGGCATCAAGGGCCTGCTCGGCGCTGATCCGGTGGGCCAGGGTGGTTACCTGCACGCCGGGGTCGGCAAAGGGGGCCAGCAGGTCGCTGAGCATCTGCGGCTCCAGCGCCGGTTCATCCCCCTGGATATTGAGGACAACACCGTCTGCCGGTACCTTCATGAGTCGAGCCGCCTCCAGGACACGTTCCGTGCCGCAGGAGTGGTCGGTGCTGGTCATCAGCACCGGAATGGCCAACTCTTCGGCCGCACGAAAGATGCGTTCATCATCGGTGGCCAGTACCACCTCGGTAAGTTCCGGACATGATCTGGCCCGGGTGTAGACGTGCCAGATCATGGGTTTGCCGAGGATGGCCGCCAGGGGCTTGCCCTTAAAGCGGGAAGAGGCGTAGCGGGTGGGAATAATGCCGTAACATTTGGGCAGAGCAGTCATGGTGTGATTTTTCGTGGGCACAAGGCAAAGGGTTGACGGTTATGGGTGGTGAACAAAAGAGCAACCATACCATTATCGGGGGAAAAAAACCGCCCTGCTCTGCGTTGGCGTCGGAAAAATAATGGCCCGATGCTCATGGCGCGGCGAGCAGGCGCATAATTTTTCGGCAGGCCTTGGTCGTGCCCCCCTGGCGATCGGCGATAAAGAGGCGCAGGGCCTCGGTGGTGCGTGGTCGGTCAGGGAGCTGCTCTGCCTGTTCCAGAAGGTAGGCGGCCGCCTCCTGCCAGGTGCGGGCCTCATGGACCAGGCCCTGCTCGATGATCTCTCTGCCCACCCAGGCAAAGTTGCGCCAATGTGGGCCGATCACCGGCCTGATGCCGCTGCTCAACGGTTCCAGAAAGTTCTGGCCGCCCACCGGTGCCAGGCTGCCACCGACAAAGACGCTGCGGGCCAGATCGTAGGCCTTGGTCAGTTCACCCATGGTGTCCCAGAGAATGATGGTTCCGGCCGGCACGGCGTGCCGGCATTGGGAACGGAGTTGCCAGGGGAGATGGCGGGCAGTGAGCTCCTGCTGCCAATGGCGCAGGCGGTGCATGTGACGCGGAAAGAGACCGATGATCAGCCTGGGGTCCCGGCGGCAGAGGTGGCACAGGAGGCGGCTCACCTCCTTTTCTTCCTCCTGACGCACCGAGCCCAGGACGACAAACTTTTCCGTGGTCTCAACAATGGTGCGCAGCGGGTTGGCGGCCGCACCTGCAGGTGGTTGCCGGCTTTGCAGGGTGTCAAACTTCATATTGGCCATGGTCTCGACAATCTCCTCACCAAACAGGGCGGCAAAGCGCTTGCCGTCCGCCGGTGACATGGCCAGGACAGCGTGGGGGCGAAGGTCGCGCCAAATGGCGGGCCAGTGCAGATAGCGTTGCAGGCTGCGCTCGGTCATGCGGCCGTTGACCACCACCAGCTTGACCCCCTCTGCCTTGCAGGCGGCCATGAGGCCGGGCCACAGCTCGCTCTCCAGCAGGACCACGGCCCGCGGCGCAACGGCGCTCAGGGCTTGATGCATCAGGGAGGGCTTGTCAAAGGGGAAATAGCCGACAGCGACTCTAAGTGTCGGACCGGCCTCGTTTTTGGTGCGGTTGAGGATATCATAGCCCTGGCTGGTGTTGGTGGTGATCAGGATGGTGAGGGGCTGGCAGGGCTGCAAGGATGTCATGAGCTGCCGGGCCAGATATGCCTCGCCCACCGAGGCCGCCTGGATCCAGAGGTCTGCCGCCGGCAGCGGGGTGCGCAGGGTCCGTTGATCATAGCCGCTTTGTAGTCTGGAGTTGAAACGCAGACAGGGCAGGACAAGACTCCAGAGCCATTGGTAGAGAAGGAGCAGCAGGCGGCTCGAGGTTTTAGAGGGGTTGACGGCGGCTTGTTTGTTGATTGGTCTTCTCCCGGCAGAGGTGATCGTCCCTATATATAATAGAGGGCCTGGCAGGGCAAGGGGGAAAGCGGCTGGTTGCAGGCGCGGCAGGTTGGCTATCTTCTGGCACTCTTACGGCGGGATGGTGCATTTTTTTCTTGGTTAGGCTGGCTATCAGCGGACTATTACAGTAAATAGGTGGCTGGAAAAAGTGCTTTTCTTCTTTTAGGCCATCTTGAATAATTGCTACTTCGGAGTCTCGCAGGCTCGCTTACCTGCCCGATTTTTTCGGCGCTACGAAAATAAAAATCCTCACATATGCCCGATATGCTCCGGTTTTTATTTTCTATGCTTCTCAAACTCGAACAAATTATCTAATTATTCAAGATGGCCTTATATCTTCCCCCTGGTTTTTCATGACAAAGCTTGAAAAGAAAATTCGCAAGATTATTTACCGTAATTACGGACGCAGGAGCTGCCTGAAGATCTATAAGCGTCTGGGATTGCGCTTGTTGCTTAACTATGCAAACTACATCGATAGAAGGTTGATCATTAAAGAACCCTATGAAGAGGAGCAGTTTGCTTTTTTTACCGGCGCCCTGCGGGAGGGTGGCTTTGACCTCTTTATCGATGTCGGCGCCAATATCGGTCTCTATTCGCTGTTGGCTGCCCGAACCGACAAGGTGGCGGAAATTCTCGCCTTTGAGCCCGATCGTCGCAATAACTACCAGTTCCGCACCAATATTCTGCTGAATAACTTCGTTGATCGCATCAAGGTATATGATGCCGGTTTGAGCAATGCGACAGGTGGCGTGGAGTTCCTCCAGCAGCAGGGCAGCAGCACCGGTAAGTCACGGATCGGCAAAACAGCACCAGCCACCACCAAGGGCAAGGATTACCGGAAGACCACCATCGGTATCATGCGATTTGATGAAAATTTCCACTACGCGGACCGGAAAATTTTTATCAAGATGGATGTGGAAGGTCATGAGCTCCAGGCCCTGCAGGGCATGACAGGGCTGCTCACTGATAACGGCTGTGTGCTCCAGGTTGAGGTCTTTGCCGAGAATCTGGCCACCATTGAGGAGTTCATGGCCGGGCTGGGCTACACCAAGTTCCAGGAAATGGGCGATGACCGCTTTTTTGAAAAGTTGTAACGATCCTCTAACAACAAGCAGATATGCAGAGAAAATATATATTAATAACCGGTGGCGCCGGCTTTATCGGCGCCAATTTTATCCGGGAAGTGCTGAAGAGGCGCTCTGACTGGCATGTGCTCAACCTTGATGCCCTGACCTATGCCGGCAACCTGGCCAATCTGGCGGATCTGCCGCCGGAGCAGCAGGCCCGCCACCACTTTGTTCATGGCGATATCCGCGACGGCGCTCTTCTGACCCGTCTATTCAAGGAGTATGCCTGCCGGGGCGTTATCCATTTTGCCGCCGAATCCCATGTGGATCGTTCCATCACCGGTCCGCAGGCCTTTGTCGATACCAATGTCGGCGGCACCTGCACCCTGTTGCAGGCCGCCCTGGCCGCCTGGCAGGAGCAGGGGCGGCCGGCGGATTTTCGCTTTCACCACGTCTCCACCGACGAGGTGTACGGCAGCCTGGGGCCTGACGGCGCCTTCAGCGAGACCAGCCCCTATGATCCCTCCAGCCCCTATTCCGCCTCCAAGGCGGCCTCGGACCATTTTGTCCGGGCCTACGGCCGCACCTATGGCCTGCCCATCCTTATCACCAACTGTTCCAATAACTACGGCCCCTATCAGTTTCCCGAGAAGCTTATCCCCCTGGTGATCGACAACATCCTGGCCGGGAAAAGCCTGCCGGTCTACGGCGACGGCAGCAATGTCCGCGACTGGCTCTACGTGCTGGATCATTGCCAGGCCCTGTTGCAGGTCTTTGAAAAGGGGCGGCCGGGCCAGACCTATAATATCGGTGGCGGCGCCGAGCGCACCACCCTGGAGATCGTCCGGGAACTGTGTCGCATTGTCGATGCCAGGCAGGGCAGGGAGCCGGGCAGCTCTGAGTCGCTCATTGCCTTTGTCACCGACCGGCCCGGCCATGATTTTCGCTACGCCATTGACGCCGACAAGATCAAAAACGAGCTGGGCTGGCAGCCGGCCCATGCCTTCAGCGACGCCCTGGCCGCCACAGTGACCTGGTATCTGGAGCATCAGGAGTGGGTGGCGGGCGTCAAGTCGGGCGACTACCGGCAGTGGCTGGAACTCAACTACGACAGGAGGGCAGGCTGATGAAAGGCATTATTCTGGCAGGCGGCTCCGGTACCCGCCTCTACCCCATTACCAAGGTGGTGAGCAAGCAGCTGTTGCCGGTCTACGACAAGCCGATGATCTACTATCCCCTCTCCGTGCTGATGCTGGCAGGTATCCGCGAGATTCTGATCATCTCCACCCCCCATGATCTCCCCCAGTTTCGGCAACTGCTGGGCGACGGCAGCCAGTGGGGCCTCTCTTTTTCCTATGTGGAGCAGCCGCGTCCCGAGGGCCTGGCCCAGGCCTTTATCCTGGGGCGGCACTTTATCGGTTCGGATAATGTCTGCATGATTCTCGGTGACAATCTCTTTTACGGCCACGGCCTCAGCGATAAACTGATGCGTGCCTCGCAGCGGCAAAGCGGCGCCACGGTCTTTGGTTACCAGGTCACTGATCCGCAGCGCTACGGTGTGATCGACTTTGATGAGCAGGGGCAGGTCGTTGATATTGAGGAGAAGCCGACGCGGCCCAAGTCCAACTACGCAGTCACCGGCCTCTATTTCTACGATCAGCGGGTGGTGGATATTGCCGCTGCCATCCGGCCTTCGGCCCGGGGCGAGTTGGAGATCACCGATGTCAATCGGGCCTATATGGAGCTGGGCGAGTTGCAGGTTGAAAAGTTGGGCCGCGGTATTGCCTGGCTTGATACCGGCACCCATGAGTCCCTGATGGAATCGTCACAATTTATCGAAATCATTGAAAAGAGGCAGGGACTCAAGGTGGCCTGTGTGGAAGAGATCGCCTACTTCATGGGCTATATTGATGGTCGGCAGCTGGAGGAGCTGGCCCGGCCCCTGCTAAAAAACGGCTATGGTGATTATTTGATGCGGCTTATCAGCAAGGAGCAGGTCTGATGGAGGTTTTTGAGACAGGGATAGCCGGTCCCCTTATTCTGGCGCCCCGGGTGTTCAGCGACCGGCGCGGCTTTTTCATGCAGACCTATCAACGGCAGGAATATGCAGCGCTCGGCATCGAATGCGCCTTTGTCCAGGACAACCTGTCCAGATCGGGCCGTCACACCCTGCGCGGTCTCCATTTTCAGCATCCGCATGATCAGGCCAAGCTGGTGCAGGTGGTGCTGGGCTCGGTCTATGATGTTGCCGTTGATATCAGGGTGGGTTCGCCCACCTTCGGCAAATGGGTGGCGGTTGAGCTCTCTGCCGACAACAAGCGGCAGTTTTTTGTGCCAGCCGGCTTTGCCCACGGCTTTGTGGTGTTGAGCGAGGAGGCGGTCTTCATGTATAAGTGCAGCGATTACTATGCGCCGGAGGCCGAGGCCGGTATACTCTTTTCCGATCCCGACCTGGCCATTCCCTGGCCGGGTCATGACTTTGCGCTGTCCGACAAGGATCAAAAACATCCCTGTCTCAAGGATATTCCCCGGCAGCACCTGCCCAAATATGAAGGGCCCTGAGGGGCAGACAGCCTTGCCACAATGAAAATTCTTGTAACCGGTATAAATGGCCAGGTGGGTTGGGAGCTGAACCGCCAGGCGGCAAAGGGGGCGCGGCAGATCATCGGTCTTGATCGTGTTGCCCTGGATATCACCGATCACCAGGCGGTAGGCCATGCCGTGGCCTGCCACAGGCCGGATCTGTTGATCAATTGCGCCGCCTATACCGCCGTGGATCGGGCCGAGGAGGAGGAAGAGTTGGCCCAGGCCGTTAATGGCGATGGTCCGGCTCGGCTGGCCGAGGCCTGCAGGCCGCGGCATATTCCCCTCATCCACCTCTCCACCGATTACGTCTTTGACGGTACCGGCGTCCGGCCCTATCTGGAAAGCGATGCAGTGGCGCCGCTGGGTGTCTATGGCCGCAGCAAGGAGCGTGGCGAACGGCGGCTGCGGGAAGTGCTGCCTGAACATGTCATCCTGCGCACCTCCTGGGTCTACGGCGTGCATGGCCATAATTTTGTCAAGACGATGCTGCGCCTGGCCCGGCAGCATCGTCAACTCAAGGTGGTGGCGGACCAGTGGGGCTGCCCCACGGCAGCGGCGGATCTGGCCGGCGTCCTTTTGACTCTGGCCGACCGGATAGCCGCCGGTACCTGTCACTGGGGTACCTATCATTGCTGCGGTGCCACAGTCACCACCTGGCATGGTTTTGCCGAGCAGCTCTTTGCTCTCTGTCAGGGCCGTATCCCCCTCAAGGTGGAACAGGTGCTTGCCATTGCCAGCGCCGATTACCCCACCCCGGCCAAACGACCCGCCTATTCCGTGCTTGATTGCGGGAAGCTGGCCGGCCGCCTGCAGATCACCATGCCTCCTCTTGTCGAGAGTCTGGCTGCGGTTGTTGACGAACTGGCCGTCCAGCAGGAGGATGGCGGTCTATGAAGTTTGCCTTTTGCCTCTTTAACTATTTTCCCTTTGGCGGCCTGGAGCGCGATTTTCTGGCCATCAGCCGGCAGTGCCTGGCCCGCGGCCATGATCTTGACGTCTATACCATGAGCTGGCAGGGCGAGCAGGTGCCCGGCCTGACAGTTCATGGTCTCTCGGCAACCGGCCTCACCAATCATGGTCGGGCCGCCTCGTTTCATCGGCAACTGCAAGCCGCCCTGGTCGGCAGTGACCATGATCTGCTGGTTGGTTTTAACAAGATGCCGGATCTGGATGTCTATTACGCCGCTGATGTCTGTTACGAGGCGCGTATTAGCCGGCAGCGCGGTTTCCTGACGAGACTGACACCCCGCTATCGCCGGCTGGCCGCCTTTGAGAAGGCGGTTTTCGCCGCCGATTCCAGTACTGCCATCATCTATTTGGCCGGCCAGGAAAAGCGCAACTACCAGGCCGTCTATCACACCCCTGAGGCTCGCTTTTATTATGGCCCCCCCGGTGTTGATGTCGCGGCCATCCGCAACCGTATGGGGCCGGAGAACCGCAGGCGGCTGCGGCAGCAGCTGGGCCTGCAGGAGATGGAGACCATGCTGCTGATGATCGGCTCCAACTTTCACACCAAGGGGGTGGAGCGTTCCATCCGCGCCCTGGCCGCCCTGCCCACGGATCTTCGCCGTCACAGCTTTCTTTATATCATCGGGCGCGGCAAGGAGAAATGGTACCTGAAGCTGGCCGGCCGTCTTGGTGTCGGCAATCAGGTCCGTTTCCTGGGGGGTCGTGATGACGTGCCTTCCTTTCTGGCAGCGGCTGATCTGCTTCTGCAACCGTCACTCACCGAGAATACCGGTAATGCCATTGTTGAGGCCCTGGTGGCCGGGGTGCCGGTGCTGGCAACGGCCACCTGCGGCTACAGTGAGCACGTCCTGGCTGCGGAGAGCGGTCTGGTGCTTGATTCTGCTCCCTTTGCCCAGGACGAGATGAACAGGGCCCTGGCCCGCATGTATGATCCGGAAAAACGCCGGCTCTGGCACGATAATGCCGTGCGCTACAGCACCAGGCAGGATCTCGGCAATCGGCCCCAGGTGGTTGCCGAGATCCTGGAAAGGCTTGCTGTCGGGAAGAAAAAGGGCTGATGGCTGCCATGCATGATGAATATCAGGCTGAAATCGAGGTCCTGGAGGTTGCGCCGGCACCGGATCATGTTCTGCGGATAAATGGGCGCTGGCAGGCCTACCTGGCCGCCTGTGGCCTGGGGGATTTTCAGGCCATCTGGCACTGCCGCGACGGCGAGGTCATCAAGGAACGACCCGGTTTGGAGATCCGTCGTCTGGCGCTGCCGGCGGCGGCGGACAAGGCAGAGCCGCAGGGCCTTTTTATCAAGAAGCATGTCCAGCAGCGCTGCCTGCCCCAGGACAGCGAAGGATTGAAGGAGTTTGCCAACTACTGCGATTTCCGGCGCCGTGGCCTGGCCACTGCCGTGCCGGTTGCCGCCGGTCTTGCCGCGGAGGCCTCAGGGGCGCTGCACTCTTTTTTGATCACCCGCGATTTTGCCCCCTTTGTTGATCTGGAGGAGCTGGTCTTGAACCGGCCCGGTCTGCTGACCGGGCCCGGCAATGCCGGCCGGAAAAGAAATATTCTGCGCGCCGTGGCCCGCTACGCTCGGGCCATGCATGCTGCCGGCTGCAATCAGCAGGATTTTAATGCCACCCATCTCCTCCTTGCCGGTCTCGATGATGCCGAGCCGCGGGTGGCCCTCTTTGATCTGCAGCGGGTGGACAGGAGCCGGCTGCGCCGCCTGCGCTGGCCCGTCAAGGCCCTGGCCGAACTCTTTTTCACCCTGCCGCCCGCTCTCTTTAACGAGGATGACCGCCGTCTCCTCTTTGCCGCCTATAAGGATAAGGCGTGTCTCTCCTGGCTGGATCGTCTGCAGTATGGCTGGATCAAGGCCAAAATGGCCCGCATCGCCAGGCACACCAAGAAGAGGAATTTGGCACCCAAGATGCGGGAGTGAGGAGGGGGTGGAGATATTTTTGTGAGGCACGCAAGCCACGGAAAGCCACGGAAGTTCTTTTCTGAAAACTCAGCATATTTTAAGCTTTTTCCCTGACTCCTGACTCCTGACTCCTGACTCCTGACTCCTGACTCCTGACTCCTGACTCCTGACTCCTGACTCCTCATTAAACCACACGTCCGAAACGGCTTTTAACTCTTTTACTGTGAAACAGTTATTTCCACTTGCAAAATTGAAGTAAAAAATCTGCCGCGTACGATATTTTCGTACTGGTCAGTTCTTCCCTAAACAACATTTTTTATACTTCTTGCCGCTGCCGCAGGGGCACGGTTCGTTGCGGCCGATTTTGCCGGTATGGACAACGGGTTTTCGACTGTTTTGGGGATAGAGGCGCTCCTGCCGGGGCCGGAAACAGGCCCACCCCGACATCTCAGCCACCACGTCGGTTATGGGCTGTAGCCCCTCATCATTTTCCAGGTCGGCGCGATTTTCCGCTGTCGGCCTGTTCAGCAGTTTCTCCGCCTTTTGCCAGTCCATATAGAGCGGGCTGACCAGCCCTTCGTCATAGGCCCTTTTCAGGTGGCCGCTGAAATTGGCGCCGCAGAGGCGGCTGCCCGCTTCGGCCAGATAGTTCCAGACATGGGAGGGCTGTCGTTCCAATCTGCTGTTGATCAGTTCGCCAAAATAGGTGATAACGCCGGTGGGGCTTGTTTCCCCCCAGGCGGTCAGACAGAGCAGGGCCTCAATGCCTGCCGCCCTGACAAAGGGATCGACACGGTTGTCTTCAACCAGCTCCTGGATGGCGCTGATCTCGCCGTCACTGACTGCGGCCAGCAGCTGGCCCAGGCTCTCGGTGACCACATCGCCGGTAAGGGCAATGGCCTTTGGTCCCTGTTTGAAAAAGGTGAGCAAGGGCGGTAGGGCCCGCGGTTCACGAAACTGGGCCAGAAGAAACATGGCATAGAGAAAACCGTAGTCATGCCGACGCTGGGCCAGGCCGTCAATATCGCGGCCGGCCCGGTCAAGCAGGTCGATAAGGTGGGGCGTGATCTCCTTTTGGCGGCGTGCCGCAGCCTGCAGGGCTGATGTGGGCAGGACGCCGGCCGTGGTTCGGGTGAATGTGGCGATGATCGTATCTATTTCCATGGCAACCTCGCTGCCGGGCTGGTTTTTTGAGAGACCTCGCAGAGGTCATAAGGGCCGCACGCTCTTGACCATAATAGTCTTGCCGTGCACGGCAAAGCGGATATTGACATCCCAGAGGGTGAGGCCATACTCACGCTCATCCTCATGATAGGCGGGCCGCGGGTCGTTTGTCAGGACCTGGCTGATTAATTGCTGCAGGGGGCGGCCCTGTCGTTCTTCATAGTGTTGGCAGAAATCGAGAACCTCGGGAGCAAAGATGATGTCGAGCGAAGATGTGGGTGGTGGAGCAAAGCCGTTGTCGGCATCTGCCGGACTGTCGCTGTAGGGCACATAGGGTTTGATGTCCACAACCGGGGTCCGGTCAAGGAGATCGACGCCCGAGACATGAATGGTAACGCCGCTGCCCTCGGCGACAATCTCCTCCAGGCGAACCACGGAGCTGCCCAGGAAATTGGGGCGTTGCGGTGAGCGGCTGGCAAAGACGCCCACCCGTTTGTTGCCACCGAGCCGTGGCGGCCGCACCATGTTTTTCCAGCCGCGCGCCACGGCCTGGTGGAAGATAAAGAAGACCCATATATGGGAAAAGGCCTCCAGCCCCTGGACGGCCTCGGGCCGATTATAGGGCGGCAGCATCTCCAAACTGGCGGTGGCGGCCGGCACCAGACCGGCCTGGCGCGGGATGCCGAACTTGTCGGTGAAACAGGAGCGGACAATGGCGATGGGCTCCATGGTTATTGTTGCTGTGTGTTTCATGGCCTGTAAAGTAACGGCTCTGCCGGCATTCGACAACGCTATTTTGACCGGCAAAGCAGTGATGAACACCTCAATTCGTGTGAAGAGTATGCCATACCTGGAGCAAAACTTTAGCAAGCGGCTCTTGCGCTGGTTTCAGGAGAACCAGCGCGATCTGCCGTGGCGCCGGACCTACCATCCTTACCATGTCTGGATTTCAGAGATCATGCTGCAGCAGACCCAGATGGAGCGGGTGGTTGCCTATTTCTCCCGATTTATCAGGCGCTTTCCCGATATCGCCGACCTGGCACGGGCTGATGAGGATGAACTCCTCAAGTTGTGGGAGGGGTTGGGCTACTACAGTCGGGCCCGCAACCTGCACCGGGCCGCCAGGATGCTGGCCGATCAGGGTGGTCGGCTGCCGGAGAGCTATGAGGAGCTGATCAAGCTGCCCGGCATCGGTCCTTATACGGCCTCGGCCATCATGGCCATTGCCTATAACCGGCCCCATACCGTGCTGGATGCCAATGTCGAGCGGTTCTTCGCCCGTCTGCTTGATATTGATAAACCGGTTAAAGACAAGGCTGTCATCCGCCAGATCCGCAGCCGTGTGGCAGAACTCCTGCCCCCGGCCCAGCCGCGTGCCTTTAATCAGGCCCTCATGGAGTTCGGCGCCCTGGTCTGCAAGCCGGGCCTTGCCAATTGCGGTATCTGTCCCTTTCAGAAGGGGTGCCAGGCCTTGCGGGCCGGCACGGTGGGGGAACGCCCGGTGCTGCCCGTGCGCAAGGCCACGGTTGCCATTAACATGGCCTGCGGTCTGGTTAAGCGCCGAGGCAGGTTTCTCATTCAGAAGCGGTGCAGCAATGATGTCTGGGCCAATCTCTGGGAGTTTCCCGGCGGCTGCCTGGAGCCGGGCGAAAGTCCGGAACAGGCCGTGGTCCGCGAGTATCAGGAGGAAACCGAGCTGGGGGTGCGGCCCACCGCCAAGATCGCCACAGTGCGGCACTCCTATATGAATTACCGCGTCACCCTGCACGCTTTTTTCTGTGACTTGCTGGCCGATCAGGGGGAGCCGGCCCTGCATGCCGCCCAGGAGGCGCGCTGGGTGACCACGCATGAGTTGGATAACTACGCCTTTCCGGCCGGGCACCGCAAACTTATTGCCTACCTGCAGGAGACAAGTCAGAGTTGGTCCGGAAGGTAACGTGGCCAACAGGACTTGCATCTTGCGGCGCTGCTCAAAAAGGTATGCTTTGACGGGAGTTATTTGCGGCCGGAGCCGCACAGGAAAGCAATCACAAGGCCCCGCACCCGATGTTGTCGGGGGGGGCCTTGTTGGTTGAGGAGGATTTTGGCCAGACCGATGGCTGGTTATGATCGATACCCGCGGCCAAAACCAGAGCTGATGTCTGTCCGGAAATGGCCCCTTCTCCCGATCTTCAGGAGTCTCGCAAGCTTGCTTACCTCGTCATGCTCAAAAAATAATGCTTGCGATATCAAACATATGTCTGCACGGTACGCCCACTTCTTTCAGGAGGACTTATTTTTTTGCACTCCTTGATCGTAAGCAGGTAAGCGAGCCTGCGCAATACCGAGTTGACCCCTTGCTGGACAGACACTAGCTGGCGGGATGTGTCCTATGGTGTGTGAGGCAAGATCTGCCTTGTCCAGTCTCGTATGGCCTCTTTCAGCACTCTTGACGGGTGAACCCTTCTTTTCCGGTAAAAAGCGATTTCCTTGCACGCCGTTGCCATATCTGGTCATGGCAATCAAATCTTATCGAATTCTCAGAAAATCTTGGTCCTGCCTGTGCCCCCTTTCTCACACGGAACGTGGCAAGATGGGGGAGAGCTGTGCGCTCTGATAACCGGCGCCGTGTGCCGCCTCAGGCGTGACGCGATTGAACCGGGGTGTGTCGGCTGCACAGCAGATTGCTTGATGGAAATGGGGGCACTAGATCCCTGACACGGCCTTGAACCAGCTGCCGACAAAGTGGAGGATACCGCCGGCGCTCATGATACCGCCGACAAAGCAGCTGACCACCC
This sequence comes from Desulfobulbaceae bacterium, assembly GCA_002868945.1. Classification (GTDB taxonomy): domain Bacteria; phylum Desulfobacterota; class Desulfobulbia; order Desulfobulbales; family SURF-16; genus BM506. Next base: position 137,280 of record PKTX01000006.1, read on the forward strand.
AGGCCCCCAGCACGCCAACTCCCATGAAACCGGCTCCACAGGCGGATCCCTTCAGGATATCGGTGCCGATACCGTCGGTTACCAGACCTGCACTGTCGACCTTTGATTTGACTAACATATTCATTATTTTCATGCATCCCTCCTTTGGTTTGGATGAAGTTGATCTTCATTTCACAGTAAAGGAATTTAGGAAGGTCTGCAAGCAAATTTTTGCGTAAAAACAATAAGTTAGCTATCAATTTGCGCTGTCAGGAAAGCCTGAATTGGCAGGGGTGAGCATTGGCGTCAGTCGCGGGTGTCGCAATTCTTAAAACCGCAGTTGGTAAGACGTGTCGATCTGTTGTTCGGCTGGGTTGGTCAGAAGGGGTGGCAGGGGAGCGGGACCGGGAACCGGCAGGGCCAGCTGTGCGGATGGAGTGGTGGAGTGGAAGAAGGCAGGTGCTTTGAGGGAAGTGGCGCAACTGGAGAGTAGCTCCTCAGGCGTTGCTGCTCTTGGAGAGGGCTTTTTCGTTGCCGCTGTCGGCAAGGTCCCGGCCTGCCTCAAGCATGGCCTTGATATAGACCTCGCAATGCTGACAGCTCTCCATGCCCTTGCGGCAGGCCGATGATGTTCGTTGCCAGCAGGGAATGGAGCGGTCAATATAGGCCTCGCACCTTTCACGTTTGTCAGGCGGACATTTGGTGATCTGCCAACAAGGGGTGAGGTCGAGGAGCATTTTTATGCCCGGAATACTGATGCCCTTGTCATGGATCAGGGCGCGCAGACAGCTGATCCATTCGATATCGTTGTTGGAGTAGTAGCGTTTGCTCTTCATGCGTGCCGGTTTGATGAGTCCCTCTTCTTCATAGATCCGCAGGGTTCTGGGATGGACGGAGAGGAGTTTGGCGGCAACACTGATCGGGTATATTGGCAGCCCATTATCTACAGCCATAGAATGATCCTCTTGTATTGGCAACGCCGCGAGCCTGCCCGGGACCGCCCATAATAAGGGGGCCAAGGCAGGCGGGAGTTGATAATAAAAAACCAATGCGGCAGAGGGGACAGTGTACCCTCTGCCGCCTGTACCGGTTAATACCCAGCGAGATTAGCAAGGACCTCGGGATTTTCTTCTTCCTCGGCTAGAATGATATGACAGGTGTCGCAGTCCTGGCTGATGGTTTTGCCCGAGGCCGTGACATGGGAATCGTCATGGCACCTGAAACAGCCTGAATCATCCTTGTGCCCCAAGAAATTTCGATAGGTGTTCCAGCCAATGCGCATCTCCGGGAAGACATTCTCCGTGTAGGCCGCCTGTACGCCGGCGATGGCCTGCTCCAGGAGGGGCATCTGCTTTGCCACCAGCTCCGGATATTTCCGGCCATACCAGGTGCGCAGCCCGGTGGCGATGCTCTTCTTCGCCTCTTCCTGACTGGCATATTCCTGGGTGATTAAATCATACCCCATTTTTTTGATATAGGGGAGGTCTTGGGAAATTTCACCGTGGGACAGCTTATGGTCCAGGGCCTCATTCGGGCCGACATAGATATGGGTAGGTCTGTTGTGGCAGTCGATGCAATCCATCAGGCGGCTGCCGGCGTCGTGCTCGTTTTCGCCGCGCGGCTCTGATGTGTATTCGTCGCTGCTAAAGACAAGCTGGGTGCCGTCCGCCTTGCTGAGCGTCACCTCGCTGATCTGCTCTCGGCCGCGGTCCGCATGACGATAGGTAATCTGGTTGTCCGGGGAGACGTGCCAGTGGATACCATGGGCTTCGGCCCCCCGATAGCCGCCGGAACCGATCTTCATGAGTAAAACGGTTTGGACATGGGTATTGTTTTCGTCCGGCAGGTATTTATCGATGGCCTTTAGTTTGTCGCCGTGGAACAGTTCGGGGCGATGGCACTCTTCGCAGGTTTCGCGGGCGGGCCGCAGACCGTGGATAGGGGTCTCGATGGGCCGGCTGAAATTACCGGTGGCCACGGCCAGTAATTGCCGGGAGCCGGAAATTTTCGATTTGACAAACCATTCGGCACCCTTGCCTATATGGCATTCAACGCAGGCCACTCTGGAGTGAGGAGAATTTTTGTAGGCCGTGTGTTCCGGCTCCATGGCAGAGTGACAGAACTGGGCGCAGAATCCTACTGATTCAGTAAAGTGGTAACCGGAGTACGAGGTCAGGGCAATGATGAAAATGTTGGCAAAGGTGAGGGCCGTAATCAGAAAGATCAGTTTCCTGAGCTTGGCAAAGCGGTCAGGAGAGGTGAACTGGTCCTTGAGATAGGCAAAGGTAAAGAGGCCGATATCCTCCTTGCCCTTGAAAAAAAAGATACCGATAAATATGAGAAGCAGGCCGGCGATAAAGAGTGGTCCGAGAACCAGATAGGTTATGAAGCCGAAATAAATGTTGTGGATTGTGCCATGCAGATCGAGAATGACCGAGACCAGCAGAATTGGGAAGGTAACGGTTGTGATGATGGCGCCTGTCAGGGAAACCTTGCTATGCTTCATGCCTTTCATAAATGCTTTAATACTGTCTGATAATTGAACCACCTCTTTTCCTCCCTTGGCCTCTGTCAGGTTGCTTTGCAAAAAAACAGGATCTCTCCTGCGCCTTCTTTTTGCGAAATAGAATATCGGGCTTTAGAGAAAAAAACAATGTAATTTTAAGTATTTACGTGACAGTTTTGGCTGACAGGATTGCCGCGATTTCGATTGGCAGGATTGTGAAATGTTTGAATCTGGTCCTGTTGCGGAAATTTGTATTTCCGCTTACGGTCTGTCGGAGATGGATGCCCGCCTCCAGTCGGCAGCCATCTCGGCGCTACCCGGCAGCCAGACAGGAGCTGCTTTCGCAGAGAGGGGTATTGGTTCCATCTTCTGACAGTTTTTTTGTGCGGGAGCACTCAAAGATTATTTCCAGTTCCTCGCTATCCAAGGTCTCGGTTTGCAGTAGAGTTTCGGCCAGGTGTTTGAGAAAGGATCTGTGGCTCTGCAAGGTGGCGTGGGCAATCTTGTTGCACTCCGTCACCAGTCGGCGGACGGTCTTGTCGATCTCCCGGGCCGTGAATTCACTGAAGACCATCTGGCTCTCTCCCCCCAAAAAACCTTCTTCGGCCCGGCTGTAAGCCAGGGGACCAATCTGGTCATCCATGCCCCACTGGCAGACCATTTTGGTGGCAATCTGGGTGGCGCGCAGCAGGTCATCTTCGGCCCCGGATGTTTGTTGAGTCAAGGCGATTTTCTCGGCAGCCCGACCAGCGAGCAGAATGGTGATCCAATTGAGGAGATACTCCTTGTTATAGGTGTAGCGATCGGTAAGTTGCTGCTGTTGTGTGTGGCCCATGGCCTTGCCGCGGGGAATAATGCTGATCTTCTGAATGGGATCGGTGTTGGGAAGCAGGCGGGCCAGAATGGCATGACCGGCCTCGTGATAGGCCATGGTGCGGCGCTCATCCGCGTTGATAACCATGCCCTTTCGTTCGGCACCCATCATGATACGTTCGATGGCGGCGTGGAAGTCCGATTCATAGATGCCATCCTTGTCGTTGCGGGCGGCAATAAGGGCAGCTTCATTGACCAGATTTGCCAGTTCGGCGCCGGTAAATCCAGGAGTTTTTCTGGCGATTTCCGCCAAATCAACATCCCGGGCCAACTCCACCAGGGTGGCGTGCACGGCGAGAATCTTCAGGCGACCCTTGAGATCGGGTGGATGGATGGTGATCTGCCGATCAAAGCGTCCCGGTCGCCTGAGGGCCGGATCAAGGATGTCGGGCCGATTGGTGGCGGCCAGAACAATGGTGGTGTCATACCGGCTGAAGCCATCCATCTCCACCAGGAGGGCGTTCAGGGTCTGGCCCCGTTCGTCTTGACCGCCCACACCACTGCCCAGGCTGCGGTGGGCGCCCACCGCATCAATTTCATCAATGAAGATAATACAGGGGGAATTTTTTTTTGCCTCCTTAAACAGGTCACGGACGCGGGAGGCACCGACACCGACAAACATCTCCACAAAATCCGAACCGCTGATGCTGTAAAAAGGGACCTGCGCCTCTCCGGCAATGGCGCGGGCCAGCAGAGTTTTACCGGTGCCGGGCGCTCCCTGGAGAAGAATACCTTTGGGGCTGCTGGCTCCGAGGCGGGAAAAAAGTTTGGGGTTCTTCAGAAAATCAATAATCTCCTGGAGCTCCTCCTTGGCCTCCGGGATACCGGCCACGTCACGGAAGGTCACCTCGCGTTCACCGGGGGCCAGGCGCACCACCTTGTCTCTGGCAAATTCGCTGGTGGATTCTTCCTGGCGTTGCGAACGGGGCTGGCCCCAGGCGATGGCCATTATCATCAGGGTAAAGCCGGCAGCCAGAAAGGTGACGATGAGTTGCCAGAGGGCCAGGGGGCGCGGTTCAGCACTCATCTCAATGCGGCTTGCGTCCAGCTCGGCCATAAAGGCGGCAATATCCGGGATAAAGCTGGCGAGCCGGCGATTATGCTGGTCGACAAAAATTACCTCATTGCCGCGCAGATGAATTTTCCGTATTTCATTCTGCTCCAGGCTGTTGACAAACTCGGAATAGGATACGTTGGGTAGACGGTGTTCTATGTGCCAGATGAAAATGGCAAAAGCGCCAAGACAGGTGATGATGATGGTGGCAAAGGAGATATAGAAACTTCGAGCCATGTTGGCACCCGTGTCAAATTGAAGCGGTAAGGGAGGCACAACCCGGTGCGGGCCACCGGATTGAATGATCGGGGATCGGAACGAGTGGGCGGCGCAAAAGGACCGGAGGCATGCCGAGTCTGTCTGGTCTGCGGGGCGGCATCGGTAATGACATTACCAGAGGGCGATCATGCAGCGGATGGAGACGATGGCCAGACAGAGCAGGGCGCCTGTTGAAAAAAGCAATCCGGCCAGGAAGACGGTGCTGAGACAGGCCATGGTAATTTCTGACGCCAGGTTGGCCGGGGGGCGCGGATCCATGGTGGCATGGTGTCGCCTGTGGCGGGCCTTGGCTATTGCTATGGCGATGACCTGTCTATATGGGAGTGATTTCACAGCTCCTCCGTGCATCCCTCTGGCGCATGTCTCTTGTGGGCAGCGCGAATTCATGCCTGAGATAGTGTGCGGTTCCACTCTTTATTGTAGGGCGGACGACCTGCAAATGCAACAAAATAAAAACAGAAAAACAAGTAGATAGCTCACAGCCACAGGTGGTAGAAATGCGAGAGGCGGGCGTGTGGAGAAAAAGCGGAAATTGCGGTGTAGCAAAAACGTGCAAATGACAGATATCCCTTCCGTGCTGTTGTTTGTCTGGGGCAGGCGCTGCGGCGGCGCAGAGGGGGATCAGGTGCTCTGGTCATCATGCCGGGCAAAGAACTTCTCGGCCATTTGGCCGGCCTCGGCCACGGAGTGGCTGTTCTGAATGGCCATGGCCAGATGGTGGCCAAAGGGATAGTTTTTGCTGAAATAGTGGCTGAACTCCTTGAGGCGGCCCAGCTGCCGCCGGGGTGGGAAACGCTCTGTAAGCAGCTCCACAAAGCGGCGGTAGAGGGTGGGCCGATGGATGAACGGCGCTGGCGGACCCCCATAAAGGGCGTGGCTGATCTCGGCAAAGAGCCAGGGCCGCGTGGGAGCGGCGCGGCCGATCATCAGGCCGTCGGCACCGCTCACCTCCAGACAGCGGGCGGCATCCGTCACCGTGAAGATACCGCCATTGGCCAGCACCGGAATAGTCAGCCAGCCCTTGACCTTGCCGACCCAGTCCCATCGCGGCTTGCGGCTGAAGGGCTCCTTGTGCAGGCGGGCATGGACGGTGAGGTAGTCAAGCCCTTCCCCCTCCAGCATCAGGCAGAAGTCGCGCAGCCGCTCTTCGTCGAGGCTGTTGCCCAGTCTGATTTTGGCGGAGAGGGGCAACCGGGTGGCCTGGCGCGCCGCTGCCACCACCTTTCTGACCTGCCTCTGGTCCTCGGCCAGTTTGGAGCCGGCGCCGGTGCGGCGAATGGTGGGAGCCGGGCAGCCCAGATTGAGATCCACAGCATCGGCGCCCAGGCGGTGCAGAGCGGCCATGGCAGCCGGTACATCAACAGGGTCGGCCACCAGCATCTGGTAGGAGAGGGGGTGCTCCAGGCCACTTGTGATCAAAAAGGGGTCATGCATCGGGTTGCCGCTGGGCAGCTTGCGGGCGCCGAGCATCTCGGTGGAGAGTAGGCCGATGCCGCCCAGTTCCGCGATCAGGGTGCGCAGGGCCGAGTGGCTCAGGCCCACCATGGGCGCCAGTACCAGGGGCGGGCTGATGCGGAGACCGCCCAGATCCAGTTCTTTCATGTCTGGGCCTCCCGGCGGCTCAGGGGGCGGTGGGGGGCCAGCAGAGCGGCGATTTTTTTCTTGAGACGCCAGCGCTGCCAATAGGTGAGGGGTGAGCGGCTCACCCGCACCCGGTCTGCCAGGGTGGCCTGTGGCGCAAAAACAAGGTCAAGGAGGTGGTGGCAGGTCAGGCGTTTGCCTAAAAAATGGCTGCAGCCGGCGCAATAAGTGATGACCGGTCGCTCCTGTGCCTCCTGGCGACGCAGCTCGGTCCAGGTTTGGGCCAGATCACGATCAAGGTAGCCCACGGCACCGCCCTCGCCGCAGCAGAGGGTCTTGGGGCCATGATGTTTCATCTCCTGCACCGATAAACCGGTTTCGCTGATCAGTCGGCGAGCCGCGCTATGGATCTCGGTGGCAAAACGAACACCGCACGGATCATGAACTGTTACGCAGGCTTCCCCTTCGGCCCGGTGCGGCGCACTGAGTCGTTCATAGATGGTCTGCACCTCAAGGCGGCCATATTCGCTGAACATGCGATGGCAATTGGGACAGGCCACCAATACTTTGCGGATGCCCTTCTCCTCTAAGAAGCCATGCAGGCCGGAGAACATGTTCTGGAAATAGTCGAGACGGCCCAGGTCGTGGGAGGGCTTGGTGCAGCAGTCCAGCACCACGCCCAGATTGGGGATTTGGCGGCGAAGCTGATCAATCACGTCCAACACCCGCTGCGGTCTGCTGCCCGGCAGGGCGCAGCCCGGGAAAAAGATGGTGTCACAACCCTCCGGCAGAGCGTAGGAGGAAAGCAGAGACGAACTGCCCCATTTCTCATAGGCCAGTAGGGAGCGGTACCGAGTCTGCATTTCCTCTTGCCGGTGCGCCACCTGACAGCGCTGGGCCATGCAGAGGGCGGCAGGATCAACATCCTTGGGGCAGACTGCTGTACAGAGGCGACAGAGACTGCAGTGAAAGGCGAGATTGTTTGTCGGATTGTCCAGAAAGAGTTGGGCCAGGCGGCGGGGACTGCCATGACGGGTCAAGAAGCGGCACTGCTTGACGCAGATGGAGCAGTCCACGCAGGTATCTGCCACGGCCCGGGCCCTGTCGGTAAAGTTGTTGGCCATGGGCAGGGCGAGGGCGGATTTTTTGTTAATGGTTTGCTGTTTCATGATACAAAGAGAAGAGTGGCGGCAGATTTTTTTAGTAAGGAGCTCTCCGTAAACGGCCCGTGCGGCCGATCCCGGCGCTGTTTCAAAAATGTTCATCATATCAGGGAGATGTCGGAGCTCGTTTTTTCTGGCTCATTGATCGCCAAGGCGCCGCTCTCTTTTTGTACAGACCCTCGTCAACCTCAGGAGAAAAACACATCATGCAAAGATCAGCATACCTTTTTTTGGCATTCATCGCCTCCCTGGTGGGGCTTGTCTGTCTGTGCGGCCCGGCTGCGGCAGAAAGCGATATTGTCGCCCAGCTCAGTGACAGGACCTTTCTGGTCGTGGAGGCGGCCCGGGGCAAGGCAGTGGAAAAGAAATACCATGCCTATTTCAGAGGGGATGGGACCATGACCATGAAGTATAACCCCAGCCACTCGAAATCGGTGAAATGGCAGGTGCCCCAGGCGGATACCCTGTGCATTACTGCCAGGCGGGAAAAACAGACGGGTAGCGATTATATAACCAGATGCGGCCGCCTGCGCAAGGAGGGCGAGACCAGCTGGCGTTGGGATGATGACAAGGGCGAGCGGCGTGCTGTTTTTCGGCTGCTTGGCCGCGGTGATCGTCTGCCCTGATCAGGGCGACAAGGGATGCATGAAGATCCGGCGGCCCTAGGTCTTGCTCCGACCTTTTTGGCGGTCCATGCCGCTCAGCCATGCTGTTTCCTGCTTAGCAGGCGACCGGTCATGGTCAGCAGATAGCCGAGGCCGGCGATCATGACAATGGTGGCGCCACTGGGCAGGTTGGGGCCGTAGCTGACGGCCAGCCCGGCCGTTACATAGAACATGGAAAGCAGGGTGGAGATGATCATCATCTGCCAGAGGCGTGACGAGTATTGGCCGGCCACCGCCGCAGGCAGGGAAAAGAGGGCGATGACCAGGACAATGCCGACAATGCGGATCATCAAGACAATGGTCAGGGCGGTCAGGCAGAGGAGCAGCAGATAATAAAAACGAGTGTTGACGCCGCGCAGCCTGGCAAACTCCTCATCAAAGCAGACAGCCAGCATTTTGTTGTAAAAGAGGATACCCAGGGTGACTACACAGCTGTCCAGGGCGACGATGGTCCACAGGTCCTGGCGCGAGATCATCAGAATATTGCCGAACAGATAACTCATGGGGTCGATATAGCCCGGTGTCCTGGCCATGAACATGATACCGGCGGCCATGCCGGTTACCCAGAGGGCCGAAATGATACTGTCCTCCCTCTCTTGGGCATGAATGCTGATAAGGCCGATAATAAGGGCGGCCGCCAGGGCTGCGATAACGGCGCCGGTCATGGGTGTCAGCCAGGATATGTCGTAGCGGCGGCTGAAGAAGAGGGCGGCGCCGATACCGCCCAGCACGCAGTGGGCAATGGCACCGGCAATATAGGTGATCCGTTTAATGACCACATAGGAGCCGATGACTCCGAAGGCCACCGAGGCCAGCAGTCCGGCAATGAGGGCATAGCGCAGAAAGGTGATGGAGGGGTCGGTAAGGGTGCTAAGAAATTCGTTCATGGGTGTGGCCTCGCGCTGAACAGCAATGATCGTGGCGTACCATTTTCAGATCGCCGCCGTAAATATCCTGAATAACCTCACCGGTGACTTCGCTGGTGGGGTGGACTTTGACAAATCGATTGACACAGATGACCCGGTCAATGAGCTGCGAGACAAAACCAAGGTCATGGGTGACGGTGATCACCGTGATCGTGGCGGCCAGATCGTGGAGGATCTCGAGGAGCTGGTTCTCCACGGCTGGATCAACATTGGCGGTGGGTTCGTCAAGCAGCAGCAGTTCCGGCTCACAGGCCAGGGCCCGGGCAATAAGAACCCGTTGCCGCTGGCCGCCCGACAGGGCGCCGAACGGCCGTCCGGTCAGGTCACCTACCCCCATCTCATCCAGGGCATGCCGGGCGACCTCCTTGTCCTTTCTGCTGTAGAGGCCGAAAAGGGAATTGCCGAGCCGCCCCATGAGCGCCACATCAAGCACACTCACGGGATAGCGCTGGTCATACTGGAGAAACTGCGGCATGTAGCCGATTCTGGTGCGGGCCTTGAGCGGCGTCGTGCCCAGCACGGTGATGGTGCCCTTGTCCGGTTGCAGGAGGCCGAGGGCCAGCTTGATCAGGGTGGATTTGCCGCCGCCGTTGGGGCCCACCACGCAGATGGATTCGTGGCTCTGGGCACTGAAGGAAACATTGCTGAGCACCTCGATGTCGTCAAAGGCAAAGGAGACATTGTCAAAGGTGAGGATGGGGTCGTTTGCCATGGTTGCCTTGCTGTGGAGGTGGGCGGGCCGCATAAAGGAAGGACCCGGATCTACTTTTCTGCCGGGGTCAAGGCCGCGGCAATTTTTGTTGCCATTTCCCGGAAATTGGCAAAGGGATCAGCCGCCAGCGGGTCCAGGGTGACAATGCGGCCGCCGATGGCCTGGGCAATACGACTGGCGGCCCGCCTGTCGAACTGGGGCTGGACAAAGATTACCTTGATTCCTTCGGCTCGGGCCAGCTTGATTATCCTGGTCAATTGGCGGGGTGAGGGGCTTTTACCTTCAATCTCCACGGCATGCTGGACCAGGCCGAAGCTGTCGGCAAAATAGCCGAAGGAGGGATGAAAGACCAGAAAGCCGCGGCCCTGAAAGGGGGCCAGGGTATGTTTCAGTTCCTGCTCCACCTGCCTCAGTCGCGCCAGAAAGCCAGCAAGATTGTCGGCAAAGAGCTGGCTCTGTTCCGGCCGGCGCCTGCTCAGGGTGGCGGCGATGTTTTCGGCCATGCCGGCCAGGGGCTGGATGCCGAGCCAGATGTGTGGATCCGTCTCCTGGTCATGGTGATGGCTGTGGTCGTCATGGTTCAGGGCCCGCTTGGCAAGACCGCTGCTGCAATCCACCACCTGCAGATCATTCCGGCGGCCGCTTAAACGGGGCAGAAGCTCCCTTTCAAAGGGCATGCCCACCGTAAAGTAGATATGGGCCTTGCTGAGAACGGCCATCTGGCGCGGCGTGGGCGAATAGGTGTGCGGGTCACGGCCCGGCGGCAGCAGGGTGCGGCTCCTGATCTGCTCCCCGCCTATTTGTGCCACGACAAAGGCAACCGGCGCCAGCGAGGTAAAGACCTCGATTTTGTCATGCCCCTGGGCCCGGCCCTGTGAGGGAGACGACAGGACACCGCAAAAGAGCAGGCAGCCAAGGAGAATAATTTTTGCAAAGTCGCTGGCTGCCGGGTAGCGGTAACATCTTTTCAGAGATTGCATGGCATGGGATACGCTGTGGGTGGTTTGAGTCATTGCCGCCAGTGGTTGGAGAGTTATTCAAGATACCCTTATATTTTGGCTACATAAAAGAGGGACCCGCCGGCTGCGGGGCGTCTGGGCTATCCCTTGTCGACAATATGGCCCACCAGGTCATAGGGGTGGGCTTCGCTGATCTTGACGGTGACAAGGTCCCCGCTGTTGCAGTGGCCGTCGGCAATATAGACGCAGCCGTCGATCTCCGCGGCCTGAAAACGGCTGCGGCCCTCCAGGAGCAGCTCGGTCTCCTGACTGACCCCCTCCACCAGCACCTCAAGCTCTTGCCCCACATACCCTTGGTTGATCTCCGTCGCTATCTGTGACTGGATGCCCATCAGGTAGTCGGCCCGGTCCTGTTTGACCTGTTCGTCAATTTGATCGTTCAGCTGTTCCGCGGCGCAGCCTTCTTCATTACTGTACGTGAAGACACCGACATTGTGAAGTTGGTAGGTACGCAGAAAGTCGGCAATCTCCTCGACATCAGCGTCGCTTTCACCGGGAAATCCGACCATAAAGGTGGTACGGATGGCGGCAGTCGGCACCTTGGCGCGGATGCGCTCAATAAGGGCGTGCAGGTGGTGTTTGCCGAATGGTCGCCGCATCCTTTTCAGCACCCCTTCCGCAACATGCTGCAGGGGGATGTCAAGATAGCTGAGCAGGCGCTCCTCCGCGGCCATGAGAGCCAGAAGCTCGTCGCTCAGTCGCCCCGGGTAGAGATAGAGCAGGCGCAGCCAGGGAATGGCGGAGTGCTCTATGAGCTGTTCAAGGAGCTGGTGCAGGGCAGGGCCGCTGCGCAGGTCCCTGCCGTAGGCGGTGAGGTCCTGGCCCACCAGGGTGAGTTCCTTGATGCCCTGGCTGTCAAGCTCTTTCACCTCTTGGACGATATCTGCAATGGCACGGCTGCGCAGCGGACCGCGGATGGAGGGGATCATGCAGTAGGCGCATTTGTTTGAGCAGCCCTCGGTGATCTTCAGGTAGGCGCGATGGCTCGGGGTGCTGAGCAGGCGCGGCGTCTGACTATCCATGACATAGCTCGGAGGCGCCACATGGAAGTGCGCTGCCCGGTTCGTCCGGTCGGCAAGATATGTGACAATATTGCGGAAGGTGTCGGTGCCAATAAAGAGATCCACTTCGGGAAGTTCCCGGCACAGGGCCTGGCCGTAGCGCTGCACCAGGCAGCCGCATACCACCAGGCGGCTGCCCGGATGACGCTCTTTGACGGCAATGAGCTGCATGATGGTGTCAATGGCCTCTTCCACTGCGGGCTGGATAAAGCCGCAGGTATTGACCAGCAGAATGTCAGCCGTCTCGGCAGCGTCGCAGATGGTGTAACCGGCCTCGCTGAGCAGGCCGAGCATGACCTCGCTGTCCACCCGGTTTTTGGGGCAGCCGAGGCTGATGGGAAAGATGGTCATGGTGTGCTGTGTCATAAATCGGCCAGAAGGCTGGCGAGGCGCTCAAAGAGGACGCGACTCTTTTTTTTGAAGTTTTTGCCGGTAAAACCAGGCTGCCAATTCTGGTGGTAGAGTTCATCGGAAACCAGCATGACAGCGGCAAGTTCGATATCATGGAAGGCGGCCACCGTGCAGAGGGCGGAAAATTCCATATCAACGGCCAGGATACCGGCGGAGGCCATTTTTTTTATCGTGCTGGGCAGTTCCCGGTAGGGGGCGTCAGTGGTCCAGATGGGACCTTCGTTAACCTGCAGACCGGCAGCGGTCAGGCTCGCGCCCAGGGCACTCCGTAATGGGACGTTGGATTCCGCTTCTCTGGTTAGCGGATAATGGGCGGAAACGCCTTCCTCACTGCGCCCCCAGGTGGGCAGGAAGATATCTCCCACCTGCAGCATCGGATTCAGGGCGCCGCACCAGCCCAGCACCACAACTTTGCGGCAGCCCAGGGCAATGAGTTTTTCCAGGGTCATCACGGCCATGGGTGCACCCACGGACGGCCCCACCCAATAGGAGGGCTTGTCGGCCTGCTCCAGGGCGGTCAGCCGGCAGTGGAAGAGGCTATAGTTCCGGCCGCCTTTTTTCTTGGCAACAGTGGCGGCATAGTGGGCCTCATGCGGGTTGATCAGCAACAGCACCGGTCCGGCAATGTGGGGGTCGCCGGCCAAGGCTCTTGCTTTTATAAGGGGCTCTTCTGCTGCCATTGCTCTTTTCTGGTGAAACTGGCTGATCTGGATAGCCATACCGCAGAAAGCCACGGCAGGACAAAGGAGGGTAGTCTCTCCACTATGGTGGACCTGAGTATACCAGGAAACACAGGAAAATCACGGAGATTAGCCTGCCGTGGCAGTGCTACTGCCTCGGCGCGGCTGGCCGGCCCTGCAGGTTGCTGCATAGAGGCGGATGTCTGGGTGGCTTGTCGGCCATGCTCTCTGCTGAGAGTCAGGGCGATACGACAAAAATCTCCGCAATTATCTTCTCCAGATCAACGATGCGGAAGGGTTTGACCAGCATGGCAACAAAACCATGGTCGCGGTAATGGGCCATTACCGGATCATTGGAGTAGCCGCTGGCCACCACCACCCGGGCCGTGGGATCCATTGCCAGGATTTTGTCCACCGCCTCCCGGCCACCCATGCCGCCGGGGATGGTCAGGTCCATGATAACCAGATCAAAGGGGGTTCCCCGGGTCATGGCCTCTGCATAGGCGGCCAATGCGGCGGCACCATCTGAGGTGGTGTGGGGCTCGTGGCCCAGGGCCGTGAATATTTCCATGGCCAGGGAGCGGATCATCTCCTCATCATCCATAATCAAGACCTTGAGGCGGCTCGGGCCGGCCGGGCGCTCCATGGGAGTGGTCGGCCGGCAGTGTTCCGGTCTGCCTGCCGGTAGCTTGAGGGTGAAAACAGTACCCTGCCCCGCTTCTGAACTGACCTGGATAATACCGCCATGTTTTTTGATGATGGAGTGGCAGATGGCAAGCCCTAGACCGCTGCCCTTTTCCTTGGTGGTAAAATAGGGGTCGAAAATCTTGTCGAGCAGGGGCTGCTCCATACCGGGACCATTATCACGTATGGTGATCCGGACACAGTCGGAGGAGAAATCCGGCTCTCGGCAGTTGTCTGCCTCGATTTCGATAAGGTCCCCTTGTTTCTGCATGGCCTGACGGGCATTGAGGACGATATTCTGGATGACTTGGCCGATCTGGCCCGGATCAATTTCCACCGGCCAGAGATCAGGCGGCGGATTAAAGGAAAGGGCAATAGGAGTGCCGCGCAGGACAAAACCGGCATTGTCGTGAATAATCTCAACGAGATCAGAGGGCTGACACACCGGCTCACCGCCCTTGGAAAAGGTGAGGAGCTGTTGGGTGAGATTGCGGGCCCGCAGACAGGCCTTTTCCGCCTCCGTCAGAAGCTGATCAACATGGGCATGGTCGTTACGCTGCAGGCGGGCCAGGTTGATATTACCCAGGATGGCGGCCAGCAGGTTGTTGAAGTCGTGGGCAATACCGCCAGCCAAGACGCCGACCGACTCTAGTTTTTTTATTTTGAGAATCTCCTGCTCCATGCGCAGTTTCTCACTGATGTCGCGGAAGACAAGGACCACACCCACCACCTCGCTGGTCAGGTTGCGGATGGGAGCGGTACTGGCGGAGATGTGCCGCCTGGTGCCATCTCTGGCCACCAACATGGTATCGTGGGGCAGTTCAATCTGAATACCTTTACGCAGTACCGCGGTACTCGGGTCGGGGCTCAGTTTGCCGGTCTCCGTGTTGATTGTTTTGAAAATATCGACCAAGGGTCGGCCGGCGGCCTCGGTCTGGCTCCAGCCGGTAAGATCCTCGGCCACCCGGTTGACCAGGATAACGGAGCCCCTGTCGTCCGTGGTGATCACTCCCTCGCCGATGCTGCGCAGGGTGATGGCCAGCTGTTCTTTTTCCGCTGCCAATTCCCGGGCCGCCTCTTTCTGGGCCTCAATATCGCGAACCACGGCCAACACACAGTGGCGGCCGCCGAAATCAAAGGCGCGCAGCGACACATCCACCCAGAACAGTTCACCGTTGCGGCGCCGGGCATGCCACTCAAAACGTTGCGGGCGCCGACTTTCCACCCCGGCTACTCTTTTGGCGGCCTCCTCCATGGTGTAGGGGTGATAACCGGCGCTGATATCGCCGACAGTCAACTGCAGAATTTCCCTGGGATCGTAGCCGTACATCTCCGCCACCGTGTTGTTTGCCTCCAGAATTTTACCGGTGCCGGCATCCTGGATGAAGATGGCATCACCCGGCGCATTGAAGACGGCCCGGTATTTTTCCTCGCGGCTGATGAGGGTGGCCACCATCCGGATGATATCCTCTTTCATGGTGGCCAGTTCAAGGATGAAACGACCCCTGACACGGGCCTGCAGATCACCGTTGCTGAGCTGGTCGGCAAAGTGGCTGAGACGTATGATGGGACGAATGAGGAGAAGATGAATGGCCAGGGTAAAAAGGGCGGCAATGGCCAGCACCACGGCCAGGACGACAACATTAATTTTGACGAAGAGATCGCGGGGCGCAAAGAGTTCCCGGCGGTCCATGGCCAGACCGATATAGCTCTGCCAGGGCTGATAGTAATGGACAACGCCGATGCGTTTGCGTTTTCCCACCTTGTACTCGATGGTGTCGATATCCGGCTCTAGTTTGTCCATGAAGAGGCGGTAGTCCGCAGAGGTGCTGTCCGGGAGATCAGCCGGGATAATGAGGTCGCCCTCCCTGCTTACCACAAAAATGGAGCCGGTCTTCTTGTATTGATAGTTTCGCAGAAAGGTATAGGCCTCGTCTTTGATTTCCTGCCGGTGACTGCGCGAGTCTTCCAGGCCGACCCGGGCCAGGGTCTGATAGCGCTGGTTTATCGGCTCAAGGCAGGACTGCATTTTGTCGTGCAGGTTTTCCAGGCCAAACTGGTAAGTGATGGAGTTGATGATCTTGACGCCCTAGACGAGTAATGGCAGGGAGACAGTGGCAATAAGCAGGATAATGGCGGCCAGGAAAAGGCTGCGGATCGATTTGAAGGGATATGGCGCCGTTAATCTGGACATCTTATTGCACGACTATATCAACGGCATCAAGAGCGGCCAGGGAGACGTGCAGACCCAGTCGCCTTGCCGCCGCCAAATTGACAAAGGCCAGCTGCATGGCCGGCCTGGGGCTGCTCTGCTCTATGGTGGTTCTACCGCTAAAGATATCAGCGGTAATGAGGGCACCCTGTTCGCCGCAATAGCGAAAGGGGTTGTAGAGGCCGGCGACGATGTTGCCCTCCTGGACAAAGGTGGCGAGATCCTGTTGGTCAATGTCCAGGGTAAAAGAGGTGATGACCGGCAACTTGCTGCTTGCCAGTTCCTGGCGGAGTGTGAAGCTGCCGACTATGCCGCCATAGGCCTCGATTTTATGTTCCCTGAGCTGCATCAGGACCGTGTCGATACCGGCGGCCAGATCAAAGAGGTGCAGGTCAATATCATACCGTTGGGCGGTCGGTAGCTTCTGGTAGCCACTTTTGAAAATCATATCCGCCGGAATGCGGGAATCATAGATATAGGCATATCGGGTCATGCCCGGCAGGAGCAGGCGGCAGAGGCGCAGAATCTTTTCCGGCGGATACATGAGATAGAGACCGGTGAGGTTGGTGCGCGGTTGCTTCGTTACTGAGGGGAGCATGGTCTGGGCCACGGACTTGAGCACCGGCAAGAAGAGCTGCATGGTTCGGCTCTCTTTCAGCAGGGGCCGGGCATACATGGATACCCAGCCGCAGGTGACAATCAGATCAGCTCTGTCCCGCCACTGTTTTACGGCGGCGACAACCTCGGGGATGGATGTGGTATCGGCGCTTCTGGTGATAATATCGATATACTCCACCTGGCGCCCTTCCTGGAAGCCCTGTTGCGACATGGTGGTTTTAAAGCCGTCAAGAACCGTGGTGAAGTGGGAGGCGGGGATGGGATAGCGGATAAAGACTATCCTTTTTAGTTGTGCGTGGGCGGCAGAGGCCTCCATGAGACAGAGGAGGATGACCCACGCCATCAGGAGCAGGCGGCGCATGCGGTGACTCCTTGCAGGGGTGGCAGGAGAGAATTGTTCGTAAACGAGTATAGTTTTTTCGTGTTCCTCCTGTCAATACCTTGGTGCAGGTGCTGTTTTGGTGATGGCGAGGCGCCATAAAAACAAAAAAAGGGGCCGTGGAATATTTTCCACGGCCCCTTTGGCTCAACATATATAACCCCGGGGAGCTTGGCACCCCGGCAGGATATCTTACATCATATCCTTGAGGGGGTTGGCGTAGAGCAGGATCAGGGAAATTACCAGACCGTAAATGGTCAGAGACTCGATAAGGGCCATACCAAGAATCATGGTAACGGTGATTTTACCGGAGGCCTCGGGGTTGCGGGCAGTACCAAGACAGGCACCCTCACAGGCGGAACCCATACCAACACCACAACCGAGGGCAGCAAGGCCAACGGAAAGGGCGGCGGCAATACATACCAGAGCCATGTTGGAAACACCACCGGCAGCAGCGGCAGCACCATGCTCGGCAGCCATGGAGCCAGTGGCCATGCCAAGAACCATCAGAGCAGTCATAATACTAACTTTTTTCATTTTTTCCTCCTTAAGGAAAGTAAATAATATTTTTGGCCTTCTTCCGTTTGGTAAACAACCACATGGTTGTTGAATTTCTAAGGTAAAAACTCCTGCGTCACTGTTACGCCGTCAAAATTTGTCTTTCTGGTAATCAGCCAAGGAGGCGATTAGTGGGCGTGCTCCAGAGAACCCTTGAAGTAGATGACGGTGAGCAGCACGAAAACCATGGTCTGGACAAAAGAAACCAGCACACCGAGACAAAGAATGGGCAGCGGGCCGAAGTAGGCACCGGCCAACAGGAATAAAATGGCCAGCAGGGTCTCTTTCGCCATGATGTTACCGAAAAGACGAATGGAGAGAGAGAGGATGCGGGCCAGATTACTGATGAGCTCAATGGGCAGCATCAGCGGAATGAGCACCGGCATGGGGCCGGTGAAGTGATTGATGTACTTGACGCCGTGGGTACGCAGGCCCAGATAGTGGTGGTACACCCAGACTATCAGGGTACAGCCCAGGGTGATGTTCAGGTTGGATGTCGGCGACATGAAGCCAGGCATCAGCCCCATGAGATTGGCCACCAGGATATAGAGGGCAAAGGTGGTGATGAGCGGAAAGAGTTTTCTGGCGTGTTCGGCACCCAGGTTTTCGGCGTAGAAATTTTCAATAAAACCGAGAATGGCTTCCCAGAAGTTCTGGCCGGCACCGGGGATCATTTCCATCTTGCCGACAGTGATTTTGGCAACCACAATGAGAAAGAGCATGACAAAGAAGGTGTAGCTCATGTGTGGCGTGGTGAAGGTCTCGATGCTGAGGGTGGTGTTCAGCATACCTTCGGGCAGGCCGTGCGGCACGGGCAGGCCCAGCATCTGCAGGATTACGGAAATAAATAGTATCGGATGTTCCATTTCTACTCCTCTCTCCTAAAAAAATAGAGGTGGATAACGGGCTAAATAAGGCTCCCATACCCCTTATCCACAATTTCGGGGTCACTCTTTTTTTTTGACCCAGAATACCTTTTATAATCATGTATGGCGGTGGTGCCGATGCTTAAAGCCACGGAGGACAGGCCGACAAGCAGACCGCCTATGGCCAGGTGGCCATATTTAATAACAAAATAGAGCAGCAGGGCCAGGGCGGTGAGCCGAGCATAATATTTCAATAAAAACGTCGCCTTGACCGCTTTTAAGGATCCCTGCATGGCCCGGATGATATCGCGTTTCATCAGCATGAAGCTGATATTGGCGATGAGGCCGCCTGCCAGCACTGATTTGGCGGCCAGGCCACTGAAAAAAAGCCAGGCGCCAAGGCCCATGATCGCGGTGAACAGCCAGTTGAGCCGCTCCACCCTGGCAATGGAGATGTCGGCACTGTCCAGGTCAATCTTTCGGGTCATCCTTCCACTCCTTGCGCGTTGCAAGGTCGTACAGATTCTTAAAGGCCGCCGCCACGCCAAAGGCCAGACCGATTAAGGTCGGCCACGGCTCATACTTACTGCCGAAAACCTTCGTGTCCAGGTAATATCCGACACCCACTCCGATAAAAATACACATGGAAATGGTCATGCCGATGGTGCCGAAATCCCCCACAAGCTTGATGATATACTTGCGTGTCTCACCCATGGAAATTCCGGTCTGTTGACACTGATGCACCATTCACTTTTGCGGGATTCTTTGCTCCTGGCATTCTTAACGATAATCGATGCAGCTTTAGCATGGCCACTGGTCTAAGTCAATTCATTTTTATGCGATAATGACGTTGTCGGATAGGTATATATACAGATAAGTGTCACCGATTTTTTGTATATGTCATTGTTTTTGCGATACTTCTCTTGGAGATTGTCACTTCTTGAGTGAACTGAATACTGATTCAGCAACCTCCAGGGTTTTGGCCAGGTCTGCCTCGGAATGGGCTGCGGAAATGAAGGCCCCCTCAAACTGTGACGGTGCCAGGTAGACCCCCTGGTCAAGCATGGCGCGATAGTAACGGCCATACATGTCGGTGTCCGCGGTCATGGCGGAGTCGAAGTCAAAAACAGGTCCGGCGGCAAAAAAGGCGGTCATCACCGAGCCCTGGCGGTTGAGGGTGGCGTGTTCCAGGTATTTTTGGCAGAGGGTGGAGAGGCCGTTCGCGAACTTTTCCGCCTTGGCGTCAAGGGCCTCGTAAAAGCCGGGTTTGCCCAACTCCTTCAGGGTAGCGGCGCCGGCTGCCATGGCCAGGGGGTTGCCGGACAGGGTGCCGGCCTGGTATACCGGGCCATCCGGGGCGATCTGGTCCATGATCTCCGCCTTGCCGCCATAAGCACCCACCGGCAGGCCGCCGCCGATGATCTTGCCCAGACAGGTGAGGTCCGGTGTGATGCCGAACTTGGCCTGGGCGCCGCCATAGCTGAGACGAAAGCCGGTAATGACCTCGTCAAAGATCAGGACAATGCCCAGTTCCTCGGTGAGGGCCCGGACCTTTTGCAGGAAGCCCGGCTCAGGCGGCACCACACCCATGTTGCCGGCCACGGGCTCCATGATCACACAGGCGATATCCAGGGATTCATCCCGCAGGGTCTTTTCCAGGATCTCTTCATTATTATAGGGGATGGAGACGGTGTTCTTGACGATGTCGTCCGGGACGCCGGGGCTGCCCGGAATACCCAGAGTGATGACGCCGGAGCCTGCCTTGACCAGAAAGGAGTCGGCATGGCCGTGGTAACAGCCGTCAAATTTCACCACCACCTTTTTGCCGGTATAGCCGCGGGCCAGGCGCAGGGCGCTCATGGTGGCCTCGGTACCGGAGCTGACGAAACGCACCTTGTCAACCGAGGGCAGGGCCTTGGTGACCAGTTCGGCAAGCTCCACTTCCACCGGTGCCGGGGCGCCGAAGCTGGTCCCGTTTTCCAGGGCTTCCTTGATGGCCGTGACCACAGCCGGGTGGTTGTGGCCCAGGATCATCGGTCCCCATGAACAGACAAAATCTATATATTCATTGCCATCCGCATCATACACCTTGGAGCCGGCTGCCTTGGTGATAAAACGGGGGTCACAGCCCACGGATTTGCAGGCTCGCACCGGGCTGTTGACGCCGCCGGGGATGAGTTTGCGGGCCTGGGCAAAGAGTTTTCTTGAGATGTCTGTTTTCATAATATCTCCTTGTCAAAAAAAAGTTAGCCACGCTGGGCACTTGGCGGGGTCTCCATATGGCGGGATTGCAAAGCGATGGAACTATAGCATGCCGCTTAGTTGGCTGTCAAAGCGATAGTGAAATTGTCATGGCCTGGAAAAATGAATTTAAACTCCGGTGCTGCCGTGTTAAAATGCGCCATTGTTCCTAGCTTGCTCTCCATCACCAGGTCTGGCCGGCACTCTTTCCCGGCCTTCGGTATGAAAGGTCTATTAGGATAACTTGCATAATGAGATATTTCGGAGTCTCCGAGACTCCGAAACAGCACGTATTCAAGATGGCCTAAAACCCCCCGAACCGTAGTTTGAGCAGTGCCGCAACCAGCGGTGCTGCTCATACAGGTACGATAAAACGAGTATATTGTTATGCCGCCATCCCTAGTTGAACGTCTTGATGCCATCGAAGATCTGCCCACCATTCCTCATACCATGCAGGCCGTTCTCTCCAGCCTTGATTCCGTGTCCGCCTCAGCTGCCAGACTTGAGGGGATTATCAAGGAAGATCCGGTCCTCACCGCCAAGGTTCTCAAGGTTGCCAACTCGGCGGCCTATGGTGCCGGCACGGAAATCTCCAGTCTGTCACGGGCCATTGTGACGGTGGGCTTTGATGAGGTACGCAATATTGTCATCGGTCTCTCCCTCTCCGGTCTCTTCTGTGACGATCTCGGCTTTGATGAGTTTAATGCCGTGGATATCTGGCTGCACTCCATCGCTGTTGCCACCTGTGCCAAGATGATAGCCCAGGAGGTCGATGGTCTTGATCCGGAGGAGATCTTCACCGCGGCCATGCTGCATGATATCGGCCGTATCCTCTTTTGCCTCTACTTCCCGGATGAGCTGCGCGATGTGCTGGCAACGGTCCATAATGACAATATCTCCCTGAACGAGGCCGAGGAGCAGTATGGTCTGGCCCACAGCGAGATTGGTGCCTATCTGGCCTATCGCTGGCAACTGGGCGGTTTTATGGTAAACGTCATCCGCTATCACCACCATCCCCTCAAGGCCGGCGAATATACGGCTGCCGCCGCCGCCATTAATCTGGCCGATGCCATCAGTATCCAGCTGCAGATCGGCTGGACAGGACTGGGTCCCTCCCCCAAGGTCAAGGTGGCCAAGGTACTCGGTCTGGACAGTGACAAGATTAAACAGATCGCCAGGGCGTTCAATGCTGAAAAAGAGCAGATCGTCAGCGGCTGGTCCAGTGTTATCAGCACCTGAGGCGCTGCCGCTTGCCTGGACGAGACTCCGAAATATCTCCAGGGTATCTTGGCTAATTAGATATTTCGGAGTCTCGTTTCGCTCGTTTACCTGTTTGAGTTTGAGAAGCAGAGAAAATAAAAATCGGAGCATATCGAGCATATGTGAGGATTTTTATTTTCGTAGCGACGAAAAAATCGGGCAAAATAGCAATTATTCAAGATGGCCTCCATTATTCACGATACCCTTTATCGGAACGAAAAAGATCTTGTGTCAGGCGCTTCCGTGTCGGGCATGCCTGAAAAAGGCAGCAGCCTCCCATGGTCGGCTGCGGCGCTCGGCACGGGCAAGCAGCGCTTATTTTTTTAACGGAGCAGATTTTTCCCATGCGTCATAAACAGGGTTATCCCTATCTCCTTAACAGCTATCTCATCAGAGAGATGCTGGGGCCGTTTTTCGCCAGCCTGCTTATCATTAACGGTATCTTTTTCTTCGGACGCCTGATCCCCTTCCTGGAAGTTGTTCTTGACCTGGGCGTCGGCCCTGCTGATTTTATCCGTCTTTTTGCCTATCTCTTTCCCAACATGATGCTCTACAGCATTCCCATGTCGAGCATGTTCGGCGTGGTGGTGGCCTTTACCAGACTGTCCAACGATGGTGAGATCATGGCCATGAAGGCGGCCGGCATCAGTCTCGGCCAGATGCTGCCCGCCGTCCTGGCGGTCTCCCTGGCCACCGGCCTGTTGAGCGGCTACAGCGCCCTGGTGCTGACGCCTGCCGCGGATCAGGCCATGGAAAAGATGATGTTCAATCTGGTGAAGGAAAAGGTGAGCAGCGGCGTCAAGTCGAGGACATTCAGCGCCGGCGTGGATAAATACGTGATTTATGCGGATAAGGTCGATCGCCGCACCGGTGAATGGTCCGGTGTCTACCTGGCTGACATGACCCTGGAGAAGAGGCCGATGGTCACCCTGGCCCGACGGGGCCATATCAGCTCCGATCAGGAGAATATGTCCTTGTCATTGATGTTGGAGGACGGCAGCATCCATCGGGCCGAGGGCGCCACCACCCAGACCGTTCTCTTTGAAAAATATGAACTGCAGATCCCCATTCGGCTACCCATGGGCATGGAGCGGAAAAAGGGGCGGCTGAGCAAACGCAGCATGAGTCTGGCCGAGCTCCGGGAGGTGGCTGCCAAGCTTGGCCCAGACTCGGAGCATGGCCTTTCCTATCGCCTGGAATATCAGAAGCGGCTGGTCTTGCCGGTGGGCTGCTTTGTCCTGAGTCTGCTCGGTTTTGTCTATGGTCTGGAGGCCGGTGTCGGTCGCCGGGCCGTCGGCATCCCCCTCAGCCTGCTCACCTATGTCTTTTACTGGTTGTTCTTCTCTCTTGGTAATTTTTTGGCCGAGGGTCGAATCCTGGCGGTGGCGCCGGCCCTGTGGCTGCCCAACGTTTTGTTTGCCTTGCTGGCCATCTTTCTCTTTATTCTGGCGCTCAGTGAGAAATCCCTCTTTGCCGGCAAGAGGTTGGCCACCCTTCTGACCTTCTGGCAGAAAAAGAGCGGTGGGGAAGGATGATACATCCGGACCGTGGCACGGGACAGGGGCGACGAGTCTTGCACTGGCCGGCGCTGTGGCGGCCTAGTTCATCCCTAACATGAGGGCGGCGTTGATGCCGCCGAAGCCGGAGTTGCAGGTGAGAAGGGTCGGGGAGAGCAGCTGCTGGGGGCGATTGCTTAAATGCCCAGGGAAGGCCTCGGCAATCCGCAGACCGACTGTCGGGGGGATTTGCCCGGCTTCCAGGGCCTTGACGGCCAGACACGCCTCCATAACGCCGGCAGCCCCCAGGCAGTGCCCCATGGCGCCCTTCACCCCGTGTAGCGGCGGTGGCATCTCTCCCCACATGTTGCGCAGGGCTCTGATTTCCATGGTGTCATTATAGAGGGTGCCGGTGCCGTGGGCATTGATGGCCCCCACCGCCTCTGCCCCGTTTCGGGTGGCCTGGCGCAGTGCGGCAGTCAGGCCGCTGGCCCGGCGACAGGGGGCGGTGATGTGGCCGGCGTCGCAGGCCAGACCCCAGCCGCGGATAGTGGCCCGGTCGGCTCGGCGGTGGCGCGGCACTGTTTCCTGAGCGGCCAGGAGCATGAGGCCGATACCCTCGCCCAGACAGAGGCCGTCCCTGGTTTTGTCAAAGGGGCGGCAGGGACCGTGGGCCAGGGCCTGCAGTTGGCTAAAACCGGCCAGGACAAAACGGCTGAGAATATCAACACCCACCACCAGAACCTGATCGGCCTGATCGGCGGCGATCATCTGGCTGGCTTGGATAAGGGCGACAGTGCCGGAGGCGCAGGCCGCACTGACCGTGGAACAGGGCAGGACGGCGTCGAGCCTGTGGGCAATCATCTCCGCAACCTGCCAGGCAAATCCGCGGCCTGGGATGCGGAAGTCGCTCAGGGGTTCGTCGGCCGCGCCCTTGGTGGTGGCCACCACCAGATGAAGGCGATCGCGGCACCAGGCGCCACGGAAGTGGCTCAGGCCGAGATCAAGCAGGGTTGCCAGGCGCCTGCCGGTGCCCAGTTCGTTGCCCAGGGCCGCAATGCGGCCCACCTGGCAGTTGAGACCCTCCATCCGCAAAGCAGTGAGGGCGCTGCCGCCGGCCATGAGCTCCTGCCAGCATTGGTCAAGGTTGCCGGCCGCACAGACGAGAGCGCTGTCCATAATGACAACTTCTCTGCTCATCACATCATCTCCTGGTGGCGGAACGTCATCGTCACCCGGCCATAGTCGGCCTTGACCTGCCAGCTGCTGGGGAGATCATTGTTCTGCAGGCGGGTCGACAGGCTTTCAGCCGCAGCCAGGGGGTGATGGACCTCCTGCCTGAAGGAGGTGCTCTCCGGGCCTGCTATCGTTTGACGCGCCGATCCGGCAGGGATTGTGATGCTTTCCCGGCGTTGCAGACGTGCCTCTGCCGGGCATGGTATTTCCTCGATATCTATCTCTTTGAGACGGCAGCTGCCGTGGCGGCCCAGGAGCCAGACCACGGCCCCGGCCGGCCAATGGCAGCACTCTTGTGGTTGCATGGCGTGGCGGGCATCCGATAAGAGGGGTGCATAGGTTTCGGCCTGGAGCACCACGGCATGATCTATTACCTGGTCCTGCAGGGCCAGCCAGGCACTTTCCAGGGCGCGGAAAAAGGGCCAGGCATAGGAGGTCAGGGTCAGGTTGGGGCCGTATATGTGATGGCGTCGGGCAATATAACCGCAGACGGCATTGAACACCGAATGGGAGAAGAGGGTGGGCGAAATGGGTTGCTGATGGATGAGGTCGGCAAGCACGGCAAAGTTGGTGCGCATGGGACCAAAGGCCGTGCCCAGATAGATGCCGGTGCGACCACCATCCAGCTCTCTGATCGGCGCCAGGCAGTGTTCGGCGGCCATCACGGCCAGTTGGATGAACTCCTCGGCCCGTCGCAATTCCCCTGCCATGTGGGTGGGGATACGGAGGTAGGTCTGGCGCAGGCTGGTGATGGCCTGGATGGCAATGCTCATGAAGCACCCTCCAGAATCAGGGCGGCATTGCCGCCGCCAAAGGCCAGGGAATGGCTGAGGCCAAGACGTCCTGCCAGGGGAACCTCTTCGCCTTGGCAAAGGGGTTGGACGGGGAGGGCCGGATCCGGCTCATGACAACCGATTGTGCCGAAGGTTGCGCCTTCCTGCAGGGCACGCAGGGTAAGGACCGCCTCAATGCCACCGGCCGCGCCCAGGGTGTGACCGGTGGCCCCCTTGGTGGAGAGCAGAGGTGTGGTGCTGAAGCCGAGATTTTTCAAGGCGGTGGTCTCGGCCAGGTCATTGGCCGTGGTGCCGGTGCCATGGCCGTTGATCAGGGCGATGTCGTCCAGGTGCAGGTTAGCACAGCGCAGGGCGCTGCGGATGGCCTGTTGCAGGCCGCGGCCTTGGGGGTGGGGGGCGGTGGGATGGTAGCCGTCGGCACCGGCGCCATAGCCCAGCAGCCAGCCCTGGGCCTCGGCGCCTCGGCGTCGCCGGTCCGTCTCTCTTTCCAGCAGGAGGATACCGGCGCCTTCGCCCAGGTTGAGGCCGCGGCGTCCTGTGGCAAAAGGGGTGCAGGGGGCGTCCGAGGTAAGCATCAGGCCGGCAAAGCCGTGAAAGGCCAGGCGGGAGAGTTCATCGGCGCCGCCGCAGATCACCAGGTCGCAGAGGTCGTGGCGCAGCCAGCTGGCGGCCAGGCCAATGGCATCGGTACCTGAGGCGCAGGCATTGGTCACCACGCTGGTCGGGCCGCGGCTGCCGAGGATCTCCTGCAGGGCAGTGGCCAGATTTTCATTGAGGAAGCGGTGTAAGGCCTTTGCCGCCGGCCTTTTACCCTGCTGCCAGGCCAGAAAGTAGTCGTCATCGTGAAAGTGGCAGCGTACCGTGGTGCCCAGGGCAATGCCCAGGCGTAGATGGGTCAGATCCTCCGCTTTGATGGCGGCCGATGTCAGGGCCTCCAGGCAGGCCTGCAAGGCCAGGAGAAGGGTGCGGTTGTCGATGTCCGGCGGCCGCCCATGGAAGGGTGAGGACAAAAGAAGGGGAGCCGTACAGGCAAAGACGGGCTGTGGTTCAATGCAGGCAAAGGGCGGCGCCACAGGGCGGGGGAACTCGTCGTGCCAGAGGTTCCGCCACACCGTGGCCAGATCAGGCCCGGCGGCGCAGCAGCAGCCCATGCCGCTGACGGCAATGGGGTGTTCAGTGTTCAGCGGCATGGCGGTGTGCTGGGTGAAGGTGCTGATATGCTGAGGGGCTTGACAACAGCGTCACCGCATGGCGCGCAAAGAATGGCCGGCGGCGTGGCACTGCTCTGCTGGCTGACAGACAACATGGCAGCCTAGCCCTGGTGTGCGGCAATATAGTCGGCCAGGGTCTGCACCGAGGTAAAGGCCTTCTGGCCTTCATTCATATCCTTGATCTGGACGCCGAAATGCTTGTTTACCTGGACCACCAGTTCCACGGCATCCAGGGAGTCGAGGCCCAGCCCGTCACCAAAAAGGGGTTCGTTGTCATCAATGGCCGCTGCTGTTGTCTGCAGGCGCAGGTCACGGACCAGCAGCTCCTTGATTTCCTCTTTTAAATCACTCATTCTTATTGCTCCCAGATGTCAAAGAAATTGTACCACTGGTACGGATATTCCCGGACATATTTTTCCAAGGCCCGGCTGTAGCGTGCAGCGCAGCGGGCCAATTCCTCTTGTTTGTCTCCATGGCCGTAATCGGGCTGGAGGATGTCCCACACCTTCAGGACCTGATGGGTTCTATCATGTTTGGCGGAAAAGGCAATAAGCACCGGGCTGCCGGTGTTGGCCGCCAGGCTGTACGCCGCCACCGGCAGCCGGATGGCAGAGCCGAGAAAGGCGGTCTCCACCGTGGGTCCGCCGGCCGCCCGGTCGCCCATGATCAGGACAACATCTCCTTGGTTAAGGGCATTGACCGCTTCAATCATGCCGCCCATAAAGCCGTTGACATCAATAATGTTGAAGTCGCGTTTACGGCCCAGTTCAAAAAAGTGCTTGCTGACCGCCGTGGTGTCGTGGGCCATCATGATGTAGACACTGCATGGCAGGCTGGCAAGATGGGCCATGGCGGTCTGCCAGGTGCCGACATGGGCCAGCAGGATCACGGCGCCGCGGCCTGAGTTGACGATGTCCAGCAAGGTGTCGAGCCCCGCAAAGGTGCCGTGCAGGCGGGCCCGCGGCTTGAGGCCGAGCCAGCTGCGGTCTATGAGCATTTTGCCCATGCCGATCAAGATATGGTAGACGGCCCACCATCTCTGCCACGGCGTCTGGCCGGGAAAGCGGCGGCTCAGGTAGGGGTGGAGCTGCCGGTGCGGTGTCCTGCTGACGGCGGCATAGACCAGGATCAGCAGGTAGAGAAAGAGATAGGCGGCCCGCTGCCCCCCCACCAGGATCAGGCCGTAGAAGAAGAGGTGGCCAAGGTGTTCACCCTTATTTTTCAGGATCTGTAATGCCATATTCGTCCAGCTCTTTATACCCCACAAAGGCGAACGAAAAAAGAGAGGCCTTCTTTTTTTTGGCACGCCGGGTCCGGCTGCATGGCCGAAAATGGAAAAGGACGCGCTGCCGGTCGGGCAGGTGCCTACTTGTCGCGGCGGGCCTTGGCCGGAATGCGACCGCCTCTCTGGATGGCCAGGGCCACGACATAACTGAGCACGGCCACCAACAGCCCGAGAAGCGGGCCGACAAGCAGGGAGCCCAGCAGGTATTCCCAGAGGCGATAGCCGAGCTGGTGGACCAGGGTCTCCACGGTGAATTGTTCGAGAAAATGGCCGAAGCGCAGGTAATAGCCGACCTGAATGGCGATAAAGGGCACCAGGGGCGGCATGCAGAGCTGGCTGGCCGCTATTGCCGCCATTTTATTGAGATGGAGCCTGTGGCTGGCATAGATGATGGTAATGGTGTGGATACCGATGAGCGGCAAGGTCCCCAGAAAGATGCCGAGCCAGACTGCCGTGGCAATCTGCAGAGGGGTGGTGTGCTGGCGCAGCAGGCTCTTGAAGAGCCGGATCGGATGGAGCAGCAGGCTGGGGCCCGCCTTTTTCGGGGCGGGCAGCAGTTTTTTGTGGGGCCAGGGCCAGAGGGCGCGCAGCACCAGAAAGGTGTGCAGCAGGCTGAGGCGGGCATTGTCACGCAGCTGATGAAAGTGACTGATGCGCTGCCCGGCCGGCGGATAGTAGACGTCAATATCGCTACTGAGCAGTGGCACATTGCCCCAGGCCAGTCGCACCAGGGATTCGATCTCAAAATCATACCGTCTGGTGCGCACGCCGAGACGGCGCAGCTCCGCCACCGGATAGAGTCGCATGCCGCTTTGGGTGTCAGGCAGGCTGAGTCCTGTTTCCAGACGCACCCAGAAGTTGGAAAAGGCGCGGCCAAAGAGGCTGGCAACAGGCACATGGGCGCCGTCCATGCGCCTGTTGCCGATGACCAGGGCCGGCCAGGCGTGTTTGGTCATGGCCAGCAGGCGGTGGCCGTCGGCAGGATCGTGCTGGTCGTCGGCATCCAGGCTGAGGATGGCCTGGAAGCCATGCGTCTGGGCATAGTCGGCACCGGTGAGGATGGCAGCACCCTTACCGCGATTTTGTGGAAGGCGTACCACCGGACAGGCCAGCTTGGCGGCGTCCACCGGCGGCTGTGAACCGTCATCCACCACCAGGGTCTGCCAGTTGTCGGCCAGGGCGGCAGCCACCACCCGGCCCAGGGTGCGGCCATGGTTGTAGGAGGGAATAACCAGCAATACCTGGTCCTGGCGCAGTGCCGCCATGTCAGTTCCTCCAGCTCCTGCTGCTCTCCCTGTCGAGGTGGGAGCGGTAGGTGTTGTCGGCCACCTCCTTGTCGATGACCTGCAGGAAGAGGCGGCTCATGCGCTGGGCCTGCGGGATGTCACGGTAGAACATCTCCCAGGCATAGTGGTACATCTCCTGCAGTTCAGCCGCGCTCATCTGTTTGGGTTGATAGACCACTTCGGCGGTGGTGTAGCGCTGCCAGTCGCTATGGAGGATGCGGCCCTCCTGACGCATCTTGGCGGTGGCCGGCGTGTGGGGAAAGGGCGTCAGGATGGAAAATTCCGCCATGTCCACATCGATTTCCAGGAGAAAATCCACCAGCCTCTTGATGTAATCGACATCCTGATTGTCGGTGCCCAGCAGGACGGCGGCCTCGACGCCGATGCCGAATTCCTTGAGGCGGCGCACCTTGTGGCGGATATGGTCCGAGGTGTCGAAAATCGCCTGATAAACGTACCAGCAGCCCGCCTCAGCAGCCTTGGCCAGGACCTCGTCATCGTCCAGGATGGGGTGGCTGATCCACTTCTTCTTTAAGGGGATGAGGGCCTCAAAGAGCTCCAGGAGCCACTCCTTGTCCTGGGCCAGGGAGTTGTCCACCAGAAAGAGACGGTTGTTGTCAATGGATTGCAACTCTTCGACAACCCGTGCAATGGGGCGAGGCCGGAAGGTACGACCGCCGAGATAACCGGTGCAGCAGGGAAAACAGTTGAACTTGCAGCCGCGCGAGGCATGGGCCAGATCCACCATGGGGACGCCGCGATAGACATAACGCTGCCGGTTGAGAATGTCGCGGCGGGCCGGGCCCACCGCATCAATGGGCGGATGGTCATGGAGGAAATCATAGCGTCGCTGCAGGCGGCCCTGTTGCCAGTCGGTCAGGGTGCGGGCCAGGCGGCCGTTTTCCACCTCGCCCAGAAAAACGGCATCCACGGCCGCCTCCACCTCGTCGGCATGCAGCATGGTGGCAATGCCGCCGGCAATCACCTTGATGCCGCGGGCCCGATAGAGCGCGGCAATCTGCAGGCCCCTGGGGATTTGACAGGTGAGCATCATGGAGATGAGCACCAGGTCGGTGGGCTGGGTGTGATCAAGGCTGTCGACGTTTTCATCAATAAAGGTAACGTCATATTCGGTCGGAATGGCGGCAGCCAGGCAGACCGGCCCGTGGGGCGGCAGGTGAAATTCTGTCTGTTCCGGAATCTTCGGCCAGCTGGGATATATCAGGGTGAGTTTGGTCATGAGGTGGGCAGCAGGTGAAAGGAGGCGGTGGGAGCCGCTTGTTGGCTAGAGGGGACAACGTCAAGCTCGCCGTAGACGATAAGGGCTGCCTTCCCCAGGTGGAGCTGCCAGCGCCGCGCCTCTTGGCGGGCCCGGGCCAGGGGGTCCTGGTCCAGCAGGGCATAGACCGGGCCGCTGATCCGATAGTGGCCGGCCGCCTCTGCTGCGGCAATATTGGGCAGGGTGTAGCCGAAAAGGGCCGGGCTCGCAAACTCGATGCCGTCGGCTAAGGTGACGGCATATTCAAGGTCGGTGGCCAGGGAGCCGTAGCGACTGGCAATGATAAGGGCGTTGTCCCGGTCTGGCCTGATCGTGCCGGTGTCACCCGTCAGGTGGCCAGCCTGGTGCAAGACCCTCCCCACCTCCAGCACGGCCAGCTGGCTGATCAGGTCCATGCGCAGCCAGCGCTCCGGCAGGGTGACGATGATCTTTTTGTCGTTTTCGTTCAGCGTTAAAGGTTCCATAAGAGGTGGTCGCAGGCAGGGGGCAGGGGCTAGGGGCCGGAGTCGGTCACTTCAGCCAACAGGTGGGATCGGCGGCCAGGTGATCGCCGGTGACCTGGAAGGCGTTGCCCCGACAGCCGTAACAGAAATCGCCGTGGCGGCATTGGCCGCACTGGCCCTTGATGGTCTGGCGAATGTTGCGTAACTCCTTGATAACATGGCTGCTGTGCAGGATTTCTGCCAGAGGGGCGTGACGGATGTTGCCGGTGGCAATAGAGACGCCGGGGCAGGGCTGCACATCGCCGATGGCGGTTATGGTACAGGAGTATTCGTGCCGGGCGCAATGACTGCCGGCCAGGGGGGGACGCGGCGTCCAGCTGTGGCCGAATTCCCGGTAGTCAATGGCGGCCAACTCCTCGAAAAGTCTTTTTAAGGCCGCCGGCGCCACTTCCAGGTCGTCATGGGCCAGGGCGCGGCCCTGGCTGGTCAGCACCTCGAAATAGGGGATGATGTTACGCCTGCGCGCCCAGCGCCAGAGATCCGGCAGTTCCTCATAGTTGTGGCCACAGATAATGGTCTCAATGCCCAGGGTGTGGTTGTCATCCGGATAACCGGCGGCCTGCAGGGCACTGAGACCTGCGGCGATGGCTTGAAAGGTGCCGGGCTTGGCGGCCAGGGCGTCCTGGACCTCGGGCCGGCGGCTGTTCATCTTCATGGAGATGGCCACCTGGCGCTGGTAGAGGGCCTCGGCCATGGCAGGGTTAATCAGGGTGGCATTGGTGAAGAGATCCACCGCCAGGTGGCGGCTGCGGATATAGTCGATGACAGTGAGCAGATGCGGATAAAGCAGAGGCTCGCCGCCACCGAGAATGATGATTTTTTTGGCGCCCAGGTCAGCGGCCTGGTCGATCACCGTGCTGATCTCGCTGAGGCTGAGTTCGTCGGCCAGGGCCTGGCCGGATGAGGCATAACAGTAGATACAGCGCAGATTGCAGAGCCTGGAGAGCTCCAGTTCCAGAGAGAGCAGACCCTTGTCTGCCTTACAGCGGGCGATTTCCTCGGGGCTGAATTCCAGGCCCCAGTATTCCTTTGTGCAACCCATATTGTCTTGGTCCCTGGGAGGAAAGAAGTTGAGGGGAGGCTATAAAAACTGCCATCTTCTTACTGCCCATCACCTTATTTCTCAATGTCTCATTTTCTTTCCGGGCGAAAATCAAAAAACTTTTTGGTTTTATGGCCGCCTGCCATGGTTTTTTCAACCTCTTCCAAGGCATGTTGTTCCACGGTGAGGCGGACGCGCAGCTGGGCCTGGAGGAGGGCCTCCACCTCTTTCTTGTCCAGGGGCAGGCGACTGCCGATCACCACGGTGACCAGATCTGAGAGATCATAGGCGGCCCGCACCTCGATATAGGACGCTTCAATGGCCGGTATCTGCTGCAGGGTCTGGAAGATGACCTCCGGATAGATGGTGGTGCCCCGCACCTTGAGGCGTTGAGCCAGGCGGCCCTCAATGGGGCCGATACGGGGGGTCTGCCAGCCGCAGGGGCAGGGGGCGCGATGCACCCTGCTGATATCGCCGGTGCGCAGACGAATCAGCGGAAATCCTTCAACACCCAGCGGCGTTACCACCAGTTCTCCCGGCTCGCCGTCGGCAACCGGTTTGCCCTGTTCGTCGATAATCTCCACCAGGCTCAGCTCCGGATGGACATGACCGCCTCTGCCCTGCCGGCATTCACTGATACCGGTTTCCAGCTCCGTGGCCCCGTACGAGACATGGATGGGCGCACCCCAGGCCTCGGTCAACTCCCGGCCCAGGATGGTCAGGGTGAAATCGGGACGGCGAATCGGTTCGCCGATGGTGATAAGCGATTCAATACCCATCCGGCGCGGCTCATAGCCATGTTCACGGCCCCAATCGGCGATCTGCAGGAGAAAGCTGGGCACGCCGATGAGGCCGGTGGGGCGCAGCTGCTGGATGAGCTGCCACTGCCGGGCCAGTTGGCCGGCGCCGCTGCGGATGGCGCCGGCGCCGAGTTCCACCAGGCCCGAGTAATAGGCGAGGCCGGCGATAAAGCAGCGATCCAGGGTGACGCAGACCAGAAAACGGTGGCCGGGGCGTACCCCTGCCCCCCAGAAGGCAATGGCCTCGTTTACGGCCAGTCTGGTCAGATCGTTGCGGGTGTAGGGTACCTGTACCGGTGTACCGGTGGTGCCGGAGGTCAGGGCAATGTCGACAATATCCTGCTCAACAACGGCCTGGAAGAGATGTCCGTCATTATTGAGATCCTGGCGCGAGGTCAGGGGCAGATGACGTAAATCCGCCAGGCTGGTGATGTCAGCCGGGCTCATGGCAAGCTTTGTCAGTTTTTCACGGTAAAAGGCGCCATGCATGGCCTGTTTGATATGGCGGCGCAGCAGGGCGGTCTGCTGCGCGGCAATCTCTGTCTGGTCGGCGCGGCGCCAGGCCAGGGCCGTATCAAGGGTGTTCTGTTTCATTAACGGTGGCGTGCCAGTTCACGGCCGATGGTGCGTCGGCTTTCCTGGCATAATTTTTTAATGGCCCGGCGTTTGTCCAGCGTGCGGTCAGGCCGGAGGGGTGGCAGCAGGATGACCTGGGGGCGGGCCGGAGACAACAAGCGGCAGCACGGCGCCAGAACCTTGTCTGTATCAACAAAACAGACCGGCACCACCGGACAGCCCGCCTCATAGGCCAGGCGAAAGGCGCCGCGTTGAAATTCCCCCAGCATACCGTCCCGGGAGCGATGTCCCTCCGGCCAGATGATCAGGGAGCAGCCCTCAGCCAGCAATTTGTGGGCCTGGTCGCTGATGGCCTGCCAGCCGCGGCGGGTATCGACATAGTGGGCCGCCAGCATCATCCAGCGAAAGACGGGAATGTTAAAGGGCCAGGAGGTAAACATGCCATATTCGCTGTCAACCACCCCGAAACAGTAGGGATCAACGGAGGAGAGGTGGTTGGCCACATAGATAACCGGCCGCGGCAGCGTACCGGCTCGGTCATCGAGCCGCACAGGGGCCATGAAGGGGATGAGGCGGCAGACCGTCCAGCCATATCTGGTAATACCACGTCGGAAAAAGGTTGCCGATGATTTTCCCGGCCGCATCAGGGTTGTCAGGGAAAAGAGCGGGATGGCCACGGCAAACAGCAGCGTGACCAGCGCAAAGAGGGGCCAGAAGTAGAGGTTAAGGAGTATTTTTTTTACAGGCCGCAACTTCTTGGTAACTCAGCAAGGCATGGGGTGGCGGGAAGATGAGAGGTGATCATGGTCTCCCGGGTGGTTTCGTCCGGCGGTGCGGAACGGCGAAGCGTAGATCGGCTCAGTGGGCCGGGCTGCTTGCCGCAAGATGAGGTACTGCTGGATAGTTACAGTAAAAAAAATATTATGGCAACCATGAAGCATATTTGCCGCAGCTCGCAATTCCGCCAGCAAATAAGTGGTGGCGCTTTTCGTCCCATCTGAAGCGTCTTGACACAACGGTCTAGCCTTTGCTAAATTGGCCTGACTAAAAAATGCTCTGGCTGGCCCGTTGGGCCGATAGGGCGGGGGATTTGTTTTACAATACCAGGGGGCATAATGCAGAATCGAGAACCGAGAGTTGAATTTCAAATGGTTTCCACCATTGCCGACGGCAATATGCTGTTTGAGGGAATGGTCAGCAACATATCCAGGAATGGCCTTAAGGTGGTTGATCTGCCGACCAAGTGTAGAATGAAGGCCAAGGAGTACAAGGCGGTGATCAGCGCCAAGGGCCGCAATTATCGCCTCTCCCTCTATCCGGTCTGGATGGAAAAGAACGGTATGCACATCGAGGTTGGCTTTAAGATCGTTACCCCCACCGCTGACTGGTATTTGCTCCTTAAGGAGCTTGATCCGCCGGAAAGAGATATCTGGGGATTTCGCGACTGATTGCAACGATATGGTTCACGATGCCCTCACGTCAGCTAAAAGCGGCCGCCTGCAGCAGACCCCTCTTGCAGGTATCTTGAATTATTAGATTTTTATTTTCGTAGCGACGAAAAAATCGGACAAAAAAGCAATTGTTCAAGATGGCCTTACATGGGCAGGATGTGCACCTCTTCTTTGATGGCATGTCTGCCCTTGACAAAGAGGCCCTTGCGGCCGTCAATGGAGATCCAGTCGCCGAAGCGGATGGTGTGTTCATTGATGACGCAGCGTTCCTCGGTCTCATACACCTGCATGGACTGGCACCCCACCACGCAGGTCTTTTCCAGGCGCAGGGTGATCACCGAGGCATGTGAGGTCTGGCCGCCGCGGGCCGTGAGCAGGCCGTCGGCCAGGGATATCTCTCTGATGTCCTCGGGCACGGTGTCCTGTCTGATCAGAATAAGGGGTGCCTCGGGATCCCGGCGGCGCAGGGTGTTGATATTTTCCACCGTGAAAACGGCCCGGCCGGCAAGGGCGGAGCCGCTGACACCGATGCCCTTGCCCAGTATTTCCCGGGCAAAGTGGGGGCCGCCCTCAAAGACGTGGAAGCGTTCCTGCTTCTTGATGGTAATCATGTCGCGGGTCTGGAGAATGTAGAGCTGCTCTTTTTCCGGCCCCTCAAAGGTGAACTCCAGCTCCTGGGGATTCCAGCCCTTTTCATAGACCAGGTTTCTGGCAATGGTCAACAGCTCCTGGTAGACGGCCGGTGCCTTTTTCTCCAGGCTCTCTGCCGGGGGACGGCCGTCGATTTCGGCCTGTTCCACCGAGATGGGCAGGGCCGTGACCAGGCCGCTGACAATATCTTCACCCTGATCACCGGCGGCATAATCGCCCCAGAGCGCCACCCGCCGCACCTTGCGGTAGGGGTGGGCGGTAAAGACCACGCCGCTGCCCGCTGTTTCATCACGGTTGCCGAAGACAATGGCCTGGACAATGACAGCCGTGCCCCAATCATCGGAAACCCCCATGAGATTACGATAATCCCTGGTCTTGGCCGCGTCCCAGGAGGAGAGCACCATCTCAATGGCGCCAATGAGCTGCAGCCAGGGGTCATCCGGAATGCCGATGCCCAGGCTGCGTACCTTCTGCTGATATTTGAGGGCCAGCTCCCGCATCTGGTCCGGTGAGAACTGGGCCTTCTTGGTGATGGAGTATTTTTGTTTGCTCTCATCCATCAGGGCCTGGAAGGTGTCGCGCTCCACGCCGCAGGTCATGGCCCAGGATTGCAGAAAACGGCGATAGTTGTCCCAGGCCAGGTATTTTTTGCGGCCCGAGGAGGCCATGGCCTCGGCCAGTTCCTGGTTGAGGCCGATATTGTGGATGGTGGCCATCATGCCGGGCATGGAGATGGAGGCGCCGCTGCGCACCGAAACCAGCAGAGGATTGGCCGGATCGCCATAGGTCTTGTCGGCCTGGTTCTCCAGCTGCTCCAGGGAGGAACGGATGCGGCGCAGCAGGTTTTCGCGGGCCCGGCCGTAGCCGCGCACCACCTGCCAGCAGCGGAAGACCTCGGTGGTGATGATGAAACCCGGCGGCACCGGTTTCCGGTCATGGGCCAGCTGGCTGAGGTTAAAGCCCTTATTGCCGAGCAGCACCATGTTTTTGGCGGTGGCGCTGCTGTCGCCGATATGGTGGATGATCTTGTCGGGGTTGTAGCTCATCAGCAGGTCGAGCTGCGTCTCGTCAAGGCTCTCCTTCTGTCTCTCCAGGGTGTGGTAAATGGTGGAGATGAAGTTGTCCAGGTGCTGCAGGCCGAAGGTAGTGGCAATACTCTCGCGCATAAAGGCCTCGGAGAGCTGGTGGATGTTGTTGATGGCCGCATCTTTCTCGCTGGGGCTCTGCAGCATGTTGCGATATTTGGCCAGCAGGTTGGTCGGGCCGATTTGGGGGATGATGATGGTCAGATTGTTTTGATGGATATTGGTGTAATAGGCGTAGATGACGTCCTTGACCCCTTCGGAAAGGCCGCGAAAGATATCGAGATACTGGGTGTATG
Organism: Desulfobulbaceae bacterium; assembly: GCA_002868945.1. Taxonomy (GTDB): domain Bacteria; phylum Desulfobacterota; class Desulfobulbia; order Desulfobulbales; family SURF-16; genus BM506. The sequence continues at coordinate 173,998 of PKTX01000006.1, forward strand.
AGAAGCGGGCCAGGGCCAGAGAGCTTGCCAGCAGGGCGACATAGGTCTCCAGACGACGGCTGGTGATGCCGTCGATCTTCAGGGCCCGCAAGTAGAGGCGTAGACATTTTACCACCCGGATAAAGGTGGATTTGGTGATAAAGCTGCTTTCCACCAGGCCGGGCAATCGTTCCAGGTAGATGTTGGCCATGTTTTCCAGACGAAAGGTGAGGCTGAGGGCGTCGAATTTCTTTTCCCGGTAACGGCCGTAGACCGAGGGAATATCCACGGCAATATGGCGTTTGTGGAAGATGTCCTCCCGAGCTTCAAAGGTCTCGTTGCTGAGAATGATCCCTTTGAGTTTCTCCAGGTGGGTCAGGAGGGAGTTGAGGCATTGAAAGGTGTCACACAGGGCCAGATCCTCAAGCAGGGGCTGCAGTTCCGGAAAGCCGCTGTTCACCGCCTCTTCCAGTTGGTGGCGAATCTCCTGGAAGCCGAGGTTGTACTTCTGGTCGAGTAGCTTGTACATCTCCACCAGCAGCCGGAAACGGTTACGTTCGTTCTCGCTGAGATCGATCTGCAGGTTGAGAAAACCGTCCAGGCGCTTGGTGTCAAGCAGCAGCAGGTCCTCCTCCCGTTTAATCTTGCTGAGCTGGAAGATGCGTTTGGTCAGCCTGTGGAGCTGGTCCACAAAGAGGCCGGAGGTCTGCACCTGGGCAAGAATCTCCTCGGGCAGGTAATCCTTGAGGTGCGATTTGTCCAGGGTATGCCAGAAGCGCATGATGGCCTGGATGAAACCGACAATGAGGTTGGAGCTCTCCACATGACTCTGCTTGCGCAGGAAGTGGATGAGGATGTCTTTGCGTTTATGGGTTTCGTCCAATTCGGTGGAGACGTCGCGTAAGCGCCCTTCGGCGCCGATTTCGTTGAAGAAGACGGGCATCAGCTTGCAGAACTGTTTCACCAGGTTGTAGACCGGCTCAATGGGGTGATTGAGCAGACTGGTGATGTCGCGCTGGAAGAGATCGGTGTCCTTGACGCAGGTGCCGGAGAGGTTGATGTTGATGATCAGGGCCGAGAAAAGGGTGGCGCACCACTTGGGCTCCTGCATGATGAGATGCAGCCAGGCCCTGATATTGGCCAGGTGGGCCGGGTTGGTGATGGGCTGCCACTCCTCGTCAACGCCGGAGACATTGGCGTACTGGAAGCCGAAGCGTACCGTCTCCCAGAGAAAGGTCTCGGCCAGCCGGCTGGACCCACGCTTGAACACCTCCGTACCCAGGACCTGGATGCACTGCAGGGCGGTGTGGGGATAGCGCCGGACATTGTCCTTTAAGAGCTGCATGGTGGTGAGCAGGAAGCTCTCAATCTCTTCAAAGGATTGCCGGTGGATGAGATGGACCAGGCTGCGGTTGATCTCCCGCAGGCTCTCCTCGTGGATGAGATAGAGCCCGGAGGTGTTCATGATCTTAAAGAGAAAGATCAGTTTACGGTTCTCGGTGAAACGGTCCGGCGAGCCTTCATCTTCCGGAGCCGGAGTGGCGATGAGCCGATCAGGGATTTCCTTGTAGAGGCGGACAATGTCCATATGGGCCGGCAGGGCCAGCATTGCCTCCAGGGTCTGGGGCGCCGAGTAGTCGACCAGCTCTTCCAGGCCTTGCAGGTGGTTGCGGATTCTGTCATGGCTGATGGCGCTAAAGAGCTCACCCGCCTTCCAGTTGCTGCACATGTCACCGCACTCCTCCTGGAACCAGGGCAGGGGGTCCTCAACCGACAGCCAGTAGTGGTAGTTGAGGGCGAGGACCTTGTGGAACAGGGCTGTGGTGGCGGTCAGGTCAAAGTGATTGTCCCGGGCCGCGTTCAGCAGGTTGGTGGCCATTTTTTTCATGGGGTGATGGCCCTGGACCATGAACATGATGGCCTGGTCGTCAAGTTCGGCCATTTGCCGGAAAAAGCGGTCAAGGGCCTCCTGGTACTCGGCAAGCTGCGGCCTGATCAGTGATAGAAATCTTTCCACATAGGCCAGCAGTGATTCCATGGCCAGGCCGCGCAGCTCCTCGTTACGGGCCTCGGCAATAACCTGGAAAAAGAGGGTGGTGAACTGACGGAAGGCGGCCGGCCCCTGTTCGCTGCGGCAGTAAATCTGGCTGTTCTTCAGGACAAAGGTGCGCAGTTTGGGCAGCAGCAGGTTCCAGTTGCGAAAGGGGTGGCTGATTTCCAGGAGCAGCTCTTCGATACTTCTGTGGATGCCGCGATACTCTTTGACAAGCTCGCAGAGCAGCAGGTTGTCCGGCGAGATCTCCACATGATCCACGGCGGTTTCCTGGAGATTGGCCTTAAGGGCGTCGGATGTTTCAGAGAGATTGGCCATTGGCTTGCAAAGCTGAGGAGGTGAGAGGTTGAGAATTCTGAATTCAGAACTCAGGAGTCAGAAAACAGAGAAAAGCCTAAAATAAGATGTTCTGACTCGGGGGAAAAGTCGCCATGTCACGAATGATCTTCTTGGTATCAACAAGAGAGGACAAGTCGGCAAGGTGGGCGAGAAGAAGAAAAGGCACGTCACGTGCCTTTTCTTCTTCTTTCTCAAGTTCCGACTTGTCGTCTTCCTGTTTTAAATCATTTTCTGGTTGTCCATGAGCTGAATCAGGTCAAGGACACGGTTTGAATAACCCCACTCGTTATCATACCAGGAGAGGATCTTCACCATGTTGCCGATCACCTTGGTGGAGTCGGCGTCAACAATGGAGGAATGCTGGTTGCCCTGGTAATCAATGGAAACCAGCGGTACATCGCTGTAGCCCAGGTAGCGATTGGCGGCCTCCTTCAAGACCTGATTGACCTCGGAGAGCGTCGTCTCCTTTTCCACCTCCATAACCGCATCAACGATGGAGACATTGGGAGTGGGCACCCGAATGGCCAGGCCGTCGAACTTGCCCTTGAGCTCGGGCAGGACCAGGGAGACCGCGGCCGCGGCGCCGGTCTTGGTGGGGATCATCGACATGGCCGCGGCCCGGGCCCGGCGCAGATCACCATGCGGGAAGTCGAGCAGGCGCTGATCGCCGGTATAGGCGTGGACAGTGGTCATCAGACCCTTTTTGATGCCGAAGCGGTCGAGGATCACCTTGGCAAAGGGTGCCAGGCAGTTGGTGGTGCAGGAGGCATTGGAGACCACGTGATCAGAGGCCGGATCATACTCATGGTCGTTGACCCCCATGACAATGGTGCGCAGGTTGCCCTTGGCCGGCGCCGAGATCACCACCTTTTTGGCGCCACCTTCAAGATGGGCGCCGGCGGCCTCGTCGGTGCAGAAGAGCCCGGTTGATTCCACCACATATTCGGCCCCGCTTTTGGCCCAGGGGATCTCGGCGGGCAGGCGGTGGTTGGTGATGGCAATGTGGCGGCCGTTTACCTCAATGCCGCTCTCCGTGGCGCAGACGTCCTGGTTGAAGATGCCCATGACGGAATCATACTTGAGGAGGTGGGCCAGGGTCTTGTTGTCGGTGAGATCATTGATGGCCGTTACTTCCATATCGGCAAATTCGGGATAGAGGGCCATGGCCCGAAATATGCTGCGGCCGATACGTCCAAAACCATTGATACCAATTTTTATTGTCATACAAACCTCCCGGAAGAATTTTTTCAGAGCACCTTGTTGGCACGGCGCTTCTGCGTATCGTAAAGGTATGGAAAATCGGGTGACCCTTTGGGGAAGGGGAAAATAACGAGAGCAACAGACAGATCTGTCCCTCTCGTCATTATAGACGCAGGCGGCGCTGAATTGAAATGAGATTTTTATTTCTTCAGGAGCTGGTCATCCGGTCACGGTCGCTGATCATGGTGCGGATCAGAAAGGTGCGGCGGCGGGCCTCGGCCAGAGAGGAGTTGAGCTGCAGGGCCTTTTCGTAGGCGGCCAGGGAATCGTGCAGCCATTGAGCGTCAAAATAGCTTTTGGCAGCGGCCAGATAGCCGTGTTCGGCTTGATCCGGAAAGAGCTCGCTGAAAATCTCCGTGACGCTTTCGCCCCAGAGCAGTCGGCCGAGCCTTTTTTCCTCGATAAGGAGACGAAGGAGGAGGACGTTCTGGCTCTGGTCGGGCAGCAACAAACGGAGCAGGAAGTTGACCCGGCAGAAGAGGAGGGCGAGGTTGTCCAGCTCGTGGCCGGCCTCCTTGAGGATTTTGCGTCTGAATTTTTCGCGGCTCAGGCCGCCATGCAACAGTGGCGCCGTGCTCCGGCTCAGTTCTTCAGCGGCCGGGCCGTAAAAGCGATAGAGGTAGATATTCTCCTTGAGCTTCATGGCCTCGTGAAAGATGGAACCGATCACCCGGTCGAGGTGGCGGCCGGTGGGATTGGCGCTTTCCCTGAAAAGATGATGGCAATGATCCTTGAGCTGCCAGAGGGGGCCCTTGCGGCTCTCATTGCCCACCAGGCGGGCCAGGGCGTCGAAGCTGATGGTGCCTTTGCTGATCTGGCCCTGGTACAGTTCGACAAAATCTTCATAGGTGCGCGCCACCCTGCTGTAGAAGGTGCGCATATGAAAGTCACGCCTCTGTTCAAACCACCTGTTGGCAGGCTCCGGGGTTCGGCCGGCTACTCTTACTCTTTGCACAGGGCCTCCCGGTAGAGTTCCTGGTAGCGCAGCATCACCTTGTCCCAGGTGTATTGCTCGGCAATGGTCTGCACCGCCCTTTTCTGCATGGCCCTGATCTGTTGAGGTTTGCTGTGATAGACCGCCAGAGCCCGTTTAATGGCCGCAATCAGTGCCGTGGTCGAGTGTTGCCGGTAGGCAAAGCCGGTCTTGTTGTCCAGCACCTTCACCAGACCGCCTATGTGATGGACAATGGGCAGGTTGCCGAAAAGCTGGGCAATATAATCGGTGAGGCCACACGGTTCATACTGGGAGGGGATAATGAAGAAATCACCGGCCGCATAGATCTTGTTGGCCAGAAGCGGATCATAGCCCTCAAGGACACAGATGCGGCCGCTATGGGCATTTTCCCGGGTCAGGGAGATGAGGGCCTGGGCAATGCGCCGGTCACCGGAGCCTTGGATGAGAATCTGAAAATCCTTTTGGGCCGGCAGTAAGCGGTGCAGGGCGGCCACCAGCTTATCCATGCCCTTCTGGCCGGAAAAACGACCGACCACGGTGAGCAGGGGCAGCTCGGGCCTGGCTTCCAGATAGCCATGCTGCCGCACGGATTTTATTTTTTTGTGGGCCAGCATCTCTTCCAGTTGGCGGCGGCAGGCGGCCTTGCCGGCCAGGTCCCCCTTGCCCACCGAAAAGGGGGCGGCCAGACCGAGGCGGTCCGGCTCCGTGGTGTCGAAATCAGCCGGGTTGATACCGTTGGTGATGCCCTCAATCTTGATGCCGCGACTCATGAGAAAATGGCCGAGCCAGCCGGTGAGTTCATCCTCGTCCGATTCCCGCAGTTCGCGGGCGTAATTTTCGCTGACCGTGTTGAGCTTGCAGTAGCGCGAGGCCGCCACAAAGGGGTCAAAAGCACCGTCAAGCAGGTTTTTGTTGATAAAGTTGCGCGGCAGTCCGGTGATGGCCTGGGCATAGGGCAGGTCGGCCACCTCCTGATGGTAGCCGAGACCGGCATTGTGGATGGTGACCACAAAACCGGTGTTGCGGAAAAAGTGGCGAAAACCGTCGATTTCCCGGGCCATGGGAGGGACCAGGGCTGTGTGGCCGTCATGGCAGTGGATAATGTCGGGCCGTTCGTGGCGCTGGATGAGGTAGCACAGCGCCGCCTTCTGGAGCAGAACATTCATGGCAAAATAATCATAATGGCCGCTGCCGGCGGCTTTGAAGGGGTCGAGCTCCTCTTCGGCCTCGGTGTAGGTGTAGACCCCCAGTTTTTCGCGGAAACGCAGGGCGTCGACCAGATAGATGGTCACCTCGCCGCGGCCGACGCTCTGGGTCTTTTTACCCCAGATGACCACCTCTTCCTGGCGATCCTGATCCGCATAGTTCATGGTGGTGAGCAGCGAGGTCTTGATGTTGAAGCCAAGGAGTTTGGGGGTAAGAAAGCCGTAGCAGGGCAGGATCACCGAAACCCGGGCCACCTTGCCCAGGGCCTCGGCCAGTTGCCGGCAGACATCCTTGACGCCGCCTGCCCCGGCCAGCCCGTCATACTCGCGGCTGACAAACCAGATATTTTTTATCTTTCTATTGGCCATTTTTTTAGAAGGTAAGAATTCAGAAATGAGAATTGTAGAATGGAGAAGTGAAAATGCTTCCAAGTAACTTCATCATAAGGCCATCTTGAATAATTGCTGTTTTGCTCGATTTTTTCGTCGCTACGAAAATAAAAATCCTCACATATGCCCGATATGCTGCACCCCAAGGGCACCCGGAGTGTCGCAGGCTCCCTTACCTCTTTCAGGGCGCGCTTTTTATTTTCTATGCTTCTCAAACTCGAACAAAATATCTAATAATTCAAGATACCCATAACTGCTTGAAATTGCGTGTTTCACATTCTTCTGTTTCGGGCGCTATTTTTAGCAACAATTGGACGAAAAGTTACGCAATGATAAATCGCCGCCGCCGGCGGCGTGGGCCGCTGACTTCTGTATCCTGAATTCTGCTGTTCTATTCCTCACTGTCCGGGATCAGTTCGCCGGCCTGCTGGCGCAGGAGATGATCGGCCAGGGTCAGACAGACCATGGCCTCGCAGACCGGCAGGATGCGGGGGATGGCGGAGATGTCGTGGCGGCCGCCGATCTTGATTTCCACCGGTTCATTGTCCAGGTTCACCGTCTGCTGGGGCTGGCCGATGGAGGGGATGGGTTTCACCGCCACCCGGCTGACAATGGGATCGCCGTTTGAGATGCCGGCCAGAATGCCGCCGGAGTTGTTGGAGCTGAAGCCCTCCGGCGTCAGGGCATCGTTATTTTCGGAGCCCTTCATCAGGCTGGCGGCAAAACCGGCGCCGATCTCCACGCCCTTGACCGCGCCGATGGACATCAGCGCCCCGGCCAGGTCGGCGTCCAGCTTGTTGAACACCGGTTCGCCCAGGCCGGCCGGACAGCCGGTGGCGGTGATCTCCACAATGCCGCCCAGGGTGTCGCCCTCTTTGCGAACCTCGGCAATACGCTCCTCCATCCGTGCCGCTGCCGAGCTGTCCGGGCAGCAGAGACGATTTTCCTGCAGGGCCTGCGGGTCGAAATTTTCCGCCATGATGCCGCCCAGGGCCAGGGTGTAGGCCAGCACCTTGATGCCCTGGAATTGCAGGAGCTTGCGGGCCACGGCACCGGCCGCCACCCGGGCCGCCGTCTCCCGGGCCGAGGCCCGGCCGCCGCCGCGATGGTCGCGGATGCCATATTTGCAGAAATAGGAAAAATCGCCATGGCCGGGCCGGAAGATCTCCTTGAGGTGGTCATAGGACTTGGAATGGGCATCCTTGTTGAAGATCACCAGGGTCAGCGGGGTACCGGTGGTCAGTCCATCAAAGATACCGGAGAGGATCTCCACCTTGTCCGGTTCCTGGCGGGGACTGGTGGCACCCCCCTTGCCGGGCCGGCGGCGCTCCAGGTCCTGTTGGATCTCTTCGGCGCTCAGGGGGATACCGGCCGGGCAGCCGTCAATGGTTGCGCCGATGGCGGTGCCATGGGATTCTCCCCAGGTGGTGACCCTGAAGATCTGACCAAAAGTATTTCCTGCCATGATAATTTCCTTCGTTCTTTTTGCGGCAATGGCCTGCTACGTATGCATGGCCCTCTGCCGAATCTGATGAAAATGGTGCATGATGCTGTCGACAATATCCTCCAGGTCGCCGGTGGCGTCAAGTTCTAGATGGCAGCCGGCGGCATAGAGGGGGGTTCTTTCCCGGAGGATGTCGGCGGCTTCGGCGTAAATATCCTGGCCGCTTAACGACGGCCGCTGCCTCTCTGTGGCCGTGTCTCCGGCCAGGCGCCTGCAGATGGTTTGGATGTCCGCCTTGAGCCAGACCACGAAATTACTCTTTTTGATGGCCGGCCAGATGTCTTGATGCAGAATGGCACCGCCGCCGCACGCCAGAACCTGGCCCGGCCTGCCGGTCAGTTCCAGGAGGGCTTGTCGTTCCCGGGCCCGGAAGAAATCCCAGCCCTGCTCCGCCACCATATCGGCAATGCTGCCGCCGGCCTGCTGTTCAAGGCGCTGGTCCACATCTATAAAGGGGCGCGCCATCTTTTCGGCCAGCAGACGCCCGACACTGCTCTTGCCGGTGGCCCGATAGCCGATGAGGCTGATATTTTCAGTGCTTTCTGTCATGGGTTGGAATCCTGGGCCTCTCGGTGCCTGCCTGAAACCGTGCACGGCAAGGGGCAGGCCTTTGCATCTTGCCGGGGGACATTGCAACGGCCTGTTGTGGCCGGCCGCTTGCCAAGGCGACACGAATCTTTTTCTTGTCCTTGTACCATAAAACAAGAGAAAAGAGACCTGCCGGAAAGCATCTCTTTGTCGGTGGCCGGTGCGGCCGGTCAGAGAATGGTTGTGCTGGCGGATAACTTTAGGTAATTTGAAAAAATGGCGAGTCCTCCGCATCTGTTGTTCCGCATACCTTAAAGAAATTACCATTTATGAACAAGCCTGTTGCCAATTTTAATCACGATCTCCCTGCCGCCCAGTTGTTAAGGGATGATGAGGTTATTCTCCTGGTGGATGATGATCGCATGATTCGTGAGTCCATCGCCGAGTTTCTGCGGGAAAACGGTTTGCCGGTGATCGAGGCGGACTCAGCCGCTGCCTTGCGGCAGCGCCTGGGTGAATTCAACGTGGCCCTTGTTCTTCTTGATATAGGCCTGCCCGACCAGCCCGGTTCAACGCTGATTCCGGAGTTGATGGCTGCTGAGCCGGATCTGGCCATTATCATGCTCTCCGGTGTTGCCGATATCCAGGTGGCCATCGACTGTATTCGCAGTGGTGCCGAAGATTACCTGGCCAAGCCGGTGAAGTTTAATGAGATACTTGTCGTTATGCGTCAGGCCTTGACCAAGCGGCGCCTTGTTTATGACAACAGGAAATATCAGGAGGACCTGGAGCAGGCCAATTTCCGCTTCCAGCTCCTCCATCAGCTCTCCCTGAAGATCAACTCGGTCTATCTGACCACCACCGAACTTGACAAGGTTCTCCATGCCATTCTGGTGGGTATCACCGCCAATGAGGGCCTGCGGTTTAATCGGGCCTTCCTCGCCCTTTTTGACGAGGCCCAGGAGTATCTGCAGGGTCGGTTGGCCATTGGCCCCAGCTGTCGGGATGAGGCAGCCCATATCTGGGCCGAGATGCAGCAGAAGGAGATCAGTTTTTTTGACATGCTGGGCGGGCTTCATGATTGCGCGGCCCACGACAATACCTTGAATAATATTGTTGAGCGCTTGCATGTGCCGGTCAGCAATGATCAGCATATCCTCATCCGCTCAGCCATGGAACGCCGCAGTTTTCTGGTGGGCAACGGCCAGGCTGCGGTGCCGGTGGATCAGGACCTTTTGGAGCTTCTCGGCCAGGGTACTTTTGTTATTGTGCCCCTCTTTTCGCCCCGGGCCGCCCTGGGGGTGATTGTGGCTGATAATTACGTGACCGGCAATCCCATCAGTGACAATGATCTCTCCATGTTGGAGCTTTTTGCCAGCCAGGTCAGCCTGGCCATCGAGCACAGTAAGCTGCACAGTGAAATGCAGCATAAGATCGTTGAGCTGGAGCAGCTTAATCACGAGCTGGACAAGAACAAGGACCTGCTGGTTGAGGCGGAGCGCTATTCTGCCTTGGGGCAGATGGCCGCCCAGATGGTCCATGTCCTTCGCAACCCCATCACCTCCATCGGTGGCGTTTGTCGCATTCTCTTGAAAAAGGTCTCTGATCCGGAGTGGAAACGTTATCTTGATGTGGTTGTCAGTGAGACGGCCCGGCTGGAGAGTACCCTGGGTGAGCTCTTTGATTTTGTCAGCCTTGCGGAGCCGGATAAGTCGGTGAAAAGTCTCTATCCCCTGATCAGGAAGACGGTGTTGCTGGTCCAGCCTACCATGCTCAAGCACAATATTACCTGGCAGGTGGATCTTGATGACAGCCGGGAGGTGCTGGTGAATATGGACAGCCGCCAGATCCGGCAGATGTTTCTGCATATCATACGCAACGCCTTGGAGGCCATGGAGCAGGGTGGGCAATTGCAGGTGACTGCTGAGGTGGTTGACGGCTGGGTCGTGGTGCGCATCTCTGATACGGGCCTGGGCTTGTCTGATGCCAGCCTGACCCGGGCCCGGGATCCCTTTTTTACCACCAAGACCTATGGCAGCGGCATGGGGCTTGCCATGGTGGACCGTATCGTCGAAAGTCATGGCGGCACTTTTATGCTCAGTCGCAAGCAAGAGGGTATGGAAGCTGTTGTTGAATTGCCCCTGGCAGGCTGAGGGATGCCGAAAGATGCCTCGCCGGCCAACCATTACCGGGATCGGTCATGAAGATAACCGATATATTGAGCCATATCCAGAAGGGTGGCGCAGGCTCTGAAACAGGCAAAGCCGCCCCGCTCATCAAGCCGGTGCAACCGGTGGGGCAGGCCGGGAAGTTGCAGCTTGTGCCGGGCCAGCTTCTTCAGGGCGAGGTGGTGGGCGAAGATGTGCATGGTCAGGTGCTGCTGAAGCTGGCCGGTGAGATCATCTCGGCCCGGGCCCCCGTCACCCTGGAGGTGGGAGAGCAGTTGTGGTTTGAGGTCAAGGAGGCCGGCGACACACCCCTGCTCTCCCTTGCCGCGCGCAAGGGCGCGGTGCAGGAGCTGCTCAGGGACATCATGGCGCTGCGCCCCTTGCTGGTCAAGGCCCCCTCTGCCGCCTCGGCATCGTCTGCCGGAGCGCAGCCCCAGGCCTCGGCCTCGGCCTCTGCGCCTGGTCAAGATCAGGCTTCCCTCCAGGGAGCGGTGCCGCAACCAGGCCAGGCTGCAACGGCCCCGGCCGCTGAAGCCGCATCTCCGCCCGCTCCGGTGCTGGCGGCAGACGGCACTCTGCCGCCGGAGGCCGCTCGTCTCATCAGGGCCTTGGACCTCCATGGCCAAGGGGCAGCCCGCGCCGCGCCGAGTGGCTCCGACCAGGGCGATACGACACGGCCGTTTGCTCTGATCAAGACGATCAGTGCCATGGTCCGGCAGGGTACTATTCCTCCTGAACTTCGGGACACGGCAGCCTTTCAGGGGGTGATCAGGCCGCAAGAGGCGCCCCTGTCGGCCCCCTCCTCCGGCTCCCCGGAATCTGCTGTCGCGCCCCCCATGGGAGAAGAGGGGAGAGCGGCCGGGTCGTCGGCGGGGCCGGCTGGTCGGCCGGCGGCCGAGGCCTCGGGCGAGTCGAGCGCGCCCCGCCTTGCTCCGCAGACCATCAGGCTTCTCTCTGCCCTGGTGGCTGTTGCCGGCGTCAAAATGGGCAGCGGCGGCCAGGTGCAGCCGGTTCCTGACCCGGAACAGAATCTGGCCGAAATGATCAACCAGATCAGCCGGGCCGACAAGATCCCCCTCCCTCTACAAAAGCTTGGCCCTCTGCAGGCCTTGATGAGCGGGGCACTGCCGGGTGGTGATGCCGACCGGGAGAGCGCGGCGTGGCAGAGCTTGAGCCTGGCGGCAACAGAGCTTGGCACGCCGGAAGCCCTGGCCGCGGCCCGACAGGCCCTGCCCTTGCAGTTTGCCGCGGCGCAGCAGGGGGCCGAGCCCCTGCCGAGCCAGCTTCGTCTGTTGGCCTCGCTCATGGGGCTTGGCCCCAAGTCGGTTGTGGAAGAGAGCCGTCAGGATATCGAGACGATGTTCAACCGCCTTGTCGAGGGCCAACGGCCGGAGGTGGCCGCGAAACTCTCCTCTTTTTTCGAGGGCCATGCCCGGCTTAATGGTGAGGCGGCTCCATCCGGGCAGGCCAATTTTTATCTGATCCCCTCTCTTTTTACCGGCCAGACCGGTTGGGGAGAATGGCTCTGGAGCAGAGAGCAAAGCGCTGACAACCCCGAGGCCGGCGGCCAGGAAAACCTGCTCTTCTTTCTGGAGATGAGCAATCTTGGTGCCCTGACCATTCAGGTGATGTTGCAGGACAAAAAGATACGGGGCCAGATCGCCATGGCGGACAAGGAGGGGAGTCTGCTGGTTGCCTCCCTGCTGCCCAAGCTTCAGGAGCGCCTGGAGGCCTTCGGCTACCAGGTCATGGATTTTTCCTGCACATGTCAGCCCCTCAACATCATGCAGGAACTCAAGGAGAATCTGCAACAGCAGGCCGGCGCCGGTCCCGTTTCTCTCCTGGATATCCAGGCCTGAACAAGGGGATGGCTCTCTTCAAGAAGAATATTTGAACGAGAATTCAGAATTCAGGAAACAGCCCGTTCCTGGCTTGCTCATTTGGGCCCCTGCATTCCTTCATGTTGAGGGAAAGGGTGCCGTGGCACTGGAAATCTGCCTGGCATCAAGAAGATAGCACAAGCTGGAAAGCTGAGAAACCCAAAGAGCAATTGGTCAAGATGGCCTATTGCTCTGGGTCATCAGGGGCTGCCATGGGTTGATCCTTTTTGGCCGCCCCGTTTTTTTCAGGTGCCTTGGGGCGGCTGGCAGAAAGAAATACAGCCGCTATGCCGATGCTTAAAAAGCAGATGTAGGAGTAGCGCAGGGCCTTGATGAAGTTGTCGGCCTGTTGGCCGCTGTAATCCTTCATGTCCAGGCCGCCGCTGAAGTGGCCGAAAAAGAGGGCAAAGGCGAGACTGACCAGGGCAATGCCCATCAGCATGCCCAGGGTTCTGGCCGTGGCCAACAGGGCGGCAACCGTGCCGATATGGGGCTCGCCGATGCTGCGCAGGGCAGAGGCGCTGTTGGGCGAGAGGAAAAGGGCCAGGCCCACTCCGAAAAAACCGAGACGGCCAGCCACCCAGATCGGGGCGCTGCTGCCGGTCAAGGTGGTAAAGGAGTAGAGGCCGATGGCGCAGACAAGAAGCCCGGCGGTGGCCACGATCCTCGCCTCGATATAGTCGGCCAGCCAGCCGGCCAGCGGCGCGGTCACCAGGGCAGTGACCGGAATGGCCAGCATGACGAGACCGATGCGGGAGGCGGGCAGACCCAGTACCCTGTCCAGATAGAAGGGGGTCAGGATAAGGACGGAAAAAAGACAGAGAAAGGCCATGGTCGCGGTACTCACCGCAATGAGTAGCGCCTTTTTGCGCACCAGGGCGGCGGGAATAATGGCACTAGGCTGGCTGTGGTCGCCGGCAGCGGCCAGGGTGGAGAGAAAGCTTTCCCGGCGTAAGAAAAAAAAGAGGGCAAGGGCGCTTACCGCAGTGCCGCCTGTCAACAGAGCCAGCGATCTTTGCGGGTCAGCGGCGTGGCTGAGGGTGGAGGTGGCGATCACCAGGAGAGCGACCCACCAGAAGCCGCCCTGCCAGTCAAAGGGCTCCTGACGGGACGGCGGCGTCTCCCTAGGCAGAAAGGTCTTGGCCAGCAGACCCACTGCAATGCAGATGGGGGCGGGCAGCATAAAAAGGGTACGCCAGGAGTAATATTCGATGAGAAAACCGCCCAGGACCGGGCCGGTCATCAGGCCCAGGGAGGTGGCAATGCCCATCAGGCCGAGGCTGCGGCCCAGTTGGTCGGAGCCAAAGGCTGTTTTGATGATGGCCGGGCCATTGGCCATCATCATGGCGGCCCCCAGGGCCTGAACAAACCGAAAAAGGATCATGACGGGCAGGGAGTGGGCCAGGGAGCAGAGAAAGGAGCCCAGGGCAAAGATGAGCAGACCGGTGGTATATACCCTTTGCCGGCCCAGACGGCCGGAAACATGGCCCCAGAAAAGCATGGTGGCCGAGGTGGTGAGGAGATAGATGAGCACCACCCCTTCGGTGTGGGCCAGGGGGCTGTGGAATTCCGCCATGATGGCCGGCAGGGCAATATTGACCATGGAAGAGTCCATGGTGGCAAAAAAGACACCGGTGGCCACCATGGAAAAATAGAGCCATTTGGGGGGAGTGGAAGTCATATAAAGGAACATTTTTGGCAGGGCGCTGCTCTGTTACCCTACTGTGCATGACAAAAGGCGTCTGCCGGGAATCTTCTTTAACTGTTTTTTTCTGTACGGCCGCCTGCTATAATCATGCGCCGTGTCTTCCTGTTTTGGGCCGATCAATCTCATCAGACACTATACCCCAATAAAAAAATATAACGATAAAGGATACCTAGCTATGCGAGGATTTTACCAGATCGGGCGATACTCTCTGACCTCTTTTTTTCTTTTTTGTCTCGTGGTCTTGCCCATAACGGCAGCCGCTGCGGCCGCTAAAATGCCCCATTTTAATCTTACCGACGTTGCCAGCGGCAGCAAGGTTGACAGCAGTGCCTATAGCGGCAAGGCCAAGCTGGTGGTTTTTTTCGCCACCTGGTGCATGCCCTGTATGCAGGAAGTGCCCACCCTGATGAGCCTGCAGGAGGAGTATGGCGAGCACGATTTCACCGTTGTCGCCATTTCTGTTGATAATCGCCGCGAAAATGTTGAGAAATTTGTCACCAGAAACGAGGTGAATTATCCTGTTTTGATGTTTGACCGGCGGGTGGTGGATGATTTCGGTGGTATTCCCGGCCTGCCCACCACCTTTGTGGTGGACCGCAACGACAATGTTCTGAAAAAGTATCCGGGCCTGGTGCCCCATGCCCTGCTGGAGCGGGAAGTCAAGCAGATCATCGGCCTGACGCCATAGCAGCCCGTTGAAAAACGTAGCGAGCGCAGCTGAGGCTAGGAAGGATGAGGCGAAAAATGCGCGCCCGCAGGAGGTAGGGGAGCCTGCGACACCCCGAGTACCCTTGGGGTGCAGTTTGCGTGTGGGTTAGGAGCATTTCGGAGTCTCGCTCCGCTCGCTTGGCTCAAGCCGAATTTTGACGCCGCATCGGCAGATAGCGAATAAAGAGAGACCTTCGAGCGCAGTAGTTTTTCAACAGGCTGAGAGCCTGCGGGGCGGAATTGCCATAATTGTCAAGGCTCCTGCCCTTGACAAGGGTGGAGTGATTCGGTAGACAAAGAGCGAACCTTTTTGATGGAAAGTCGAAAATGCTCGAATATTCGAGCCGCAAAAAACCTCAAAGGAGACTCATTATGAAGAAAGTTTTAGCTCTTGCAATGGCCATGGCCTTCACCGTCAGCACTGCATCCGTAAGTATGGCTGCCTATGTAAAGTGCACCGTTAAAAATGTCAGCGGTGATACCGTAACCATGGAGTGCAAAAAGGCCGATCGCTTGAACGCCGGCGACAGTGTCACCGTAAAATCAAAGAGAAAAAGGGCTATTGAGGGTTGTTAAGGCCTTCTCTCCGCCACTTTTATCGTTATTTGTAAAAAGCCGCCATTCCTGCAGCAGGGATGGCGGCTTTTTTTGTAGGATGGCGCAGGTTTTGCGCTCCTTTGCTACATTGACAGGCAAAAGGAAGTTGACTACTCTCTCGTGGTCAGTGAACTGTTTTTTTGATCAGGTGAGGACGATAAATCCGTGAAACAGAAACCCTCGGCAATCAATGCCATCTGGCTGGCCATGGTGGTGCTTGCCACCCTGACGGCTGCCTATACCGGGAGAATGGAGGAGGTGACCCAGGCCTCCTTTGATTCGGCCAAGGCCGGTGTCATGCTGGCCATCGGCCTCATCGGGCCCATGGCGCTGTGGCTGGGGATCATGAAGGTGGCGGAGAGCGGTGGTCTGATGCGGGCCATTGCCCGGGGCGTGCGGCCGCTGATGATCCGGCTCTTTCCTGATGTGCCGGCCGAACATCCGGCCATGTCGGCCATGATCATGAACATGGCGGCCAATGCCCTGGGTCTGGGGAATGCGGCAACGCCCATGGGCATCAAGGCCATGCAGGAGCTTGATAAGCTGACCGTGGAAAAGGGCACGGCCAGTAATGCCATGTGCCTCTTTCTGGCCATTAACACCTCCTCGGTGACCCTGCTGCCGCTGGGGGTGATCACGGTACGGGCCGCGGCCGGTGCCACGAGTCCGGCCGCCATTCTGGTGCCTTCCCTGTTGGCCACCATCTGTTCCACCAGCGTCGCCATTATCATGGCCAAGCTGCTGGCCTCCCGGGAACAACAGCAGGTCGTGGCGCCGACACCGACACCGGCAGCGGAGCCGGAGCCGGCCGACAGCCCCAGTGGTGAGTTGGTGCCGCCCGGACCGCTGGGCCGGAGCCTGATATGGGCCGTGCTCGGCCTCTTTGTCGTGGGCATGCTCTATCGTTTCAGTCAGAATCCGCCGGACTCTCTCTTCGGCCCCGCCACCCTGGCCGCCTTTTCCACCTGGCTCATCCCCATGCTGATCTGTGGCCTCCTTATCTATGGCTACCTGCGCGGCGTCAAGGTCTATGAGGAGCTCACCACCGGGGCCAAGGAGGGCTTTAACACGGCGGTGCGCATTATCCCCTTTCTGGTGGCCATCTTTGTCGCCGTCGGCATGTTCCGGGCCAGTGGCGCCATGGATATCTTGATCAGCCTCTTTACACCGCTCACCTCACTGATCAATATGCCGGCCGAGTCGCTGGCCATGGCCCTCATGCGGCCTCTGTCCGGCAGCGGTGCCTTTGGCATCATGAGTGAGATCGTCAGTCAGGATCCAGATTCCTTTCTCTCCTTTCTGGTCTCCACCATGCAGGGTTCCACCGAGACCACCTTTTACGTGCTGGCCGTTTATTTCGGCAGTGTCGGCATTACCCGGAGCCGCCATGCCCTGGCCGCCGCCCTCTGTGCCGACGCGGCCGGGGTGCTGGCCGCAGTGGCGATCTGTAATTGGTGGTTTTAGAAGGGCAGGATTGAGAAAACAGAAAACAGAAAACAGAAAACAGGATTCAGAATTCAGAATGCCGGATGCAGCAGTCAAGGGAGTTCGATCCATTCTGAATCCTGATTTCTGCATTCTGACTTCTTGTCTATAATTCTATTTCCATGCCCTCGCGGGCAAAGAAGATGCGGGGTTCATCGGCGGAGCCGTCCTGGCAGTAGATGTCGGCCAGGGCGTCGTACTGATCGTCGGTGCGGATCGGTTCATGGTGGAAAAGGGCCAGGGACTTGACCTTGGCCCGCTTGGCCTGGGCAATGGCAAATTCAATGGAGCTGTGCCCCCAGCCCTGTTTGCCGGCCGCATACTCCGCGGCAGTGTACTGGCTGTCATGGATGAGCAGGTCTGCTCCGGCAATAAAGTTTTCAACGGCCTGGTTCTGCTCGGCCGCCACCTGGGCCCCTTCCTCGGCCATCATCTCATCATAGGCCGGATCCTGCGGGTCGCTGACAAAGACATTGGCAAAGGGTTCGGTGTCATAGGCCGTGCAGAAGACCTTGTCCTTGTATTCAAAGCGATAGCCCAGACAGAGGATGGGGTGGTTGAGGTACTTGGTGGTGAGTTTGATGCCGTCGCCCAGGTCGAGGCTGCCCTCCTTGAGGGGGAAGTATTTGATCTCGGCGCCCAGTTCCACCTCCCGTACCGGAAAATAGCGATAGGTGAGCTGGCCGCCGACGATCTTTTCCAGGGTGTCCTTTTCATAGGAAACCGGGCCGCATACCTTGACCTTGGTGCCGGGGATATAGAGGGGCGTGAAAAAGGGAAAGCCCATGATGTGGTCCCAATGGGTATGGGTCAGGTATATTTCCGTCTTGATGGGGCCGTTGGGCAGGTCATGGGCCATCATATAGTTGCCCAGTTCCCGCAGGCCGGAACCGGCATCAATAATGATGAGGCGATTAAGCTCAGGGAAGCGGAGCTCGATGCAGGCGGTGTTGCCGCCATATTTCATGGTGAGCGGGCCGGGACAGGGGATGGAGCCGCGCACGCCCCAGAATTTTATTTTCATCATGGCCATACCTTGAGGGAGTCTGCATTCGCAGGTGTCGATGTGGGGTGCTGTCTGTTCATCTGCCGCACGGACACGAGTCAGCGGCTAACCTGGAGAAAGACCTGGGCCTTTTGGACCTCCAGCTCCACGGTTTTGTAGAGGGCGGCAACCGCATGCCAGTCGTGGCCGCTGTCATCGATAATCTGCTGTACCTGGGTCGGTTCCTGAAAAAGATCGCCGGCTGAGCCGATCTCAAAGAGGTTGGCATAGAGATTGGCCAGGGCCACGGTCTTGACCAGGGGTCTGTTGGCCTCGGTGGCCTTGAGCGGTGTGTGGTGGTGCCAGAGCGTTTCAATCATGTTATCATTGAGCTGCCATTTGCGGGCAATAATTCTGCCGGTGGTCCGGTGGTCAAAGCCGAAGATCATGGTCTCGGCCCGCAGCAGTGAGCAGCGTTGCAGGTTGCAGAGCTCCAGGACCTTGCGGTAATCATCAGGGAAGCAGTTGCTCAAGGGGATCTTGCCGAGGTCGTGGAGGAGGCCGGCCACAAAGAATTCTTCCCGCTGGGCCAGGGGGATGTCGGCCAGGCCGGCAATGGATTTGGCCGTGGCACCGACGCAGATGGAGTGGGCCAGGAATTGATCCATGGAGAGGCACTCCATGCCCTCGCGGCCGACGCTGCCCAGAATGGCCGTGGACAGGGCCAGGTTCTTCACCGTATTGATGCCCAGCATGATAATGGCCCTGGTCAGTGTGGTGATCTGGTTGGGCAGTGAATAGTAGGCCGAGTTGATCAGCTTCAGGACCTGGCCGGTGAGGACCGGATCAAGGGAAATGACGCGGTTGAGATCATTGGGCGAGGTGGTGGGTTGATTGCAGACCTCAAGAACCTTGGTGACCGTGGTCGACAGACTGGGCATCCGGTCGATATATTTACGAATTTTATCGAGGTATTGTTGAGTGACGACGTTGATTTCTGGCATATATCTCGTTGGGGGACACTGGGGCGAGTTGGCCTCATTTTAATATGGTTATTGAAGACCGGTCAAGAAAAGCAACAGAGAAAGACAAAAAGGGTGGGAGCAAAAAAAAGTCTCGCGCAACGCTTTTTTCATTGCCTTGACCTCTTACACCTGCCGCCGCACGCTGTCGGGGCGTTAAGTCAAACGTGGCCACTGCAAATAAAAGGCGAAATTTCGAGATGTTAACCACCTCGGGAAGTTGGCTTGCACAAGAAAAAGCCTTTTACTCGGCAACTCTTTACGGTAAAGAGACCGGGAACCCCTTTCTCTATAACAAAAAAGACAAGAAAAAATAATGGCTGAAAAAAGATATGGCATCGGCATTGATACCGGCGGCACCTATACCGATGGTGTTTTGGTTGATCTGGCTGACAACTCCGTGCTGGCAACGGCAAAAAGTCTCACCACCCACTATGAATTAAGTCGCGGCATCTCCCTGTGTCTGCGAGATATCTTGACCACCAGCAAGGTCAAGCCCCAGAATGTTGATCTGGTGGCGGTCTCCACCACCCTGGCCACCAATGCCGTGGTGGAGAACAAGGGCGACAAGGTCGGCTTGATCGTTGCCGGCTTTGCCAAGCATTTCAGTCTGCCGGTGGTCTCCACCCTCTATATCGGCGGCGGTCACAACCTGCAGGGCGAAGAGGAGGAACCCCTGGATATGGAGGCCCTGGTCCAGGCGGTCAGCGATCTCCGGGATAATGTCGACGCCTATGTGGCCTGTGCGTCCATGAGTATCAAAAATCCCACCCACGAGATGGTCATGGCCAAGGCCATCAGCATGATAGATCCCCAGCCCGTCTTCATGACCCATGAGGTCTCCCAACGGCCCGGCGTCAAGGAAAGGGCGGCCACTGCCGTGCTCAATGCCAGATTGCGGCCGGTGATGGAGGATTTTCTCATGGGCATGCAGGACTCGCTGGTGGCCCTGGGACTGGCCCGCAACGTCATGATCATCCGCGGTGACGCCACCCCCATGAATATCGTTGACACACCGCGCCAGGCCGCCTCCACCGTGGCTTCCGGGCCCGCGGCCACGGCCTGGTACGGCCTCAGTTTCTCGCCGGATGATGATGCGGTGATTGTTGATGTGGGAGGCACCACCACTGATATAACCATGATCCGTGCCCGTAAACCGAGCATCACCGAGGAGGGCAGTCTCATCGGCGGCTGGCAGACCCATGTGGATTCAGTGAAGATGTCCACCGTGGGGGCCGGTGGTGACAGCCATGCCGTGGTGGATAAGAAGGGGGACCTGGCGGTCGGACCCGGTCGGGTCATGCCCCTGGCCATGGCCACGGACGTGCCGCCTGTCAAGGAGTGGCTCGGCAAGGGCCTCAAATCGCGCCTGGTGGTCATCTCCCCTGATCTCACCGAAAAAGAGGCGGGCCATGATCCGGTGCTGGAGCATCTCTTCCGGCACGGTCCAGCCACTGCCGCCGGTCTGGCCGGTCATTTTGATATGGCGGAGATTACCCTGGTCAGCCATCTGCGTGATCTGGTCAAGATGCAGCTTGTCTATGAGACCGGCTTTACCCCCACCGATGCCCTGCATGTCCTGGACGAACTGGAGCTGGGTGATGGCCGTCGGGCCAGGGAGGGGGCCGACATTCTGGCGACCGAGTGCGGTTTGACGGCTGCGGATTTTGCCCGGGAGGTGCTGCGGCGCTTGGCCGAAAAGGTTGAGGTGGCTATTCTCGACCATATTCTCACGGAAGAGACAGGCAAGACGCTCTCCGGTTTTTATCCCGGCTATATGCAGAGCCCGGTGCTCGATGTGCGTTTTCACGTCAAGATGAGCCTGGTGGGCATTGGCGCGGCAGCCCGTTTTATTCTGCCCCGGGTTGCCGAACGGCTGGGGACCATGGTGGTTTTCCCGGACCACTATGAGGTGGGCAACGCCTTGGGCGCTATCCTCATGGCCGGGGCTCACAAGGAGTGAGTCGTGCACTGCTCGTTTGATAAAGATCAGGGGCAGGGCAACGGCCTCACCGAGTTACGCCTGAAGATCGATGCGGATCTCTACCGCGCCTTTCAGCGCTGTAGTTGGATTATCATCCATGAGACGGGCCGCAATCAGCTGGATGTCATGCAGGAGATGGTGGAGGATTTCCTGCGCAAACACGGCTGTTAGCAGAAAGAGGCGCGTCACGACTTCAGGGCATATCCCTATTACGGTTCCCCATTCAGCACTGTCCTTCGACAGGGGATGGGACCGGTCCCTGAGCCTCTCGAAGGGGCACGGCTCCCTGCTCGCTCAGTTCTGCAATGGGGATAAACAGCATGGGTACTGATCCGGATACAATATTCGAGCTATAAAAGTTAAAAGCGGACTTGACCCCTTTTGCACTGTCTCAAGTGCCTTGAACCTGATGGATGACTGGTGCGGTGCAAGTTGCCGACACATGAGATCGAAATACCGGGTGCTGGGAAAGAAGCCTTGATCACCGCAGGAGAACGCGACAAGTATTAACCTTCTCAAGATGGAGAAAATGGTTTTTCCATCACAAGGGAGAATACTATCTCTTGACAAGGGCCTTTTGATGGATGACCCCTCTATCAGGATTTGCTCAAATCCACATGAAACGTCGAAGGGCCTCTAATATCGGCTCCCTCTAGGATCGGATATTTATTCATGACGACCATCGTCACGAGCTAAATAGCGAACAAGACAGGAATGCAACAAAAGCCAAGTTTTGAAATTTAAGCGTGCTTCAATATTTGAATGATCAATTAAGCACTGTTTTTCGATTGAATTTATAATTGTTAAATCTATAAAAAAATCATTATCTTCACTGTCCCATCTGGGTATAAAAACTCTTTTATAAAATTTATATTTTTTAAAATTACCAAGAATGTCGTCCGGTATATCCTGAGGTATTGGGATAAGAGGTGTAATATGTGTTAAGTGAGGTATTTTTAATGAAGAATTTTGTGATAAATCCCTAGCTAAATCACAGGTGTTTCCTAATATAACCCAATAAGAAAATTCTTCATCAATTATTGCTACATCTCCATCACTGTCAATATAGACAGGGTCACTTTTTAATGTGATAATGTCGCCTTGGAATAATTCCGCCCCGTCAACATCAGGGACAAAAAAATGATGGAATATTGATCCATCATTTATTAATTCCTTAATCTGTTTTCCTAATTCATTAAAATCATAAATAGGTGGCCAGCGGCCAAAATTTTCGGCAATATTCATGTCCTTCTGTTGACCATGATTTTTTTTGTTTTGACTGGGATCTGGCTAAAAAACAGGTCAGCTTCTTTTTCAGCCTCATCATCTCCTTCAAGAAAGGCTATTTGATTTAGAATGTTAAAAGATGCAGCTATGTCATTTGTCGAACCATTAGGTAAAGTAACCGATGTTTCTACATCAGACCAGGTTGGGCTGTCAGATGAATATAACTTATTGATGATATAACTATCGCTCCCTCCCTTTGTCTCCGGGAGGCACGTGCGTGCCGTTGGTTGAAAAATAGAGCCACTATTGAGCAGAATGGCGCCACAAACTACCAGTGTTTTAGTCATATCAGAAATGGAGTATTGTGAACTTTGGTTTTGTAAAAAATTGTCATAAAGTTCTGTATTATACATTATCGTACTCCGGATTAAGTGTTTCTAAAAATTCAGGTCTCAATAAGTCAAAAAAAACCTTTAAAGAAATTTCATGCTGCTTATCTATTAATGTGACCAGTTCTACAAAAGGTATGCTGTCTTTAGGCTCTGCAAAAGTGTCAGTATCAATTATAGAGCCAATGTATTGTTTTTCATCTCGCCGTATAGTTGTATTGTTTTGTATGTTAACTCTAGTTGTCAATTCATCATGTTCAAATATTGTGCTAATTGTTGTTTGCTTAGCAACAAGCGGTTGATCATTTAGTTTAATTGACAACGTTATCTTTTCGAAAATATCAGTTTCAAAAAAGTCGATATACCTAATTCCTATTCTCTTAAAAGATTTAACAATCCCTGATTTTTCTAGTTGCCGAATAATGTGTTGTAGAAAAGGATAAAAATTCTCTTTCCAGCCGACATAATCTCCCGAGGTGCCAAGAGAGATTACGCTTGGGCCAACACTTAATCGATAGCCCCCAGAAACTGATTGATAGCAGGGGGCAAATTTCAATTGGGGATCATTACGCCTTATTTCTTCTGGAATCTCAGCGATCGGCAACTTTTTGAAATTTGAGAACTCTTCACGAACTACACTGAACAACATGCCCAGTACAGCATCGGGTGGGATTTCACTCTCAAATCGAAATTCCACGACAGCGTCAATTATTGGATCAGGTGTTATTTTTGTCGGCCTTGGCATGAGGTGCACACTTGTTTATAGAAATTTTATCGGCATGTTGCAACAGAGCTCAAAAGTTAATTTTCGTTACGATACCAAACAATCTAATCATTGTGAATCGGATTGTGAATGAACATTCAGAGCAAAAGCCATTTCGGGAGAAGTTGTAATATTCCGGGGACATAATATCAATTAGCCGAGTGAGCAATCAAGAGATAAGGGGGCAGGTTCACTTTTGTCTTTTGTCTGGTTCCATCATGCCGGGTTTGGACATATTCCGGAGACATAATACCAGTTCTTGGCATCCCTTCGGAAATTGCTGGTTTGACCGGGGTGTATAATCGTGCACGCTACTGCGTAACCAAGAACCTGACAACCTATTTCCTGCTGTTGGTGGTGTTTGTGTGTGTCCTGCTAAGCAGAACGAAGAAACAGTGCGGCGCGATTGCGACCCATAATGGCCGGTGCCGAAAAAATTCTATAGAGCCCGCAGGGCACCTTATTACAGTTCCCATCCAGCCCTGAACTCGTAGTGGCTCGGCAAAGGGATTTGAATTGCACCCCAAGGGCACTTCCGCTGGGCGCAGCATGTCTGAACACCCGCATATTCAACGCATCAGCAAACAGTTGTAAATTTGGTTATTGAAATTCCCAAAATGGATCATTGGTCCATTCATTCGGCATACCCATATGAGCCCGGCTGACTTCCGGAA
>PKTX01000077.1 GCA_002868945.1 Desulfobulbaceae bacterium
TAGAAAATAAAAAGCGCAGCATATTAATGATATGTGAGCATTTTTATTTTCGTAGCGACGAAGAAATCGGGCAAAATGGCAATTATTCAAGATGCCCTTTAGTCATAGATGATGGCGGTATAGCGTTCCAGAATGGCCACGGTTTTGTCGTCCAGGTCAGCGGCAACCTCGTGGATCTGGTACTCTTTTCCGCATGAGGTGCAGCGCATCCGCACTCGACCGCAGGAGCGGGCCACCTCCAATTCTCCGCTGCATTCACGGCACTTCATTTTGCCTCCGTTTTCTGGCGTTTCTTATTCGTGACATGAGCTCTCTGGTTGGCTAAGCACCTTTCAAGGGGCCAGTAGTTGGCTGCGAGTAAAAAGGGCCTCCAGACGAAAACCTTTTTCCTTGAGGACCTCGGCGCCACCTTCCTGCCGATCAACCACGCTGATAATCTGTACCACCTGAAAGCCCTGGGCCTCAACACGGTCAATGACCTGCAGCAGCGTGCCGCCGGTGGTGATCACATACTCAAGCAGGGTAACCTTGCAGCCGGCCGGCATGTTCTGCTGGCCTTCAATGAACTGGCCGGTGCCGTGGCCCTTGGCCTCCTTGCGAACGATAAAGGCGGGAATGGGATGACTGCCCTCCAGAAAACTGGCAATGGAGGTTGCCGTGACCAGGGGATCGGCCCCCAGGGTCATGCCACCCACCGCACCGATCTCCTCCGGGTGTTCCAGGATCAGTTTATGAATCAGTCTGCCGCAGAGCAGGGCGCCCTCGGCATCAAGGCTGGTCTGCTTGACATCAATATAGAAATCAGACTCCCGGCCGGAGGAGAGGGTGAAGGTGCCCTTGCGGTATGATTTTTCCAGGAGGATTTCCTTGAGACGCTGTCTGTCGTTCATGTTGGTTGTACCGGAAGAGATTATAATTTTGTAAAATAGTTGTTGAGGTTGGCCTTGGCGTTGATCTTGGGGACGATGAGACCATCCCTGGAGGCCATGGCCACCATGGCGCCTGGGCCATGACCGGCCAGTACGCAGTCGGAGTGAACGACAATGGCAATGACGACGCCACCGGTCTTGTAAATGCGGCCATAGGTGGCATCGGCATCCATGATGGCGATAAAATCGCCCAGGCGCAGATCGGCAAGACCATACTCGTCCACTGTGGGTTTGTCAAAGAGTTGGATGTCGTAATCGCCCGAGTGGGACTGGCTGTGGCCGATACCGGAGCCCATGATCTTGGCCGGCACCTGATGGGTGACCGGCACCTGCAGGCGACCGTCCTTTAAGGGTTTTATGCCCAGATGGTGCAAGAGGGCAGGGTCCAGGTTGAGGAGCTTGATGCCGGGAAAGTCGAGGAGGCCGAGGCCGCAGCCATGGGCCTTGACCTGAATCTTGTCGCCGATGACCAGCTGATCGAGTACCTCCGGGGCAAAGTCGACAAGCACATGATCGATGCCGCCGTGTTTGCCGGTGATCCGGCCCTTCTTGCCCTTGGCATCGCCGCTGACCACAGTGGCCTCGTTGCCCACGCAGGCAAAGAGGTTCAGGGCCCGGTTGGGACCGGCCTGACCGGCAAACTGGGTAAAGTTGGAGATCGACACGCCGGGTTCAACGTGGTCGGCAAAGAGGCCGCAGGCCCGGTCGCCGATGCGGACGTTGTAGGTGATGCCGCCGACGCCCGGATAGATGTCGGAATGGCCCTCCGGGTCAATGCGGTAGGGGTTGATGCCTCCCAGGGGGGAGGTGATTTCTCCGAGCACCGATTGACAGACCAGTTGCTCCTGGTTGGTCTTTAATTTCATGTCTCTGACTCCTGGATTGAGATTGGCCTCCTAAGATGACAGAAATTGCCGCCGAGCTCCAGTGAATTTTCATGGTTGCCGCTAAAATATCGGGCGCCGACCACCGGCAGGCGGGACGAGAGCCGGTGTGCCGCCACGCTTTTTCAGTCGATTTGCTCGGGCCGCTGAACATGAAGAGTTTGAGTTGCTCCGGTAAATATAATAGGCTGAAGGAGCAGGGAGATGAGGATTGTTTTGCGGCTTGCAATGGCGAGATACAAGGTGTGTTTTGTTTAGATATCCTGACTACGAAAAGGAGGAAAGAGCATGAAGGAAATTACCCAGATTGTTGTACCTGTGGATTTTGGCAGCCATACCGATAAACTTGTGGAGTTTGCCACCTATATGGCGAGTAAGCTTGGCGCCAAACTCAGCTTCATCCATGTCAATGAATCGTCGGCCCTGGGCGACATGATGATGGGCAGTCCCTCCTTTCGCGATCTTGACGAACAGCGGCAGGCCAAGGCCGAGCAGAAGATGGCCCATGTGCTTGAGGACTATGGTGCAAAGTGCCCCGGCTGCACCGGCGATGTGGTGGCCGGGGATGCCGTGGACGAGATTGTCGCCTTTGCCAAGAAGCAGGAGGCCGACCTGATCATCATCAGCACCCATGGCACCAAAGGTTTGGGCAAGATTTTGCTTGGCAGTGTGGCGGAACGGGTGGTGAAAAGGGCGCCCTGTCCCACCTTGACCATTAACCCCTTTGAGCAGTGATGCCCTTTGGCCGACGATCAAGATGGCCATGAATCAGTACATCGAGCAGGAGGTGCGGCCGGTCTGGCCGGGGCGTCATCGCATTTATGTCGTCTGGGCCGCATTTTCCGCCAAGGCTTTCAGTCAGCCGGGTTAAGGGCCGATTGCTGGTCGGAAGTGCTGCCTGGCAGTCCGTTGAAAAAGGTAGCGAGCGCAGTTGAGGCCAGGAAAAATGAGGCGAAAAATGGGCGCCCGCAGGAGATAGGGGAGCCTGCGACACTCCGAGTACCCTTGGGGTGCTGTTTCCATGTGGTTTAGGAGCATTTCGCAGTCTCGCTCCGCTCGCTTGGCTCAAGCCGAATCTTGACGACGCATCAGCAGATAGCGAACGAAGAGAGACCTTCGAGTGTAGTAGCCCTTCAAGGGGCTGCTAGAGGGCGCCCTCCAGATAGCAGCCGTTTTCGGTGTTGAAACCGGCCATGCGGATCAGGGGGTCATAGCGCGCCATGAAGCCGGCATGTTTGTCGATGAACATGGGGTGCTGCTCGGCCCGGATGAGGCGCAGGCGTTGATAGCCTTCCCTTTTGGCAATGGCGCACACCTCCTGGAGGACATGGAGCCGTGGATCAACCCCGAGTCGTGCCGCCAGACGGGCGTAGTTGCGGCTCCTTGTCTTTTGGCCCGCATAGACCCGCTGTCCCTGCAGGGTGATGACAATGATTTCATGACGCGAGGTATCAAGAAAAAAACCGACCTTGGCAATGTAACTCTGGTCGGTGCCGTGCGGTTCGTTTTCATCTGCCTTGGTGATATAGGCGCAGATGCCGAAATAATCCTCTGCCGCGCCTTCTTCCATGAGCATTTTTATGTTGCCGGTCAGGTGGGCGGCTTGGCTGTGTTGCAGGAGAAAGGCGGGGCGGACGGCCAGGGTTTCGTGAATGATACGGCCGTTGTTTTCGAGCTGGCCGACACATGCAGCCAGACTCTTGCTGCTGAGACCGTGCAGCAGGAAGTAGGGCCCGGCATAGCAGGCCGGCGCTTCATCCGCCAGGGGGGCGGCAAATTTTTGTATGGCGGCGGCCATGGCCCGGGCGAAGTCCTTGACAGGGGTGGCATCGGTGCGCGTCCGGAAGGCGTGGCTCAGCAGAATCATGACCAGCTCGATATATTCGCTGAAACAGAGGCCCTGCATGGTGGAGAGGTGGGCACACCCCGAAGCAGCAGGGGCGGAGTGCGGGTCACTGGATGCCGTATGCAGTGAGGAGTCAAAGCGTTCCTGGTTGAAGGAGGCGGCATCAAGGATGTACTCCTCGATGCGCTCGGCAAAGGCCTGTTGTTTAATCTGTGTCATTGTTATCTTAGACGGCAATTATCGCTAAAAGACAATCTCTTTTTTACAGGGAACCGGCACTCTTTTTTGACTGTGGGGAGATTTCTTCTTTGTTTGATGAGTGATAGTTATTAATATCGGAAATGACAGCCCGTTGAAAAACGTAACGAGCGCAGCTGAGGCTAGGAAAAATGAGGCGAAAAATGCACGCCCGCAGGAGGTAAGGGAGCCTGCGACACTCCGAGTACCTTTGGGGTGCAGCTTACATGGGGTTTAGGAGCATTTCGGAGTCTCGCTCTGCTCGCTTAGCTCAAGCCGAATTTGGACGATGTATCAGTAGAGAGCGAACGAAGAGAGACCTTCGAGTGCAGTAGTTTTTCAACGGGCTGATAAAGGTGGTGGCGACACGCTTGTCCAGGGGAGAGGCAAGACGTGGCATGCCGTGCAGTCGGCCCAGGTGGCCGCAATAAAGGTTCGGGGAGGAAAGGAATGTTGAAGAGGTTTAAAGAGGCGCGCCTGGCAGTAAAGATTGGCACAGGTTTCGGGCTGTTCGTGGTTGCCCTGGTGGTTATCTCCCTGGCGGGCATGTTTGGCCTGCGTATGATCACCGGCCATGCCAATCATGTGTTGCAGAATAGTAATGATAAATCCTTCATGCTGGCCAAGGAGATTGATCACCTCAACTGGATGGCGGAAATCAATGAGCTCTTTCTGGACGAAGAGGTTACCACCCTGCATCTGGAGACGGATGACCATAAGTGCAGTTTCGGCAAATGGCTTTACAGTGCGGAGACCCGCGAGGTGATCCGGCGCGGCGGTGATGAGGCGGCCATCCTGCAGGCCATTCAGGAACCGCATCGTCGTCTGCATGAATCGGCCATTGCCATTGACCGCACCTATGAGGCGGTTGACGACGCCCTTGCCGGTCTGCTGGCCGAGCGCTGGATTGACCATCTGCAATGGGCCAATGCCCTCAGCGCCTCTTTGCTGAATGGTACTGAGTTTACCGGCGAGCTAGATCATCGCCGCTGTGACTTTGGTAAATGGTACTACACCTATCAGGGCAGCAATCCGGAGCTGGCTGATCTTCTTAAGAGCTGGGAGGAACCCCATGTTCGTTTACATGGGGCGGCCCGGGCCATAGTCGAGGCCATGGCTGCTGGCAACAGGCCAGAGGCGGAAGAAATTTACAACCGCCGCGCCCTGCCGACCTTGGAAGAGATGGCCGGTAGATATGCGCAGACCGTGGAACGCATCAATGCCATGCGGGCCGGGCAAAAAGAGGCCAAAGAGATCTTTGACACGCAAACAGCCGCGGCATATGGCGAAATCAAGATGATGCTGGCCCAGCTGCGCGACCTGAAGGACAGGGTCATAGTTGAGGAAGAAACCGAGCTCAGCAATGTTATTGACCTGATTAATGCCGCCAATTTCGGCCTCGCCTTTTTCGGCACGATTGCCGGCGTTCTGGCGGCCTTTTTTATTACCAGGGAAATCAGCCGGCCCCTGCAGCGGGCCATTAGCGGTTTGAGGCGCGACAGTGAGGAGGTGAGCAGGGTCTCTGAACAGATGTCTGCCTCCAGTCAGCTTCTGGCTGAGAGTACCTCGCAACAGGCCGCCTCCCTGGAGGAGACCTCTTCCTCCATGGAGGAGATGTCCTCCATGACCAGGCAGAATGCCGATAATGCCACCTTGGCTGATCAGCATATGAAGGATGCGGACCGGGTCGTGACCGAGGCCAGTCAGGCCATGGCTCAACTCACCGAGTCCATGGCGGAGATCTCCAGGGCCAGTGAAGATACCGAGAAGATCGTCAAAACCATTGATGAAATTGCCTTTCAAACCAACCTGCTGGCCCTGAATGCCGCGGTGGAGGCGGCCCGGGCCGGTGAGGCGGGTGCCGGCTTTGCCGTGGTGGCGGATGAGGTGCGCAACCTGGCCATGCGGGCGGCGGAGGCGGCCGGTAATACGGCAGGTTTGATTGAGGAAACCGTGAAAAAGGCGAGAACCGGCACAACGCTGGTGGATCGAACCAGCAAGGCCTTTGGCGAGGTGGGCAACAGTACGGCCAAGATCAGTGCCCTGGTCAGCGAGATAAGCCAGGCCTCTGTGGAGCAATCCAGCGGCATTGCCCAGATCAACAGGGCCATTGCCGAGATGGATAAGGTGGTGCAGCAGATCGCTGCCGGCGCTGAAGAGTCCGCCTCAGGGGCTGAAACCCTCTATGACCAGGCCAGGCGCTCCAATGAGCATGTTGCGGCAATGGCCGGGGTAATTTATGGTGGGCGCGCTCAGCAGGTGAAGCGGCCTGAGGATTCGGCAGAATATGCCGCACCAGGTCGGCAGGTGGCCCGTTTGGCACCACCTGCCTCGAAAACTGGAGCGCCAGAGAGGCAGCTGCTTGCCGAGGATGATGAGGACTTTGAGGATTTTTAGGAAGCTGCAGACCATGCCGATGACCACAGAGGGGGCGAAGCAGTTGAAGGTGGCCTGCTGGTTGGTGGTGATCTCTGCAGTGATCATTCTGGGCCAGGGCTGTGGTGCCCGACTCGATCCGGGGGGGCAGTTTGCCGGCCGGGCCCGGCTTGCCGATATAGGCAATGGCATGTGTCAGCAGCGGGACGGCCTGATGTGGCAGGTGGAGCCGTCCGAGATCATGGCCAGCGCCGATCAGGCGCTGGCCCATGCCGAGGCAATGAGCCTGGGCGCCTATGATGACTGGCGGCTGCCCAGCAAGGAAGAGCTCTACTCACTCTGTGTTCTGTTTGATATGAAGCTTGCCGGTGACTGCCCCCTGCACCTGCAGGGGAGCTACTGGTCGCGCAACGGTACTCTTCAGGCGGGTGAATGGCAGGTCTACAGCCTGTGCGGCGGCACGGATTACCATTACCTGGAGAGCAAACAGGGGCGGGTGCTGGCCGTACGGCCCTGACAACGCAGGCCTTGCCTTTGTTATCTTGGAGGTTCAACTTTCTGACATGCCGGAATTCAGAGATAGGAATGCAGAAGTCGGAACAACTGATTTGTAAGCTTTTCTTCTGTCTCCTGAATTCTGAACTCTCGTGGAATTACAATTCCGAAACGGCTTTAAACTCGTTTAATATTGACTAGTTATCTCAACGCAGAAAGTTGCCGTAGAGTTTTATACATTGAATCTGAAGTTGACACAGTCGCCGTCCTGGACGACGTACTCCTTGCCTTCCAGACGCCAGAGGCCCTTTTCCTTGGCGCCTGCCTCGCCGCCGCAGGCGACGAAGTCTTCATAGGCCACCACCTCGGCCCGGATAAAGCCCTTCTGGAAATCGGTATGGATGACGCCGGCCGCTTCGGGCGCGGTGGCCCCTTTTTTGATGGTCCAGGCCCTGGTCTCCTTTTCGCCCACGGTGAAGTAGTTGCAGAGGCCGAGCAGGTCGTAGCCTGCCTTGATGAGGCGGGTTAGCCCCGAGGTCTCCATGCCGAGGTCGGCCAGGTACTCGGCCTGCTCCTCCGGGTCCAGGCCGGAGAGCTCCTCTTCAATGGCGCCGGAGATAACCACCACCGGCGCCTCTTCCTCGGCCACCGCCTCTTTGAGTTTATCCACCCACTCGTTGCCGGTGGCGATATCCTCTTCCGCGACATTGGCCACATAGAGGGTCGGTTTACTGGTGAGCAGGCAGAGTTCTTTGAGGAGCTTGGCGCTGTTGTCGTCCGTCTCCAGGAGGCGGGCCGGTTTGCCCTGGTCAAGCAGCGCCTGCAGGGCCTCAAGGGTTTCCACCTGTTGTTTGAAGAGCTTGTCACCACTCTTGGCCTGGCTCCTGGTCTTGACAAGGCGGCGCTCCACGGTATCAAGGTCGGCCAGGATCAGTTCAGTGTTGATCACCTCCCGGTCGCGTAATGGATCAATGCCCTCATCCACATGGACGATATTGGGGTCCTCAAAGCAGCGGATGACATGGGCAATGGCATCCACCTGGCGGATGTGGCCCAGGAATTGATTACCCAGGCCCTCGCCCTGGCTGGCCCCTGCCACCAGGCCGGCAATATCGACAAACTCCATCTGGGCATAGATGGTTTTTCGGGTGTTTGCCATCCTGGCCAGGGTGGTGAGCCGTTCGTCCGGAACCGACACCATGCCGACATTGGGCTCAATGGTACAGAAGGGATAGTTGGCCGACTCTATGCCGGCCGAGGTCATGGCGTTGAAGATGGTTGATTTGCCGACATTCGGCAGGCCGACAATGCCGCAGCGAAAGCCCATGTGTTACTCCTGAGTGGTTGTAAAAAAGAATGCTCTATGTACGAGAGTGTCTTTAAAAAATTAGGTGTTGCGATGGAGATCAAGGTACGGCAACAATAAAAAGCGCAGCATATTACTATAGGTGAGCATTTTTCTTGTTGTTGTGACGCAGAGATCGGTCGCAAGGATAATTTTTTGTGGCACACTGAAAAATACGAGGCCATGTATAATTACTTCTTGGCAAAGGGGCAAGGGAAGAATATCTTTTCCAGCTCCTGCCAACCCTTTTCCGATGATTTCCTCATGAGCCGGCGACATAAACCAGATCACATAAGTTCCCTGCTGGGAGAGATGGTTGAGCGCCGTCACTGGCAGGAACGCTTTGAACTGCATGAGGTGTTTACCTTCTGGGAAAAGGCGGTGGGCAAGGATATTGCCAGGCATGCCAGACCTGCCAAATTTCGCGGCAAGGTGCTGTGGCTTGATGTCTCCGATTCCATCTGGATGCAACAGCTCCAGTTCTTAAAGACCACCCTGCTGGCCAAGATCAACAGCCAGTTTGATTCGGTAGAGGTGGAGGATATCCGTTTCCAGCTCCAGTTGCCAAAACAGGAAGAGAGCGTGGAGCCACGCGTGCCTCTCCGGCAACCGGGGCCCGGCCCCACTGGAGAGGATGCCCGGCGTTTCCAGGAGTCCCTGGCCGAGATTGATGATCCGGAACTGCGAGAGGCCATGCTGCGCTGCTGGCGCACCTTGTTCCCCTATAAGGAAGGCTGACCACCGTCCCTGGGTAGCATAACAGCCTGTTGAAAAACTACAGCGCTCGAAGGTCTCTCTTCGTTCGCTATCTGCTGAGGCGTCGTCAAAATTCGGCTTGAGCCAAGCGAGCGGAGCGAGACTGCGAAATGCTCCTGAACCACATGGAAACCGCACCCCATAGGGTACTCGGAGTGTCGCAGGCTCCCTTATCTCCTGCGGGCGCGCATTTTTCGTCCTATTTTTCCTTGCCTCAGCTACGCTCGCTCCCTTTTTCAACGGGCTGATAAGGCGGTGCCAACCCGGGGCAGGGCCGGGGAAACGTCCTGCCCCGGGCAGCAGGACGACAAGAGATCTTGACAGGGATGTTTTTTCTGTTTATTATTTTGTACCAAACGGTTGGTTTTTTGGAAGGAGGCTGGTGATGGCAGAGATGCGCAAAGGCGAAAGGACCCGTGAACATATCCTGAAGACCACCAGGTCAATCCTGGTGGCCCAAGGTTTTCATAACACCACCATCAACGATATCATCCGGGCCACCGGCGTCAAGAAGGGCAATCTTTACTACCACTTTGCCAGTAAGGAGGAGATCGGTATTGCGGTGTTGCAGGATGCCAGCCGGGAGTTTCTTCGCTTCCTGGAGGATTCTTTTCAGGGACCAACCGCCTGCGCCAAGGTGATTAATTCCTGCCAGGCCATTTTTCAGGAGCAGCAGAAGAATAATTTTGTCGGCGGTTGTCTTTTCGGTAATGCCGCCTTGGAGATGAGTGACAGTAACCGGCGTTTTGCCGCGGTTATCCAGGATGTTTTTTCGCAGTGGTGTAATAAGTTGGCAGGTGCCCTGATGCAGGCCGGGGAGAGCGGCTGTCTTGCCGCCTCTCTCCCGCCCCACCTCCTGGCCAAGGCCATTGTGGCCACCATGGAGGGGGGGATCATGATGGCCAGGGTAAGCAAGGATCCTGCTGACCTGGCCGATTGCCTCGCTGTCATAAAAAGCCTGATCAGCGGCTAACCATTAGAGGCGATGGGCCGGCTCACGGAGCTGCGATACGCTTCGCCGGATGGCGTATGGCACTGATGCGTGCTGCTTAAGAGGTATGCCAGGGCGGATTTTTTTAACAATAAAAAAATGTACCGGTTGGCCGGTACAGGGTGGCGTAGATGCGAATTTTAGGTGTTTCGGGAAGTCCGAGACCGGGCCGGACAACGGACCGGGTGGTGCAAGAGGTGCTCGCCGGCGCGGGCGGTCGGACGGAGTTTGTCTCGTTGGCCGGCAAAAAGATCGCTCCCTGCCGGGCCTGTCTGGCCTGTGTCAAGGATAACCGATGCCGGATCAAGGATGATATGGTGCCGTTACGCCGGCAGTTGCTTGCGGCAGATGCCCTGGTTATTGGTGCCCCCAATTATTTTTCCAACATCAATGCCCTGACCCACTCTTTTCTGGAGCGTCTCTGCCAGTTCAGGCATCGCGACTGTCGGGAACTGGCCAATAAATATGTGGTGGTGGTTGGGGTTGGTGGTCTGGAGCCGCACGTGCCGGTGGCGGTAATCAGTAAAATGTTGCCCTATTTTCAGATGCAGCAGGTTGGCTCGATCACGGCTCAGGGGGCGGCATCCTGCTTCAGCTGCGGATTTGGCGAAAGTTGCCGGGCCGGGGCCGTGCAGGCCCTTTACGGCCCTGATGTGAAGATCACTGACAAGCTCATTCCCGATCCGACCAAACAGCCGGAAATGCTTTTCTCTGCCCATGCTCTGGGCAGGAAACTGGCCGGTCTGGTGCAGGACAAAGAGTCATTGTTACGGCAGGCAGTTGAAATGAAGATTCAAAATCGACAAAAAGAGGTGTCATGATGAAAAAAAGTGTATGGCTTTACCCGTTGCTCCTGGTTCTGCTGGTCATGCAAGGCTGTGCTGCCAAGCAGACCTACTTTACCATGCCGTCCGAAGGGATCGTCAAGGATAGTACCACGGGCCAGATGTGGCAGCTGGAGAGGAGTAAAATGATCAACAGCTTTGACGAAGCCAGGCGCTATGCCGAAAATCTCCGCCTGGGCGGTTATGATGATTGGCGTTTGCCCACCATCTATGAATTGTATGATCTCAACTATCTCTTTGACCTGCACATGAACGGTGACATCACCCTCGAACGGGAGGGAAATTTCTGGTCCGGAGAAAAGGATGGTGACGGCATGATTGGTGCCTGGGCCATTTCCGATCAATGTGAACCTTCCCGCCAGTATGAGCCGGGTAAGGCCGGTTATGTCCGGGCCGTACGGCCCTGAGCGGCGAAAGAAGGTGGCGAAACAGTTTATTTTCCCGCATGGCGGGTTGCAAGGGAGGTTGTTATGAAAGATGTCAAGGTGCACGCTCTGCTGCGGCTTGTGGTGGCCCTACTCTGTCTGCTGCCGTTCTGGCTGGATGGTCCTGCTGCTGCCTCAGGCGCAGAGACCATGCCCGCCTTTGCCTTGCCTGATCTTGGCTCGGGCGTCGGCACTATTGGCTCCGAGGATTTTCAGGGCACTGTTGTGCTGGTAAATTTCTGGGCAACGTGGTGTCCGCCCTGTCGGCGCGAGATCCCCTCGCTGGTCAAGATTCAGGATCAGTATGGCGACAAGGGGGTCGTGGTGCTGGGCATCTCCCTGGATAAGGGCGACAGGGACAAGGTCGCCGCCTTTATCAAAAAGATAGGTGTCAACTACCCCGTTGCCCTGGGTGATACGGAGATTGCCCGTAAGTTCGGTGCCTTAGGGGCAATCCCCTTCACCTTTCTCGTGGATAGGCAGGGGAGGATTGTCAATAAATATCCCGGCTATACCACCTATGAGAGCTTGCGCGACTCTGTTGAAGCCTTGCTTGCCGCCGACAAAGCGCCCTGAGCATACCCATCGGCCCGCATTGAGCAGTCTTCCCTCGGGCAAGTGGGTAAGCATTGCGGCTCGTCGCGGCAGGTCTGGCGCTGTTCGGCCGGCTCCCCCACCGGTTGCCGCCTTTGTCGTGCCGATACCGGCGGCAAGGGCGGCGGCGCTAGAAGTCCTTGCGGGAGTCGAGCAGCAGAGTGACAGGCCCGTCGTTGATGAGCTGCACATCCATCATGGCCTGGAAGACGCCGGTGGCCACGGTAATGCCGTGCGCAGCCACCCCTTTGATGAAGAAATTGTAGAGCTCCTCGGCCTTGAGGGGGTGGGCGGCCTTGGCGTAGGAGGGGCGCCGTCCCTTGCGGCAGTCACCGTAAAGGGTGAACTGCGAGACAATGAGGGCGCCGCCCTGGGTGTCAAGGAGGGAGAGGTTCATCTTGTCCTCCGCATCCGGAAAGATACGCAGGTTGACGATCTTGTCGGCCAGGTAGGAGGCGTCCTTCTGGCTGTCCTCCTCGGTGACGCCGAGGAAGATCAAGACGCCTGCGGCAATGCGGCCGCTTGTCGTGCCGCGCACCGTAACTTTCGCCTCTTTTACCCGTTGCACAACTGCTCGCATACTCTTTTCCTGCTTATTTGTGGCGCATCCTGCCCGCCAGAAAGAGGGTCAGGGAGAGGGCGGTTATCGCCGCAGTTTCGGCCCGCAGCGTCAGAGGGCCGAGGGAGACGGCCGTCATTTTTTCCCGGCAGAGATCGACCTCGGTTTGTGAAAAGCCCCCCTCCGGCCCGAGGAAGAGGTGGATGTCGCTGCTGCCTGTCCAGGTGGGGGGAGCCACCCCGGCCATGTCTCTCTTCTCCTCATT
This sequence comes from Desulfobulbaceae bacterium, assembly GCA_002868945.1. Classification (GTDB taxonomy): domain Bacteria; phylum Desulfobacterota; class Desulfobulbia; order Desulfobulbales; family SURF-16; genus BM506. The sequence continues at coordinate 12,548 of PKTX01000077.1, forward strand.
CTCCCAAAAGAGCAGGCTGGCGGCATGGTCCGCCAGGCTGGCAAGCTGGTCGGCCAGGTGGGTGGCACTGCTGATGGTGAGGGGCCAACTGCGGCCGCACTGCTTACAGGCCTCAAGACTAATCTTGCGCCAGCGCTCCATTTTTTCTTCCTTGGGTGGTCGGGCATCGATGAAGTCGGAGAGAAAGGGTGTCATGCTGTGGGCACCGAGCTCCGTGGCCTTCTGGATGACGAACTCCATCTTTTTACCCTTGAGCAGGCCGAGATGCAGGTGGAGGCGGGGCGAGGGCGCCGCACAGTAACGGCCGGCCTTGATGCGTACCGTCACTCTTCTGTCCAGCGCGGAGATAACCGCCTCATAGATCATGCCCATGCCGTCAAAGAGTTCGATCTCTGCCCCCTCTTGCAGACGTAAGACCTTGCGCACATGCCGCGACTGGTCATGGTCAAGCGCGGTGGTCTGCTGGCCCGGCTTGATGGCTTGGATTAGAAAGCGGCGCATGGCGGTTCAGGGACTCTTCTGCAGGAGGAGAGAGTACCAGTTCTCCTCTGTCCTGGTATGGATCAGGGTTAAGGGGGCGTCCTGCAAGGTCCGGGTCAGGCGCCGGGCCTGCTCCGGGCCAAGGATGCCGGCCAGGATAAGATGGCCACCGGCAGCTATTTTTTTTACCAGCGCCGCACTGAGCGCTGTCAGCACATCAACGGTGATATTGGCAATCACCAAATCAAAGTTCCCCTCCAGCTCGGCCAAGTCGGTGGCCGAGCAGACCACCCGGCCTGTTTCATGGTTCTGTTTAATGTTTTCCCGGGCCGCGGCCACGGCGTCGATGTCATTGTCGATGGCCACCACCTGTTGCGCCCCCAGCTTGGCGGCAGCCAGAGCCAGGATGGCGGTGCCGGTGCCCACATCAAGGACGGTACGAGGCTGGTGGGGGCTCTGTCTATAGAGCTGGTCGATATAGGTGAGGGCAAGTCGAGTGGAGCTATGCAGGCCGGTGCCAAAGGCCATGCCCGGATCAATGGCAATGACGATTTCGCCCTCCCCAGGGCAATATTCCTGCCAGGTCGGCTTCACCGTGATGGTTTCGGTGATCCTGCTGGGTCTGTAGTTCTTCTTCCAGTTTTCCGCCCAGTTTTCCTCAAGCAAGGTGGTGAAGGAGGGCTGCAGCGCCTGCGGCAGACGACTGTTGAGATCGGCCACCAGGGCGTCGATTTGCCGACGGGCCTCGGCATAGTCCCTGTCTTTCTCCAGGTAGGCGATGATGGTCTCCTGGTTGTCATGGCTGATCATCTGCACGCCACAGCCGGTGATACGGGTCAGTTCATGGCCGACATAGTCAACAAGTTCGCCGGGCAGGGTCAGGTCGATCTGCAGCCACTGGCGCGGCGGCCGATGGGAAAAGGTCTCTGGCATATGGTATTAAGGGGTGCAGAAGGGAGAAGGTCTTTTTTATTGTCGGTTTCTATTATATGATGTCATAGCGCTTGTGCCAAGCGCGCGTGCCTGAAAAGAGAGCGTCTCGCAGCAGAGCCTCGCAGGAACAGATGTCACTCTAGACAAAAAAAAGAATCCGTCAAGCAGGATGATGCGGCGGCGGGGAATATATTCCATGGACAAAAAGAGAGTGGAACAGCTGCTGGAGCAGGTCAAGGCCGGCACCTGTTCCGTAGACGAAGCCCTGGCCAGCTTTGAAAGGCTTAGACCCGATGCCTTGGGCTACGCCTGTCTTGACCATCAGCGCGCCTTGCGTACCGGCAGGCCCGAAGTTATCTATGGCGAAAACAAGACAGCCAAACAGATCTGCGGCATCTTGCACGCCATGCTGGCTCGGCCCGGGGTTGTCATGGCCACTCGGGTTGATGAAGAAAAGGCCGCGCAGGTGACAGCGTCAATGGCTGACTTTAGCTATTATAAAGAGGCCCGTATGCTGGTGGCGCGCGCCCCGGCGCCGGAGGAGTTGCGGGAGTGCGGCGTGGTGACTGTGGTCAGTGCCGGCACCAGTGACATGGCGGTGGCGGAAGAGGCCCGGGTAACGGCCTTGTCTCTGGGAAACCGGGTGGAAAGTATCTGTGATGTGGGGGTGGCCGGCATTCATCGTCTCTATGATCATCTCGATAGCCTGCACAGGGCCAGGGTGCTGGTGGTGGTGGCCGGCATGGAAGGGGCGCTGCCCGGTGTTATTGCCGGTCTGGTGCCGACACCGGTGATTGCCGTGCCCACCAGTGTCGGTTACGGCACCGGCTTTGGGGGGGTGGCAGCCCTTGTCGGTATGCTCAACAGCTGTGCTCCGGGCTTGGCGGTGGTGAATATTGATAATGGTTTTGGGGCGGCCTGCATGGCGGACGCCATTAACAGATAAGAGGGCGGCGCGCTCAGGCAACAAGCCGGATTCTTTCAAAAAAGAGAAAAATGGGCGGGAGCTTATCTCCGCGTGCTATCGATGAAAAAATAGCAAGACGGCCGCAGCCTGCATTTTTAGACAAAAAAAGCTTTGACAAGGTAGGGCGGTTCCATTAGGTTGTCGCTCTCTGCAGCACGGCGGGCCGGTGACGAGGTCATGGACGCGGTACTGCGGGGCAA
>PKTX01000048.1 GCA_002868945.1 Desulfobulbaceae bacterium
ACTCGTGCCCTGTCCCAAATACTTGCAAAACAAAAGAAATAAACTAATTTTGTGGTAAAACTTGACAGGTCAATACATATCAGGAGCCTGTCGGACTTATGTCTAAGTCCGACAGGCTCCTAGACCTGATCTTCCGGGAGGAGGAGAGGGGCCGCATGGATCTTGCCAGAGCGGGCCGCCGGCAGTGGTGATACACAGAGATGCCCATGAACTGCAGAGCCGTATGCAAAAAAATTGCTTTGATTCTCCAGCGCCTTGAAGAGGCCTTTCTCTGCGGTTTGCTGCTGGTGATGATTGTTGTGGCCGTGCTGCAGATTGTCCTGCGCACCTTTTTTTCCGGCGGCCTGCTCTGGGCGGACCCTTTGCTGCGTTATCTCGTGTTGTGGTCCGGTATGTTCGGGGCGGCCCTGGCCACGAAAAGGGGCAAACATATCGCCCTGGATGTTGTCACCTTTGTACTGCCTGCCGACGTGCTCCCCTGGCTCAAGTGTCTTCTGGATCTCTTTTCATTTCTGGTGGCCCTGGTTCTTGTCTATGCAGCCACTGTTTTTGTCGGTAACGAGGCCCGCTTCGGGGCCTCCGTGCTCTTAGGTGTTCCCGGCTGGTGCTGGAATCTGGTCTTCCCTCTGAGCTTTGGTCTGATTGCCCTGCGTTTTTTGAGTAATGCAGCTGCTGATTTTCTGGTCCTGATCGGCAAAAAAGGCACAAAAAATCTGCACCAGAGGTTCATTCCATGACCCTGGCCAAAGTCGTCATCCTCCTGCTGGCGCTGCTGGGCACCCCTCTCTTTATTATAATCGCCGCCCTGGCCCTGCTCTCCTTTTACAGTGAGGGAGTTGACCTCTCCGTGGTCATCATAGAGATGGCGCGCCTGGCCGATACGCCGCTGCTGCTCTCGCTGCCGCTCTTTATCTTTGCCGGCACCCTGCTGTCGGAAAGCGGTGCCCCGCAGCGCATGTTGCGTCTTTCCAGACTCTTGTTGGGGTGGATGCCGGGTGGCCTGGCCGTGGTGGCCCTGCTGGTCTGCGCCATTTTTACCGCCTTTACCGGTGCCTCCGGAGTGACGATTTTCGCCTTGGGCGGGCTGCTCATGCCTGCCCTGCTGGCGGATGGCTATTCGGAAAAGTTTTCCCTGGGGTTGATTACCTCCTCCGGCAGTCTGGGGCTCCTCTTCCCACCCAGTCTGCCCCTGATCCTTTATGGGGTTATTTCCGAATCACGCATTGATCAGCTCTTTTTGGCCGGTATTGTGCCGGGGGTGCTGATGCTGATCCTGTTAATGCTCTACTGCATGAAAAAAAGCCCGAAATCAAGGGAGGCATATCGATCGCCGACCAGGGGGGAGGTGGTTGCCGGCTTGCGGGAGGCGGCCTGGGAGCTGCCCCTGCCGATCATTGTCCTGGGCGGTATTTATGGTGGAATCTTTGTGGCAGGGGAGGCGGCAGCCATTACCGCGCTCTATGTCATGGTGGTGGAGGTTTTTGTCAAGAAGGATGTGTCGTGGCGCCATTTGCCGACAAGTATGCTGCAGAGTATGATGCTTTTCGGCGGCATCCTGGTAATCCTGGCGGCCTCCATGGCCTCCACCAATTACCTGGTGGACCTGCAGGTTCCCAGCCGTCTTTTCGAGTTCATCAGCCAATATGTCTCCAGCAAGTATACCTTTCTCCTGCTGCTCAACATCTTTCTGCTCATTGTCGGCTCAATGCTTGATATCTTTTCCGCCCTGGTTCTGGTGGTACCTCTTCTTATTCCCATTGCCGAGGCGTATGACATTAATCTGGTCCATTTGGGCATCATTTTTTTGACCAATCTGCAGATCGGGTACTGTACGCCGCCGGTGGGCCTTAACCTCTTTCTGGCGAGTTATCGCTTTGATAAGCCGGTGGTGCAGCTCTATGGCGCTACTCTGCCTTTTCTCTTGCTGCTGTTTGTCACTTTGCTGCTTGTCACCTATTTCCCCTTTTTCAGTCTCTTTCTCGTCAATATGTGGGGATAGGCAACCGGGGGAGAATGGCTTGGGGAAAGGTGGAAAAAAGGAAGCCTGCGATACTCCCAATAGCCTTGGGGTGCTCGTACAGCATCATTGCACCAATGATAGCTGAGACTGGCTGGTGAGAAAAAAAAAGGGCAGAACTGTCGGTGAAGCTTTGCACGGGGTGACAGTTCCGCCCTGGGGGCACAGGGTATGTGTTGTGATGATCAGTGGTGGCAGGTGTCCTGGCCGGTGGAGAACCGGGCGATCAAGTCCTGGACCTGCTCCTGCTGATCTGCTGAAAGATCCATAAAATGGAGGCCGACTTTACGGATAACCGAATTGCCATGCTGGGCCGGCGGTTGCATATCCTTGACATAGATGATCCGGCAGGTCAGCTGGTGGAGCATAAATCCTTCAAGGTTGTTGAGGATATTGATCTCACTCATCTCGTCACAGTCGGTACCGGAGTGGGCCAGGTACTGCAGGCCTATGCCGTTTTCGCTGATGTTGCGGATCTCGCAAAAGTTTCTGGCGCTATAGGCGACAAAGCCCGGCTTCAGCTGAAAACGCGGCTCTTTTCTGGCCCGCACCTGACCGGAGGAGCCAGCCGAGGCTGCCGTCTGTCCAACGCATGTCATAACCGCCTGATCCATGTGTTTTTTTCCTCGGGCAAAAAGGTGTAGGGGCCAAACTCTCCTTCAGTCTTGAGGGACACTGTAAGGGAATCGAGCCGAAGCGACAATTGGCGCAGTGTTTAAAAAACATCTAGGCAAAACGTTTAGTCGCATTGGCGGCCATCATGGCGGAAAGAAGCGCGGAAGTGATATGGACACAGGCAGCCGAGGCAGTAGGAGTCGGCCTGGAGCCTGCAACACGGAAGAGCGTTTGCCGGCGGCAAGGGCTGATTCAGGCCGCAAGGAGCAGGGCAGCGCTTCGAGGCTGGAGGAGGGCGGCGGCAGGGCTCTGCTACCCCTGTCTGTCCGCCGGATAGAGCTGTTCACGTAGGCGGACAATAAGCTCGCTGTTTGTCTTGCAGGAAAGTTTTTTCATGATGTTGGCCCGGTGGACCCGCACTGTTTTGGGGCTGATAAAAAGAATCCGGCCGATTTTGGCGGTATCAAAGCCCTGGGCAATGAGGTGGCTGATCTCCTGTTCGCGCGGTGTCAGGGTGGTGCCCTGGGGGCCTTCCGTATGGGAGGTCTTGCCGGTGATGATACTGTCGATCACCTTGGCAGAAGCGCTGGGACTTAAGTGGTTTTGGCCGGTATGCACCTGACGGATGGCGGTTTCCAATTCCGTGGCCGGATCAAACTTGAGGACAAAGCCCGTGGCGCCGGCCTGCATGGCCTGTTGGATATAGTCGGCATTTTCGTGCATGGTGTACATGACGATCTTGGTGCGCGGTGACAAGGACTTGATGCGGGGGATCATCTCAATACCACTGAGCCCCTTCATGGTAATGTCAAGAATGGCAACATCCGGTTTGGTCTTGTCGATCACCCGCAGCCCGGCAATGGCGTCGCCCGCCTCGCCCACCACCTTGACATCAGGCAGGTCGGAGAGCAGGCTGATAATGCCCTGGCGCAGCAGGTCGTGGTCGTCCACCAGCACTGCCGTGATCTGGTTGTCGGAGGAGGAATGGCTCATGATTTCAGTATGGTGCGCTATGGTTTGGCAACAGGGAGTGCCGTTCTTCTGGCGGTTACACGCGGCCGGTTCGACATAACAGCTCGTTGAAAAACGTAGCGAGCACAGCTGAGGCTAGGAAAAATGAGGCGAAAAAATGCGCGCCCGGAGGAGGTAAGGGAGCCTGCGACACTCCGAGTACCCTTGGGGTGCAGTTTACATGGGGTAAATGAGCATTTCGGAGTCTCGCAGGCTCGCTTACCTGAGCCGAATTTTGATGACGCATCAGCAAGCGTAGTAGTTTTTCAACGGACTGATAAGCAAACCATACGGCAAAAAGAAAACTTTGCCACTATTAATTCGTGGCAACAGGCTGTGTCGGTCGGTTCAGACGGCCACGTCCTGCTCCTCTGTTGCGGAGCGGAAGGTGGGCAGGCGGAGGGATATGGTCGTGCCGCGGCCCTCCCTGCTTGCCACATCGATGCGGCCCTTGTGCTGCTTGACGATGCCGTAAATAACCGACAGGCCGAGGCCTGTGCCTTCCACCTCGTCCTTGGTGGAGAAAAAGGGTTGGAAAATGGCATTCTGGTGCTCCCTCTTGATGCCGCGGCCGGTATCTTTGACATCAACCTGAACCATGTCGCCCACCTGATGGGTGGTGATGGTGATGGTGCCGCCGGCCGAGCCCATGGCATGGGTGGAGTTGTTGAAGAGGTTGAGGACCACCTGTTTGAGCTGGTCGGCCACGCCGAGAACCTCGGGCAGGTAGGGGGCATACTGGCGCTCAATGGTGATCTGGTGCTGGGCGAAGTTTTTATTGCAGAGCAGGATCATGCTGTCCAGCACATCATGGATGTTGACGGCCACCGGTTTGCCGGTGGTGGGGCGATTAAAGTCCTGCAGGTTTTTGATAAGGCCCTTGATGCGGTCGCACTCCTCAATGGCCATGGCCGCCATTTCGCTGTCCGCCTTGTTGAGGCGGCCCCGTAACAGCATGTTGACGATAAAGAGGCGGATGGCAACAATGGGACTGCCGAACTCATGGGCGATACTGGCGGCCAGCTTGCCGATGGCGCTTAGTTTCTCGGCGTGCAGGAGTTGGTCATAGGTCTTTTTGAGTTCCGCGGTCTTTTCTTTGACGCGGTGCTCCAGTTGGGCATGGGCCTTTTGCAGGGCCAGGCCCACCCGCTGTTTTTCCGCGATCTCAATCTGCAGCTGGCTGTTGGCGTCGGCCAGGGCGTGGGTACGTTCCCGCACCTCCGTTTCAAGCAGGGTGCGGTGGTTGGCCAGTTCCTGGTTCAGTTTTTCCAGATCTTTTTGCTGGCTCTGTTCATCAAAGAGTAAGACGGCAAAGATGGTGATGAGGAAAATGGTGTAAAGAAATTCACCGATGAAGATATTGTGGATAACGCCCCGATGCACGGCATAGTCGTGTATGCCGCCCAGAAAGGTGCAGAGCAGGGCCAGGCGTGAGAAGAGGCCATGCGCCCCCTTGGTCTCCACGGTGAGGAGTTTAAAGAGGGTGAAACCGCAAAAGAGGATAACCACCACGGCATAGAGGCTGAAGACCGGTCCCGGCGTGGCGAATCTATAGACAAAGTCGATGCCGTAGAGTGAGACGTGTTTCATGGTGACCGGTGCCCGCAGAAAGAGATCAGTGGGCAGGGTCAGGGCAATAAGGGTGTTGATGACCAGGAAGAGACGGGGGGTGCGGCTGGCGCGAAAATTGATATCGTAGAGGATGGATATCCAGGCCGTAAAACCGAGCATCAGAACAAAAAGCCTGAGTCTGTGCAGATGGAGGGGATGCGGTTCGGCCAGCGGAAAAGTGAGCAGCAGCCCCAAAAAAACATAGAGACAGCCGCCAAAGGTTGCTATGCAGAAATAGGCATAGTTGTTAAGTTTTTTATGGACGATGAACACCTTGCCCAAGTGGTAGAGTGAAAAACAGAAAAGAACAGCGGTTATATGTGAGAGGATGAGCTGGTAGGTGTTCATGGCGTTTTTTTAATCTCAACTTTCTACAGGGTATCTTGAAAAATTGCTATTTCGGAGTCTGGCAGGCTCGCTTACCTGGTTCGAATTTTGAGGACGCATCAGCAGATAGCGAACGAAGAGAGATCTTCGCGCGCAGTAGTTTTTCAACGGGCTGCTAAGGCGTCAGGGGAACCCAAAAAACGTTGAGCAACAGTTTTTTTACTCCTCACCCCTGAGGCCTCATCCTACACTCACTGACCTAAAAAAGGCGGAGCAGTACAAGTCTATGACGCTATTCCGGCATGATAAAACAACTCAGAAAGTTGAGTAAGAGTAAACAGTGGCCAGGTGGAAGTCAATAACAGTCATGGGTACGGGTATTGATTTTGCAAGGAAGAACAGGGGATTGCTCATCCTCTGCCTGCTGCTGTCGCTCTTTCTTGGCGGGTGCGCAACCAGGCAGGGGCAGTGGCGGTCCGAGGCTTCTGCGGACAAGGATGATTGTCGGCGCTTCTGGCTGAACATGGAACAACAGCTCCATGACCACCAGGTGGTTGATGCCGGCACCGTGCGCCTGCCGAGCTTCCCCTACCTGCGCACCAATCGGTTTCTGCAGGGTCTGGCGGCACAGGCCACCACTGACCGGGAGCGTGGTCAGGTTCTTGAGGAGATGCGGCTTCTTGACCTGGAGCGGCGCCTGCCGGAACTGCGGCGCCTGCCTGCCGAGGTGTTGTCCGGCCTGGCCCCTGACACCATGCCGGACGGCAACTCTCTGGAGCAACTGGTGCCCCGGTGCTCGGCCCGGTTGTTGGCCGAGGATGGCAAGCGTCCGCAACTATGGCGAGAGGTGGAGCAAGGCCTTGGTCTGGATCGTGACTACTCCCTCTGGTTGCGTGGCCTGGGCCTCTATCCGCTCACCGGTCTGGTGGTGAACCATGTCGCACAAAGGGCCCAGGAGGAGATGGTGGACCGTCTCCGGGAGCCCGTGACGGAAAGCGCACCCCGGATCACTTTGCGACCGGCCGTTGGCATCGGCCCTGTCGAGGCTGCCGAGCCGCGGGCAGTGTTGCGGGCCGCCCGGCGGCCGCCCCTGTTGACCTTTGGTCGGCGCGATCCACAGCTTATCGCTCTGGTGGAGAGATTCGCGCCGCTGTTCTCCGTGGCCGGCCAGGCCCCCTATGATCGTTTTGGCAGGGTTGTCAAGGACCGCCATGGTTTTGCTGTTGATGGCGCGGATCCCGTGGTTTATTATTATCTGAGCCAGACCTTTGTGCAGAGCGTCCCGGCTCTGCAGATTAATTATCTGATCTGGTTCAATGAGCGGGCTGAACCGGCCCCCTGGTTTGAACAGGGCGATCTTGACGGCCTCGTTTTCCGTGTTACTTTGGGCTGGCACGGTCGGCCCGTTTTTGTGGATGTGGCTTTTCACTGCGGCTGTTATCATTTTGTTATGGCGGCCGACGATTTTGTCAAAGGACCGCGCCTGAACGGTAAAGCTTTTCAGCCCACTTACGCTGGTGCAATGCCGCCTGCTTCGGCGGCAAACCGCCTGCACTTTCAGATAGGTTCGGGCTGGCATCAGCTCGACCGGGTGGCAACGGCTGAAGCTGCGGTGGAATATGCCACCTATCGCCTGCGGCCCTATGAGGATCTTGAGTCTTTCCGGCATAACGGTGAAATCGTCAGCCTCTTTAACAGTGCGGGGCTGGTGCCGGGCAGCGAGCGGCTGGAACGCTTTTTCCTTTTTCCCATGGGGATTCCAAAGGTGGGTTCCTTGCGGCAGCGAGGCCGGCAGCCCATCACCCTGGTGGGCAGGGCCTATTTTGATGACCCGTTCCTCTTTGATCGCGCCTTCCACTACCGTACGGCGCCGCCGGAACGTAGCGAGCTGACGGCTCCGACGCCCGCTAGGCGGCGGGCACAGGAATAGATGGTTCATGACCATGAGCGCTCCTGCTTATTGTGAAAATGTAACTGTCCAGCAAAGGGCAAAAAACTTGAAAAACCCCGGACTGTAACAGCCCGTTGCAAAAGGTAGCGAGCACAGCTGAGGCTGGGAAAAATGAGGCGAAAAATGCAGTTTACATGTGGTTTAGGAGCATTTCGGAGTCTCGCTGCGCTCGCTTAGCTCAAGCCGAATTTTGACGCCGCATCAGCAGATAGCGAACGAAGAGAGATCTTCGAGCGCAGTGGTTTCCAACAGGCTGGTAACTGTCCAGATCTGCCTCGGGTTTGGACAAGCAGGAGCCTCTCTCCGTGAGGAGGCCTGATGGTTTAAAGATGGGGTGCAGCTGGCCAGTTACATGAAAATAACCGGGAAGAATAACATGAGTTTTAAACAGTGCACCTCGTGTGCCCATCAGTGGCAGGATCAGGAGGAGTTCCTGGCTGATCCGGATGTGACTCTCCTGGGTCTTCAGGTCTGTTTTGACAACCTCATGGAAGGTCTTATCCTTTTTAATCACTCCTGCCGGACCACCTTTTCCGTGGAGGTGAGCAGGTTCGGCAATCTCTATCAGGGACCGGTCTACAGTGAACGGTTAACGGCCGGCGAGGAGTGCCCCGGCTACTGTTTGAACGAACGCGAACTCAAACCGTGTCCGGCGAAATGTGCCTGCGCCTTTGTCCGTGAGATTCTTCAGGTCATCAAGGCCTATCCAAAAAAAAAGCGGCGCTAGGCCAGACAGACTCCTCGCGGTTGCTGCCGTGTCGAAGCGGCAGGCGGTACCGCGGGCGGAAGCCTTGTGGCTGCTGTTGCCGCTATGGTCGACCCCGTGCCCCTGTTGCGGTCTATTGTCGCAATGGGCGTTAAACCGCTGATTTTCAGAGAAAATATGGTATTATCAAACTGTTGCTTGTGTCACCCTTGATCTTTGATTCGTCGCGAATCGCCTTGAGGGCCCGACCCTGCGTGAGGAGTTGGAAATGCGTCACCACCTTTGCAGAAGAGTATGATTACCGGAGCGCTGTCTGTCATGGTGGCGGCTGGGCTGGTGATGGGCCTGATTGCCGGATTTGTCATGCATCGTGCCGACTACTGTGTGGCCGGCATGTTTCGGGACATTTTTCTTTTTGGGCGGCTCGGCATGATGCGTTTTCTGATCCTGCAGGTGGTGGGCACCATGCTGCTTTTTGAACTGGCCCGGCTTTTTGGTCTCTTGCCGCTTTACCCCTTTCCCATGCTGTCACCCCCCTCCCTGGCCAATCTGCTGGCCGGCACTCTTTTTGGTCTGGGCATGGTCATGGCCGGTGGCTGTGTCTTTGGCACCCTCTATAAGATGGGGGCCGGCAGCGTGATCAGCGCTGTCGCCTTTCTTGGCCTTGTTCTGGGCAGCGGCCTCTATGCCCTGATCCACCCTTGGTGGAGCGATCTGTCCCGTGTCACCACCTTGGTCGCCGGCCATGTCACTCTACCCCAATTGCTGGACATCAGTCCGACCATTTTTGTCTTGCTGCTTGGCGTCCCGGCTCTTTTTTTGTTTTTTAGGTGGCAGCGCCAGGGATTGTGGCAGCGTGGCGTTGTGGTGGCAGGCTATCTGCAGCCCTGGAAGAGCGCCGTTATTTTGGCCCTGCTCGGCCTGCTTTCCTATGTGTTGATCGGCATGCCCCTTGGGGCCACCACCACCTTTGCCAAAGTGGCCGCCATGCTGACGGAGATTGTCGCGGCGCAAGCCGTGGCAGACTCGTCGTTTTTTCAGGCCATAGCCCTGGATCTGCGTCACCCGTTCAGCAATGCCAGGCTCTGGGGGGGGCCTGGTCCCCAGGTCGATACCATCCTTGCCATTCAACTGCCGATCATTGTTGGAATTGTTTTGGGCAGCACCCTGTCGGCTTTGTTGCTGCGCGAGTTCAACATATGCTTTAAGCTGCCGCCCAGGCAACTGGTGGGCGCCATGGCCGGCGGTCTTCTCATGGGGCTGGCGGCCCGCATGACGCCCGGATGTAATATCTGGCATTTGATGGGTGGTCTGCCCGTCATGGCCATGCAGAGCCTCCTCTTTTTGCTGGGGCTCTTCCCCGGCGCTTGGCTCGGTGGTAAAATAATCAAGACCATGGTGCGCCTCCCGGCACGAACCTGAAAGATGGTGGGGCATGAAAAAGAGAATGGACAAGAAACAAAAGAACATAGAAATCGATATGCGGGGTCAGGTGTGTCCATCCACCATGCTGGTGGCCCTGGAGGCGATCAATAAGTATGGCGACGAGTTGCATGGCGGCATGGAGCAGCTCTGTATTCTCACCGATAATCGCGAGGCCACCAACACCATCCCCGATATTGCCGTCAATATGGGATATGCCGTGCAGGTCGACCGGCAGGACTCCTTTTACCGCATCACTCTCAGCTGTGCGGAATAAAAAAAAATGACAAAGATAGGGAAAGAGATCACCACCTGGGTGGAGCAGCGCCGCAAAAATCCGGATCTGCCGTTGCCAAAGACGGACAGCGCCGAAATGCAGCCGTTGTTGGCTCTCATTGATGAGTTAGAGCAGGAGAACAGGAAGCTGCGCTGCCGCCACGGGGCTGCCATCAGCTATATCCGCGGTAAGGTCGATCAACTTCTTGAGGTTATCGGCACTGTGCCGCTGCGGCCGGAGGAGTTGGATGACGCCACCCTGATCAGCCTCGATCCCATCGGCATTGTCTCGGAATCCTTTCGCCGTATTCTTGAGAACTCTCGGGCCACCAACGACAAGCTGCACCTGGCCATGCAGGAAATCAAAGGGATCCTGGAGTCGGTGGGCGGCGGTGTGCTCGTGCTTGATTGTCACAAGAAGATTGTCTCTTATAATCAACGATGTTGTGAGATGATGGGTTGGTCGCATGAGAATGGCACGGACCGCAGCTGTCGCGATTTTATCTGCCGGGGTGACCATCCCCAGGGCTGTGTTTTCGATGAGATGATGCGTACCGGCCGGCTGACCAAGGGCTCCTATTGCGGCGGTGACGGGCAGCGCCACTTTGATGTGGTGGCTTCGCCGATCAGGGACAGCCAGGGAACCATCGTGCGGGCTGTCTTGCTCTATCACGATATTACCGAGCTGGTGGAGGCCAAGGCAGCGGTTGCCCAGGAGAAGGAGCGCCTCTTTTTTACCTTGGCCAGCATTGCCGAAGGGGTTATTGCCACAAACCGGCATGGCCGGATCAGCCTGATGAATCAGGTGGCTGAAAGGCTCACCGGCTGGCGTTCCAGCCAGGCGTTGGGCCGCCCCCTCTGTGACGTCCTGCAGGTTTTTAATAGCGAGGATCAGCACATCTGTCTCGATATTCTTGGCAATGTCCTGCTGGAAGAGGATCCTGAGCAGGTTGTCGGCAGTAATGCCACCCTGCGTTCCCGCACCGGCGAAAAGCTCTTCTTTGCCATGAGTGCGGCGCCCATTCTCAGCCAGGAGAAGTCGGTGGCCGGCGCCATTGTTGTCTTTCGCGATATCACCAAGGAAAAGAAGCTGGAAGAGGAGATGGCCAAGTCGTCGCGTATCGAGTCCATCGGCCAGCTGGCCGGCGGTATTGCCCATGACTTTAATAATCTGCTCACCGCCATGCTGGGCAATGTCTCCCTGGCCAAGATGATGACGGATTGTGACAGCAAGGTGCACCAGCTCCTCAGCCAAACGGAAAAGGCCTCTGCCCGGGCCAGGGACTTGACCCAGCAACTTCTCACCTTTGCCAGGGGCGGCAATCCGGTGAAATCACTTTCTTCCCTGGGTGAGTTGCTCAAGGAATCCGTTGATTTTTCCCTGAGCGGCTCCAAGGTCAGGTGCGAGCTCACCGTGGCCGAGGATCTCTGGCCTGCGGAGGTGGATCAGGGCCAGTTCGGTCAGGTGATCCAGAACCTTATTCTCAATGCGGTACAGGCCATGCCGGAGGGGGGATTGCTGCGCATCAATGCTGAAAACCGTAGCCTGGACGGCCGGTCCCTGGTCCCGCAGGTTACATCCGGCAACTATGTGCAGATTACCATTCGGGACCAGGGACCGGGCATTTCCAGCCAGGATATCAATAAGATATTTGATCCCTATTTCACCACCAAGGAGTTAGGCCAAGGTCTGGGTCTGGCTATCTGCTACTCCATCATCAAAAAACATCAGGGCACCATCACTGTTGAATCGGAACCGGGCTGGGGCACCACCTTTTATATCCTGCTTCCCGCCGCCGGGGCCGATGCAGCCGCCGCTGATACGGCGCCGCAGGTTACAGAGACCTCGGCCGGCAAAGGGCGGGGCCGGGTGCTTATCATGGACGATGAAGAGGTGGTGCGCGATGTGGCGGCGGAGATGATCAGTTTTCTGGGCTATGAGGTGGTGGAGAGTTGCGATGGTGAAGAGGCCCTGGTCCTCTATGCCGAGGCCATGGAGAGCGGCCGGCCCTTTGATGTGGTTGTCATGGATCTTACCATTCCCGGTGGCATGGGCGGCAAGGAGGCGGTGCAGAAGCTGCACGAGCTCGATCCTGCCGCCAGGGTGCTGGCCTCCAGCGGCTATGCCAATGACCCGGTGCTGGCCGATTTCTCCAGGTATGGTTTTAAGGGGGTGGTGGCCAAACCCTACGGCGTGGAAGGGGTGGCCAAGGCCGTGGAAAAGGCGCTGCAGGAGCAGGAAGAAGACTAGAGCAGTGTATCACTTAAAGTTTTGTATATTTATGCAACTATGCCTTTAACCACAAAGGCACAAAGGCACGAAGATCTTCTTGTTTTGATGTTTTTCTTTGTGCCTTCGTGGTTCGTATGCAATATCGAAATTCTACACGTAAATTTAAGTTTTACGGAGTACTATTTCCGATGAGCCGGTTCTTTTAGCTGTCAGATCAATTCCCCGCTGCGCCCCGGAATCCAGCAATGGCGGCCGTCGGCAAGCTCGATATGAAACCAGTAACCCCTTTTCTTGAGCAGGACAAACTCCGTGCCGCTGTGCAGGGGCTGTTTAAAGGCGGGTTGAAAGTTGCGGCCATCGCCTTGGCGGGCAATAATCTCCCGGGCCACAATGACCCCCTGCCTGGCCGGGGGCTGTAGCAGGTCAAGGCCCACGGAGGTGGAGGCGACCAGGGTGGCCAACAAAAGGAGGCCGGGAAGCCAGAGGGGCATGGGAAATTTCCGCACATAAAAGAGGCCGGCACTGAGCCAGAAGGCGACATAAAGGGCCATGAGGATGCGGCTGCGCAGCTCCCGGGACAGGTTCTTGTGCAGGTTGAGGCGCTGCAGCCAGGAGGAGTCGGGCTGCTGTTCCAGCTGGTCGCGGCGCTCGCTCCGCACCAGGGCCAGGTTGTGCTGCAGGTTGGCGTTGCCGGCCAGTTTTTCTTCGGCCCGGCGATAGCTGACCAGGGCCCGGCCCAGGTCGCCGAGGCGATAGTAGGTGTTGCCGATGTTGTAGGCCAGTTTGCCGCTTGGCCGGCTTTCATAGACCTGCTCGTAGCGCAGCAGGGCCCGGCGGTAAAGGTCAAGGGCCGCCTCCTGGTTCTTTTCGTTGTCGGCCGCATGAAAGAGGGCGTCTGCCTCTTGCAGGATATCGCTGTTGTTCTGGGCCTGAGCCGGGTCGACCAGGCAGAGGAGTAAGCAGAAAAGGGCAGTGGTAATGCGTATCATCAGAGTACCTTGGCAACCTTTTTGGCGACCTGCAACAGGTCGTCTTTTTCCAGGACATGGCCCAGGCCGCCGTACAGGGCGGCCTCGCCCTGGTCAAAGATGCGGTTGATCTCCGCAGCCAACTCAGCGGTGGTGTCATCCTGGGGCAGACGGGTCAGGACATCGCTGCGGGTAATGGCCCGGGCCGGGATGCCCAGCTTATCGCTGAGAAAGGCGAGCCACAACTCAAAAAAATCGTCCTGATCGGCGCTGCGCAATTTTTTGCGCAGGCGCCGGTAGGCCTGTCTGCGTCGATGGCGCAGCTCCCTGCTGTCGTCATGGCAATAGTAATCCACAAAAAGCATCAGGCCAAAGAGGAGCGGCGGCACGATTAAAACGGCCAGGTAGAGGAGCTTGTCCGTCCCACCGGCGGTAGTTATCGGATTTTCATAGTTGGGCCGGATATCCTGGCGGGCGGCATTGTTGATGGTGGTTGCGCCGGCGTCGTTGGCCGACCTGCCCATATCCCCGACAGCGTCGTCGGCCGTCACCAGGCGGGTGGGCTTGACGTCCAGATTAATGGCGGCGCTGCGTGCCACCTCGTAGCGTTTGGTCTCAGGGTTAAAAAAAGGCAGACTGAGACCCGGAATGCTCTTGACCTCGTGGTGGCGGGCCCGGATGGTGGTGGTGAAACTCTTGATCCCATCGTTCACCCTGGCCTGCGGTTTGTCCATGGCGGTTTTGAAGTCGGCGGCAGGCAGTACCGCGGTCAGGGGCGGCAGGCTGAGGTTGTCGACAAAGGGGCCGCTGACACGTACGGTGAGTTCAATGGGATCACCGACATTAACCGTGGTGGGCGAGGCGGTGCTCTCCAGGCTGTAGGCACCCACCAGGCCGGTGAAGTCATCCGGTCTGTTGCGGCTGGGCAGCTCCAGGACCTCCAGCTCCGGACCCCGGGCAGGGATAACCACGGTGCGGTAGGTCTTGCGACGGCCATTGCCGAACATGTCAAAGGGGTCCATGCCAAAGGAGTGCTGTTGGGAACGGCGGTAGCCGGCAAAGGTGGTGATGGCCAGGGTGCCGTCCGGCAGACGCAGGCGACCCGTGCTTTCGGGGATCAGGGTGTGCTGGAAGGTGATGGTGACATAGTCGCGGCCATGGCGGCGGGCACTCTTCTTTTCGCCAATCACCTTTTGCCCGGCCACCTCCAGTTCCACCAGGTCTTGGCCGGAGGCTGACTGGTCAGGTGGCCGGGGAAAAACGGTAAAACGCTGGTCGGTGAAGATGGGCAGGTTGAAATCAAACCCCTTGAGATCCTCGGCAATAAACCAGGTGGTGGTCATAATAACGGCTTCGCCACGGTAGCAGCGTGCCTTGGAGAGAGTGACCTCCACCTTGAATTCTTCCATCTCCTGCGGCTCCTTGACCGTCATGCTGATGGGGCGGCTCTGGTAGCTGACGCCGTCCACCTCGACACTGATGGCCGGGATGGCATGGTTACCGGCGGTGACGGCCGTGAGCTGGTATTGAAAGATATAGCTTAAGGTCTTGGTGGTCTGCAGCGTGCCGTTTATGGAGATCTGGTAGCTCTGGCTGCGGTTGCTCGAACCCTGGGACTCCACCTTGAAATTACGGAGATCAAGAGGAGGCTGCTCAACCGCCTCGGCCCCCCGAACTTCCAGCTGCAGGGTAAAGGGCTGGCCAACATAGACCTCCTGGCTTGCCACTCGGGCCTCTATTGTGACGTCCTCGGCGGCCGGCAGGGGCGCGACACCGGCCAAGAGGCAGAGCAGCACTATTGCGAGCTGGATGAAGAGATGGTGGGTTCGCAAAAAGTCCATGGAACCGCTTGATGTGGACGCCATCAGGCAATGGCGCTGTCTGTGCCTCTGTAAATCAACCATGGTCTGCTACCAATCCTTGCCGCCGGTGGGGCGCTGTTGTTGCATGCGCAGGCTACGCATTTCATGGAGGGCCTTCTCCCCGTCCAGGATCTCGGAGAGGATGCTTTCTGTTCTTATCAGTGCCGATTGTTCATCCCGGCGCTGCTGGTCATCCGCTCCGGCCGTCTCACCGACTGCGGTGGGTGAGGCGGTGGGCTCGGCAGTGGTGGCCCGGTCCGGCGCCGTCCCGGTCGACTGCTGCTGGTGTTCGGCAATCTGTTCTCTTCTGTTCCCGGTCTTTGCCCCGCTGTCCTTGTCCAGGTTGTTTTTCGCCTCTTGCGAGGGGGCCGCATCCTCGGCCATGGGGCTCTCCTCCTGCGCTCCTTGTCGGCGCAGCTCTTCCTTGATCTCCTCGATGCTCCGGCGAACCCCTTGTTGGGAGGCCATGGCATCCGCCTCCTGCCTGTCCGGCTGCCCGGCCGAATCAGTGCCGGCAGCCCGGCTTTGCTTAGCCATCTCCTTTAGGCGGCGGTCATCGGCCCGGCGCTGCTCTTTGGCCATCTCCTGGCCATCTTGTTGTTGCGGCGGCGCTGCCTGTGGGTGGCTGCCCGGCTGCTCCTGCCGGTTTGCCGGTGACGGCTTGTCTGCCTCGGCATAGGCCCGGCGGAACTCTGTAATGCCCCTGCGGGCCGCCATCAGATGCGGATCGTCACGCAGGGCCTGCAAAAAGGCGTGCTTGGCAGTGAGCAGCTGCTCTTTTTTTTGGGCCGGATTCGGGTTGTCGGCAGCCGCGCTCAGCAGGGCATGGCCCTGATTGTATGCCGCCTTGGCGCGGGACTCCTGCTGCGGCAGGCCGTTTGCGGCCGCGGCAAAGCTGGCGGTCGCGGCCGCATAATTGCCCGTCTTATAGAGGGCAATGCCCTGGTTGTACTGGGCACGTGCATCGTCGGGTGCCCGGGCCACGGCCTCACTGAAAAGCTCCAGGGCCTCTGTGTGGTTGCCCGCTTCATAGGCCTTTATTCCGCGCTGCTGCAGACTGGCAAGGTTTGCGGCTGCAAGGGGCGCAGGCAGGGAAAGGCTTATGATCAGGAGTATAAAAAAGGTGCTCCAGGGGCCTGCTGATGCGCGGCATAACCACGACGCTCTTTTCCTGTGCACAATGTGGCCTGGCCGGCAAGCAGCTGGCATGGCTGCTGCTTTCATGGTCACCTCCACAGACTCCTCTTGATGGGTAGGTTGTTTATCATTATGTCAAGGATAAGCAACAGCAGGGCTGCTGCCAGGAAATATTGAAATTTTTCATCATATTTTTCAATGGTTTCTTCGGCAAGTTGCCGCTTGGCATCACCGGCAATAAGGTCGATATAGACCTGGCCCAGGTCAATGGCGCCGGTGGCCACCGGCAGGTAGCGACCGGCCGGCGTGGCCAGGGCCATACGACGCAGGGTGTCGCTGTCAAGGCGGCTGTGGACCTCCCGGCCCTCATGCGTGAGGTAGTGGCGCTTCCCCTCCTCATCGACAACGGGAATGGGCTGCCCCTCATTGGCATCGCCCAGGCCGATAACAATGAGGCGGATGCCCTCATCAGCCAGGGCCTCGGCCGCATGTATCGGCAATGATTCATGATCCTCGCCGTCGGTGATCAGGATGATATCCTTATAGGCCTTAACCTGCCGGTCAAAGACCTGCTGCTGCACCAGGCGCAGGGTATCGCCGATATTGGTGCCGCCCTTGAGCGGTATGGTGGTGTCGGCCCGCTCCACCATCTGCCGGAAAAAGCGGTAATCCAGGGTCAGGGGGCAGATGACCTTGGCGGAACCGGCAAAGGCCACCAGGCTGACCCGGTCGCCCTGCAGGCGTTCAACGCAGTCGATAACGGCCAGTTTGGCCCGCTCCAGACGGTTGGGGGCCAGATCCTCGGCCAGCATGGAGCGGGACACGTCCAGGACAAAGACCACATCACGGCCCTCCCTTTGTACGGTGGTGGGCTTTTGCTGCCAGGCCGGCCGGGCCAGGGCGACAATGAGCAAGGCCAGCCCGGCAAAGAGGGCCGTCCGGCCAAGGAGGGTGGCCAGTCTGCCATTGCCGCGCATAATCTGCTCTGAGGAGCTGAAGGCTTCTATCTTTTTGTGGAGCAGACGGCTGAGGTTGATGAGCAGGGCGGCAAGCAGCGGCAGGAGCCATAAAAGCAGCAGGTAATGACCGGCCAGGAACTGAAATTTCATGGCGCCACCCCCAGGATGGTCCATTGCAGGATGAGGGCCAGGCCAAGGAGGCCGAGTCCGGCCAGAACAAAGATGTGAAAATACTCCTGGTAATCCATGTAGCGCACCGACTCAATTTTACTTTTTTCCAGCTCGTCGATGCTCTGGTAGATCTCCTGCAGGGCGGCGCCGTCAGAGGCGAGCCAGAAGCGGCCGCCCGTCTCTTCGGCCAGGGCGGTGAGGGTCTTGCTGTCCACCGAAGCTCTCGCGCCCAGGGAGAAGAAGGAGGGTTGCTCAACCTCGCCGATGCCGATGGTGTAGATCTTGATACCCCACTCCCTGGCCAGGGCTGCCGCCTGACTGGGGCTGTGTTGGCCGCTGTTGTGGACGCCGTCGGTGAGCAGGATGATGACCTTGCTCTTGATCTGATAGCCGGCCGCATCGTTTTTTCTCCTGTCATCGGCCGCCTGGAGACGTGCTGCGGCCAGGGCCAGGCCGTCGCCGATGGCAGTGCCGTCCTCATGGCGTTCGGCGCGGCTTACCAGCTCAATCTGTTTGCTGAAATCGGCCAGGGCGCCGTGGGCCAGGGTCAGGGGACAGATGGTTTCGGCAAAACGGGCAAAGGCCACCATGCCGATAAGGTCGCTGGGACGGCCACGCAGATCCTTGCCGTTGCCCAGGACAAAGTCGTGAAAGGTCTGTTTGACCGCCGCTAGCCTGGTCATGGTGCGTCCCTGGTAGACAAAGGCCTCGCCCATGCTGGAGGAGCGGTCCATGACAATTTCAATGGCGATGCCGTGGTTGATTTGCTCTATCTTTTCAATGCCCTGCTGGGGCCGGGCCAGGCCGATAATCAGCAAAGCCAGGGCCGCCAGGGTCAAGAGAAAGGGCAGCTGGACAAGGTGCTGGCGCAGGGAGCGGCCGCTGCGCCGCACCTCGCTGAGATCGGCAAAGGCCAGGGCCGGCTCGGCAGCGCTGCGGCGCAGGCGTCCGGCCACCAGCAGCGGCAGGATAAGCAGGACCCAGAAGGCCCAGGGGCTGGCAAAACTCATGGCTGCCTATTCATACATGTTTTTGGGTTCGATTGCTGCGCCATATTTTCTCTACGAGCAGTGCTGCGATTGCTTCGAGTCCCTCGCAACGACGCCACCTCACTCCTCCCTCCTCACTCTTCACCCATGCCCCTTGCCCTTTGCCCCTTGAAGCTTGTATCTTGCCCCTTGCCCCTTGCCCCTTGCCCCTTGCCCCTTGCCCCTTGGACCTTGCCTCTCGCTCCCCACGTCACTGCGAGGACCGGAGGGACGCGGCAGTCCAGGAGGCATGACGCGGCACCGAGGCAGCACAACCTCCCTGGATTGCTTCGCGCTGCTCGCAAAGATGCCCCCTCCCTCCTCACCCCTCACCCCTCACCCCTCACCCCCCACCCCTTGCACCTTGCCCCTCGCACCTCTCAAAAACCATCCACCGGATGGCGGCACTCATTGTCACCAGCGGCCGCATGTCTTGTCCCCCGGTCCGGCAAGGGGGCAGGCCGCCAAACCCTCTCTGATCTCCTTGGTGAGGCGCTCCGCCTCCCGGGGCTCCGGTTGACTGTTGGTGAATTTGAGCTGATCGCAGCGTTCAAGCACAGCCAGAAAAAGGGCACGGCTTTCAGCCGGTATCGCCGCGCAGTTGTTGATGCTCGGCGCATATTCCTCATAGGTCTGTTCCAGGCACTGGAGTTCAAAACGGCTGGCCAGATAGCAGCGCAGGATATAGGCCAGGCGCTCGATGCGTTGTCGGCCGCTTAGTTCCTCGGCTCGGGCCAGTTCGTTCAGGGCCCGTTGCTTGGGCGGCAGCGGCCGTGGGCCGCGTTTATGGCGGCGCCGCAAGAGCCAAATAACCAGGGCGGCAAGGCCCAGCCCCAGGCTGCTGAGAATCAGGGGCAGGCGTGATCTCTCTTTCGGGGCCAGGGGCGGCAGGATATCGCCGCCGGCCGAGTTATCTGCCGCCACAGCATGCACGGTGATTTCCGGTTGCGCCAGGCTCAGCTCAAAGGTCTCGTTGCCGCGGACGGCCCGGATCAGCAGGCCGGGTAGGCGGTAGGCCCCGGGGTTGTAGGGCTCCACCAGCCATTGTCGTTGATGGACAAGGTCGTTTCCGGTGCGGCGTACCTCCACCTCGCCCTGGTCAAGGAGGGTGAAGTCGCCAAAAGCGGCGCCGGTCAGGGAGGGCATGGTCACTGCCGTTGTCTCCGGTGCCGTTACGGTCAGGGTGCAGAGTAGTTGGTCGGCAGGGGTGGGCCAGGGTTCGCCCTGGTCGTTGACCAGCAGGGTGTCGCCGGTGATGGTGAGACGGGCGGTCAGCCCTCCTGCGGCGTCCTCCAGTTCAAGCAGGGTGGTGGCTGAGGTCATGGCCGGTATCAGGCAGATCAGGCTGAGCAGTGCGGTAAAGAGGCGAGGCATCAGTGTACCCTCCGTCGTTCCCTGGCCCGGAAGAAGCGGACCAGATCAGCCACATAATTATCACCGGTGATCAGGGGGATATGGTCAACGGCCTGTTGCTTGAAAAGCGTGGCCAGTGCGGCGCGGCGCTCCCGGGTCAGGCCCTGGTAATGGTGGCGTACCCGACGGCAGCCGGTATCAATGAGCTGCACCTGACCGCTTTCATTGTCGCGCAGCCGGAGCATGCCCGCCTTGGGAAGACGCAGTTCAATGGGATCGGTGATGGAGATGGCAATAAGGTCATGGCGTCTGCTTGTGGCGCGCAGGGCCTTGCTGAAGTCAGGGGCGCGGAAGTCCGATATGACAAAGACCACGGCCCGTTTCTTCCGGACTCGGGCCAGGTAGTTGAGGGCAATGTTGAGATCGGTGCCGCGGCCCTGCGGCTTAAGGTGGAGGATGTCGCGGATGAGGCGCAGGACGTGGCGGGTCCCCTTGCGGGCCGGGATAAAATGTTCAATGGTGTCGCTGAAGGCGATGAGACCGGCCTTGTCGTTGTTGCGGATGGCGGACAGGGCCAGCAGGCCGCAGACCTCGGCCGCCACCTCCTGCTTAAGGCGGCCGTTTGAGCCGAAAAAACCGGAGGCGGACAGGTCCACCACAAAGAGGATGGTGAGCTCGCGTTCCTCCACATAACGTTTGACATGGGGCTCACCGGTGCGGGCTGTCACATTCCAGTCAATGGTGCGTACATCATCGCCGGGCTGATAGGGACGGACCTCGTCAAATTCCATGCCGCGGCCCTTGAAGACCGAGTGGTATTCACCGGCCAGGATATCGCTCACCGCCTTGCCGGCCGTGATCTGAATGTGACGGATCTTGTGGCGCAGCTCGCTTTCGATCATGGTACCTCAACCGTGGCCAGCACCTGTTGAATAAGGGCATCAGCGTCGATCTCCTCGGCTTCCGCCTCATAGGTGAGCAGCAGCCGGTGGCGCAGGACATCCGTGCCGATATTCTTGACATCCTGGGGCGTGACATAGGCCCGCCCGGCCAGCAGGGCAGTGGCCCGGGCCGCCTGGGCCAGAAAGATGGTGGCCCGGGGCGAGGCGCCGTACTGGATATAAGGGTCGATGGCCAGGTTGTAGTGTTGCGGGTGGCGGGTGGCATCCACCAGGTTGACGATGTACTCCTCAACAGCCGGGTCAATATAGATGGTGGTGTTGAGACGGCGCAGCTCCAGAATGTCGGTTGCGGTGATGGTCGGCGTGACGCTGTTTGCCGGATTGACGGCCTGGGCCCGCATAATGGCCAGTTCCTCCTCCTTGGAGGGATAGGTGACCTTGAGTTTGAACATGAAGCGGTCCACCTGGGCCTCGGGCAGGGGGTAGGTGCCCTCCTGCTCCACCGGATTCTGGGTGGCCAGGACCATGAAGGGCTCCTCCAGACCAAAACTCTCCTCGCCGATGGTGATCTGCCGTTCCTGCATGGCCTCCAGCAGGGCACTCTGCACCTTGGCCGGGGCCCGATTGATCTCGTCGGCCAGGATGATGTTGGCAAAGAGCGGCCCCTTCTTGACGGTGAAGTCACCCTGCTTGGGGTTGTAGATCAGGGTGCCGAGCAGGTCGCCGGGCAGCAGGTCCGGGGTGAACTGGACACGGCTGAAGGCGGTGCCGGTGGCCTGGGCCAGGGTGGTGACGGCCAGGGTTTTGGCCAAACCGGGCAAGCCCTCGATCAAGACGTGGTTGTTGCAGAGCAGCGCAATGAGCAGCCGGTCAAGGAGCTGGTCCTGGCCGATGATCACCTTGTTGATTTCATCCCTGGTCTGCTTGATGAGGGGGGCCTTGGCCCGCACCTGGTCGCTGACTTCCTGAATGGGCATGGCACACCTGGTATTTGTATGGGGAGCAATCTACCGTAAAGGCCAGAAAATAATAAGAAAGACGATGGGGATTGTCAAGGGGCAAGGGGCAAGGTCCAAGGTTCAAGGCTCAAGGTCCAAGGGGCAAGGGTGAAGAGTGAGGTGAGGGGAGTGAGGTGGCGTCATTGCGAGCAGCGCGAAGCAATCCAGGGAGGTTGTGCTGCCGCGGTGCCGCGCCGTGCCTCCTGGACTGCCGCGTCCCTCCGGTCCTCGCAGTGACGTGAGGGTGCAAGGGGCAAGGCCATGGCAGCAGTTTCTGCTTTTTCACCCTCATCCCGACCTTCTCCCTCAAGGGAGAAGGAGATTAAGGGTGCTTCCGTACATGATATTGGGATGCACGATGCAAGGATGAGGCTTCCGGAAGTCTGATCGACTGCTTTTCAAGCTTTCCTCCTGCCTCCTGCCTCCTGCCTCCTCACTCCTGCCTCCTCACTCCTGACTCCTCACTCTTGCCTCCTCCTTTAGCTCTCTCATCAACCGGGTCGGGAGGGCTCGGCAAAGGGACGTGGCCACATGGGTTGGGTCGGCACACTGATCAGTCGCATTTCCGGCAGGATAAGGGCCGTGAGGGATCCGCCATAGACGGCACCGGTATCTATGCCTATCTTGTTGGGCCTGAGCAGCGGTTTTTCAAAGGGGGTGTGGCCGAAGATCACCGGTTTGCCGAAATTATGGTCGCAGTTGATAAATTCGTCCCTGGCCCATAACAGCCACTGCGGCGACTGGTGACTCAGGTGTATGCCGGGTTCCAGTCCGGCATGCACGAATATGCCGTGCTCGTTTTCAAAAGTGGCGGGCAGGTCGGAGAGCAGGGCCAGATGGTCGGGCGGAAGAAGGGCGGCGGCATCACCGGCAAAGGGATCTATGTCATAACTTGTCAGGCACTCCAGGCCGCCGGCCCGCAGGAAAAGGTCACGGTTACGGTCGGCCAGAAAGTCGAGCAGCATCTGTTCGTGATTGCCGCGCAGAATAATGAGGTGACGCAGCTCTTCCCGCAGTTCAAGCAACAGGGCCACGGTGCCTTTGGAGTCGGGGCCCCGGTTGATCAGGTCGCCGAGAATGATGACGGTGTCCTGTTCGGCATCCGGGGCTATTTGGGCCAACAGTTCCGCAAGCGCTTGGCGGCAGCCGTGGATGTCTCCAATGGCAATGGTTCGACGCATGGTGCGGATCAGCTCTTTTGCCACTTTTGCAACAGTATCTCGGCATCCTGACGCTCGGGGAATTCCGCCTCCACCGTAAGAGAGCGTTGCAGTTCCTCCCTGGCCAGCTCTTTTTTGCCGCCTGCTTCCAGGGCCAGGGCCAGGTGATATCGGATGGTCGGCGCCTCAGGCAGGGCGTCCAGGGCCTGGCTGAACTGAGGGATGGCCAGGTCGTAGGCGCCGCGTTGATAATGGATCCAGCCCAGGGTGTCGGCAATATAAGGATCTGTCGGCGATTGTTCCTTGGCGATGAGGGCCAGGCGCAGGGCTTCGCCGAGATCAGCCTTGTCGCCCTCTATCAGGCGCCAGGCCAGATTGTTGGCGGCCGGCGCAAAGTCGGGCTGCCGTTGCAGGATTCGCCGGTAGGCGGCCTCAGCCTCGGCATGGCTGCCCTTCTGTTCCTGCAAAATGGCCCAGTGCATGCGGGCCGGTGCAAGATCGGGTTTTTTGTCAAGCAAGGCGCTGTACTCCTCAATGGCCTCTTGCGTCTTGCCGGTTTGCTCCTGAATTCTGGCAATGAGCAGATATGGCCGCAGGCGTTCCGGGGCAAGCGCCTGCACCTCGCGTAAGACAGCGATGGCCTGCTCGAAATTTTTCTGCCGTAAGTAAAGTTCCCCCAGTATCGTCAAATATTCAGCCTGGTCGGGAACCAGGCGGCGCTGGGCTTCCACCCGGCTGATGGCCCCGGCCGCATCGTTGTGCTGCAGGTAGACAGCCACCAGCGAGGCCACAGCCGGTGGAAAGTCGGGCTGTATCTCCAATATCTTTTCAAAGAGATCTCTGGCCTGGTCCAGTTCGCGGCGAGCCAGCCTGGTAAGGCCAAGTTGCTGTAACACCTCGATATTTTCAGGGGCCCTGGCATTCATCTTCTCAAATACCTGGAGGGCTTCGTCGTATTTTTTGTCATACAAAAAGCAGTTTCCCAGAATAATGGCAGCCCGAAAGCTGTTTGGCCGCAGACGCAGAGCAATCAATGCTTCGTTGCGGGCGCCGGCCAGGTCGCGCTGCTGGAAGAGGAGTTGGGCAAGCAGGATGCGGGAGTGGTGGTCGCGCGGGTTTTGGGTAAGCGCTTCGCTGACCTCTTTCTGGGCCAGCGCTGTTTCACCCCGTTTTTGATGCGCCATTGCCTTTACATAAAAGGGTTCATACCAGCGGGGATAGTTGCGCACCAGGCTGCCGAGGATCTCCAGGGCTTCCTGGTTCTTGCCCTTGCCGACCAGCAGTTTGGCCTGGAGCAGGTTGCCGCGGCCATGCTTGTTGTTTTCGTCCAGAATCTCCCGAGTCAGGTCAGCGGCCTTGTCGGGCTGTCTTCTGCCGATGTAGAAATCAGCCAGGGTCGCTTTGGTATCCAGATTGCTTTTGTCCTTTGCCAGTGCCTCCAGGTAGGCGGTTTCCGCCTGGTCAAAGCGGTTGCGTGATTGATAAAATCTGCCCAGATTAACGGAGAGTTGCGGGTCATTGGGGGCAATGCCGACGGCCTGCTGCAGGGCCTCTTCGGCATGACTGAACTCCTGCCGCCCGGCATGGAAGGCGGCCAGGTCCAGGTAGGGTTGAGGGGAGTCCGGGAAGGCGTCAATGTTGCGCTGCAGTTGGGCCAGGGCTTTTTGCGGCTCTTGCTGGTTCAGGTAGAAGCTGACCAGGGCCTGGTTTTTGGCTAGATCGTGGGGCGGCAGGGCAACGGCCTGCAGGAGTGCCTGCTCGGCTGCCGCCGGTTGCTTGTTCGCCATGTAGACCTGGGCCTGAAGCAGGTGGAGGCGGGACTGCGTGGGGTCCTGGCTGATCGCCCTGGTGATGATCTCTTCCGCCTGGGCCGGCTTGCCCTCCATCAGGAAGATGGTGGCCTTGAGGATCAATGCTTCCATGTTTTGCGGCTCGGCTTCCAGGATGATGTTGACCCGCTCCAGGCTTTGCGATTGCTGGTTTGAGGCGAGCATGATCTTGGCAAGGTTGAGCTGGGCCTCCAGGTTGGCCGGATCCACTGAGGCGGCCCGCTCGAAATTGCGATAGGCATTCTGATGATCCTGCAGGGCCAGTTGGGCCAGACCCATCTGCAGGTATGCCTCGGAGAATTTGCCGTCGATGCTGGTTGCGTTGCGGAATTCCAAGATGGCGGCCTGGTGGTTCTCTTTGGCGGCGTATTCCATGCCCTTCTGGTAATGGGCCTGTTTTTTGGTCTCAGCATCGCTGCAGGCCACAGTGCTGATCATGAGCAGTGCCAGAATAATGGTGGAAAAGGCGATGGACAGGTGAGGGAAACGCAAGGGGGTCATACGGAATCCTTTTTTGGCATGGATGATTATGGAAAGTGCCGGCCGCGCACCGGCTGAATCAATAAGTGGGGCGCAGGAATATCATTACCACCTGCAATGCAACTTGTCACTCCCCAAAGAGCGGCGTTGTCGGTGTGTGCGGATATGTACATCGTGATGGCGCCGGCGCTGGGCCGGGGGCGTCTCTGGTGCCGGCTGAGGTGGGCATACGCCAAAAAAAGTGATGAGCACCGAATCTCAGCCGGTGTGCACGGTAGTAACCATAAAAAAAGGCAAGGTCGAAACAGCAAACCTTGCCTTGTGTCGGCATGACCGGAAGTCCGCGATTGCGGCGTCTCAGACTTTGTGCATGCGGCGCCTCATTCCGGCCAGTCCGGCCAGCCCGGCTCCGAAGAGCAGGATGGTGGCTGGTTCGGGAATGGGGGTGGTGTTAACGGTAATGTGTGATATGCACGGGACATTCTTTTCGTTTGGGGTCAGGAGGTGGGCGGTGGTCCAATCGCCGTACTGCAGGGCCGGGTCAACAAAATAGAGGGCAAATTCCGTGGCGCCTTTTATACTGTAGAAGGAAACCGTATCAGGGGCGTCCACTTGCCATGTCCCTGATTTGTAATCCGCATCATAGCTTATGGTCAAGGAATCAACGGACTCGTCCGGCTCATCAACCTTGAGGAAGTTATAGCTGGAATCAGTTCCAAGATAATAGTTCAGTAAAGCGGCGAGAATTTCTTCACTGTCGTTGGATTGGTTGGTGACTGTGCCCAGATAGTAGCCGGTGAAATTGTCGCCGATATATCCGCCGTAGGTGGCATCCCATGTGTCCGTAGCCTGCTTTCTGTTTGTAAAAGTGTACGCAGTGCCGTCGATGGTGTAGAAGTAATCAGTGTCAAAGGTGGAATCAGTGGTGAGGAATGGCGCGGCCGAGGCCGGGCTGACCTGACAGCAGAGGAGCGCGGCGATTGCGAGTAGTAATTTGTTCATCAGGTTTCTCCGGATTAACATAAACTCAGCATTTTTTTGTTGGACCTGTCTGGAAGATGGTCGGTGCGCACGGCACCAACGGTCCCCCTATGGACAGATACCAGGTAAATGACAGAGGCGGTTTGCTCAGCATAACTACCTAGCAAGGAGTATGCCGCCTGCGCGAAAAGATGTGTAGCGGCTCCCTTGTTTCCGGCATATCTTGTGACAGGTGCGCGATGGGTGATTATGACACGCTATAACTGTTCGAAATGACAGGTGACCCTTTTACGGAGAAGTGGGGAGGGAAAAAGAATTCTTTGAACAGGAACTGCTGTGTGTTAGGTTGGCCAAGTGTGTCGAGGCAGGATGGGTCAATCCGTATTCCCGGAATTCTGACTGGTTTTTCCGGAAAAGCGGATTGGGGCCAGGCTGTGGGTTTTGGTTTTTGCTGTCTCGGTAAAAAAAATGACGTCGGGCTTCTGCGGGTTATGGAATGCCGCCATAACGCAGGGGAAAAGGAGTTTCCGGCAATGCCGTCAAAATTGCTATACTTACATCCGCCTTTGGGCTAGTCTTGCATTTCTGGTGTTTGTGTGGAGCCTGCTCAACCCCAGAGGTGAGAGGCAAGGCTCAAGGTCCAAGGTGCAAGAGTGAAGAGTGAGGTGAGAGGGGTGAGGTGGCGTCTTTGCGAGCAGCGCGAAGCAATCCAGGGAGGTTGTGCTGCCTCGGTGCCTCGCCATGCCTCCTGGACTGCCGCGTCCCTCCGGTCCTCGCAGTGACATGGGGATGCAAGGGGCAAGGGTGAGGCTTCCAGAAGGCGGAACGACTGTTTTTCAAGCTTTTCTACTGTTTTCTGAATTCTGATTTCTTATTTCTCGCAGTATCACACGCCCAAAACACCCCATAACTCCCTCTAACTCCTTTTAACTTCTTTTAACTTCTAACTTCTTTAATCTCAAATTAGGGTATCTTGAATAATGAGATATTTTGTTCGAGTTTGAGAAGCATAGAAAATAAAACCCGCAGCATATCGAGCATATGTGAGGATTTTTATTTTCGTAGCGACGAAAAAATCGGGCAAAATAGCAATTATTCAAGATGGCCATTAGTTATCTCAACTATGCATAATACCATAATGGAAGAGCAACGGCGCAGCGCTGTTATCCGTGATTTTCAGCGGCAGGTCTTCTGCCTGTTTGGCCTGCCGGTGGACAACCTCGACCTGGCCGCCACCAAGGCCCTGCTGCGGGACAAGGCCGGAGAGCAGGGCGAGGCGGTTCTTTCCACTATTAATGTCAATTGGGTGGTGCAGTCCCGGCGTGATCCTGCCTTTCGGGCCGCCATTCTCAACAGCGAGATGGTCACCCTGGACGGCAGGCCGCTGGTGTGGTTGGCTCGCTTGCTGGGCTATCCCATGAAAGAGGTGGTGGCAGGCTCAACCCTGATCCAGGAACTTAATGACGATACGGTGGCTGAGGCGCCGCTGGGCATATTTTTCTTTGGCGGTGATGATCAGGCCGGGCGTCTGGCCGTGGAACAGGTAAACAGGAGCGGGGGCGGGCTGCGGGCACTGGGCGCCCTGAACCCCGGTTTCGGCAGCATCGACGAGATGAGCAGCCCTGCAATCATCAAGCGGATAAATGAGGCCAGGCCTGATATCCTGCTGGTGGCCCTGGGCGCCCAAAAAGGCGTGGCCTGGATCGAGCACAATCGTCATGTCCTGCAGGCCAAAGTCATCAGTCATCTTGGCGCCACTGTCAACTTTCTGGCCGGCACAGTACGCCGGGCGCCGCGCATATTTCGCAACATGGGCCTGGAATGGGCCTGGCGCATTTTTCAGGAACCGAAACTCTTCAAGCGGTATGGCGGGGATGGCTTGCTGCTGTTACGGATGTTGCTCAGTCGCCTGCCGCTGTGGCTGCGGTATCGCTCCTGGCAGAAGCAGTATGGTGGGCAGCAGCAAACCGGCAACAGCACCTGGCAGGACGACGCACAGGGCCTCACCCTGCTTTTGGGGCCTGTGCTGCGGGCCGAGCACGACCAGTCGCTGCGCGATCTCCTGTGCCGGGCTGCCCTGGCCCAACAGGACCTGAGCCTTGATTTTCAGGCCACACGATTTATGGATGGTGCCTTTCTGGGGCTGCTGCTGCTGCTGCAGAAGCACCAGCAGAGGAATGGCAAAAAGCTGACCTTTTGCCATACCAGGGGCAGGGTGGCGCAGATCTTCCATCTCTTCGGGATGCCTCGCACATGACCCCCCTGGTCCCTGTCATGCTCTTTGGTTGGGTGCCATTCACCATCCTGCTCTTTATGCGCCTGCCGGCCCATCGGGCAGTATTGGTAGCTGTGATCGGCGGCTGGCTTTTCTTGCCCACTGTCGGTTATAACTGGCAGGGCATACCACCCTATAACAAGTATGTGGCCATTTCCCTGGGGCTGATGCTGGGCGGTTGGCTGTCCGGCCAGCGTTTTAAGGCGGATTTTAAGTGGAAGCTGTGCGATCTGCCCATGCTGCTCTGGTGCCTGTCGCCCATACCAACCGCACTCACCAACCACCTTGGTCTCTATGACGGCGTCTCCGGCTTGTATGACCAGGTGATGACCTGGGGCATCCCCTACCTGGCCGGCCGTATTTATTTCAAGGAGCAGGAGACGATTCGCGATTTATGCCAGGGGATCGTGGCTGGAGGTATGGTTTATGCATTATTATGCCTCTATGAAATCAGGATGAGTCCCAGGCTCAACGTTAATTTTTACGGGTTTTTCCCACATGAGTGGCGTCAGCATTATCGCTATGGCGGTTGGCGTCCCATTGTCTTCATGCAACACGGCTTAATGGTGGCGGTGTGGATGGCAGCCACAGCCACCACTGCCTTCTGGCTGTGGCGCAGCCGCCTTGTGACAAAGGTCAAGGGCATTGCCATGGGGCCGGCGGCCATACTCCTGATGGTAACGGCCCTGTTGTGCAAGTCTGCCAGTGGCTGGGTTGTCCTGCTCCTTGGCTGTACTGGCTACTCTGCCTATCGCAGGTCTGCTAAAAACCTCTTTTTTATCATGCTGCTCTTGCTGATCCCGGCTTATATTGGTGTGCGCAGTATCGGTCTGGTGCCCATGGATGAAGTGGTGGGGCTAGTTGCTGAAGTGTTTGACGAAGAACGTACCGGTTCACTGGCTGTACGGCTCCTGCAGGAGGACCTGTTTGCTGCCAGGGCCTTGGAGCAACCCGTATTTGGTTGGGGAGGCTACTCCAGGGGTTGGCCGGTGGATCCTGATACAGGTAAAAAAACGATAAAAATGGTGGATTCCCTCTGGATAATAGTTTTCAGTTCTAAAGGTTTTTTTGGTATAACAACCCTTGTTGCCGGCATGCTCATCGGTCCCTGGCAAGTGTTGCGCTCCACCGGCCGACAGTACGGCAGGGTTAGAGAAGAGGGCCTGACCCTCCAGGTTGTCTTGCTGAGTTTCATTGTCATTCTCTTTATGATCGACACCCTGGTCAATGCCATGGTCAATCCCATTTACATCATGATCTCAGGCGCGCTTGTCAGCTGGGGTCTGACCGCCAGGCAGCAGGGGGAGAACGATTCAGCCTCTCTACCGGCAAGATCGTCTCAGGCCCGAAAATCCGGTATACTGGTTACTTCAAAAACCCCTTTTTCATTCGAAGGGAAAAGGCAGGAAAGAACCTGCGTCCACAACCCCTTCTCCCTTGAGGGAGAAGGTCGGGATGAGGGTGCAAAGAGCGTAAGTCCATGACAGTGATTCACCAGTGCACAGTTTGCCGCACGCGGTACAGCAAAAGCACACATCGGCTACATGGGCCGGCCCCATCGCCGCAAGATACCCATAAGATAACCCGGGAGGTTTCAAGTGAAAATCTATAAGCTGATGGCTATCGCCTTCGTTCTTATGGCACTGCTCTGTAACTGCAGTAATGATTCAGACCGCGCTGTGAGTCCGGCACAAGCTGCTGATCCCACTGATCCTGCTGCGCCGGATCCCGGCGTCCACAGTTTTACCGGCCTGCCCCTGACAGAGGATGGTTGGACTGATTTTGCCGCCCTGATCCAAGGGGACGCGGCAGCCGCAGTCCAGGCAAGCTATGATGATGCCCGGGTGGTTTTTGTGTCAAGCTCAGAGGGTGATGACAGCACTGGCCAGATCTATAGCACCTTAAATATAACGTTTGATGAAAACGGCATGTTCCAGCCGCAAGGCCCGGTCAATGCCTTTGCAACCCTGGCAGAAGCATACGAGCAGCTGCGTGATGGCTATCCCGATATTCTTCTTCTGAAACGTGGGGATGTGTGGGATGAATCATTTGACTCCTGGGATAAATCTGGTCGTGCAAAGGCAGAAAGGATGATATTGGGTGCCTATGGCCTGTCGCATTTAGATATGCCTGAAATTATGATGTTCAGGTCATCAGAAACGGTCTCTTTTAGCCACAATATTGTTACGAGTATTAAGATTGCATCGCTGAGTCCTTGGGTGAACGCCTTTTCAAGGCGAGTTGGAGGGGAAAATTTTTTAGTTGAGGATTGTCTTGTTACCAAGGGGGCTAACACTGGCATAATTATTACGGGTGGGAGTAGTGGCGACATTGTGAAAAATGTTGTTGTTCGCCGAAGTGTAGTCGCAGAACGATATCCAACCGACAATACCGGACATACGCAAGGGCTTTTTGCGGCAGGTGCGGATGGATTTTTGGTGGAAGAATGTATATTTGACCATAATGGCTGGACTGATAATCCTGAGGAGGGGAATCCAGCGACAATACATAACCATAATACCTATTTTGACATCAGCGTCTCCAATGCTGTGATGCGTTACAATATTTCGGCCCGTGCATCCAGTAAGGGCTATCAACCAGGCGGAGGTGGCTTGATTGTGGCTAATCTTTCGCTCATGGACCCAATAGGAATTGAGTCCTCAAGAGTTGAACCGAGTGCCCCTGATGGTTTTGACAGTATCATAAAAAACAATGTCCTTCTGGAAGGATGGGATTCAAAAACAAGTAGCGTGACCAGATGGGGAATACGTTTCAATAATGTCTCCAGCTCTTTGGTGGAGGGCAATATTATTGGTTCAGTCACTTCCGGTGGTGGCGTACAGGCAATGTACTTCGATGTTGTAACAAAGAATGAGGTGAGGTTGGATCTACGCAATATTACTTTGCAGGATAATATTGTGCATAACTGGCCCATTGTACGGCTGGAAGGAGAGGGAATCGAAAATGCCAAAATTATGGATAATCGAATCCATAATGAAAACTCTGAATATCTTATTCTCTGGGATGCCACAGTCGCGCCCGAGATTACTTCCTCGGGCAACTCTTTTTATTCTGGAGTAATTGACACCGACGAATGGCTTACTAATTACCAGGCAGGAGTAGGGGATACGACGTCTGTTGTCTCTCAAACAAATCCAACAGGCGGGTATCTGGTTACAGATTATCTGGCCTCCATCGGAGAAACAGCCACTCTTGACGCTTTCTTTGCCAGGATTCAGCAACAGCGAAGGGGCCATTGGGATGAACGCTATACAGCTGTGCCTGTGATTAACTTTGTGAGAGAGAAGTTTGGCAAAGAGCAAATTGCTAAAATATACTAGTACTATGTGCTCGGCCCTGAAAAACGAATAAGTTCCTGAAAATTCGTTATCAAGTGACAAAGAAAACTCGCTAAAATTGCAGAAGTATAACACTGCAATCTTCATTTTCTGGTGATTTGCATGCGACCTGTGAGCAAGAAAGCGGACCAGCAGCGTGACCTGTTTCGGGAGAGGCTGGATAACATTTTGGACACCCGGCATGAGTTGTGTCGCCTGGCTGGGTTGATCAATTGGGAGTACTTCGAAGAGGCCTTTGGCAACTGGATACCGAGATGATACGTAAGTATGTAAAATACCAGGAAGCGCAATAGCGGAAGCAGGAGCCACAGCAACCGAACTTGTTTTAATCTCAAAGTTGGGGATAGCGACCCCCGCCCCCCTCTGGCGGCTGATATTTATGTCTTATACAATTCATCCACTTGCAGACGTATCGTGTAATAACATTGGAACAGGTACGCGAATTTGGCAGTTTGTAGTCGTATTGCCTGAGGCGAAAATAGGTATGAATTGTAATATCTGTTCTCATTGCTTCATTGAAAATGATGTAATAATTGGCGATCGTGTAACTATAAAATCAGGTGTGCAGTTGTGGGATGGCCTTAGGGTTGGCAATGATGTTTTCATCGGTCCAAATGCTACTTTTACTAATGATCGCTACCCTCGGAGCGGTAACCGTCACTTTCCAAAGTTGGCAACAATCATAGAATCAGAAGCATCAATTGGAGCCGGGGTTGTTGTCTTGCCGGGTATTCGTATTGGCACTGGGGCCATGGTTGCTGCCGGGGCAGTGGTAACTAAGGATGTTCCAGCGGGGATGGTGGTAAAAGGAAACCCCGCAAGATGTTGTCTTGAGGTTAAAAATGTCGTTGGCTGATTGCAAACTAATTGATCTTCCCAAGATTGCTGATCCTAGAGGGAACCTTACTTTTATCGAGGGATTGCAGCATGTCCCTTTCAGTATTCATCGAGTTTATTATCTATATGATGTCCCTGGTGGTGGCGAACGTGGTGGGCATGCTCATAAGGCCTTACAGCAACTCATTATTGCTATGTCGGGGAGCTTTGATATAGTCTTAGATGACGGAAGAGAAAAGAAAAGATTCCACCTCAATCGTTCCTATAATGGACTATATGTTTGTCCGATGATTTGGCGTGAGCTGGACAATTTTTCATCGGGGTCAGTTTGTATGGTGCTTGCGTCAAATCGCTACAGCGAGGACGATTATTACCGTGACTACAATGAATTTCTGCTTGCGCGGAGGAAGGTTTGAATGTTCCTTTTTTAGATCTTCGGGCCGCATATCTTGAACTTAAAATCGAGATTGATGCCGCGGTAGCCAAAGTGCTTGACAGTGGCTGGTATATTCTAGGTCAAGAGGTTGAAGCTTTCGAGGATGAATTTGCCTCTTTTTGTGAAGCCGGATTTGCGGTAGGCGTCGCCAACGGACTTGATGCGATTTATTTGGCATTAATGGCAATGAATGTAGGCCTAGGAGATGAAGTAATAGTTCCGTCAAACACCTACATTGCAACGTGGCTGGCCGTCAGTCAATGCGGCGCCACTCCAGTCCCCGTTGAGCCACTGCCTGCTACCTTCAACTTGGATCCTGGGCGTATTGCGGCGGCGATTACTGTCCGGACTAAAGTGATTGTGCCGGTTCACTTATATGGCCAACCGGCAGATCTGGACCCCGTTATTGCCATTGCCCGCAATCATGGACTGCGTGTCCTGGAGGATGGTGCACAAGCCCACGGAGCTTTTTACAAGGGTAAAAGAATTGGGCGCCATGGTGACGCTGTTGCTTGGAGTTTTTATCCAGGAAAGAATCTTGGCGCATTTGGGGATGGTGGGGCTGTTACAACTGATAACCCAGAAATTGCTGACCGTATCAAGGTGTTGCGCAATTATGGTTCTCGGAAAAAATATGAGAATGAGGTTAAAGGACTCAATAGTCGATTAGATCCAATTCAGGCAGCAATTTTGCGGGTAAAGTTAAAGCACTTGGACAGGTGGAATCAGCACAGAGCTTTGGTCGCAGAGCAATATCTAAAGGCTTTTTCAGGCCATGATCTGGTCTTGCCCAATGTGCCAATCTGGGCTACCCCTGTGTGGCATCTGTTTGTAGTGCGCCACAAGGAAAGGGATATCCTGCGCAATCAACTAGAGCAAGCCGGGGTGGAGACCTTGATACACTATCCAATTCCACCACACAGCCAACGAGCTTATGCCGAAATGTGTTTTTTAGCAAACGATTTCCCCATTGCCACAAAAATGGCAAAAGAGGTGCTGAGCTTGCCGATTGGTCCACAGCAAACAATAGAACAGGTGCGGCATGTGGTAGATTCCATCTCGCATTTCTTAAATAGAGGCCTTTCGTGAGCCGTGTTATAGTCCATATTGGGCTTCCCAAGACAGCGACAACATCGCTCCAGCAGGATTTGTTCCCTCGTCTTGTTGATGAGAGTCTGCTGTATCTCGGCGTCAAGCAGCCACGAACATCTCATGAGCAGTGCCAAATGTTCACGAATTTTTACCAGGCAGTTATAGGTACCGGCGGGGGAGGCGTAAGGCAAAGAATAGGCGAACAGCTAGCCGCTGGGCGTTCAGTTCTAGTATCGGAAGAGCTGCTGACAGTCTCTCAAAAGGGCCTAAGCTGGCGCGAAAAGCTGAAGAGCTTGTCCACACTCTTGGGTGATTTCGAATACAAGATTTTGGTAACAGTGCGGGAGCCAGTAACTGCATTGTTTTCTTTTTATGTGGAGTTGTATCCATGGTTTTCAAAACAGGGTAGCTTTGTTAACTGCGCCCTAAATGATGACTATATGCGAATTTATCATTATGGTGAACTTACAGACACACTAGTGAAGATTTTTGGTAAGGAAAAGATTCTGGTGTGTCGGTTCGAGGATATCGTAGCAGGAAACATTGCAGCCCTT
Source organism: Desulfobulbaceae bacterium (assembly GCA_002868945.1). GTDB lineage: Bacteria > Desulfobacterota > Desulfobulbia > Desulfobulbales > SURF-16 > BM506. The sequence continues at coordinate 34,551 of PKTX01000048.1, forward strand.
GTAAAGATGATTAATCCTAGGTTTTCAAGCTGCAATACGCTTACATTGGGTAGGCAGAACTCGCGATTATCTGAAGGCAACCGCATAATTACGCATCATAATTTTAGTTTAGTCGATCTGGTCCGGTATCCATACAGAAAGTTTGGGTTAGATAAGCTGGGGTTCGTGGCATTATTGAAAAACGCCGCCGAGCCGGTCACAAAAATGCTTCGCCGCGCCTCAATAGCGCATGTATCTGTGCCGCGGCCGACGAGTGATGATATGGAGCTGATTCGAGATCGGCTGCGGCCAGAGAACCTAATAATGAAACGGGAGTTTCAGGTTGGCTATGACTGATACTTCAAACTTTACCATCCTCGATATTGTCGCATCTTGTCGGGGTGAATACCGAGATTGATTCAGCTGTAGTGGAGCATATACATGACTGAGCCCCCTTTTGTGACGTTCGCCATTTTAGCCTATAACCAGGAAGAATATATTCGGGCTGCGGCAGAAGCCGCTTTGGCTCAGGACTATCTGAACCTTGAGATAATCTTTTCTGATGATTTTTCTAAAGATGCTACCTTCAATATTATGCAGGAAATTGCCTCATCTTACAATGGGGCACACCATGTCATAGCCAGACGTAACCCCCATAATCTAGGTTTGTCGCAGCATTTCAATAAAGTGATGGCCCAAGCGCAAGGGGAGATAGTTGTGGTTGCTGGGGGTGATGACATTTCTTTGCCTAACAGAGTGAGCCAAACAGTTGAACTGTTTGTTGCGGATCCTGAAGCTACTTTTGTGTCGCTCGGCTTCGAAGAAATTGACCAGAAAGGGGATTTCATACAAAAGGGCAACACAAAAACGACAGGGTTACCGCAACGCTCAACGCTTGAGTCAACTCTTGTCGCTGGTGGGCCAGGATTCCATGGAGCTTCCAGTGCTTATAAAAGAATGCTTTTTGATATCTTTGGGGATCTTGATAAATCATGTCCATTTGAAGATGCTCCATATGTATTAAGGGGTCTAATCTTAGGTGCAGGTTGGTCTTCACCAAAAAAGGGGGTATTTTATCGTAAACATAGGGAAAACTTGTCATCTGGTTTGTATAAATTAAATTTAGATGCCTTGAGAAATCAGTATGAAGCAGATCTTGAAGTAGCACGTAAGAATGGTTTCCTTGATGAGCGGCTCTGCTTAGTCGTAGAAAAGTGGATAGAAAAATGGCATTATTATCATACATTAATGCGTAATTTTAATGAAACAAAATCAAAATCAATATTCTTTTTAACAAAAATACTACCTAGTAAATACATTAGCAAAATCCATTGCTGGAATCTATGTAAATTGGCGATCAAGAATAAATGTAAAATGTTTTTTGATAAATTCTTGAGCAGGGAACGATTAGTAAAATGATGAACCCTTTTGGGGTATGTAAGAATTGGAGAGAAAAAGGACTAATGGGCAAAAGCGTCGGAGAATTTTTGGTTATACCTTCCTTGAAAGCCCATCGGTCCTCGTCGGGTAATTTTGTGTTGACAGAGAAATTTTTAAGCGGCATGCGTGAATATGCTGCCCGATGGCCGGGAACGGTCACTGCCATGGTTGCAGTGCGTGATCATCCGGACAGTAATTTGGATCATGTTGAGGTTAAGCCAGGAGAACAGCCGTTTAACGTGGAAGCAGTACCAGTCGAACAGAAAGAAATTGTACGCCGAATGAAACAGGCGGATCTTGTTTTTGGGGGACCACTGGGTATCAGTGGTGTGCGGCAGGCAACTGTAAAAGAGTATGGGTTAATGACGCGTTTGCAGATAACGGCTGCTGGAGCCCCGCATTTATTGAGACGGTGGAAAAGGTTAGCCTTTGCCACTGCTGCAGAGTTAAGGTGGCGTCGCGCTGCGCGCAAGTTGGCAGGCATCCAGTGTAATGGCGTTCCTGCCTATAATGAGTGTAAGAGCCTTAATTCAAATGTAATGCTCTTTTTTGACAATCGGATTGCCGCTGAAGACTTGATCCAAGATGAAGAGCTGCAGCAGCGACTAGAACGGCTTCTGTCCGGCGCCCCATTGCGCTTGGCCTTTACCGGGCGCTTGTTAAAGATAAAGGGAGTTGATCACCTGCCAATAATTGCGGCTGAATTGAAACGACTCGGTGTTCGGTTTGAAATGAGTATCTGCGGTGGCGGTGAATCGGAGCAGCAGCTGGTGCGGATGATTCAGGAGGGTGATTTAACGGATCAGGTCTGTTTGCGAGGAATCTTGAACTACCGGGACGAGTTGCTGCCGCTACTCAGAGAGGATGTTGACTTGTTTGTTTGTACCCATACGCAAGGTGATCCTGCCTGTACATACCTGGAAACCATGGCCTGCGGTATTCCCATTGTTGGGTATGCCAATGAGGCGTGGGCCGGCCTGGCCCCGTTGAGTCGGGCCGGTTGGGTGACACCTTTTAAAAAGCCGCTTCTGATTGCCGCCAAGATAGCTGAACTGGATCAAAATCGTACAAATTTAGCTAATGCTTCCAGGGCTGCCCGTGATTTTGCCGCGCAGCATACTTTCAAACTGACCATGGATCGGCGCGTCCAACACTTGCTGACCTGTCTCAGTCAACTGAGTTGAAGCTGTTGATGTGTTTGTGTGTTTAGAGCGAATTAATGCCGATAACCATAAAGCAAAGTGTAAGAAGGTTACTAGGCCCAACTCTGCAATTAGTTGGGTACAAGACTGGCCTCATGCGGCTTGCGGCCGGCAGGGGACAGATTCAGGGCGCACTGATTTTGATGTATCACAGTGTTGGCGATGCCCAGAATGCCAAGTGGCTAGACCCGGCCAATCATGTCCCTGCGGCCATTTTTTCTCGACAAATGGAGTTCTTGGCCAGGGAGCGGAAAGTTGTTGCTCTGGATGAATTGGTGTCAACCCTGCAAAAAGGTATAACGCCCGCTGCAGGCACGGTGGTCATCACCTTTGATGACGGCTATCTTGATAATCTCACTGTTGCCGCCCCGATCCTTCAGCGTTACAAGCTGCCGGCCACCCTTTTTCTGCCCATCGGCTATATTGATCGGGCGGAAACCCAGTGGGTGGATCAGGCCTACAGCGCCTTCAAGTTTCGCAGCAACTCCAGGCTGGTCTGGGGCGCAGGAGTTGCAACCACTTTTAACCTTGATGATAGGGCAGAACATCAGGCCGGCTACCTGGCTGTCTGCGAACAGCTGTTACAGGCCGGCGCCCGTAAGCGCCGGGAGCTGCTGGACGAATTGTTTGGGCAGCTCCACCCCACCAGCTTGCCGCCGCGTCTTACCATGAACTGGCACGAGGTGAAAAGCCTGCTGCGCTCATATCCCTGTTTTGAGATCGGGGGGCACACACTGGAGCATACTGATCTCAGCAATGTGTCCGGAGAAGAGGCCCAGAAAGAACTGATTACCTGTGCCCAACGGTTAGAAGAGGAGTTGGGTGTGCAGCCGCACCCTTTCTCCTTTTGTTACGGGCGAACTTCCGATTCTTTGCGCCGCATGGCTGCGACTGCCGGTTTTGAGGCAGCCTGCGGCGGTGAGGGGTTGGATCCGGTAATCAAGGCCCCGGCCGATCTTTTTCGCCTGCCGCGCGTAGCCGGGCCTGCCTCCATGCGGCGTTTTGATCTGTTGACCAGTTCGGCAAATACCGGCATCTGGCGGAGGCTGGGAAGATAACCGCGTTGTGGATGAATAATCGGGATGCCGTGGTAGGTGGCCCGGGCTTGACTTTAGGAGGCAAAGAGCTTGGAAGATTGTGAGTGGGATGCTTTTCTGAAAAACTGCCATTATTGCCATCATGAGCAGTCCAGCCAATATGCTGCCAACCGGGCCGCATATGGCTATCACTGCGACCGGGTGGTGGTTGGGAATGGTGACAGGATTGTCGGTGGTGCGCAAGTTCTGATACAATCTACGCCGCTGGGCAAGTTGGCCCATATCCAGCGGGCACCCCTTGCTGTTGATGATGATCCGCAGGTCTTGCGCCAGGTTGTCCAGAAACTGGAAGAGATGGCCATAGCAAAGGGTTACAGGTCGGTACGGGTCGATTTGTTTCCTCATCAAACTGCGGCTTTTAAAGTTTTGGAAGAGGCCGGGTTTGTCTGTTCAAACCTTTGGTCCAGTGGGATGGGTTCTGTTGTGGTTCCGTTGAATTATACGGACGAAGAACTTTCGGCAAGAATGCATAAAAAAGTTGCCTATGAAGTCCGGCGGGCCCGCAATAAAGGGGCACTAGTGTTGACTAATAGCGAGAATGCGGTTGACGAATTTTACGAACTGCATCAGGCCACGGCCTCTTATCAGGAGTTTCCGATTTTCCCTCGGCATTACTTTGTTTATCTTTGGCGGACTTTTAGACAGACAGGTATGGTGCAACCATTTATTGCCTATTACAACGACAAACCCATCGCGGCCCTGTTCAATGTGATTGTTGGTGACCATATGTATTTTGGATGGGGCGGCATGAGCCGGGATTCTGATGCTAAAAAAATAAGAGTCAACTATCTGCTGCATATGACGGCGATGGCCTGGGCGCGTGAGCATGGTTGCACGAGGTATGACTTTGCCGGAACTCAGCCCTTTAAGCAATGGTTCGCGGTGGAAATCGTCCAGTGGCCCCACGCCTTGCGCAAAGTGTACGGACCTGCTGCGGCCTGGCGTTGGAACATGATGAACATGAGCAATAACAGCCCCTTTATAAAACGGCTTGTCCAAAAGGCATCTCGTGAACTCGGTTTATCTCAAAGGATGCCTGTATGATGTTGCCAACCGGTAAACAATCGGACACCGGGCGAAATCCACAGGTCACCGTGGTGATCGTGACCTATAATTCCCGTGAAACCATCGGCGCTGCTCTGGATGCGTTGCAGGAATCTTACGCTGCCGGCCTGGCTGATATCGTGGTGGTGGATAATGCCAGCCATGACGGCACTGCCGATTTTGTAGCGGAGCATTCCCCCTGGGCAACGCTGGTGCGCAATTCCGGTAACGTCGGTTTTGGCCTGGGGTGTAATCGGGGCTTTGAGTGCGTCGCAACCCCGTACGTTTTGCTGTTGAATCCCGATGCGGTGATCACCGCCCAATCATTGATGACGCTGGTTGATTTTATGGAGCGGAACCCGCGGGCAGGCATCTGCGGCCCGGCGGTGCAGGAAATTTCCGGCGCCTTACAACCGGCCGGTGCCCTGCCGAACCCTTGGAAAATTATGTTGCGGCCCTTGTTGCCGGGATGGGCCTCGAAGGGGTTGCGCCATGTGGTGCCAGGTGAGGCGCCGGCGCCGGCGGACTGGATTTGTGGATCCGTGATGCTGCTGCGCTGGCGGATGCTGGAGGAGATCGGTTGGTTCGACCCCCGTTTTTTTCTCTATTTTGAAGAGACGGATCTGTGTTATCGGGCCCGCAAAGTCGGCTGGCAGAGTTGGACCGTCGGAGAAGCGGTTGCCGGACATGTAAACGCGGCCTCTGCCAAGACCACCAAGGCCCCGATGATGCGGGGCACTATTTCAGAGCATTATTTTAGAAGCCGTTTCTATTATATGATCAAACACCATGGCTGGCCGACGGCGGTGGTAGCTGAACTCGGTGAACTGCTTCTTATGATGGCGCTGGCAGCCGGTGAACGGGTGAGAGGAAGGTCTTGTAAAAACCTTGGTCCGCGTTTGCGAGCGCCGATTCTGCAGCGACCCGCTACACCCGGCGAGCACGACGGGGTACCCCCTCATGCCTGAAGCGTTAAACTGCCTGGGGGATAACGCTATTTTTTTTGGCAGACGGCCCGAAAAGCTTCTGGAATTTGGTACCTCCAGACGGTTGGCCATTAACAACACCCCCCCATATAAATTCGCTTACGCGAGAACGGCCCTCAAGTATGGCTTAAAGGCCAGAGGGTTTAAGCCGGGTGATGTTTTGTTGGTCCCGGACTTGATCTGTGAATCGGTGTTGGAGCCGCTGGATGCTTTAGGGTTTAGTGTGACGTACTATCCGGTTGACCACTCTCTGGAGCCGGAATGGGGCCGAATGAAAGGGCTGCTGACTCCCCAAACCAGAGCCTTGCTGCTGGTTCATTATTTTGGGCAACCGCGATCGATAGCGCAATCGCTTGCATTCTGCCGTGAAAAATCGCTGTTGTTGATTGAAGATAACGCCCATGGCTTCGGGGCTACATACAATGGCCAACTGCTGGGAACTTTCGGAGAGATTGGCATCAGTGCGCCGCGCAAAAGTTTCCCGATTCAAAATGGCGCTCTTCTTCATCTGGCCGGCAGCCAAAGGCCGGACGTCACCTCCCTGCAGCTGCAGCCGTCCGCCGACAGATCCTTTTGGAGAAGGGTTAAAAAATGGCTTCAGCTGTTGGCCCCGGCGGCTCTGCTTGGCCACCGTCGGGCCGGGGTCGAGTTTCGCCGCCGGCTGGGGCAGCCATTACCTTATGCTTCCCAGGAAGCCTTCCGGGACCTGCCATTGGCTCGGGATTATGGTATGGATGCCGACGTTGAAAGTTTTCTGGCTGAGCAGAATTTGGCTTATGTGGGTACGATACGCCGGCGCATCTATCGAATATGGGAGAAATGGACTAAAACTCAAGGATTGGTTCCTGTTTTTCCGGAACTTGCAGCCGGGGCCGTTCCTCTGGTTTTTCCGGCCTGGGCGAAATCAGCCGCCGACAGCCTGCAATGGTATGAGCGGGGGCATCGGGCCGGAGTGGACATCCACTCTTGGCCTACATTACCGCAGACCATTGTCAAAGAAAACGGCGGAGCGATGCGGTGTTGGGAGCGTCTGGTCTGCTTTCCCATCCACCAGGAAATGGATATGCAGATGCTGGAAAGGCGTCTGACGCTACTTTAACAGTAGGCAGATAAACACCTAAGAGATTATCCATGTACTATTCCGTTATTCCGGGTCGGAAGTTGACTTCGGAACTGACGGCCCGCTGGAGTGCCATTCAGCGAGCCGATCCGACCTTGGCCAGTCCTTATTTTCGCCCTGAATTTACCCAGGCGGTGGCCGCAGTGCGTGACGACGTCTTTGTTGGTCTACTGGAAGATAACGGCGAGGTGGTCGGTTTTTTCCCTTTTCAGCGCAGCCGTGGCGGGATGGCCCGGCCGGTGGGGCTTGGGCTTTCCGATTATCATGGGGTTATAGCCCGTTCTGATGCCCAGTGGACTGCCAGCGAGTTGATGCAGGGGTGTAAGTTGATTCGCTGGGAGTTTGATCATCTGCCCACGAGCCAGCAGCAGTTTGCTGCCTGTTATAACGATGTTTCCGAATCGCCGATTATTGAAGTTTCCCGGGGGATGGCGGCTTATGAAGCATCACGCGACAAATCCGGTCGCAAGCAACTGCGGGAAGCACGCCGGAAAAGTGAGAAGCTGGCAACAGAGGTTGGACCGCTCAGCTTCACCTTGCATTCCGCGCATCAGGATATCCTGCAACAGTTGCTGACCTGGAAATCGGAACAGTGTCGGCGAACCGGTACAGTTGATTTCTTTGCCCTTGATTGGTGCGTTAAGCTGATATCACGTATTCATGCCACCCGAGAGTCTGACTTTGGTGGGATGTTGGCCTGTCTGCATGCCGGCGAGACTTTAGCCGCAGTCCATTTTGCCATGTATTCCCGACAGGTCTGGCATTCATGGTTCCCGGCCTACAATCATGAACTGCAAGAGTATTCGCCAGGTTTTGTTCTGTTGCTTGAGTTGATCCAAGCGGCATCCGGGCAGGGGATCAAATATATAGATCTGGGTAAGGGCCTTTCGTTATACAAGAAAAGAGTCATGACCGGCCGAATTCCGGTGGCGGAAGGTTGCCTGGCCATTCCCTCGGTTTATAACCGGTTGCGCGCGTTTCGGGAAAAGCTTGAATCGTGGGGAAAACACTCCCGTTTAAAGCCACTGCTGCGGTTCCCTGGGCGGATTGTCAGAAATATGGACAGGAAGAAGCGGTATGAATGATGGTTGCGGTGATTCGGCAGCTCATGTGGCCACTGACGATGAATGGGATGCGTTTTTACAGCGCTGCTTTCTTTGTCATCCTGAGCAGTCGAGTCCGTATGCGGCAAATCGGGTCGAGTATGGATATCGATGTGATCGAGTAGTGGTGCGGGAAAAGGGGGGCATCGTCGGTGGCGCACAGATCCTGGTGTGGCCGACCCCCTTTGGGAATCATGCCCGTATCTTCAGGGGGCCGGTAGTTCTGGATGACGACCCCCGTTTGATGCGTGAGGTTGTCAGGCGGGTGGACCAGGAAGCCAGTGCCTATGGCTATACTTCGGTACAGGTTGATCTTTTCCCGGAGCATAAGGTGGCGCATCAGGCTTTACAGGAGGAGGGATTTTCTCCGGCACCGGATGGGGCGCAGTCAAAAGAATCCTTTCGCATTCCTCTTGCATTTTCCAATGAAGAGCTGATGAGCCGTATGAACAAAAATGTTGCATACTCTGTCCGACGCGCTATCCGCGATAAGATTACCGTTCGGGCTGGAGGTGATGCCCCGCTTGAGGATTTTTACAAGATGCACGAAGCAACAGCCCGGCACCAGGGGTTTCTCCGATTTCCGCAGGAGTATTTTACTGATTTGTGGGGTCTTCTAGGCAAAAGGGGTAAGGTTCAATATTTTGTCGCCTATTGTGATGATGTCCCCCTGGCCGGGATCTACAATGTGATCGTCGGGCGCACAATGTATTACAACTGGGGAGGAATGCGATGGGAACCGGAGGTGAAAAAAATGCGGGTGAACTATCTCCTGCATATGACCGCAATGGCCTGGGCCCGGACGCATGGTTGCACCTTTTATGACCTGTCCGGCATTCAGCCGTTTAAAAAACAGTTTGCCATTGAAAAGGTTTTTTGGCCACGTCCCCTCCTTAAATGCTATGGCTCACTCAGGGGGCTACGCTGGAAAATGCATGAATTAACTGCCTCTGGACCTCGGATGCGGCGCATGGTCAAGAAAGCGGCAAGGCTTTTGGGCGGACGTCAGGAAAAGAAGATGCCCTGGTGAAGGTGATGATGTTTTCCGACCGCAAGCGGATTAAATACGGGCTGCGTTCGATGCTGGATCTGTTGGCAGCTGCCACTGGTCTGCTGCAATGGCATGAACGGTGCATGCGACAGGGGCTGACCATCCTCATGTATCACCGAATTTTGCCCGCTGCTCAGTGCCGTGCCTATCCTCTTGCCTCTTTGGTTATCCCCATTGATGTTTTCCGGCAGCAGCTGCGCTGGCTGGCTGCCCGCTGCCGGGTGGTGCCGGTGCGTGACGCCCTGGCCGAGATCTCCGCTGGTGGAACCCGTGCCAAACCATTGGTGGCGGTCACCTTTGATGACGGCTATAATGACAATCATAGCCTGGCAGCACCGATTCTGGAGGAGTATGGGTTGCGCGGCACTTTTTTTGTAACCAGTGGTTTTGTGGCAGAGGGCAGGCCGCAATGGTATGACAGGGCGGCAGTGGCCTGGCAGCATGCAGGGCGCCAACAACGTCGCCTTTTGTTGCAGGCCTTGCCGGCAATGGCTGATGGCCGACTTGCTGAAAATGTTGACGGCAGGGGCATACAGACCTGGATGGAAGGGCTGAAGCGGACGGCTGCTGCTGAGCGTATGAAACTGGTGATGAAAGCGGAAACTCTGGCCGGCAAATTTTTAGATCTTTCCGGTTATCAGCCCATGAGCCCTGAGCAGGTAAAGGATTTACATGGCAGGGGACATGAGGTTGCCTCGCACACGGTTTCCCATCCGATTTTGCCGCAGTTGTCTGATACGTCTTTGGCTGCGGAGCTACGCGATTCGGCAGCGCAGCTTAACGCCTGGACCGGGGCAGCGGTAAGCGGTTTCTGTTATCCAAACGGCGATTACGACCTTCGGGTGGAAGAGGCTGTGTTAGAGGCCGGCTATGGCTATGCCTGTACAGTTGAAGAAGGCAGGAATCAACATGACGTCTGTCCGACCCGCCTGGCTCGCCTGCCGATGACCATGCAGCGAATCATGTCCGGCTGTTCTCACGACCATTTGGGTTTTCGTGCTGAGCTGTGCCGGGTAAGGGCTTTGTGGCGCCGGTAAAGGTGGTTGGCGATACTATTTCAAAAAGGGACTGGTAGGAAGATGGCAAAAGCAAAATATCTGGTTATTTCACCCTGCCGCAATGAGGCGGAATATATGCGCCGGACCCTGGACAGTATGGTTGCTCAGACTGTTCCACCTGATCTGTGGGTGATTGTTGATGACGGTTCCACGGACCAGACCCCGGCCATTCTGGCCGAGTATGCCGAGCAACACGATTTCATCAAGGTGGTCCGGAAAGAAAATAGGGGCCATCGCAGCGTGGGGCCGGGGGTGATAGAGGCCTTTTATGTCGGTTACCGGGCTGTGCATGCCGATGAATTCGACTATATCTGCAAGCTGGATCTTGATCTGGAACTGCCGCCCCGCTACTTTGAGATCTTGATTCAACGGATGACGGAAAATCCTCGTATCGGCACTTGCAGTGGCAAGCCCTATTTTCTGGACAAGAAGAGTGGCACCTTGGTCAGTGAAAAGTGCGGTGATGAAAATTCAGTGGGCATGACCAAGCTTTTTCGCAAGCAATGTTTTGATCAGATCGGCGGCTTTGTCCAGCAGGTCATGTGGGATGCCATTGACGGCCACCGCTGTCGGATGCTGGGCTGGCTTGCCGTAAGCTGGGATGAACCGGAGCTGCGTTTTGTTCACCTTCGTCCCATGGGTTCCAGCCAGCAGAATATGCTCACCGGTCGCATGCGCCACGGCTTCGGTCAATATTTCATGGGCACCGGTTTGGCCTATATGACGGCATCCGCTCTCTATCGCATGACCCGCCCCCCTTATCTGGTTGGTGGTGCAGCCATGTGGTGGGGGTATGTAAAGAGTATGCTCACCGGGCAGGAGCGCTTGACTGATTCGGCCTTCCGGATGTTTTTGCGCCGTTATCAATGGTCCTGTCTCTGGCGGGGGAAAAAAGCAGCAACAGCAAGACTTAATGACCAGCAGGCTGATAGCTGGGTTTGTGACTCTGGTCGGTGGGGCACAGATGAGTGAGAAATCTCTTAAATCAAAAGCCCTTATGGGCTCTGCCTGGACCCTTGGCGCTTTTGGCGCCAGCCGGGGGCTTCGGTTGGGCAGTCACTTGATTCTGGCCTGGCTACTGACCCCGGCTATCTTCGGGCTCATGGCCCTGGTCAAAGTATTCATGCAGGGATTAGAGATGTTTTCCGATGTCGGCATCGGTCCCAGTATTATTCAGAACAAGCGGGGTAATGATCCGATCTTTCTCAATACTGCCTGGACTATCCAGATTATTCGAGGTTTCTCGCTGTGGATTATTACCTGTCTGCTGACCTACCCTTTTGCCTGGTGGTATGCTCAGAACGATCCGGCTGCCTGGCAGCTTACCGCATTGCTGCCGGTGGCAGCCTTTACCACGGTTATTGCTGGGTTTAATTCCACATCGTTGTTCACCCTGAATAAAAAAATGAAATTCGGTCGGATAACGATAATTTTCTTGGGTACTCAAGTGGTTTCTCTTGCGGTGATGATTGGCTGGGCTTTAGTACATCCGACCGTCTGGGCCATGGTGGCAGGTGGCTTGGCCGGGGCTCTTTTTAAGATGATAGCCAGTCACTTTTTAGTGCCGGGGGGGCGAGTGCGTCTGCAATGGGACCAAGAGAGTAGTAGGGAGCTGTTCACGTTTGGCAAGTGGATATTCTTAAGCACGGCTTTTACCTTTCTGGCCTTGAACCTGGATAAACTGGTACTGGGTAAGTTGTTGACTTTGTCGGAATTGGGGCTCTATGGCATTGCCTTGGTTTTTGCCAAGGCAGCCTTGGATGTGGCAAATCGATTGGGTAGTTCGGTGATGTTTCCGGTTTACGCCGAGTTTCAGGATCAACCAGACAAGCTGATGTCCGTGGCCTTACGGGCCAGGGAGGTGGTGCTGTGGGTGGGGACGGCAGTCTGCATCTGCTTTGCAGTGGGCGCGCCGCTCTTTTTTGAGACCTTGTGGGATCCGCGTTACCACCGGGCAGGTGTGCTTGCTCAATGGATTGCAATATATATGTGGACACGAATTCTGCTTGACACCATGGGACGTATTCCCTTGGCCCTGGGTAATTCTCGGGCCCTTTTTTTCTCCAACATGATCCAGTCCGCTGGAATCATGGCAGCGCTGGCTGGTTACCTGCTTGTCGGCCTGCCCGGCTTTATTCTGGGGTTGGCGGTTGGCCCGGTGGCATCGCATTTGTTTCTTACGCTACACATCCCCTCTCGACAGGGCGAGATGCTGCGGCAAAGCGCCCGCTTTACTTCCATGGCTGGGCTTACAGCATTTGCCTTGGTTGGATTCACACTATGGCTGCGTGATATGGCAACGACCTGGATATGGCTGGTGGCGGTTCTCCTGTGCGCACTGCTGCCGCTGCTGGTGGCGGCCAGGGTAGCCTATCATAAGGTGTGGCCTGATGGTCGCCGCAAAAACACTATAATTGTGGTGCCGGAAAGGAGTGAGACGCGGTGAAGATTTGTTTCGCGGAGATAGAGCCGCTCCTCAATCGGTATTTAAGGGATGATGCAGCCAGTGGTGTTGAAACTATTCATACCCGCAGCGGGGAGCGTGGGGGCTTGCTGCGTCTCTTCCTGAGTGGTGGTTCTGTTGTGGTTAAGTTCTGGCGTATCCGCAACATCAAGGAGCGATTCAAAGCGGTTACCCATATCAGTAACGGTCGGCGGGAATGGCGAATGCACCGGCTGATTCACCGAGCTGGTGTCAAGGTGGCAGAGCCCCTTTTTTTCAGCCGCTTCTTCATGCCTGGTTTGGGACCATGCGAAATAATGGCAATTGAAGATGTCGGTGAAGTCGAGAGCGGAGTTGCCTACTTGAAAAGATTGATAACAACGGGACTCGACAGCGAGATAACCTCGTTTGAGGATCGAATGATCGATACCACCATTGAACTGCTGGAATTAAAAATTCTTGATATGGACAATCAACTTAACAATTTTCTGATTGACTCGACCGGCCGGGTCATCCGGGTAGATTTTGAATGCGCTCGCAGGCCCTGTTGTTTTGCTTTACGGCGACGAAAGTATGCTACGATGCTCGAACGGCTTTTGCGGAGCCACCTGCACGCGGCCTATCCTGAAATCGAACGGACCAAACGTTTTATGGCTCGGGTGGCGACCAGGTTGTCTGTTCCGACTGATATCCGGCAGATGGTAATTGACATCAGCGCCAAAGAGTTAACAAAAGAGAACAAACAGAGTGGGATAGGTTATGCCAGTAATCTTGAATGGTAAAATTGTTCGGCTTTTATTATGACGATGGACTCCAAAGAACCAGACAGCGAATCCAACGCTAAGGAACGCTATATGGAGCGTTGGCAAAAGATATCTGCCGAAGCTCCGGACTGGAGTCGCGAAAAGAGCACGCGTTATTGGGAGCCGGGGAAGCAGCTTATCGCCACCATTAGAAGTTATCAGCACTGGCAAGACAGACGCGGCCCTGTTGCTTTCTTTATGCTCAAAGCCGCCGTGCTGAGGCATCGATGGTGGTCTATTGTGGCGGGGGCACATATCCCGGTTAACTGTAATCTTGGCGGTGGTCTGTTGCTCACCCATCCCAATGGTGTAGTTATTCATCCTGCCAGTGTTATAGGGGTTAACTGTCTGATTTTTCAGCAGGTAACCATTGGCGCGGGTGGCAAGAAACCAGGCTGCCCCATTATTGGCGGTCATGTCGATGTCGGGGCTGGTGCAAAAATATTGGGTGGTGTCCGAATTGGTAATTGTGTCCGTATTGGCGCCAATGCCGTTGTGCTGGATGATGTACCGGATCACAGTAGTGCAGTGGGCGTTCCGGCCCGGGTTATCAAGCACCGGAACAAGCAGGAGGATACCTGATGACCTTGGCCAAGAAAAACAACGAGCATATACCTGTCGACGTTTTAGCACGTCTGCTGGCTGAGGAGCTGGCCGCCATTGAAGGTGACGTAGGTAGCCGTGTCGTCCTGGAGTCGCTCGGTAAGCTGAAAAGCGGGGCAGATAACACCACCATGGCCCTGGTCAGATCCGCAACAGGACAACCCAAGGCGGTGATAAGCTGTTCTCGACCTGCTGCCCCGGATTTAATCAAAAGGGGAGTGGAGGAGGCCGAGGCCATTCGAGGTTTGATCGGCGAACCATTGGGAGCCGCCATCATCAAGCCGATTGCCAGCGGTTATGTTGATGGCCGCAGTTATGTTATTCTCCCCTGGTATCGAGAGCTTGCCGGCTGGAAGCCCTTTTGGTTAATGCAACGCCTTGCCTTGCGGCGGCCGCTTCTGCGCTGGCTCAGCCACAGTACGGCAGTTGCGGCATCCGCGCATGGCTCTTCAGAAAAACAAGCCAAACATACAAGACCATGCTTACACATCTCGCCCAACAATCTTTTATTGATGGAGAGATCGGTACAGCCTTGGAAAAAGCTGTCCGGAGGCTGGAGGGTGGCACATGGCAACCGGTGCACACTTTTGACCACAATGATCTGTGGCTGGGGAACGTCTTGTTGACCGCCCATACCGGTCATGTCTGCAAACAGTCTTCTCCTTTTGTCCTTATTGACTGGGCAGGAGCCAACCAGTACGGTTACGGGATCTATGATTTGATTCGCCTGGCACGGGCCCTGAAGTTGTCGCCTGCATCTTTGCGGCGGGAGTTGATTACGCACAGCAAGGCATTGCAGTGTGAGCCGCAAGACACCCGGGGGCACCTGCTGGCTACTTTCGGTCGTCTGCATCAGCATCTTGAATGTTTTCCGGAAGAGAGATTTGTAGAGACCTTGCGGGCATGCTTGGGGACGATGGAGAGGGCCTTACCGGCATCAAACTGCGAGGTGGGCTGGAGAGGAAGATAACCGTTTTTAGCCTTTGTCCAATTAGTGTGTAAGATTCATAATAGTGACACTACGTTATTGCGGCATATAATGTGCCGATGAATATGAGGAGTGATATGGATAAAGATGCCGCTGTTTATGTGCTGGGCATGACCTGTAACGGTCTGTCGGTTGTCAGAAGTCTCGGCAGGCAGGGGCTGCGGGTTTATGCGGTTGATTGCTACCTGGACCGGGCCGGACTACGCTCTCGTTACTGTCGGGTCATTGCCGCGCCATCAAATATTATTGATGATGAAGGCCCCTGGCTTGATTTTCTTATTGGCCTTGCTGGTCGGGAAAAAAGCAAACCCGTGCTTTTTCCCACCGAGGACGCCTATGTCCTCTATCTTGCCAAGCATCGGGAGACCCTGAGCAAATATTATCACTTCAATGTACCTCCGGACGAGGTCGTCGATGCCTCAGTGAGCAAGCTGGGCACCTATCAGTTGGCGGTTAAGAGTGATATCCCCACCCCCTGGACCTATTTGATCAAAACGGTGGCCGACTATGAAAAAATCGCTGACAAGGTCACCTTTCCCTGCGCCCTGAAACCATCGTATGCCCATGTCTGGCTGAAAAATTATACCCACGAGAAATTGTTGGTTATTGAGCAGCCCCGTGAACTTGAGGTGAGGCTTCACGAGTTGGATGAGCTCGGCATTGAGGTCGTCTTGCAGGAGATTATTCCCGGTGGCGACAACCAGGTTTATGTGTTTACGGTCTATGTCAGTCGGGCCGGCAGGGTGCTGGGCTATGCCAATTTGCATAAGATCCGGCAGCAGCCGGTTGATTTCGGGGTAGGGGCCTTTGATATCAGTGTCAATGAGCCCAGATTGACGGAAACCGCCCTGAAGATGATCGAAAATTCCGGGTATTGCGGTATGGCGTCCACCGAATACAAGCTGGACCCTCGCGATGGCCGTTTTAAGCTGATTGACATTAATCCCAGAACATGCATGATCGGCGAATTGGCCATTGCCAGTGGCGTTGACCTTCCCTATATCTATTACTTTGATATGATTGGTAAAGACGTTGAATCGGTAACCCCGTCCCGAACCGGTATCAAGTGGTTTTGTTTCGAGTGGGATTTTCTGAGTTTCCTTGAATATCGGCGCCGAGGCCTGTTAACCTTTGCCGACTGGCTTTCTTCCTTAAAAGGTGAAAAAGTCTATGCCTATTTTGCCAAGGATGACCTGAAACCTTTTGTGGCGGCCTGTTATAAATTCGTTTTGCGGGTTTTTAATTTTGGATTGAAGAAGCTCAATCTGAAAAAGGTCAAGCGCTCGGCTATCGGCGGAGGCAATACACGGTCCAGATGAGCAAAAACGGTGCACGAGATAACCAGCCAGCCGCTTCTGTCGGTGTTGTTATTATCGGCCGTAATGAAGGCAAACACCTGCGCCGGACATTTGCGGCACTGCCGGAAGATAAGAAGACAGTGGTCCTTTATGTGGACTCGGGCTCCACTGACGGCAGTGTTGAGCTGGCCGAAACCATGGGTGTCCAGGTTCACAAGCTCGACCCGTCTCGGCCCTTTTCTCCGGCCCGGGCTCGTGGCGAGGGTGCGACACGACTCATCAAGCAGCACCCGGAGTTGGCATGTCTCCAGTTTGTCGATGGTGACTGTGAACTGGTAGACGGTTGGCTTGCTGCGGCCATGAATCATCTTGCCCAGCATTCTGAAGTCGCCATTGTCTGCGGAGGACTCCAGGAGCGTGAGCCGGAGCGTTCGATCTATAATTGGCTCAGTGCCAGGCAATGGGCTCTGCCGCCGGGCATGATCAGCAATTGCGGCGGGATTTTTATGATTCGGCGCAGCGTTTACCAGAATGTCGGCGGTTTCAATGAGATCCTTGTCACACTGGAAGAAAAAGATCTGTGTGACCGGGTGCTGGCTGCAGGCCACCGGATTGTCCGGCTGGATACGGCCATGGCCCGGCACGATTCCGGCCTGCACCACTTCAGTCAATGGTGGCAGCGTGCTGTCTGGGGAGGTTTTGGGGCCGGAGTACAGTGGGCGCAGGGAGGATCAGAAAGCTGGCTTACGCTCCTCCGCCGCTATCTCTTCTGGCCGGTAGTTGTTCCCTTTGCCATGGTCGCTGCGCTGATCGGCTCATTTTGGGCGGCATGGCTGATCTGGCCGGCTGTGGCATCTCTTGCCGCTTACGGCGTACTCCTTGCGAGGATCAGTAAAAGCCGCCGACGCCTTGGTGATTCATGGCAAGATGCCCTGATCTATTCCTTTATGATCATTGTGCGCAAGTTTCCCGTTGCCGTTGGTTTTTTGTTGTACCTGTTGCGTCGGGGGGATACGTCGGGATGTCCTGACCCACACGCAGCTCAGGAAGGAAACAGGAGTTCCATCAAAAAAGAGACAGGTTCACAGAAGTGACACAATGTATAAAGACCGCCATCATCGGCGGCGGCAAAATTTCCGAGCAGCACCTGGGGTCGCTACGTGCCATAGATGGGGTTGAGGTCGTGGCGATCTGCGATTTGTCGCCGGTGTTGGCCCGCTTCACGGCTGAGCGCTTTGCCCTGCCGCATTGGTTTACGGATTATCGCGAAATGCTGAGCCAAACCGGGCCGGATGTCGTCCATGTCCTGACTCCGCCGGCCACCCATGACCGTATTGTGCGCGATTGCCTGGCTGCCGGTTGTCATGTCATTGTTGAAAAACCGGTGGCCCTGTGCCATGCCGGTTTTCGGGACCTGTGGCAAGAGGCTGATTCGCACGGCTTGCAACTGGTGGAAAATCATAACTATCGCTTTAACGAGCCGGTTCGTCTGCTGGAAGAGGCGGTAAGCGGCGGCCGTATCGGCCGGGTGGAAGAGGTTGAGGTGCGCATTGCCCTGGACATTCGCGGCGGCGGCCGCTATGCCGATGAAAACCTGCCCCACCCCAGCCATAAATTGCCGGCCGGCATTATCCATGAGTTTATCACCCATCTGGCCTACCTGCTGCTCCATTTTCTGCCTGACGGTTATGAGGCGGACATTGATTCAATCGCCGCCCATTGGCGCAATCATGGCGGCGGTAACCTCTTCACCTATGATGATCTTGATGCCACTGTTCTGGCCGGCACCACCCATGGCCGTTTGCGTTTTTCCTGCCGCCAGTGGCCTGATAATTTCACCCTGCAGGTGCGCGGCTCGGACGGTATTGCCACGGCAGAGCTCTTTTATCCCTTCTTGCAGGTGACACCGCGCCGGCCGGTGGGGCAGCACCTGACTCCCCTGGTCAATGCCCTTGGTGGGGCCTGGTCTCAAGTGGGTTCCGGCTTTGGCGGTATCTGGAGTAAAATACGCAACCGTGGCGCCTATGAGGGGTTGTCCCGTTTTCTGGAGCTTACCTATGCCGCCCTGCAGAGCGGCCAGGAGCCGCCGGTGGGTTTCCGGCAGATGGATGCCACCAGTCGGCTGGTGGACCGGCTGCTGGCCGAGGAGAACCGCATATGAAGCTGCTGGTCACCGGGGCTGGAGGTTTTCTGGGTCGCCATGTGGTAAAGGCTGCCGTGCAGCGCGGCCATCAGGTCCGGGCGCTGCTGCGTCCGGCTGCCAAAAGCGTGCCGTTGGGCTGGCAGGAGCATCCGCAGGTGGAGATGGTTCGGGCGGATCTCCGGTCACGGCGCGGTCTGGATGAGCTGCTCACCGGGGTGGACGGGGTGGTTCACCTGGCAGCGGCCAAGGCCGGTGATCTTTATGAGCAGTTGGGCGGCACAGTGCTGGCCACGGAAAACCTGCTTGATGCCATGCTGCTTGGCAAGGTTGATCGCCTGGTGGCCATCAGTTCCTTTTCCGTCTATGAATATCTGCAGCGCCACGCCTGGAGCCGTCTGGATGAATCCTCGCCCCTGGCTCGTGACCCTTTCTGTCGTGATGAATATTGCCAGACCAAGCTTGTCCAGGAACAGTTGATTCTTGATCAGGCCACAAACCATGACTGGCGCTGTCTGGTGTTGCGACCGGGGGTGATTTACGGCCGCGATAATCTGTGGACCGCCCGTCTCGGCATGCAGGCCGGTGAGCAGTGGTGGCTGCGCACTGGTGCCTTTGCGCCACTGCCCCTTTCCTATGTGGAAAATTGCGCCGAGGCCGTTATCCTGGCCGCCGAACATGAGGGGCCGAAGCGTCGTCTGGTGTTGAATGTGGTTGATAATGAGACGCCGAGCCAGCGCGCCTATGGTAATGAGTTGCGGCGCCATATGCATCCCCGCCCTCGGGTGATCCCGATTCCCTGGACCCTGATGCGGCTGCTGGCCCGCCTGGCCTGGCTGACCAACCGCATCTTCTTTAAGGGGACAGCCAAGGTGCCCGGCTTGCTGGTGCCGTCGCGCCTCCATGCCCGCTGCAAGCCATTGCGCTACACGAACCGACCGATCAAGGCGGCTCTGGGCTGGCAGCCGCGCTATACATGGCAGGAGGGAGTCGAGCGTTCCCTGGCTGCCGGCGACACCGCAACCTTGCCGGCGGATCAGGAGAAAACGGCCCCATGAAGCAGATTTCCCTGGCCTATCTCTGCGGGGAATATCCTCGCGCCACCGACACCTTTATTCAACGGGAGGTGGCAGCCCTGCGGCGGGCCGGGTTAACGGTGGAGACCATTGCCGTCCGTCGTCCGTCGCTCCGGGAACAGGGCACGGCAGAACAGGAAGAGGAGCGGCGCCGTACCCACTACCTGCTGCCCTCTCCTCCCTGGAGGCTTCTGGCTGATCATCTGGGCCTTGTATGGCAAGGGCCGGGCCGCTATCTGCGGGCGATTCGACTGGCTCTTGGCGTGCGCGCCCCTGGTGTGCGCGCCCTGATCTACCAGCTCTTTTATTTTGCCGAGGCCGGCATGGTGGCGGCCCGCATGCGCCGTCTTGGTTTGCGCCATGTCCATAACCATGCCCCGGACTCCAGCGGATACGTGGCCATGCTGGCCGCGGAACTGGCTGATCTGAGCTATAGTATGACCATTCACGGCTTCGGCATTCTGGCCGAGCCTGGTCGTTGGCGTTTGCGTGAGAAGATTGAACAGGCCCTGTTTACCATCTGTATCAGTGACTATGCCCGCAGTCAGGCCATGCTCTGGTCGCAGCGCTCCTGCTGGCCGCATCTGCATGTTGTTCATTGCGGTATTGAGCCGCACTCAGTGACGGCGCGACACCATGAGGGCCGGGGGCAGCGCCTGCTCTATGTCGGACGCTTTGATCATGTCAAGGGCTTGCCTCTCTTGCTTGAGGCCTTTGCCACCCTGGCTGGCGATGATCCGGCTCTTCATCTGGATATGGTGGGGGATGGTCCGGAACGGCAGGATCTTCTGGCAATGGTGGCTGAGTTGGGGCTGCAGGAAAGGATTACCTTTCATGGCTATCATTCCCAGGCGCAGTTACAGGACGACTATGACCGGGCTGATCTTTTTGTGCTGACCAGCTTTGTAGAGGGGATTCCCGTGGTACTGATGGAGGCCATGGCCCAAGGCGTGCCGGTGGTGGCGCCGCGTATTACCGGGGTTCCGGAACTGGTCGACGATGGCGTCAACGGTCTGTTATACACGCCGGGCGTTGTGGAGCAACTGGTGGCCCGGTGTGAAAAAGTGCTGGCCGACCCGGACCTGCGCAATAGCTGCGCCGCAGCGGCCCGGAAAACCGTTCAGCACCACTTTAACCTGGATAGTGAAACCAGCCGTTTGGCTGAAATTATGCAGCACTATCTCCAGGAAGGCCCGGATCAGGCGGAGGCGCCATAAGCCATCACCTGCTTCGGTTCGAAGAAACCGATGTGTCGCTGGCTCATCAAGTTTGCCGATCAGGACCTGATGACATTCTGTAGTTTTTGTTTTAGTGGCTATAGTTGCTGATTGGTTGCCTGGGGACCGGTTTTGTTATAATGATTTTGCTCAATTCCAACCCATAGAAGCTTGAAGAACAAGGTAAAAGGGACAGAACTCATGAGCCACCGGAAAACAGGCAGGGAGTTGACTACTGTTTTAGTCTCAAGGGCACCACGTTTTGTTTATGACATTGCACGGATAGGACAAAATATTGTCGACCGTTGGGTGATTAGCAGAGCCGTTCAAAACGGAACCCCCGTGGTCTTGATATATCAGTACGGTCGTGTGGCATCGACCAGCCTTTATACTTCCTTGTTGGCCGCAAATTTAGAATTTCCCGTTTATCATGTACATACCTTGTCACAGTACCGGGCAAATCAAGGGATTTATAAAGCAAAAGAGCATGGTCGCCGTGTAGCTCGATATTTGGTTCTTGGGAAGATTGTTGGGGAGAAAATAATTTCCCTCAGGGACAGTCCACCTCCGCAGCCGTGGAAAATTGTCACCGTGTTCAGAGATCCTGTGAGCGTAATGATTTCTCTTCATTTCATGAATGTCAGCCGGTATTTTGCGGGCAGTCTGAAGAAAAATGGTGAGTTAGATAAGCATAAGGCCATAGAACATTTTCTAGAAATACTGGAAAAGGATGATCCTTCCGGTTGGGCTCTTTCTAATTGGTTTGATGATGTTTTTTATAATGAATTAGGAGTAGATGTTTATAAGCATAAATTTGATAAGGACCGTGGTTATACAATAATTAATGATTCTATTTTTGATATTCTTCTGCTGCGTTTTGAAAATCTTGAGACAGGATTTAATGAGGGAGTGGCAAAGCTTTTTAATGTAGATAAACAAAGGGTGAAGTTGTTGCATTCACATTTACACAAAGATGATAAGTATGCAGATTTGCAAAATTATGTCAAAAATAACTTGAAGTTATCAAAGTCATCTTGTGATAAAATTTATGCCACCAAGTTTGCGAAACATTTTTATTCCGATGAATTGATATCAAAGTTGACAAAAAAATGGTCTGGATAAGCTCCTGCCAAGTGTATTGGGCGGCATTTTTCCGATCAGGGACAAGGGGATGGTTACGTTCATGATTCAATTTGCTGTGTTGAGATAGCTATTTTGATATAAAGGAGTTAGAAGGAGTTTTGGACGTGTGGTGCTGCGAGAATTCAGGAGTCAGGAGTCAGAAAACAGTAGAAAAGCTTAAAAAGCAGACGTTCCGACTTCCGAAAGCCCCATCCTTCCACCGTGCATCCCAATATCATGTACGTAAGCACCCTTAATCTCCTTCTCCCTTGAGGGAGAAGGTCGGGATGAGGGTGAAAAGCTGAGGACATGGCCTTGCCCCTTGCCCCTCCCTCTGTCACTGCGAGGACCGGAGGGACGCGGCAGTCCAGGGGGCATGGCGCGGCATCGAGGCAGCACGACCTCTCTGGATTGCTTCGCGTTGCTCGCAATGACGCCACCTCTCTCCTCACGCCTAACTCCTCACTCTTCACCCTTGCCCCTTGAACCTTGCCCCTCAGACCTTGCCCAAATCACGAGTTGCTGTTGTCCAGGTAGTCGATGAAGCGGGGCAGAAAGGCCTGGATGAAGTGGCGGGTCGCCTCCTGCGCCTGGTCTCTGGTGTTGGTGGTAAAGGGTACGGAGACGCGGATAAAGGCGTGCGATTCGTCCTTGTTGCGGATCTTGTTGTAGGCCATGTCTATTTTGTTGCGATAGACCTGGGTGCTGCTGCGGTCGTGCGCCTGATACCAGTATGTGACCAGCTCCCGCTGGTCGTTGTAAGAGGTGACGATCTCTTCATAGTTGACCACGTATGGCCCGACGTCAAGGGACCTTTTGGCGGGCCTGTTCTCTATCTCCCAGCCCTGGCTGGGATAGCAGACCAGCGGTGAATGGGCGGCGTATGCCTGGGCAGCGCTGTAGTAAAGCCCGATGTAGAGATTGATCACCTGGTTGTTGCCGCTGTAGTCGGCAAACAGGTAGTCGTCCAGGCGCAACATGGCGTAGGCCTCCGGCGCAAGGTCGATCTGCTGTGTGAGCTGATAACCCTCCAGTCGGGTGAAGGAAGCAAGCAGGGGTGGTTTCGGCCCCGGCGCCGAGTCGGTGCCGAAGCTGTAAGCGATGAGGGCGGTGAGCAGAAGCAGCCCGGCCAGAATCGCCAGTTTCAGTTCTTTTTTGTTTCCCATGCTTCCAGTCCTTGCTGCACGATAAAGAGGATGAGCAGGGCCACCAGGAAAACGGCCAGGCCGGTTATGGTATGCAGTGTGCCCTCGGTAAGATCCAGGTTGAAGAAGTGATAGAGCAATATCATGGTCACCACCCGCACCAGGTTGACCAGGATGGCGGCCGGAATGCTCCAGGCAAAGAGTATGAGTTTGCCGGCAGTGCGCCGCAGCATGAAGTAGCCCATGATGACACTCAGGGTCATCAGGGTGATGACCGAGCGCAGGCCGCTGCACGCCTCCACCATCTCAAAGCTTTTGCCGGGTATATGCATGACATTGCCCTCCCGGAAGATGGTGACGCCTGCCAGTCGGACAATGACCTCGCTGGCCTGGGACATCATGAGCTGCAGAGGAAAGGTCAGCTGGGTATAGAGTTGATCCGGTACGGGAATCAGCATGGCAAACAGAATCAGCGGAACGGCCAGCACGTGCAGGGCCTGGATGCCCAGTAGATACGTGGTGATGCCGAGGATGGCA
Source organism: Desulfobulbaceae bacterium (assembly GCA_002868945.1). GTDB lineage: Bacteria > Desulfobacterota > Desulfobulbia > Desulfobulbales > SURF-16 > BM506. The sequence goes on from PKTX01000048.1 coordinate 58,003, forward strand.
AGGTACATGGCCAGGGCGATAAGGGTGTGGACCTGGGTAAGCAGGGCAAAGAGATAGAGCAGCGTGGCAAAGAGAAAGAGCAGCAGGCCCGGGGTGGTACAGGTGGGCCGGGAATCCAGAAGGGTATGCCGTTTACTCCACACTATGTAGATGATAATGGGAAGCGTCAGAAAGGCATGGTTGTACTCTTCGGAGGCAGACCATTTTTCAAAGAGAATTCGCCATACCGGTAAGTAGGCCACCGTAAAGAGTGCCAGGGCCATCAGGGCTATTGCCGAGCTTCGACTATGTGTGAAGAGCACGCGATCAGCCATGGCCGGTCAGTTCTCCTATACCGCGCCTTTGCCGAATAACACGGCAGGGATGGTTTTCAGTAGAATTTTTACATCCAGCCACAGGGACCACTTTTCAATATACTCCAGATCAAGTTCCAGCCACTTGTGAAAGGGCAGGTCGCTGCGGCCCGATATCTGCCAGAGACAGGTGATGCCCGGTTTGACGCTGAAGCGTTTACGCTGGATTCCCCGGTCAAAGAGGTCCACGTCGCGGATGGACATGGGGCGGGGGCCCACCAGACTCATCTCGCCCCGCACCACATTAAAGAGCTGCGGCAGTTCATCCAGGCTGGTTTTACGCAGAAAACGCCCCACCCTGGTCACCCGGGGGTCATTGCTGATCTTGAAAATCGGCCCTTCCGCCTCGTTCAGGTGCTCGATCTCCTTTAATTTTTCCTCTGCATTCTGATGCATGGAGCGAAATTTAAACATGGGAAAGAGATGTTTGCGTAAACCGACCCGCTGCTGAATAAAAAGTGCCGGACCCGGAGAGTCGAGCCTGATGGCCAGGGCCACCACCGCCATCAGGGGCAGAAGTACAGGCATAGCCAAAAGGGTCAGGGACAGGTCAAAGAGGCGCTTGGCGAACAGGCGGCCTTCATCATGGGCCACCGGTTCCATGGTCAGCAGAGGGATGTGGCCGACATGGTCCAGGCTGATGCGGGCAACATGGACGTTGAACAGATCAGCCATGAAGCGTAGTTTGACGCCCTCCTCCTCACAGGCGTGGGCAATGGGGTCTGCGTCTTCCAGGAGGGAGCGGGGAATGGCGATGATCACCTCGTCCACCACGTTGTTCTTCAAGCATTCGTTTATGTTGTGAACCGTGCCGAGCACGGGTGCTCCATCAATCGTGTCGCCCACCCGCTGGGGGTCAGGGTCCAGGTGACCGACAATTTCAATGCCCCACTCTGCTTGCACCTTCAGGGAACGGGCTGCTTCCCTGGCGCGTTCACCGGTGCCGATGATCAGGATGCGCAGAAAGGCGGCACCGTCTTGGATGGAGTGTAAAAAGTATTGCTTGCCCCAGACCCGAATCAACAGGAGGGCAAAGAACTGCAGGGTGGCAAAAAGCAGGATAACCACCCGGCTGACATATTGAATCTCCAGAAAGAAGATCAGGGCAAGAAGGACGCCGATGGTCAGGGCCATGCCCCGGAAAACCGCCCAGGCATAGCTGAGCAGAGTGGCATATCTGGGGCTGCGATAGCCGCCGAAATAGGAGAGAAAGAGAGTCAGCAGGGTAATGAGCAGCGGCAGGAGAAAGAGGTGCGAATAGATATCAAGTATTCCCTCGCCCAGTAGAAAAAAGTTCCTGAGCCAGAATGAGGCAAGAAAGGTGGCTATGGTGCTGGTGATATCCAAGAAAAAAATAGTCCGATGCAGCTCTTTACTGCGTGAATCATACATATGTTTTGCAAGGCCTTTGTGGGTTCGGGTGGGAAAAGTAGGATAGGCTGCCGGGCAATGGCTGGGATTCCTTAAAATACCCCGTGGCCGGTGTTTGTTGCAAGGGAATTCATTTCATGAGAATCCAGAATTCAGGAGTCAGGAAACAGAAGAAAAGCTTAAAGAGCAGTCGTTCCAGCATCTTTAATTCCGGCAGATTCCCTTGCAACTTGCATTTCAACACCATCAACCTGAGCATCCTTAATCCCCTTCTCCCTTGAGGGAGAAGGTCGGAATGAGGGTGAAAAAAGCTGTGGTTTGCGGGGGATCAGAATAAAAAAAGCCCTGCTGTCTTGAACAGGCAGCAGGGCTTTAAACAGCTCTTTCCGGAAAAACGGAAAGGATACCTTAGATTTGCTTACGGCGGCGGGCAACCCCGGCCAGACCGGCAAGACCGGCGCCAAAGAGCAGCATGGTGGCCGGCTCGGGAATGGGGTCCGTGCCGATGACATCATTGGCACAATATGGGGCGTAGGCGATCATATAGTTGGTACCCAGAGCAATTTTAGCCAGTGAAAAATTCTTGTAAAGATAGCTGAAGTCGTAGGTTAATTGGGTGCCGTCATATGAGATAAAACTACCGCTTGTTCCAGTATAGAGATCGGCGACCAGGTAATCATCGTTAATGGCATTGGGATGGCCTGTGCGTTGGTCAGTTGCAGTGACTAAGTTATAGAAATCCGAATTGTCGGAGGCAGAGGCATCCACCGAGAACAGGGTGCTTGTGTTATTCTCCGTGTCGTCAGATGCCATGTAGTCCCATTCATCGTAGGTCGCCCAGTCCAGATCCCAGTCCGTGTTGATGAACAGATTGTCCGGATCAAGACGATTGGTCATGTTGATAACCACGGTATGGAGGGCACGGTTGTCTGCGGCATCATAGGTGACATGAATACTGTCAATTTGAGGGTTGCCTACTTCATCATCGGGGTAATATTTCGTATCCTCCCATCCTGGAAAGGTTACCCAGTAATCTGAGTAAGATTCGGTGATGAGGGCTGCTGTGGCCGGGGTGGATGCCAGGCCGCAGAGCAGTGCTGCGCAGGCGAATGCGGTGGTTGTCTTTTTCATGATTTTTCCTCTCTCGTGGTTTTCTTGGCAACTGGTTGACTAGTGCCTGTCCGGATGTGGCCATTCCGAAAAGACACTTGTTGGCCTTTTTATCTATTTCGCCCACCCTATGGTGGGTAAAGCTATCAGTAACTCCAGCCTAAGGATATGCAACCGGTGTGCCAAACACCTTCTTTTTGTTAATATGCCGGAATTACAGCAGAAAGCCTGAGGAGGGGGTGTTGTTGGTGTTCCCGGGCGCAAGGCGGTTTCCGGGAAACTGAACTGGTCGAAATAAAATCTTATGATATCGAGAGGTTGCTTGCTGTTCTGGATTTCGGAAATGGGGACTCGGAGAATGGTTTGCGCTACTGCTTCTAAGGGACTTCAGCTAACTATCTGAGTTGAGATAATTTGATGTTAAAGAATGTTAAAAGAAGTTAGAGGGAGTTATGGGGAGTTATGGGAAGTTATAGGGAGTTATGCGGAGTTATGGGGGGCGTGTGATGCTGCGATAATTCAGGAGTCAGGAGTCAGGAGAAAAAAGAAAAGCTTAAAGAGCAGTCATTCCAGCATCTTTAATTCCGGTCCTGAATTCAGGAAGTCCTCCTTGCCGCTTGAACCTTGCCCCTCCCTCTGTCACTGCGAGGACCGGAGGGACGCGGCAGTCCAGGGGGCATGGCGCGGCATCGAGGCAGGACAACCTCTCTGGATTGCTTCGCGTTGCTCGCAATGACACCACCTCACACCTCTCACCTCACTCTTCACTCTTCACCCTTGCCCCTTGCACCTTGTATCTTGCCCCTCCCTCTGTCACTGCGAGGAGCGGAGGGACGCGGCAGTCCAGGAGACATGGCGAGGCGCGGCAACAGCGCAACCTCTCTGGATTGCTTGGCGTTGCTCGCAATGACGCCACCTCTCTCCTCACTCCTCACTCCTCACTCTTCACTCTTCACTCTTCACCCTTGAACATCGCCCGCAGGGGCGGGCTCCCACGGCAAAAAAGAAGCGGTGGAAGGGGTGAGGGGTCAGCTCGGGGGCAGGTATTCCTGCAAGGGCAGGCTGTTGGCCGCATCGGTGAAGCGGAGTCCGTACTGTTGGAAACCGGCATGGCCGGCCGGCCGGCGCCAGCGTATTTCGGCCGTGCCGGTGCAATCAAGGAAAGGGGAACCCTGTGCAAAGGTAAAGGTTATTCGGCTGTTCTGGGGCAGGGCGCAGGCGGTTTCAATGCGCATGCCGCCCGCACTCAGGTCAATGGTCCTGGCCCGCGCTTCCCGACGTTGATTGTCAAGGGCGGCAGCAACCAGAAAGAGCTGGTGATGTCTGGAAAAACGCCGGTGGCGGCGGCGCCCCTCTTTGTCAACGTGCTGCGTGCTCCGTTGGAATGGCCGCAGGGGATCACCTTGGCTGACATAACGGGGACAGAGTCGCCAGCTGCTGGTGTCACAGAAGCGGAGGATATGTTCAGGGAGCGGCAGGTAAAGACCTCGACTGGTGAGTGAACATGCCTGGTTGCAGGTCGGTAGCCAGAAGGGACAGTGGGTTTGACAAGATCTGCCTTTGATCATGTGGTTCTCCGCTGGATGGATTGGAATGCTGTTATGGTCCTGAGCGGAAATTTAATGCAAAAAAAGTACCCGGCGGAGGATTTATTATTTTTTTCCGGCAGAAAGGCCGTGACGTTTCATCTTTTCATAAAAGGTGGTTTTGCTCATTCCCAGAACCCGGGAAATTACCTGGGGGTTGCCGCCGAACTTGTCCAGGGCCGAGGCAATGATTTTACCCTCAAGTTCAGCCACTGATTCCTTGAGCGGCTGCTCCAGAAGTCTTTTTTCCAGAAGTCCGCTGGGCTGGTTGTGGCCGGCGCAGGCAATAGTGTTTTCGAGGCAGAGTTCCTTTTCCGTAATAACATTACTTTTGGCCAGCAGGACCGCCCGTTTAATGACGTTTTCAAGCTCCCGGATGTTTCCGGGCCAGTCGTGGTTGAGAAGGCGGTCGAGAATGCGGTTGGGGATGTAGTCGATTTCTTTCTGAAATGCGGCTCGATATTTTTTAATAAAATGGGTGATGAGCGGCACGATATCCTCCTTGCGTTGCCGCAGGGGGGGAAGGTGGATGTTGATGACATTGAGCCGGTAATAGAGGTCGCGTCTGAAGTTGTTTTCTTCCACGGCAGTGGAGAGGTCCACATTTGTGGAGGTGATCACCCGTACGTTAACATGCACTGACTGGTTGCCGCCGACCCGCATGATTTCACCGTTCTGGAGCACCCGCAGCAAGGCTGCCTGCATGCGGGGGCTGATGTCGCCGATTTCGTCGAGAAAGATGGTGCCTTTGTCGGCAATTTCAAATTTGCCCATTCTGCGGGCGTTGGCGCCGGTGAAAGAGCCCTTTTCATAACCGAAGAGATCACTTTCCAGCAGCGTTTCGGATACGGCGGCACAGTTGAATTTGAGGAATGGATTGTCGTGGCGTTGGCTGCGTCTGTGGATGGTGTCGGCCACCAGTTCCTTGCCTGTCCCTGATTCGCCGGTGATGAGGATGGTTGCATCGGAATCGGCAACGTGGTTGATCATCTCCCGCAGTTCCCGGAACTGGCGGGATTGACCGACCATCTCATCCTGCGGGCTGCTGTGGATATCAAGGGTTTGTTTGAGGATGTTGACCTCGCGGTTGAGTTCCAGGCGCACCCGCTCGCTTTCCCGGAGTTCCTGAATCTTTTGTTGGAGGAGGGAGTCAATATCGTTATGTATCTTGGCCAGTTCCGCCTCCTGTTTTTTGCGCTGGGTAATGTCGCGCATGACCAGCATGACCAGTTGCTCATCCCGGTAGCCGTGAAAGGAGATGAAGTTGTATTCCACATCTACCTTACCGATCCGGCGTTCAAAAAGGCCTTTTGCCTTTGCGCCGGTCAGAGAGAGTTGCACCGGGCAATCTCGGCAGGACTGCTCGCCGCACTTGAGGGCCTCGCGGCAGGCCATACCTTGCAGGTCGCCGAAGATGGTGCTGGCTGCCGGATTCATATATTCGATGATATAGTCGCTGCGAATCAGGAGGATCATGTCCAGCATGATATCCAGCAGGGCGACGCGATTCTTGCTGAGCCGTTGGACCTCCTTGCGGGCCCGGCTCAGTTCCGTGTGCATCTGGCGGTCTGTGGTACGTCGGCCTGGAGAGCCTTCGACCCGACCGGAGCCGGGTGTTGTCATGGATTCTGCTTCTTTTTTTGAACATTCTCTCATCAGATAACTACCCGTTGTTTTGACGATGGGATGAGTAATAATCGCTGGGCGAGCCATAAATTTTTCGTTCCAGGACATTGGTCTGGTAAGCGTTGAAAACCACCCCTATGATCTTTTCCGGACCAATGGTTTCCACCAGTTGCTGGATATCCTCCCGCCGTGCGCCGCCTTCCCGAACCACGAGAACCACGCCATCCAGATGCTTGGCCAGAATAGCGGTTTCAGCCGCCTTCAGCAGGGGAGGGCTGTCAAAGATGATATAGCGATCGGCATAGCGCTCAGCCACTTCGTTAATCATTGTCAGTAATCTTTCCGAACCGAGGAGCTCGGCCGGGTTAACCGGCGGCGGGCCGCTGGGGATAACCGACAGCTTCGGATGACCTACCTTGCGGATCAGCCGGCCCAGATCAACTCCCCTGGCCAGGTGGTCAACCAGGCCCTGGTCGTTGGCCAGGCCGAACATCTCGCCGAGAAGGGGGCGGCGCAGGTCGCAATCCACCAGCAGGGCGTGTTCCTTGACGCCCTGGGCCAAGGTAACGGCCAAGCCGGCGCAAATAAAGGTTTTACCCTCTTCGGGCATGGCGCTGGTCACCAGGATGGTACGGGCCGGTTTTTTGCCGGCCGGCGGGTGCAGAATCGAGGTACGCAGCCGCCGTAATTCTTCGGCCGGGGCAGAGGCCGTGCCCAGGGCCGCCACCAGCCGTTCGTTCCAGTTGTCTACCATGGCGCCGGTATCGAGATTTTCCCGAAAAGGCGGGGGGATGGCCTGGCTGGGTGGCAAAGGAGGCGTGGGCGGGGCCTGGTGGTCCGTTAGACCGGCCGGCTCGGCTTCCGGAAGAGACGAGTCGCCGGCAAGAGGCTCATGACTGCTGTCGGCATCCCACGGCAGATCGGCCTCGTCGGTAGAGGCTCCTTTGTTTAATGCTTTAAATACCTTTCCCACGCGAATACTCCTGGCCATCTTGAATAATTGCTATTTTGTCCGTTTTTTTCGTGGCTACGAAAATAAAAATCCTCACATATACCCGATATGCTCCACCGCAAGGGCACCCGGAGTGTCGCAGGCTCCCTTACCTCTTGCAGGGCGCGCTTTTTACTTTCTATGCTTCTTGAAGCTCGAACAGGTAAGCGAGCGGAGCGAGACTCCGAAATATCTAATTATTCAAGATACCCTCCAAAGGATTAACTGTGAACTGCTTGCCGTCTCTCTGCTAAAGCCCGGTGATGTTGCGGATATGTTGGGTAAGTGCCGAAAATCTTGAAAATATATCGTGCCACAGGACAACGCCGACAAGGGCCAGGATCAGCGCGGCCAAGCCGGCCCAGAGGGAGGCGGCCGACCTGTTGCGCAACCACATGGGCAGAATCTGCTTTTTGGGCAGCGGCAACAGGGTGGACTCTCCGGGAATATGCAACTCGCGCACGCAGTCGCGAATTGTGGCGGTGTCGATCACTGCCTTGTTTTCCGCAAAACCGGTGAGCAGGGCCTGGTCGCACAGGGTGTTAATGAGTCGCGGTACCCCCCTGCTGGCCTTGTGGATCATGGTCAGGGCCTGGGCCGTGAATAAACCGGTGTGCGTGGCCCCGGCCCGGCGCAGCCGGAAGTTGATGTAGCTGATCGTTTCATCCTGGTCAAAGGCCTTGAGGTGGAAGCGCATGCCGATGCGCTGCCTGAGGGGCAGTAGTCGCTGATGCCCCAGGCGCTGGTTGAGCTCCGGTTGGCCCACCAGGAAGATGCTTAAAACACCCTGGTTCTGCATGGCCTGATTGGAAAGGAGGCGGATCTCCTCCAGCAGTCGCACCGATAAGACATGGGCCTCGTCGATAAAGAGCAACAGTCGTTTGTTTTGCCGACGACATTGGCGGAGGAAAACACCGAAATCCACGAGAAATTGTGCCTTGCTTTGACCTGGCGGCGGCAGGTCCAGGCCGTTGGCCAGGGTGCGATAAAAGTCGCTCACCGACAGGGAGGGGTTGCTGATCAGGCAATGATGTACCCGGTCATTCAGTGAATTGATCAGCATGTTGAGCAAGGTTGTTTTGCCGGTGCCCACATCACCGGTAAGCAGCAGGTACTGCTTGCGCTCTATTACCCCATAGCGCAACACGGAGAGGGCTTCCTTGTGTGCCTCGCTCATGAACACCACGCCCGGATCCGGAGTGGTGTCAAAAGGGGGTTTTGTAAGGCCGTAGTGGCGGGTGTACATGCTCTGGCTTCCTGTGTCAGTATGAGACCATCTTTAGGGTATCTTGAATAATTGGTGAGTCGGACTTTTTGGTCATCGACTCACGGGGTTTCCCAGTATACCTGCTCAACTTTCCGTGGTTGTTTTGTCCTTTTTTACAAGAATTCAGAATTCAGAATTCAGGAGTCAGGAAACAGAAGAAAAGCTTAAAGAGCAGTCGTTCCAGCATCTTTAATTCCGGCAGATTCCCTTGCAACTTGCATTTCAACACC
>PKTX01000040.1 GCA_002868945.1 Desulfobulbaceae bacterium
AGGGTGTGGTGGGGAGTGTCGGTCTTGAAGTAGTGGCAGCCGGTGAGGTAGTCGCTGAAGAAGCGCAGGCCCAGCTCCAGGGGGATGAGGCGGATGGCGGCGGCGAGATAGTAATGGTCGGCGGCGGTGAGCAGGGGGCGGCCCTGCTCCAGGTAGCCGCTCAGGATGGCGCGGCAGTGCTCCAGGTCAAAGCGGTTGTGCTCCGGCGTCTGGTCCGGGGCGCTCAGGTTGCAGCAGGAGCGCAGGCAGTCGGCCAGGTCGTAGAGGCGCAGGCCGGGGCCCACGGTGTCCAGGTCGATGAGGGCGCAGGCCTGCTGGGTTTTGTTGTCAAAGAGGATGTTGGCGAGCTTGGGGTCGCCGTGGATGACGGCCTCGTGCAGCTCGCCTTGCTCTTTGGCATCCTCCAGGGTGCTGAGCTGCTGGGCCCGGTGCAGGATGAAGTCATGGCACTGGTGGGTCAGCGCACTTGCCTGCGGCTGGTTGTCGGCCTGGCAGGCCTGTTCGTAGAGCTTGAAATAGTGGGGCGTCTGGTGGAAGTGGGGGATGGCGGCCTGCAGGGCTGTGGCGGGAATGGCCGCCACCAGGCGGTGGAAGATGGCCAGGCCGCGGCCCACCTCCCGGGCCTGTTCTAGCGAGGTCAGGCCGGGGAGGGTGGCGGCGTTCGCCACATAGCTCTGGGCCCGCCAGAAATTGTCGGTGGCATCGCACCACCAGAGGCCCTGTTCATGGCTGGTGAGAAGCTGCGGCACCAGCCAGCGCCGGGCCGGGACCAGGGCAGCCACGGCCTGGGGAGGCAGGTGGCGGCTGATCACCTGGAGGTTGGCGCAGATCTGCTCCGGCTGGCTGAAGGCCTGGCGGCTGATGCGTTGCAGGATAAAGGGGGCCTGGCCGGAAGAGCTGACCAGAAAGGTGTCGTTGATGTTGCCGCTGCCGATCTCAGCCACGCTCAGCCCGTCCGGGCCGGCGCTGAAATGGGCGGCGGCCCGGACGGCCGCATCCACACAGGCCGGCGCCATCTCTTACTCCTTGCCCAGTGTGTATTTGGTATGGTAGCCGCGCGGCGTGATCATCACCCCCTGCCAGGTGTAGGTGGTGGAGTTGCCGATGATCACCGTGGACTGCATGCCCACCTCGGCCTGGTGCAGCTGGGCCAGGGTGGTGAGGGCGATGGTCTCGTTGGCCCGGGTGGCGGCGGTGACAATGCCCACCGGCGTCTCCGGTTTGCGGTATTTCAGGGCGATCTCCTGGGCCTTCAGGAGCTGGCTGGTGCGTTTCTTGGACTTGGGGTTGTAGATCACCATGACAAAATCGGCCATGGCCGCCGCCTCCAGCCGTTTTTCAATGAGTTCCATGGGGGTGAGCAGGTCGGAGAGTGAGATGGCGGCAAAATCATGCATGAGCGGCGCGCCCAGGCGTGCAGCGCAGGAGTTGAGGGCTGCCAGGCCGGGGATAATCTCCACCTTCACCGTGGGGGCGATCTCCATGACCACCTCGTAGGTCAGGCCGGCCATGGCATAGATGCCCGGATCGCCGCCGCAGATGAGCGCCACCTGTTTGCCGTCTGCCGCAAGCGTGACGGCCCGGCGGCAGCGCTCCACCTCCTGCATCATCTGCGAGGAGAGGACCTCCTTGTCCTTCAGCAGTTCCGGGATCAGTTCCAGATAGGTCTTGTAGCCCACCACGATGTCGGCGTCCGCAATGGCGCGGACGGCCCGGGGGGTGATATGCTCTATGCTGCCCGGTCCGGTGCCGACCACGGCCAGCCGGCCTGGGCCACTGCAAGTGTTACATCCTGCCATTTCTGTTTTCCTATAATAAGTTGGCCGTTGCTGCTCAACAGGGCAGCGGGTTCGGCAACGCCCTGGGCGCCGGTGGCCTTCATGGCCGCTGCCGAGGCGATCAGGTCGGGAACCTGGTTGAGTTCATCCTTGGTATAAAAATCTATGGGGTATCTATTCTGCCCGGCAAATTCCAGCAAGCCCTTTTCATCATTTTTAAGATCAATGGAGGCGAGATTGCGGAAGGCGGCCGGCGCCAGGTTGTGGGTGCGGCACAGCTCGGCAAAGGCCTGCTGGATGGCGGTGGCCGGGGTCGCGCGGTTGCAGCCGATGCCTGCCACCAGGCAGCGGGGATGGAGCTGGGGCCGACGTCCCGCCACCTCCTGGTGGATGGCAATGAGAAGCTCTGCCTCGGCCGGTGTGTCGGTCATCACAAAATCAGCAGGCCACTGCGGCAGCTCCACCTCGCTGAATACGGTGAGGCGGCCGTTGTTGACCAGCCGGGCCATGGCCGCGGTAAAGGCGGCTTTGTCCGCCACAATCAGGCCGTGGTCGCGGGCCCAGAGATCCAGGGCGGTATGGCCCAGGACATCGGAGGCCGTGCTGATGACGGCCTGGCCGCCGGTGAGCCGGGCCAGGCGGCGGGCCAGCTAATTGCCGCCGCCCAGGTGGCCGGAGAGCAGGCTGATAACAAAGCGGCCCTGTTCATCCAGCACCACCACGCAGGGGTCGCTCATCTTGTCACGCAGCAGCGGCGCCAGGCCGCGCACCACAATGCCGGTGGCCATGACGCAGATAAAGGCATCATACTGGGGCCAGGCCGCTGCCAGGGTGGCGGCCACGGTGTCGCTCATCGGCAGCAGCGTGGCCTCGGGCAGTTGGACGGCAAGCTCGGTGGCAAGCGTTCTGCCGCCCTTGGTTATGGCCAGGATGCCGATCTTCATGAGCCTTGACGGTAGCCGTGGCTGAAGCCCTTGGCGTAGAGCCTGCTTTCACTCTCCAGGCGGCCGGCCAGCACCTCGCCCACCACGATCATGGCCGTCTTGGTAATGCCTGCCTCCTTGACCTGGCGGCCGATGGTGGCCAGGGTGCCGCGCACGGTGCGTTCATCGGGCCAGCTCGCCTTTTCCACCACGGCAATGGGGGTGTGCTTCGGGTAGCCGCCCTGCATCAGTTCCGCCACCACGGTGTCGATCATGCCGACGCTCAGGAAAATCATCATGGTGGCCTGGTGGCCGGCGAGCAGCGCCAGTTTTTCCTTGTCCGGCACCGGCGTGCGGCCGGCCTGGCGGGTGATGATCACGGTCTGGGAGATCTCCGGCAGGGTGAGTTCGGCCTTAAGGGCCGCAGCCGCGGCCGTGGCCGAGCTGACGCCCGGCACCACCTGGTAGGGGATGTTCTCGGCGTCCAGGCGCAGCATCTGCTCCTTGATGGCCCCAAAGATGGCCGGATCGCCGGTGTGCAGCCGCACCACCTTCTTGCCGGTCCGGTATCCCTCCACCAGCAGGGCAGTGGTTTCGTCCAGGTTGAGGGTGGCCGAGTTATGCAGTTGGGCGCGCAGATCTGCAAGGAGCTGTGGATTGACCAGGCTGCCGGCATGGACGATGACATCCGCCTCGTCCAGCAGGCGGCGGCCCTTGATGGTGAGCAGCTCCGGATCGCCGGGCCCGGCACCGACAAAGTAGATGGGATGAGAATCTGTCATGGGAGTACGTTGTTAAACACAAAGGCACAAAGACACAAAGGGAAAAAACCTCTGTGCCTTTGTGTCTTTGTTTTTAGTAGAAATAGTGAGTTGAGGGCACAGCATCGCTTTTACTTCCTGATGATGATGGTGGAAAAATAGTGGAGTTCCCGGTCCTTCAGCTGCCGCAGGTTGCTGTGCACCTTTTCACCGGCCATGCCGCATTGCTCGTAGCAGACGGCCTGTTTTGTCAGGTCCAGCTCATCCAGCAGGGCCAGCAGACGGTCCATGACGTTATGGATCTTCATCAGTACCACCGAGTCGCAGGTGGTGAGGATGGCGCGCAGCCGGTCATCATCAAAGGTGGCCGGAACCACGGTAAGCACCTCGCCGCCCAGGCAGAGGGGTTGCTTGCCCATGGCCGAGCAGCAGCTCATGGCCGTGATGCCGGGGATGATCCTGATCTCCATGTCCGGCGCCATCTCCTTCAAGGTGGCGTAGACATAGAAGCCGGTGGAGTAGACGGCCGGATCGCCCAGGGTGGGGAAGGCCACGTCGCCCTGTTTGAGGTGGTCGAGGATGATTCGGGCCGCCTCCTGCCAGGCCGCCTCCACCTCCTGGCTGCTGCGGCCGTTGTTCACCTTGTGCATGGGAAAGCAGACCTCGACCACCTGCTTGTCGGTCAGGTCCATGAGCCCCTTGACAATGGTCAGGGCGGTGGAGTCGCCGTCCACCTTGGCCTTGGGTGCCACCAGGGTGGCGCAGCGTTCCATGGTGCGCCACCCCTTGACCGTGATCAGCTCCGGATCACCCGGGCCGGTACCAATGATATAAAATGTATTCAATGTCTGTTCCGTTTACGTCGTTGTGATAGAGATTTATTTTCACCACAGAGGCACAAAGGCACGGTGAAAAACCCTCTGTGTTTCTGTGTCTCTGTGGTGAGGATGTTGTTGGCAAAACAGCCGATTTATTTCCGGCCCCGGATGATGGTGATGGGGCTCAGTTCCTCGTTGTGCTTCTCTTCTATTTTCGTCACCCGGATGGTCCTGGCATCGACGCTGAGGCCGTGGTCCCGCATGAGGTCCGGGGCCGCGCTTGCTGTTTGGGGCAGTACGGCGTTGGCCACCATGCTGCCGCCGGGCCGCAGACGCCTGGCGGCCGTGGCGATGATTTCGGCCAGGTTGCCGCCGCTGCCGCCGATAAAGACGCGGTCCGGATCAGGCAGGCCGGCCAGAAGAGCCGGCGCCTCGCCGGGCACCAGCTTGATGGTGTGGCAACCATAGGCCCTGATATTGGCCTTGATGTTGGCCTGCTCCTCCGGCTTTTTTTCCACCGCATAGACCATCAGCTTCGGGCAGAGGCGGGTCGCCTCCACCGATATGGAGCCGCTGCCGGCCCCCACATCCCACAACACCCCCTGCTTGGGGAGCTGCAGGGTGTGCAGGGTAACGGCCCGGATCTCGTCCTTGGTGATCAGGCCGCGGCTGTGGGTCAGGGCCGTGCTCTCCAGGCCAAAGGGAAAAGCGGCGGGGCCGGGGCGGCGTTTCAAGATGACCACGTTGAGGTCGTTGAAGCGTTTTTCGGCAATCTCCGCCAGGCTGCCGCTGCTCAGCCGTTCATTCTCCTGGCCCAGGTTTTCAGCCACCATCACCTCATAGCGCGCCGGCGTCTCCGCATCGTCCACCGCCGTAAAGCAGGCCAGCAGCCGGGCGCAGAGGGCATTCGGGCTGTTGTCGCGGTCGGTGAAGACCAGCACCTTATCGTGCGGCAGGATGAGCGGTAAAACATGTTCCGCCTCGCGGCCGTGCAGGGAGACAAAGCGGGCGTCGTCCCACGGCTCCTTGAAACGGCTGAAGGCAAGCTGCATGGAGGAGAGGGCCGGCAGGATCTCAAGCTGTTGCGGTCCCACGGTCTGCAGCAGGGTACGGCCGATACCGAAAAAGAGCGGATCGCCGCTGGCCAGCACCGCCACCGGGCCGTTCTGCAAGCGTTCGGCCACCAGGGCCAGGGTCTGCTGGACCGGGGTAATGGCAATGATCTCCTTGCCGTCCGGCACCAGGTGACGATGGCGGCTGGAGGCCACCACGCAGGGGCAGCGATCCAAAAGTGCAGCCGCCTGCTCCGTGATGCCGTCCGGGCCAATGCCTATGAGGAAGATTTTATGTGGCATTAAATAATTTTTTTTCACCACAAAGAGACAAAGAAATAAAACACTCTGTGCCTTTGTGTTCTTTTACACAGTCAGTACCAGGCGGCCCTGACCATCAACCAAATAAACCGTTACCGGTAGACCGGATATCTTTTGTGCGTATGCCTGGGCGGCCAGACACACCTCTGCAATAACATCGGTGCGATCCAGGTCGGAGAGGCGGACATAGATCTCACGGGCCGTGTTGGAGCCCTGCAGGGCGGCCAGCACGTTCTCTGCAACGCCGAGCTCGCCTAAGAAGGCCAGGGCATCGCGGACCTCCAGGGCGCCGTTGCGCACATGGGTCTGCGGTACCTGCATGGCCGCCTTCATCACCTTGGCCCACATGGCGGCCAGATGGATTTTCTGAAAGCCCTGTCGGGTCGCCTCCTGCAGGGAAAACTTGAGATAATCGCCCATCATGGCAAAGGCCTCTTCCGGCAGATGCAGTTTTTTCTGCACGGCCGCCTCGGAGGTGCGGCCGGTGGAAAGCACCACCTCGTCAAGGCCTGCCTGCCGGGCCACGGACATGGAGGCGGCTATCGTTGCCGTCCAGGCATCCGCCGACACCGGCCGGACAATGCCGGTGGTGCCCAGAATGGAGAGGCCGCCGATAATGCCGAGCCGCTGGTTGAGGGTCTTCTTGGCCAGCTCCTCGCCGCCCGGCACCGAGATGAAGACAACAACATCCTTGCCTTCCGCCAGGCTGGCGAGTACCTCACGCACCGCCTCGTTGATCATGCGGCGCGGTACCGGGTTAATGGCATCCTGGCCCACGGCCAGGGCCAGGCCCGGCTTGGTCACCCGGCCGACGCCGTGACCGGCGCGGATCTCGATGGGTTCGTTGCCGCAACCACACATCAGGCCCACCACGGCGACAATCTCGGCGCCGTTGGTGACGTCCGGATCATCACCGGCATCCTTGATCACCGCGGCCTCGGCCTCTTCGTGGCGCACTTCGCAGCGGTGCACTGCAAAGGAGACCCGACTGCCGTCCGGAAAGGGGATCTCCACCCGGCTCGGGCAGGTGCCGCTAAAAAGGGCCTGGGCCGCCGCCTTGGCCGCGGCCGCCGCACAGGCGCCGGTGGTGTAGCCGGAGCGCAGTTTTTTGGCGGCAGCCGCCATCCTACAGCAGCCTCAGCAGGGCATTGACCATGGCCACGGCCACCGGTGTACCGCCCTTGCGGCCCAGGGCGGTGATAAAGGGGTAGGGCTGCTCGGCCAGGATCTCCTTGGACTCGGCGGCATTGACAAAACCCACCGGCACGCCGATGACAAGCTCGGGCCGAAAGCCGGGCCGCGCCTCGGCCAGCATGGCCATTACCCTGAGCAGGGCCGTGGGTGCATTGCCGATGGCGACAATGCCGATATTGTCCCGGGCGGCCAGTTCCATGGCCGCCTCGGAGCGGGTCCAGCCCTTGGCTGCCGCCAGTTCGGCGCTCTCCTGGTCGCTGACCCGGCAGATCACCCGGCCGCCGTGCCCGGCCAGCAGGGCCTTGCTGATGCCGCTGGCCGCCATCTGCACATCGGTGAGGATGTTCTTGCCCGCTCGGATGGCCTGCAGGCCGGCGGTCACTGCCTCGGGCCCGAAACGGATGGAGTCGGCAAAGGCAAAGTCGCCGGTGGCGTGGATCACCCGGCGCACCAGGGCGAATTGCTCCGCAGTAAAGGAGTGGGGACCAAGTTCCGCCTCGATCATTCGGAAGCTCTCCGCCTCGATTTCCTGGGGTTTGATGTCACGTATCTGGGGCAAGGGCGTTCCTCAAGGGGCAGGGGAGCGCTCTGCCGCAGTGGCAGGCCGCTCCCCGGGGTAAAGGTGGTAAGGTAACAGGGCGCCTGATAAAAAGAGAGGGCACCCTGTTGTAACGGTACTTCTAGCGCAGTGTCACGCCGCTGTCAGCAGCGGCATCGCCAATATGCTCAACAAAGATGGAGGTTACCAGGTCGTTTTTGCCCAGGCCCTCCAGCACGGGCAGGGGGGTGATGCCCCGGGCGCTCAGTCGGCTGGCCCAGGAGTCCTCATCATCACCGGCCATATCATTGAAGGCATGGTCGCCGGCCACGATCATCAGGGGTTTGAGGGTCACCTTGGTGACGCTGTCCCGCTCTAATTCGCGGATCACCTCCGTAAAGCCGGGGAAGCCCTCGACGCCGCCGATATAAGTGGTCACCTGCGGGTACATGCGGCGCATGACCTCCTGCAGCTGGTTGAAGACACCGGTGGAGTAGTGGTCATTACCGTGCGCCATGTAGACCAGCTCGGAGTCGTTGGCAACAGCCAGTTCGACATCCGCGGCCAGGGCCCGGGCCAGGGTGTTGATATCCTCGTTATAGTCGTGTTCGATGCCATGGGTGCCGGTGAGGGGACGGCCCACGGCCAGGGCATGAAAGGGCCGGTACTTGGCCTTGACGGTGTCAATGGCGGCCAGGCCCTCCACATAGGAACAGAGGTCGATGAACTGCTCGGCATGGGCGATGTGGGTGGGCTGGACAACAAGGGCGTTGTAGCCCTGATCCTGGAGCAGGCCCAGGGTAGCCAGGATACCCTTGACGTGCAGGACATCGGCCGGGATCTCCGGATGGGCGGCGCTGTAAGCCGGATCAACGGCGCGCTCCTGCCAGATGGTCCGGATAATGTTGGAGGTAAAGGTGAGGGCCACCCTGGTCTCCGGAAAGGCCTTCTGCGCCTTGTCGCGGATGTTGAGGATGGCGGCCAGGGCCTCGGGCTGGGTGGTGCCGAAGGAGGCGATGACAATGGCCGGTTTGGTGGTGCTGCCGTAGTGGTTGTTGCCGGCGGCGCAGAGGGAGGCCGTCAGCAGGATGGTGGTGACGATGAGTGTTTGGATGATGCGCATGGGTAAGGCTCCTTTTCCTGAAGGTTAAATAATAAAAAACCGATTCTCCTGATTTGTGAAGGATCGGCTCAGAAAAAGGTGGTTGCCCAACCCGGCCAGATCCCTCTCCGCGGAGGTTGCCGGTTGCCTCGTCCCAAAGCGAGGCAACGCTCATCCAGGCAGGTCTCCTGACTTTTTTCAGTCGTGGCCGCCTTCCCATCCTTTACAGACAGTGGCGTTGTGGCCGGACTCTGAAGACGCCGTAAAGAACGCGGCAGCGTTTTTACAGTGTTTTCAAGTATCTTGCAGGGCAAGACAGAAAATTTACAGTGGCGGGACCGTTCCCGAGTTGCACGGGATTCCCTATTAAGCCCAATAAATCGGGCACCTGGACAGGGCCTATATCTACAAAAAGGGTGGACAGATGTCAAGGCCGTTGCCAATTGGCCGGCGACCTTTTACTATGTCCGCTTTGCCGGGGGGAAGGCCCTTGGCGGTAACATGCCGGAATTATTCGGCTCCCCTGAGATGGAAAACAATGACATCATCCTTTTTGGTGGCCGGCACCCATTCCGGCTGCGGTAAGACAACAATCAGCCTTGGCCTCATGGCAGCCTTGTCTCAAATGGGCTATGAGGTGCAGCCCTTCAAGTGCGGCCCGGACTTTATTGATCCCACCCTGCATGCCGTGGTCTGCGGCCGCAGTAGCCGCAACCTCGATCTGCGCATGTGCGGGACTGACTTTGTCCGCCGTTGTTTTGCCGGCCATCCGGCCCAGGTGCGGGTGGTGGAAGGGGTGATGGGGCTCTTTGACGGCGCAGAGGCATCGGCCGCTGCCCTGGCCAGAGAGCTGGCTATACCGGTGGTGTTGGTGGTGGATGTCCGTTCGGCGGCCGAGAGTGTGGCAGCCGTGGTAAAGGGATTTTGTGAACTGGACCGGCAGCTGCATGTGGCAGGGGTGATTTTAAATCGTATCGGTAGCCCCCGCCATCTGGAGCTGGTAGAGACGGCAGTAAAAGAGCATTGCCAGGTGCCGATCCTGGGCTACCTGCCCCGTGATGTGGAGTTTGCCATGCCGGAGCGCCATCTGGGCCTGCACATGGGCGAAGAAGGTGTGCTGGATGCGGGGCTGGTCAGCCACCTGGCGGAAACCATCCTCCATTATGTCGATCTGGGTGCGCTGCTTGCCGCCAGTCGGCATGCAGACCTCAGCAAGGAGGGGGGAGAGCGGCAGCCAGCCCTTGCGCCTGCAAGGAAACGCCTGGCCGTGGCCCGGGATGCGGCCTTCTGCTTTTACTATGAGGATAATTTTGAGCTGCTGCGTCAGGCCGGGGTGGAGCTGGTCTTTTTCAGCCCCCTGCATGACAGTGAGCTGCCCCCGGATATCGATGCCATCTACCTGGGCGGTGGCTATCCGGAATTGCATGGTGAGACGCTGGCAGCCAACACTGCCCTGCGCCGGGCCATAAAAGAGTGGTCAGAGGCGGGCCGGCTCCTGTACGCTGAATGCGGCGGTTTCATGTACCTCTGCCAGGGCCTTGTTGATCAGCAGGGCAAGCGGCACGCCATGGCCGGCGTCTTTCCGGTGCAGGCCCGCATGAACAAACGTCTGCGCAGGCTGGGCTATCGGGAGGCAAGGCTAAGCGCTGACAGCCTGTGGGGCAGGGCAGGAGACGTGCTGCGGGGCCACGAGTTTCATTATTCGGAGATCGATGCCATGCCCAGCGAGGTGGCCAGGATCTATGAGCTTGCCGACGGCCGTTGCGAGGGTTACCAGCTTCGCAACACCCTGGGCGGCTATCTCCATCTCCACTTCGGCGGCACGCCACAGGCGGTGACCTGGTTTGTCGGACGTTTGGCTGATTGTAAACGGACGTGTGATGCAACGAGGATTCTGAATTCAGGCATCAGAAAACAGTAGAAAGGCTTGAAGATCAGTGGTTCTGACTTCTTTAATTCCGGCATGGTGGAAAAAACTTCAGCATGTCATTGTTGGCCTGCAGACTGCCAAAAAAATAAGGCCATCTTGAATAATTGCTGTTTTGCCCGATTTTTTCGGCGCTACGAAAATTAAAATCCTTACATATGCTCGATATGCTGCACCCCAAGGGCACCCGGAGTGTCGCAGGCTCCCTTACCTCTTTTAGGGCGCGCTTTTTATATTCTATGCTTCTCAAACTCGAACAAAAACATCTCATTATTCAAGATACCCATAACACAACGCCGATGAGTTGCCATTATCTCTTTATCGCCCGGAAGGCCGGGCTCCTACGGCATCATTCCAGGAAGCCGGCTGAGATTCGATGGGAATCAAAACTCGGAAAGTTGAGACACAAAGGTTTTTCCGTGCCTCTGTGGTTACCTTCGGATACTTTTTGCCAATGACTGATTGCAGCCGCCATAACCGGCCACCCTATCTGATGATCACGGCCCTCGGCCTTGCCCTGGTGCTGGCCATCGTGGTCTCGGCCGGGATGGGCTATCTGGCCATCACGCCGCTGGAGGTGGCCCAGGTCATCTGGGCCAAGGTGAGCGGCAGCCCCCTGCCCGTGGATTTTGACCCCACCTTCGGCTATGTGGTCTGGGAGGTGCGGTTGCCGCGCATTCTCACCGCCGCCCTGGTGGGCGGTTCCCTGGCCGTGGCCGGCGTGCTCTTTCAGGCCATCCTGCTCAATCCCCTGGCAGATCCCTATACCCTGGGGGTCTCCTCCGGTGCCGCCTTTGGCGCCTCCCTGGCCCTGCTCATCAATATATCCTTTCTATCCCTCTACTCCGTGCCGCTCTTTGCCTTTGCCGGGGCCGTGGCCACCCTCTTTGTCGTCCTGGCCCTGGCCTCGGTGGATGGTCGGCTGGGCACCGGTACCCTGATCCTCTCCGGGGTGATAGTGGCGGCCATCCTGTCGGCCGGTATCGGTTTTATCAAACACCTGGCTGATGAGCAGGTGGCAGTGATCATCTTCTGGCTCATGGGCAGCTTTGCCGCCCGCACCTGGTCCCATGTCATGCTGGTATGCGGCGCGGCGCTGGCCGGCCTGGTCATCGCCTTTTTCTTTGGCCGCGATCTTAATATCATGGCCCTGGGCCAGCGCAGCTCCGACTCCCTGGGTGTGGACACGGCCCGCACCCGCAAGATCCTGCTGGTGGCCGGTTCCCTGGTGACGGCCACCTGCGTGTCAGTCTCCGGTATTATCGGTTTTATCGGCCTGATCACCCCGCATCTCATGCGCTTTATTGTCGGGCCGGACAACCGGAAATTGATCCCGGTCTCCTTTCTGGCCGGCGCCATTCTACTGCTGGCCGCCGATACCTTGACCCGGGCCGTGCTGCCGTCCGAGGTGCCCATCGGCGTGCTCACCGCTCTTATCGGCGGCCCCTTTTTCTGTTACATCTTCCGGAAGAAACAGCTCCATGCCCTTTCTTAAAGCAGATAATCTCTCCTTTGACTATGGTCCGCGGCAGGTGCTGCGTCATATCAGCCTTGCCCTGGAGCCGGGTCGTTTTTATGGCCTGCTGGGTCCCAACGGCAGCGGCAAGACAACCCTTCTCGATCTGCTCATTGCCAATCTGACACCGGCGCAAGGTGCCATTTCCCTGCAGGGGCGTCCCTTGGCAAGCTACAGCCGTCGGCAACTGGCCCGGCAAATGGCCCTTGTTCCCCAGGAGTTTGATCTCGGCTTTGATTTTCCGGTGCGAGATATTGTCATGATGGGCCGGCATCCCCATATTCGCCGCTTTGCCGCGCCTGGTCCGGAGGATTGGGCCTGCACCGGTCGGGCCATGGCGGATTTGCAGGTGGACCGCTTGGCCGACCGCAGCATCACGGCGCTGTCCGGCGGTGAGAAGCAGCGGGTGGTGGCGGCCCGGGCCCTGGCCCAGGACACACCGCTGCTCATCATGGATGAGGCCACCGCCAATCTCGACATCAGGCATACTATCCAGATCTTTCAGGTGGTGCGCCGCCGCGTGGAGGAGGGCGGTATTGTCCTGGCCGCCATCCATGACCTCAACCTGGCGGCCGCCTTTTGTGACGAGATCTTTTTGCTGAAAGAGGGGGGGCTGCAGGCCGCTGGTCCTCCGGAGGAGGTCCTGGCGGCGCCCCGTATTGCCGAGGTGTTCGGTGTCCGGTGCCAGACCTCTTTTAACGCCTTTAACCGCAGCCATCAGGTGGCCTTTCAGTGGCGTCGGCAATAAAGGCGGGGCCCGGCGCAGCCCGGCCTGCCGCCCAAAAAAAGGGGAGCGGCAAGGGGGGGCTGGCGCCGGTCGGCCAAGCCTGCTACACTCCGAAAGAGCAATTATTCAAGATGACCTTGATATTAAACGAGTTGAAAACCGTTTCAAAGGTATGATGCCACGAGAATTCAGAATTCAGAATTCAGAATTCAGGAGTCAGGAAACAGAAGATACCCTTAATAAAGTGTGAAGGTTGTAATGTGAAGATGAAAAATATTCAGTTGTTGCTGCTCGTCAGCCTGTTGCTGATGTCGGCCGGCCCTCTGGGGGCCGAACAGCTTGTCGATGACAATGGCCGCCAGGTCCACTTCAGCAAACCCTTCAGTCGCATTATCTCCCTCTATCCGGCCCATACCGAGAATCTCTTTTCCCTGGGCCTGGATGCGGAGATCATCGGGGTGGCCAAGGGTGACGATTTTCCGGCCTCGGCAGTGCGCGACAGGCCCAGATTTCACTACCGGGAAGATGCCGAGAAGTTTATTGCCGCCCGGCCAGATCTTGTCCTGGTCCGACCCATGATCATGCGTGCCTACCCGCATTTCATCCGGCAGCTGGAAGAGGCGGGCATCAGCGTTGTCTCCCTGCAGCCCACTTCGGTGCATGACATGTATGATTACTGGCGCCGCCTGGGACGCCTCACCGGTCGCAGCCAGGAGGCGGAAAATATGGTGAGCGCCTTCCGGCAAGAGTTGGCCGCCCTGCGCAGCCGTACTGCCGAGCTGCGGCCGGATCAGCGCAAAAAGGTCTACTTTGAGGCCATTCATCGCAAGATGAAGACCTTTATGCCCAGCTCCCTGGCCGTCTTTGCCCTGGAGAGCGCCGGCGGCATCAATATCGCCGCTGATGCCGAACAGGTGCGCAGTACCAATATTGCCTATTACGGCAAGGAGCGGATTCTGGCCAAGGCCGATGATATTGACGTCTTTCTGGCCCAGCAGGGTGTGATGAACCGGGTGAGCAAGGAGGTGATTCGCCGTGAGCCGGGTTTCATGGCCTTAAAGGCAGTGCGGCGCGGTGAGATATATATTGTCGATGAGCATCTTGTGGCGCGGCCCACCCTGCGTCTGCTTGACGGTATCAGGGCGATCGGCGCCATTCTCTATCCCGATTCTTTTCAGACGGCAAAGGTGGCGGAGTCGCACAAAGGCCATTCTGCCCATTGAGACGGCTTGCTATAGTTTCGCATGGCAGCGCCCTTTTTTGTCAGGGAAGGGTGAGGCAAGGTTGTAAAACACGGAAAGTCCGAAATATTCCATCACACCTTTCTGACTCCTGAATTCTCCTGGACTCACAGGTCCGCAACGGCTTTTAACTCGTGCCTGTCCGGAAATGGCCCTCTCGGAGTCTCGTAAACTCGCTTACCGGCCCGATCTCGGCGTCATGCTCAAAAAATAATGCTCGGAATATCGTATATATGCCTGTGCTTATTTTTCTCGCAATCCTTGATCTCGAACGAAATGACCTATTTCTGGACAGACACTAACTCGCATAAGGAGTGGTGGGGCAATATGGAGATTAAACAGGGCAACCGGCGTCGCAACAATAAGCTGATCTTTATCACCACCGGCGTCATTGTGCTGCTCCTCATCCTGGCCCGGCAGCCGGTGCCCAACGGCGAGATTGTCAAGATCCGCCTCGGTGACAGCGCCTTTCAGGTGGCCAACAGGCTCAGCCAGGCGGGCATTGCCTTCCGCAGCCGGAGCGCTGCGCATGGTGACGCCCTTGTCGTGGACTATCAGCCCGTCTCAGGACTGGATCGTCTGCGCAACAGGGGCGCGGGCAGCGTCTATGAAATATATATTGTCGACGACAGGGTGGCGCTTCTTGTCTGGCGGGCCGAGGACGGCAGCGAGCTTGGCCGGCCAGTGATGATCCGCCTGCGCCGGTGAGTCGGAACCCTTTGCCGGTCACGGCCAATCAGCCCGAATGCCCGGAAAAGGGAGAGGGGGCTCTTTCCTTGCGCTTTTTCGGCTGATTTTTGCGGCCCTACGGAAATAAAAATCCTCACATCTGCCAGATATGCTGCGTGCCCGTAAGAGATTAGGGGGCCTGCGACACTCCGAAATATCTCATTATTCAAGAGACCCTAAAGGCGTTTGCCACCATATCATAGAAGGCCTGGTAGTGGGGCGGCAGGCTTCTTTTTTTGTGACGCATCAGATAAAAGCTGCGGATCATGGCCGGACCGGGCAGCTCCAGGGTGTGCAGGCTGCCGGCAGCCAACTCCTCCCTGATCGCCATTTTTGAGAGGATGGAGATGCCGAGGCCTGCCTTGACGGCCTCCTTCACCGAGGCGGTGGAGCCCAGGGTGGCGACAATCTGCAGGTCTTTCTGCTCCACCCCTCTTTCGCGCAGAAACTTCTCGGCCACCAGGCGGGTACCGGACCCCTTTTCCCGTTGGATAAAGGGAACACCGGCCAGGCCCTGCCGCTGCCGGTCTTGCACCAGCGCCGCTGTGCCGGCACAGACCAACTCATCATCATAAAAGGGCTGCAGGGAGAGCCGGCTCTGCTCCGTCGGCGCGCCCACCACACCGAAGAGCAGGTCGTGGCCGACCACCATGTCGGTGATGTGGGCCGTGTCATGAATGGGGATCTCAAAGGAGACGGCCGGATACTTTTCCTTGAAGCGGGCGGCCAGGGCCGGCAGCAGGTAGGTGCCCGGGATGGTGGAGGCGCCGATGATCAGATGGCCGGAGATGGCCATGCCGGTCTCCATGAGCAGGGTGGGAATGGCCGTTACCTCAGCGATGATCTGCAGTGCCCTGGGCAGGATGAGATCCGCCTGGGCGGTGTGAATGATGGCCCGGCCCATCCGGTCGAAGAGCTTGCACTCCAGTTCGCTTTCCAGGTTCTTGATATGTTCACTGACCGTGGGCTGGCTGATGTGCAGCTCCTCCGAGGCCCGCGAAAAACTGCGATTCTTATAGACGGCCGCAAATATCTTCAGATGATGAATATCCATAACAGGCATAGTAATAGAATTTGGGCATGGAAAGAAGAAAAAACAGAGCGGCATATCCTGGCAAAAAAAAGTTTTTAATTTTTTTTGGGAAGGTCTCGGCATGATTCATCAGCCGGCAAAGGCCCATGGCTGCAAGCCCTGCCGGGCGATGAAAAAATATGCCATGACCTCGGCGGATTACTTTAACGGGAATGAGAGGAAAAAAGAGAAAATAAGAGAAAATGAGAGCAAACGATGACGTTAAGAGTTTCATTAAAAGATGGGATAAGAGGCGTTATAACCTCTAAGGGCCCATTGTCGCGATGTTTTTCATGGGGGCCTGAAAAGGGCGTGTTTATGCCGGAATGGTGAGGGGCAGCGTGTAGATCTAAGCCTGGTGGGGCTCTGCAGACTGTTGATAACTCCGGTCTTTTTTTGAGATTTTTCCGGCTCATCGGCTTTGACACCCTGCTGCATAGTAGCTAAAACATCTGCAACTTTTTGAGCCATTCTAAACAGCGCCAAGTAATCCGTTCCCCCCAAACCTTTTTGAGTTTATATCTATGCTGTGGCAATCCGTTAAAGAGAAACTTTCCCAAAAAATTCCGAAAAACGCCTATTCCTTGTGGATTTCGCCGTTAAAAGGACACGAGGAAGAGGGCCAGGGACTTGTCCTGACCGGGCCGGATAGTTTTTTCTGTAACTGGGTGCAGGATAAGTATCTGACTGATATTGAGACTGCTCTGCAGGAGTTGGGCAAGGCAGACATGCCGGTCTCCTTTGTCGAAGCCGCTCAAACAGCGCCGGGACATAACGAAGGCCAGCCGCAACAGATGCGGTTGCCCACCATGCCGGTTGTCAGGCAATTTACCAAGGCCCTTAATCCTCGCTATACCTTTGACGAGTTCATGGTGGGCAACTGCAATATGCTGGCCCATTCGGCCTGTGACGCCATTGCCCATGCCCGTCCCGACCTGGGCAATACCATCTATATCAATGGCGGCACCGGCATGGGCAAGAGCCATCTGACCCACGCCGTGGCCCATCACATCGTCAACCATGCGCCGTCCACCCGTCTCCACTATCTCACGGCCCAGCAGCTCACCGCCGAGATGGTCAAGGACATCAAGGCCAACACCATGGCCAACTTCAAGGATAAGTATCAGAAGCAGTGCGACGTCCTGCTCATTGAGGATGTCCACACCCTGTCCGGCCGCACCAAGACCCAGAGTGAGCTGGCCGAGACTCTGGATATATTGATGGAGTGCGGCAAACGCGTTGTTTTTACCAGCTCAAAATCACCCCGGGAAATAGACAACCTGGACGACGGGCTGCGTTCCCGCCTGGCCTATGGCCTGATCACCACCATCAACCCTCCGGGCCTCAATACCCGGGTGAAGATCATCAGTCGCAAGGCCGCCAACTGCGACCTGCAGCTCACCGAAAATCTGATCGGCTATCTGGCGGAAAACATCAAGGGTGACATCAGACAACTGGAAAGTATTGTCGTGGGGATCAAGGCCCGTGCCGCCCTTCTCGGGGCACCGCCTGATTTTGATATGGTCAAGGAGGTCCTGACCAATATTATAGGGCAACAGGGACAACTCTCCGTGGAGATGATCCGTGATTTTATTGCGGCACAGTACAAGGTGACCATTAATGAGCTGCAGTCCAAATCGCGCAAAAGGACGGTGGCCTTTCCGCGGCAGGTCTGTATGTATCTGGCCCGCAAGCACACCGGCTATGCCCTGGCCGATATCGGCCGCGCCCTAAACCGCGATCATTCCACCGTGGTCCATGCCGTCCGCACCATTTCCACCAAAATTGCCCGCGACGGTTCCACCCGCGGTCAGATTGAGTTGCTCTCCGACAAGCTGGAGAAGAAGTTCTTGTAAGAGGGGGCCTGTTCGCTTGCCGTTATAAAAAAGGGGCTGTCGCAGATGCGGCAGCCCCTTTTTTTTATGATTTCAATTTCAATATTTAGGAGTTAGGAGTTAGGAGTTAGTGTAAGCGCGCATGTAAAATGAGGTTTTTTTGCAGATAAAAAAAGTATTTTCTTTTTTTTATTTGGCTACCAATTCCTGATTATCAACTCGCGGGCATTCTTCTTGTTGGTTGGGCCGCCTGGTGTGTAGTTGATCCCGACAATATCACAATCGAACCCGTCAAAAACTCTCCGAATGTCAGGGTGGTCATTTATGCTGAGGATGGCCTTGCCTTTCATTGAGCGCATCAGGTCGGCCATGGCTATGTATTGGCAAAACTCAAACGGTACGCCATAACCTTCGGTTTGCCAGTACGGAGGGTCGAGATAAAACAGGGTATGCTGGCGGTCATATTTCTTGACGCAGGTCTGCCAGTCAAGATGTTCAACCGTTGTCCTGGAAAGGCGAAGGTGGGCGGCGCTCAGATCCTCTTCTATTCTTGTGAGGTTAAGTCGCGGCGGGGATGTGGTAGCTGTCCCAAAGGTCCGGCCACTCACCTTGCCGCCAAAAGCCAGTTTCTGAAGATAGAAAAACCGAGCGGCCTTCTGGATGTCTGTCAATATCTCTGGCGGTGTGTCCTGGGCCCATTTGTAAATTTCTCGGCTGATCAACGCCCATTTGAAATGGCGAACGAACTCTTCCAAATGGTGCTGTACCACGCGGTAGAGGTTAACAATGTCGCTGTTGACATCATTGATGACCTCGCTCTTGCTTTGCTGTTTGAGAAAAAACAAAGCCCCGGCCCCGCAAAACGGCTCGCAGTAGCAGGTGTGGTCGGGAAATAGCGGGAGAACGTGTTTTGCTAGACGACGTTTGCCGCCTATCCAGGGGATAATCGGTTTGAACATCCTGTGAACCTCCTTAATTATATTAAAGAATTGTGGTAGGATGCTCCTGCCGTGTGCACGGTGGAGGAGCCCTAGGCCTGGTTCACAGTGGTTTGCTCACTGTTGAGTCAGGAGGCCTGGTCGTGTTGCTGCACGACCAGGTCGCTCCTTCTTTTTTTTATGGTGCAAAGAATTTGTTGCGCTCGGTGACGAACCACAATGCAAAATCGGGAAACTCCGCCGCAGTAACCGGCACCTCGGCGCCGTTTTCAAAGTGTATCACCGTCTCCGTCAACCCCATTTCAAATGCGGCTTTCGCCTGGAGCATGCCGTTGCCGTCTGCCGCCGTCAGGCTCACAGCCTGGCCATTGTAATCGGCGCCGGTAAGCATAGCGGCGGCGCGCAATTCATCGGCTGTTGGCGCAGGCTTTTTACTCTCGATAATTTGGTCACGCTCAGCCTCGGTAATCTCAACCCAGCCATCCATCACCAAGTCTTCCTGACCATCATCAATCCCAAAAATGTTCAAGTCGGCATCTTTGTAGTGCTTCATCATCTGATCTCCGTCCAGATTGTCATCGTCCCAGCCGTCACGCCTTTAACAGCATAAGTGCTGCCGTGGGGCACCATCGCCTGCAAGTTAAGCTGCACGCTGTTGTTTACCGGGGTTATAAGCCTCCCCCGGACAATGCGGACATCGTCGACGAACATATCCCCTACTGCAACAGTACCGGTGGTTTGGTCAGACGCAATAATCACGCTGACGAAAATAGGCCGGCCGGTCGAGTTTGTATATGTCACCTCGCCCGCCCTGGAGGCAAGCACGTCCTGCACAGACTGTCCAAAACCGTACATGGTGGCGCCGAGATTAGCCGGCGTCACCGCACGTTCGGCATCAAGACCATCCAGCGCTTCCGGATTTGTTGCCAGCTCCACAATGCCTTTTTCCGTCGTCGTCGCCACCTGGCCGCGCACAACAACCTCGTTGTCGGCAACGCCTGGCGCCGCCCGGAAAACCTGCGATGCATTGCCTGCTATGTTTGCCAAATTGGCCAGCAATACGGTGGCAATCTGGCCATAGTCCTGCTTTGTCTGGTCCGGCGCCTCGCCGAATGCATCCAGAATGTTACACAACTCCTCCACCACGGCATTCCACATGTCCTGTCCCGGCACCGTGGCGCCCTGGCCGGCCACCGGGTCACCCTTAGTAAAATACCCAGGATCACCTGCCGGCTCCGGATCCGGCATAACGGCCACCGCCGTCGACGTATCACATCTATGCATAATTATCCTCCATATCCGAACAAGACGTTCGTATGTGCCGGCTTGAGTCTCTCAATGGTGCACTCAAGCAGCTCGTTACCCCATACCCGCAGCGGCTCGTTGCACGGGCTCTCACAGGTCGATTCAATTATTGTCTGTTCAGCCGCGTTCACCCGCCATGTCCAGCGCCAGTCCTCATCGTAAATAGGCTGGTCGCAGGCCGTCTCACAGGTGTGCGGTTCAAACTCGTCAATGGTGATCTCGTAGCCCAGCGCCGCCGCCACGCCGACAAAATATGCCCGGCTCTGGCCGCCAACGCTGGTCAGCTTCTGCACCAGGGCATTGCGCCGCTGCTGCACGGTCAAAAGCGTACCGGTGCACACGTCAGGCAGCCCGGCAAACTCCTCCCAGTCGGGCAGCATCTCCACAGTCCGCAGCGGGTTTGCCTCAGCCAGCAGATCATCAACCCGCCGGTCTATCCTGGCATACTCCTGCGCCTTGGCCTCCCACAGCCTATCGGCAACGCTGCCCTCCCGGCCGAGGGACTCCCACAGCTTCCCCGGCGGCAATAACGCCTTAAACTGCTGCTTATACTCAGATGCCGTCTTTGCCATTTACAGACCCTGATACGTTATGACGCCAAGCTTGGCGATCTGGCCGGGCGTAAAAGTCGGGTTTGCGGCCGGCACCACCAGTTCGTGATCCGTCTCGCCGTCGGCAAGGCTGATCGCTTCCCGAATACGGCTCAACTTCAAAGTGCCGCTGCCGCCGCCATCCTCGACCTGGGCCTCACGCCTGAAAAAGTCCTCGATCTCGGCCGTCACCGCCGCCTGGACCACGCTGGTGTTCGGTTCAAGCTTGATGGTCATATCAACAGCCACAACCTCCGGCGCCATCACGTACAACCCTTTCATGCCGACCTGCCGCACAGTATCGATGTGGTCCTTAACCGCCTGCACCTCTGCCGCATCAGGGATAAAATCCGCGTCATCATCACGCACAAAGAAGACTCCCACCGTGCCGGGCCCCACCCAATTCCCAAAAGGCCACACCCTGGTCACGCCGCTCACCTCCTTGGCCCACAAAACGTAATCAGCCAAGCTACCACCCTGGGGAGGGTCTTGCACCCGCTCGACCAACCTGTCTCGCCAGTCCTCCAACTCCTCAATGTCGGTGCCACCGGTCAAGCCGCCGGCACCCACCGTGGCCGCACTCTGCACCCCGGAGACAGGCGTCACAAAAGTCAAAGATGTCCCGGCCAGGGCATTGCCGTCCTGCCCTGGTGCAACACACGTCACAACAGGCGATGCAACGCCTCCGGCGACCACCACCTCGGCATCAACCGTGTACTGCACACCGTCACCGCGTTGCAGCACGCGGCCGACAGGGATAACAGCCCCATCAGTCCCGACAACATCAACAACCCCGCCGGCCGCCGTGGCCGGGTTCCGCCCAACCCCCCACCACGAGGCATGCTCGCCGAAATGCTGCTCATCAGCCATAGTCGGCAAAATCTGCTTTGCAGCATAGGCAATATGGCCGTGCAGCCCGTGCGCCAGGCCAACCTCCGCCTTGGCCTGGGCACCGGTCAAAGAGCGGCGCAAACGCGGCTCAACACCTGCCACATAGCCGTCGATGTCTGCATTAACCCGGTCTTTCAGTGCCGGTATTGTTGGTCTGTCAAAGCCCATTTACCCCTCCAACGGATAGTTGATCACACTCTCGAACCAGGAACCGTCAACAAGCTTGATGCCAATCAGCAGCCCCACAACCCCGGCCTGCACAAACTCGGCAGGGCAAGAAACAGACTCGGCAATCCCGTCCTCGATCATCCACGCCAGTGCCTCCTCGGCATACAACTGCGCCCGCTCCAAAACGTCCGGCAACTCCTTCTCGCGGCTAAGCAGCCACAAACGGCTGCCCTGTAAGTCTCCGGGCACATCTGCATACTGATCCTGCCAACTGCCGCGTTTATGCCCGGTGCCGTCCGGAATCACGTCGTCATCATTGGCCCGCCGGTCAGTAAACAGGCTCACCAGCACAGCGGTCAGCAGGCCGTTGTCACCGGCAATGTCTCCGTCCCGCACGAACATGTCAAAGCTGAACTCGCGGCCGTTATAGATGATTTGGGCATCCACTGCAGCTACACCGCCGTGATCTTAAGCTGGTTTGTCTGCAAAGACAGATCGGCCCAATTGGCAACCTCCTGCACCCCTTCCGTCACCCGCACCCACACGGGGATCGCGGCCGCGACTCCTCCGGCAACCGAGGTGCCAAGATCAACAGGGGCACCCGGCACAGCCGCGTCCAGCCCGGCCTGGCTCAAAGCAAGCGCCATCACGGTCGGCTCATGGCCATTGGCGCCGTCACCGTCAACGATTGATAGCTCGATCTGGTCCACGCCCGGGTTGCTGTCGGCCTCGGCGTTTTTGGTGTCGTCGTCCGAGCCGAAAAACAGCTGCACATCCACCGCGCCTGTCGATCCGTCCGCATTGTGCTCTGTCACCAGAGGGTCGCCGGCCTCGACCGGATTTGTCAACCCGGAGTCATGGTACAAGTTGAATATGCCCATCAATCCCTCCTAAAAAATGTTATCCAAGATTTTAAAGCCCACCTTGGGGCTATGGCCGGCCCAGCTCAAGCCAGGCAGATCGACATACGCCTGCACGATATAATCCCCGACCTGGTCAAGATCACTGGCCGCCGCATCGTAATAAATAGAGGTGCCGTCAGGCGTTGCAGGCCAGGTCTCCGTTGTGAAGTCAGGTTTACGGACCTTGATCGTGGCCACTGCGGCCGTTGAGGCATCCACGCCCAGCTCGATACGTATCCGTGTGCCGTCATCACCTGTCTGTCCCGGCTTACGCTGCTCACTCATTGTGTCACCACCATCATCATATCTGCCGTCAAATCAATCTGCATGATCGGCTCGGCAACCAGGTCGATCTGTAAAGTGAGCGGCGCAAACAGCAGCACCTCGCGGCGCTCTCCGCTCACCTGGTCGATCACCACCTGCCGTGTCACGCCGATCACACTCTCTTGGCCGTAAAGCTGTTGCAAGGTCGCCGCCAATACGGATGCCCGTTCAAGCAAGGCCTGCACCAGCGGCCCGGCAACAGTGCCCAAAGAATAGATAGCCTGGTCAATCGGCCCGACAGCGTCCCCCAAAACAAAGAAGATCTGTCCGGCCGGCCCGGCGGGCGTCTCCAGGCTATAAATGCCCTGCTCTGCCTGATAAACGCCAGACTCATCGGCATAGACCACCTGCTCTACAGGCCCACCACTTACTCCTTCAATCCCAAACAGCCCCTGCAAGGTGGCGGCAACAACCTGTTCCGTTGTGGGCTCCACCGCTGCAAAAATGCGCAGCTCCGGATAGCCGGTGCCCTCGGCAATCTGCCACACCGTATCGAAATCCCACCCGACAAACGTGGCCTGCTGCTGCATCTCGGCTGTAGTCTTGGGCGTGGCGGCAGTCGTGTCAGAGTACCCGGCAATGTCCGAGTCGTAGAAGTTATCAGCATAGATAGCCGAATACTCGCGACCGGCGAACCCACCGTTGTTACTCGTTGCGAGCGGGGCATCAACCGTGCCGACGGAGTAACATCGGCGGCAGATAGTGTCACGCAAGTACCCGATAAACCCGCCGACATAGCCCGTCGCATCGAGGGCTGCAAAAGCAATATGATTCTCGCAATCCTCAATTAGCCCTGTGTCTGCAAAGCCACCATCTGATATGCCGATAACGCCGCCGGAGCATGCGGAGGTGGCGGTCAAATCGGTGACTGAGCCGGTAAACCGGCACTTGCTTACTCGGCCCGCTGCCCCAACACCCCTACCGGCAAGGGCTCCCGAGTATCTATTCCCGGTGATTTCCGCGTCTATGTGCAGATCTTCAACAACCCCGTCGATCAAATAGAACAGGGACTGGTAATCCGCGCCCGGCCGATCCATATATATGGACACTGTATGCCCTTGGCCGTCCAGCTGCCCGGTGAACGAGATGGAGCCAGTTGCGCCGGCCAATGGCACAAAACCTTCGCCGCCATTCCACGTGGCCATGTCGCCTTGCGGGATATCTGCAACAACAACATAATCACCGGCAAGGTCGTTGTTAATGGCCTGTAGCTCTGCAGCTGTGGAAATGGTAATCGCCACTACTCCACCTCCTGCGCCTGCAGCATGGCAAGCACCTCATATAGCCGGGCAAGTTCCGCCTCGGCCCACCCGAGGGGATCGGCAGCCACCGCCTCCTGCAGCCCGATCAGATGGTCGATCATCGACACGTCCGGGGCCGCCTCGGTCCGCATCTCGCACCTGATTATCGCATTGGTCAACTCGGCAATGCGCGTATCGGCCACTGCCAAAGGCGCGGCCTCAATCTCGGCAATCATTGCCTCTATGGCTAAAATTTCATCTCCCATCAGTCTCTGTCCATCTGCTGGTTCGGGGGATCTGTCGGCCCACCATTGTCATTTTCCGGGTGATTGTGGCTGTCATACACCTGGCGCATATCACTCATGGAGACATTGGTCGTATCGCACTTGTCGATAATCTCGCCGGTGCACTCCAGGCGCGGCGTCTCAAAACGTATCTTGTCTGTGGCGGCAATGGTCACCAGCGGGCAGGTAATGGTCGCCTCGGTGGCCACGTCCGCGATCAGCGTGTCGCATCCATATATATGGATTGTCTTGTCACGCAGCAGGGCAATCACCTGGCCCTGGTCGTCATAGATGACGTTCTCGCCGGCCTTAAACCCGGTGGGCCGGAACAGCCGATGAAAAGCAGACAACGCCACCGTGTGCGACCTGTCGCCGCCCATGGATGCCGTCACCGCCTCATAGCCTTCCGGCGGATGCGCGGTGCGGCCATAGCCCTCAACATGCTCAACGCCGTCCAGCACCTCACCCTTGAGCAGTTCCACCTGCAGGGTCTGCACAAGGGTTGATGGGTCAACAAGCCTGCCAACCGCCCGCGAGATCATCAGCTTAATACGCCGCCTGATCGGCCTGGTAAGACGCTTGAATACGGAGTCGCTCACCAGCTGAACCCCTCGTCTTCCGCCGGCAGCGGCTCCATGTCGTAAGCCTCCCTGGGCATCACGGTTAACCTGGTGCGCTTGCCACCCTCGTCGATCACGTACTCAACCGTGCCGATCATCAGCCACTCGCCCTGGCCGTTGGCGCCCGTAAAGCCCATCCACTCGTCCCGCACCAACACATTGGTGTTGGGCCGCCACAAGCCGTCCGCATGGCGCCAGCCGCTTCCCGTATAAACAGCCGACCGAGAGCGGCCATACTGCACGTTGCGCTGCCACTCGGCCCGGCGATTTGCCTCGCCGATGCCGCCAACCATACCCTCGGCGTTTGTGGTTGTCGGCCTGTACCTGGGCTTGATATCTTCTGCCCTGCCTGAGATATGGGCGTCAGATTCAGCAGACTTGTCTCCAGAAAAAGAACGCTGCCCTACAATATAATAATGGCTAAATCGGTCCCGTTCGCTGAAGTCCCCCTCCGCCTCCTCGATGTTCTCACCCAGCACCAGGGCCGTGCCCACCCGCTCATCACTGGCCCTGGTGATCACCACATTGCCGTCCGGATCGTCCATCAATCGCACCCCGGCAGTCCTGGCATGTAGCTCCAGGAACTCATACGCTGTCTGCTCCGGGGCGAGCACTGCCTGTGTAATCTGCTCAAGCCCATCTACCTCGCTACGCGCCTTAATGCCGAAGCGCCCGGCAACAGCTGCGGCAAGCTGCAAAAGTGTCTGATTGTTGCGCTGCCCCGCCCCTGAGTCATGCGGAGGCAACGAGCAATCAACCAGATCGGCAACCTTGGAACGGCCGGATACGGTCAGCTCCCGACTCGTGCCGTCATAGCTCGGCCTGACCCGGTCAATATGGCCGGTGATGAGCAGCTCCCCGCCCACCTTTACCCGGCACGGGCTACCCAGCTTAATCGTCCGGGCCTCGCCCGCCTGGGTGTCGGTCAGCCCCAGGTCAAAAGAGCCGGCAAAATAGTCCATGGAGCGCCGCACACTCACCTTCTTCCAGCCGCTGTACACCGTGCCGTTTACAACAAGCTCAATCTTGTCGTCAGCCATGTAGTATCTCCAACGCCTCGCCACCCGGCACAAAGCCGGGATGGCCGATGCGGTTGCGCTCGATGATCTCCTGCTCGCGGGTGGCGTCGCCATACACCTGGTGGGCCACAACAAGGGCCGGCAGGGTGGCAGGCGGCGTGTATGTGGTAAGCTCCGGCAGCCGTGCGCCCCTGGTCCGCAGGTCAATGGCCACGGCAGCCCGTAACGCCGCCAGCTGCTGATAGACAGCGTCGCTGATCGGCTCGCCGCTCACCGGGTCCACACCCTCAATCATGCTGTCCATGGCGGCCAACAGCATGGCCGAGGTCTCCAGGGCCTCATCCCGTGTCTCAAACTCCGCCTTGCTCGATACCCGGCACGCCTCAATCACCGCCGTCTGCCTGGTCAGCCGCTGCAAGGCCGCCGTGCTTGTTGCCTGCTGCCGCCGCACCGGTGTAGTGGCCCGGATGGTACGGCTGTCACTGCCGGCACCAAACAGCCTCTTATATAATGATATGGCCCGCAGCGGCTCGGTAACGCTATCCTCGATGCGCTGGATAGAGCCGACAATGGATGTCACCACATTAGCCGGCGTGCGGATCTCGGCAGCCACCCGCCCGCTGGCACCGTCCACTATCTCCTCCAGCTCGGCCAATGTGGTGTACACGTCGTCTGCCATCTCGGCCAGGCCCCAATCAGGCAGGCCGTCCGTGTCAAAGATGTCCAAAAAGTCATCCTCGACCGCACCAAGGGCGTCATCCGCCCTGTCGTTTGTCTCTTGGCTCGTGTCAGTGGAGGATGACGGAAAGATCAACCCGCCGTCTTCCACGAGCACCAGCCTGAAGGTGGCCCGGCCGCCCCTGCCCGTTATCTCCTGCACCGAGGCAGGCTCAAGCAGGCTCACCGTCATGGTGCCGTACCACGGGTGCACCAGGGTGTGCGGCCCCTCTTTCTCAAGGACGACAATGAGTGCATCGCGGGCCACCTGGTAATCAGGGTTAACGCGGCGGTCCACAAACACCTCAAGGGGAAACTGCCGCCCCTTGCGCCCCGAATCCTCAACCCAGGGCGTATCGCGCTGCGGGTACTCGTGCAGCACCGTGCGGCGGCCAAACACCCCCTCAGAGCTCGGCACGATAAACAGCGCCCCTCCCAAGCTGCCGGTCAGCGCTTTGCTATCAACACTCCTGGCTTTTATGGTGTCTCGCCACTTGCTCATACTTTACTCACCACCCCGATCATGGTAGGCTGATCATGTAACCAACATAAGGAGCGCATACCATGACACGACATATCCTTTTCACCATCGTAATCTTGGCCGTGTCCGCTGTTGCCAAGGCAGAACCGCAAACTCCGCGTGGGGTTGTTATTGCTTATGAGTGTGAGCAAATAGACCCAAACACAACAGGCTTTTCGTGTGAGTTCGGCGCAGAAGGGCTCACCCTGATCAGGCACGAACCTTTTGAGAGCATGACCCCAGATCGCCAGAAGCTTGCCGAGTATGAGTTCGCGAAAATTGCCTTGCGCTACATGGAGCTTGGCGGCAGAAAATACATGCAACGTGCTGACTTCTGGCCATCTGACCGTCGGCGAGTCTGCTACCGAGTTGACAATCTGCCATACAAGATATCCTGTGACGATATCACCGTGAGCGACTAACAACATCACCAGCTACCCCCCGAGGCAAACCCCACCTCAGTCTCTGCCTGCAAATTAAAGCCATCATGGCTTGACCGCAGGCCGTCCACCCTGGCGGATGTACCCCTTTCCGCCTGCACCTTCACCACCATCTCACCGCGCATCTCCTGGGGCTGGCCATGGCCGCTCATTGTCGATTGGTCCATGCCGTAGCGCCTGGCCAGCTCCCGGTCAATGGTCTTCACCTGATACGAGTCCGGGCCGCCCCCCATCACCATGTGGCGAGAGCGCAGCGCCATCAGATTCTCCGTGCTCTTCATGCCCGCCTCGGCCCGGGCCAGGGACTTGCCTATCTTCTGGCTGGTCCAAGCAGCGGCAACGGTGCCGACGGCCGCCACCAGAGGCGCCATGACCGTAGCCAGGCCGGCGCCGCCCGCTGCGGCTTGGGTTGCTGCGCCGCCACCTGCTGCCGCACCGCCACCACCCGGCCAAATTGAAGCAGGGCCATTCACCACATACACGGGCACGGCATTGCCGAACCCGCCCAAACCAGCCTGGCCCGCTGCAGCGCCACCCTTGCCGCCTCGGAGCTGTCTACTCAAATCCCACAGCCCCTTACCTGCCCGTGCCGCCTTGTTGGCGACAACCAGGCCGCCCAGGCCAACAGCCAGGCCGGTGCCAAGCGACAACCAGCGGTCCACTGTCTCCTGGTCCACGCTGTTAAGCAGCTCGGTCAGCTCCCTGATCGGCCCGGTCAATTTCGAGTCGGCAAACTGCTCCCACGCCACATAAAGCTGGCTCAAGGCCCGGGTGCCGGTCTCAGCCGCCCTGGCACTGTCCCTGGTGGTGGCGACACCGTCGGCCTGCATGTCCATAAATTTTTCAAACATCCCCACCGAACCGTCGCGCTTGAATTCCCCGACAGCCGCGTTGAACGCCCGAATCGCCTCGGCATCAAAGACCCTGGAGAGCACGGTCTGCCGGCCCTTTGCTGCCTGGATTATTTCCACCATCAGCTCGTTAATGGGCCGCAGCACCTCTTTTTCCTTGTCCGCCCATACATCAAGTCCAAGCTTGTCCTCCAATAACTTGATCTTCTTGGCATCGGACATGGTGCGCATCACCGCCTCAAAAGCGGTGGCCGCCATCTCGGACGAGCCGGTGCCCTGTCTGATAACCTGCAAAGCCGCGCCCATCTCCCGGATAGCCTGTATCCCGCCCCGCCCGCTGGACGCATAGGCTGCCACAACCCTGGGGCCGAGGGCGGCCAGGTTCTGCAATGTAAAGGCTCCCTCCTTGCCCTGCACATTGAGTATGTCCAGGGCTTCCAGCACCTGTGTCGGGTCGACCATGCCCATCTTCTGGAACTCGGCCATAATGCCGCCGATATCCTTGCCTGTTGCGCCGGTGGCCGAAATGGCCAGGCCGATATTGCGGATATTCTTCTCGGCAAACTCAAGGTCGCCGGTCTTTTCGACAATCTCCTCGATGGCGCCGGTGATCTCGCCCGGATCAAGGCGAATCTCAGACGCCCTGGCCGTCTTGTATATTTTCTCCTTGAGATGGTCGATCTTCTCGGCCGATGCTTTGGCCTGGATGCCGAGGCGCACAAAGCGGTCTTCCAGGTTCATCACCATCCGGGCCGTACCAAAGCCGGCCGCGCCGGTGAGCAGGGCCGTATAGCGGTTGCCGAGCTGGTCCAGCCCCCGGCTTGCCGTCTCAGTCCCACGCCGCAACATGGCCATACTGCGTCGCCCCTTCTTGCCGAACCGGTCAATGGCCCCGGAATAACGCTGGGCGCGCTGCTCCAGGTTGCCGGCCATGTCAACAAGTATGCGTGTGCGCAGGTCGCTCATAGGTCTTCACTGTCCATGGATAACAGCCGCCTGAGCGGCTCCTTGCGCAATGCCTGTATGTCAGTCATCCGCACGCCCTTGCGCGTCATCTGCTGCTCCGCTGTCGCCAGCGTCTCCGCAAGGGCTATCGTCTCGCCCCCTTTGCGTCACCTCCGGAGACGCCTTTGCCGCACGCTCGGCAAGCCGCTTCGCCACCTCTTTGGAGGTTAAAGCACCGGCTGCCAGATCAGCATAGAGGTTGAGCACATCAAGATCCTCTTCGTGCAACGTGCCGAACAGATCATAGTCGAGAGGCCCGGCCAGGTAGCCGATACTGGCCACCTGCCGACAGAGGATCAACGCCCCCAGCTTGGCGGGGCTCTCCACCACCACCGGCCTCATGCTGCCGTGCATCTCAAACGGCACCACCTTTTCGGCGGCCTCCTTGGCATCGATAATCATGCCGGCCGTCAGATGGTCATGCAGCTCAAAGTCCTTGAGGTACTCCTTGCCCACCTTCAGGCCGTGGATGAGGCTGCCCTTGATGCGCGCCATTACATGGCCTCCCACGAATCGCCGACCAGCTTAATGGGGCTCTTGGCCTCAACACCCACCGGGTTCTCTGTGGCCGCACCACGCATGACCCACTTCTGGCCGGTGTCACACTTAAAGATCACCGTGGCGTTGTCGATTGCAGAAAGCGCCACCACATCGGTGTCCTTGGTGTGGATGATGTTACCCTCCACAAAGGGCGCCTCCTCGCTCTCCGTGGCGTATGTCCGGCCATGATGCCGCTCGAAATCGCGCGCAATGCCGCCCGGGTTGGCCGTGGCGCCGCGCTCCATCTCCATTTGCTCGCCGTCAACGTATACCGTTGCTCGGCCTGTGATTCGTTTCATATCGTTCTCCCTCTCGAAAACCTCGAGTTGCTATCCCAAGATGTGTGGGTGAAGCAGTGCTGCTGTACTCACCCCTCCAGGCTAAATGCGGAACTGGGTGAGCCCGGCAAAGGTGCGGGCCTGGCCGACAAGCCTGGGCTCATCCTTCCAGTTAGCCCGACCGGATGCGGTGTCGATTTCAGTGATAATTGATGCCGCATATCCTTCATAATCATCACACCAGCCACGCTCGATAAACACCTGGTACAGTGCAAGCAACTCTCCCCGAAGGACATCATCAGTCACAATGGGCTGACCCGGCGCAAAAGCCGCATCGTTATCGTCAGAGAGCTTATGCCGTGGAAAGAGCAGAGCAACCCTGGCCCGCTGCTCGTACCTGATGCGCTCCAGCGTCTCAGGCCGGTTGATGTCCAGATAGCTGATATCC
Source organism: Desulfobulbaceae bacterium (assembly GCA_002868945.1). GTDB lineage: Bacteria > Desulfobacterota > Desulfobulbia > Desulfobulbales > SURF-16 > BM506. Next base: position 30,616 of record PKTX01000040.1, read on the forward strand.
TCAACACCGACATCGTTATACTGATACATGGTGATCTGCCGCTCGATCAGGCAGCGGCCATCCTTGGTCACCCGGTATGTGGCAATACCGTCATAGAGCAGCAGGTTACGCTCGGCATCGTCCCAGCGGTCCTCGATGGCAGGCGGCAGCACACCCTCAAGCCAGAGGGTCTGTAGTGGCCTGGCCGGGTCCAGAGCCAGCGGGTTGGCCGCGGCAATGGCGTTGATGGCCGCAAACAGATAGGGCGGCGTCGGCAAGATGTTTGTACCCATGCACGTTACATGCGGGCTGTTACGGGTGCCGCCGAATGTGCCGGTGTCTGCATGGCTGCCGCGATAGGCGGCAAAAGCCCGGCCGCCTTTCTGCTGCATGGGCCCGTAGCGGCCGTCAAGCTCTGCCTCCAGGGCCACCAGGTTGGCGGTGTCGCTAAAGGGCATGACGATCCAGTTGTACCATTCGTCACCCATGGCAGCGATTGCCGTGGCAATGTCCGGATTGGCAGTGCCGCCGCTCATCGGTGTAATGGTAACGGTGATCCCCTTGGGGGTCTTTTCGCCGTAATAGTTCATCCGCAGGTCAATATCGTTGCCGGTCTCGCCCTTCCAGCGACAGGTGATGTCCACCTGGGTGGCGGTTACGCCGTTGACCGATGCCGTCACCGGCAGGGTGGTGTCGGCATTAATGGCAGCGGCCAGGGCCGTGGCAACATCCTCGCCGCTATCGCCCGAGGCAACCGCAGCCCGCACCTTGGTGCCGCCGACGTATAAGGTAAAGGTGCCGCTCTCGGTGGCCGTGCCAGGCATGTCAACACTGCCTGCAGCCTCCCCCCCGGCCACATCGTCGTCCAGGGCAATGCCCCAGGTCTCGGTGTAGCGATCGACATCCTTGATCTTCCGGAACATCTCGGCAAGCATGGCGCCGCGCCCAAAGGCCTCCTCGGCCTGGTTGTAGTTGGTGATTCTGGTGGGCACACCCTCGGCAACGGCGCCCGTGCTCAGCCGCTGGCCGATGACCAGCAGCTTAAACTGCTGCTCGGCCTGGGCCGCCAGAGAGTTGTCGATCTCGATATATACGCCGGGCAGCCGCAGGGACGCCGGCAATTCATTAAATGGCAGCATAATGCTTTACTCCTTTGTTATTTGGCGTAGCCGCTGCTACTTCTTGGCCGTTTTGGCCTTGGCATCCTCATCCTTTCCGGCCGCCGGGTCGATCACGGAGCCGTCGCGCAACCGGCGCCGCCACCACTTGTTCAGTTCCACCTTGGCGCCCTTCTCCGGCAGGTGAGTGCCTGGCTTATCAGGCATGCGCACCTTGTTCGGCTTACCGGTTGTCTTGTTTGTCGCAGGCTTCAGTAGTTTAGTCGGCATGTCATGCCCTCCTTATTGATTCAGCTTTTGCTCACCGATTATGAGCGGATCGTCACCGGCATCAATGCCGCCCTCGTCATAGGCCTCGCCGTGCCACAGCACAAAATCTGCCAGGCCGCTGATGTCCGGCTCGTAATCAAGCGGCATGTGCGGCATGGTCAAATTGATGGCGTACACCGTGCCGCCCAGCTCGAACATGGCGTCGCGGAACAGGTTGTCCACACCGCTCACCATGGCGCTGCCGATCTCCTCAACATCAAGCACATGCAGATAAGGCAGCAGCCGCTCGATCATGTCATAGGCGCCGATCACCCGCTGGTTGCCCCGCCGCCGGCTTGTCTCGCTGGCGCCCTTGCTCACCATGTACACTGAAAAGCGGCCGTCAAAATAGCCGTCAACCGAGCCTGGCTTGGCGCCCAAAAATGCCACATAGACGCCCGGCGCAAACTGCAAGGCCCGCTTCAGCGTCTCCATGGTCCAGCCGCCCGGCAATGTCTCAATCTTGCGCACCGTACTGCCGAGCCTGGCTGCAGCAAGGGAGATGATCGCATCTTCAATGTCGGTGATGATGCCCATCAGAAGCCCCCACCGTTAAAGACAGTGCGGCCGCCCTCAAACTCGGCCATGCCTGCCGTCTCTGCCACGGCACCGGCCGGCTGCACCAACCCCACATCGCCCTTGGCAACCTGGCGCAGATAGAGCACAGCCTGGTCATACCGGTCCTTGACGCTGCTGGTGGCGCCGTCGTCATAGAGCCGGTACCTGGCGATATCGCAGGCAATCAATGTGAGCGCCGCCGGCACCTCGGCCAGGGGCAACTCATACCGCCCGGCAAGATAGCCGTCTATCTCGGCGGCGGCATCGCCCAGGGCCAGGTCAAGCACCGTGGTGTCGATCACCCCCAGAGAGACCCGGTCGGTGAGTTGGATCAGCTCCTCCTCGCCATACCGGGCAACCATATCCGCCTGGGTGCAGTACATTACTCACCCGCCTCGCGGCCCGCCTGGTAGATCTCCCATGCCTCATCGCGCCGGGCACTGTCGATGTTGGCGCCAAGGGACTCCTCAACAGCCTTGACATGCGGCTTGCCTGATGAGGCGCTCCACAGATCAGGGTCGTCCATGGGCAGGCGGCCGATGGCAGCAACAATGGCATCCATGCCGATCTCGTCACCATCCCCAGGCCCGCCGGCGTCTTGGTCGCCGGCCTGCTCTGCACTGGCGGCATCTGCCCCGGATTCCTTGGTGTTATTGCCGCCGACAAGTCTAGGGTCGGCCTGATCGGTGTTGCCTCCACCGCCTTCGGACACCTCGGCAACGACAAGCATCGGCTCATCCTTAAGCCGCTGCAGATCCTCGTCCGACCAATACCCGTCCTCATATTCCGTGCGCGTCTTGGAATGGGCCACGCCGCAGCGCCGAAACCCCTCCCGCTTACTCTGTATTGTGATCATGATTGGTTCTCCCGCAACGCGGGGCGGTTCACCGCCCCGCGTTTATTCATTCAACTTCGATGAAGATCCCTCGCTAATCCAGCCAGGGCACAACCAGCACATCAACCGCCTTGAAGTTGGTGTTGCTGGCACCGTTGGCCAGCCGTTCCGCCTCGATCACTGCCTTGGCAGCGGCCCGGTTGCCGGAGCCCACAACGAGCAGGTTGGGCATGACGCCCAGGGGCTTGCCGTGGTCGCCCTTGAAGGCGCCCATGGCGGCCATGGCCGCATCAAAGTTGGTGGCGTCAAGGGTGTCCTTGGAACCGAAGGCCATCTGCCAGAAGCCGAAGCCGACGTTCTTGCGATCGTCCACGCCGTAGACCAGCTCGTCACGGTTAAAAACGTTGTCATCCTTGGCGTCATCCTGGCGGACAAACTCCGGAGTCTTGCGACGCTGCAGGATGAGGGGCTTGAGCGGTCTGCGGGTGTCGAGCAGATACCACGGCGTGCCTGCCCCGGCCTGCATGTTGCTGACGCTGCCCTCTGTGCCGTCGGCCTGGATAACCGGATGGTCGGTATCAAAGAAATACTGGCCGTCGTAACACTCTGTGGCAAAGCCTGCGGCCAGCAGCGCAAAAACCAGCTCGTCCGGATGCTGATTTGCCGACTGCCCGAGCATCTCCATCATCGGCGAGTAGACGCCGTACTGGTCATCTTCAACCTTGTCTCGTGGCACCCCCACGGTCAGCTCGAACTTTTTGTTCTTGATGGCGTAGTCATGCCCCTTCAGGTTGTGGATATGCCGGTCGCCGATCCACTCGCGCATACCGGGGATATCTCCAAGCCAGCCATACTCCTCGCTGCCGGTTGTTGACGGCACCATGGTGGCCACCTTGTCCCACAATGGACTGACGCCACCAAAGCCGCGCTGGAATGCGGCGTTGAATGCTTTGAAAAGAATGGCAAGGTTGCCGCTGTTGATAATCATGAGATTGGTCCTCCTTTTATTAGACCCTTTTTGTCAGGACTCCTGACTCCAGAATTCGAATTCTGACTTATCTGAGATCGACCCAGACTCCGAGGCTGTCCACATCATGGACCTTGCCTGCCACCGAGCGGGTGCCGGTGCCGTCCGTCTTGGCAACGGTCTGGTCGTCAACGATATAGCAGTTTGTGCCGATATCAGCGGCGGTGATCTCGTCGGCGCCGGCACTGTTGGCAAAGCGGAAGATGCCCTTTTCGATGGGCACCTCAACCGCGTCGTCGAGGCCTTCTGAGTTGTCGACGCTCTCGACCACACGACCAACGCCAAGGATTGTGGTGGCTGTCGCACCCGGGGTGGCCCGGCCGCTTGCGTCGCGGGCGCACAGGGCACCGGCGTAATACTTCTTGGCAGCGGCTGCCTTGAGTGACAAGAGGTCGCCGCTGCGACGTTTGGTGTCTCGTTCTGCTGTTAATTCTGACATGTGATTCTCCGTGTTCAGTGTTCAGGGCTTTTGATGTTTCCCGGCTTCCGGCCACTGGCCGCTTCTAGGCGTTCGCCTTCTTGTAATCCTCAGGGTCAATGCCGAGATTCTTGCACACCGCCAGCTCATCGGCGCTCAAGGCGTCGTCGCCATCATCTTTGGGGGCCTCGCCCTTGGTCTGGGTGCCACCCTTCAGGGCGGCGATGGCCGGCGTCTTCTCAAGGTAGCTCTTGAGTGCGGCAACATCCGAGGTGCCCAGCTCCTTGGCCCACTCTTTTTGGGCAGGCAGCAGCTTGCCGTCATCCAGACCCTGCTTGACCAGGGCATCAACATCATCAGTGCCCTTCTCGGTTTTGAGTGCCACAAACTCGCTCTTCAGCGCCTCAAAGGCCTCGATAGACACAAACTTGGCAGGATCTGCCTGGTCTGCCTTGGCCTTCAGGGTGGCGATCTCGGTGTCCTTCCGGTCAACGCTGTCCGCCTTGGCCTTAAGCGCGGTCATGGCCTGCTCGATCTGGTCGTCACCGGCGTCTTTTGCCAGGCCCAAAAGGGCAATCAATTTTTCTCGATCCACGGTATCCTCCTCTGTTGTTGTTTGGAATTTGGCGGCAGCTCGTGCCGCCAGGTCGGAGTTGCCGTCAATGCCCGGGTCATTGGTGAGCGCCGCCATTTGCACGGCAAGCACAACTCCGGTCTTTTTGTCGTAGGCAAACACCGGCGAAACGTAGCGATACTCTCCGGCTTCGATCATGGCCTTGGCCTTGGCGGTCCACTGCACGTCAACGGCATACAGCCCGCCGCTCCTGGACGTCCCTGTCCCCGCGGCACTAGCGCCTCCCTGCGCGTCGTCACGCCACTCCAACTTCTTGAACCAGCCGGCCTCCGGGGCCTCCTTGCCGTTTATCTCCGCATTCAAGGTCTGGTGCTCATAGTCGATGACCAGGTCGCCGAGCAGGCCGTCAGCCCTGGCAATCACCCGGGCCGCACTCTCGGCATCAATGCGCCAGGCGTCGACCTCATGCGGCCTGCCGTCCCTGGCTCGGAACTCCCCGGCCGGCATCAGCCTGATCTCGTCGGGCGCCGCCGAGGATATCTCAGCCACACAGGCGGCAATCGCCATTGCACTGGTTAATAGCTTCTTCTTCATAACGGCAGCATACCCTCCATTTTCTTTAGCCCCCATCTGCACGTATTCAGTGCAGCCATTGCACAATGGCAAACCGTGCCCGCGAACCACGTTCAGATCACGTTTAAAACTTCCCAGGTTCACCGCAACGCCGTCCCGGCATATCTCGGGGCGCTTTTAGCTGTAAAATCGCTCTCAGGCCATTTTCCGGGCAATTTGCAATCACGCCGCCATGGCATCGTCAAGATGGGCCTGGATGATGCGCAACACCTCGGCCTCGTCGTCATCGGACAGGCCCAGGTAGGGGCGGGCCGGGATGTTGCGGTCGTCGTCGCCGAAATGCTGGGTGGCGCCGTATATCCTGTCCGTGCCGAACTCAAGACTGTCGCCGCCGGCCTGGTAGCGCAGCAGGTCGCGCAGGTCGCCGCGCTCCACCAGGATCTTGCTGCCGGCCAGGGCCTTAATGGCACCGGCCTTGGTGCCCCGGCTGGTGGTAAGACTCTTACGCTTCTTGCCCTTGCCCCGCCGCACCCCCTTGAGCATCTTGCGGCGCAGCGTGCTGTCGGCCAGCGGCTCCCAGGGCGTGCCGTCCGGCGCCTGCTCGTTGTCGAAGCGCTCCCGGTGGCTGATGAGCAGATATTCGCCGATGTCCTGGAATGCGAGGTGCATGTTGCCGCCGGCCTTTTCAAGGCTCGTTAAGGCCTCACGCACCTGGCGGTCGTCAATCTCAACACTTATGGCAAGACCGGCTCCAGCCATGCTGCTCCTTAATTGTTACCGACGGCTGCCCAGCCTGATGTGCCGGGATTATAGGCAAAGCCTGGATCGATGCCTTCCGGCACCATCACCGTGCGCGGGGTCGGGCCTCGCTGGCCAACTGTGACCTCATGGTAATTCATGGGCGGGGCCTCAGTTGCCACCCTGAGCCCCATGCGCTCCACATCACGGTCGGAAACCATAAACTTGAGGCAATGACAGCCCCAGCCGTTGGACGGCGTATGCGTCTGCCACCATGGGTCGTCCAGGGGCAGCACCGTGCCGTCCCAGGCCAGATGCTCCTGGCGTGGGCTCAAGCTCCCGCCGTGCTTATACAGCCCGTAGGGCCTGGCCTTACGCAGCTCCGGGTCCATCATCTGCGCCTCGCGCCCGGCGTTGTAACTCTGGCGCAAGTTGGTGTCGTAAATCACCCTGGTCCGCCAGTTGCGGCCGCCGTTGTATGTCCAGCCATGGCGCTCCACCAGGGCGTCAAAGTCCTTGCGGAACTCGGCCAAGGTGGTGCCCTTGCTGATCGCCTTGTCCACGGCGGAGCGCAGATCCGCCAGCAGATCGTCGCGCATGGCTCCGGCCACCACAAAGGCCCGGTCGTGCATGCCGTGCCACAGGTCGGTCCACGACTGTGTGGGCATGGTGATCTTTTGTCGGAAAAACTCGATCTGCTGGGCAAAGGGCAGTGACCCGTACTTAGTCGCCAAGGCCGACCCCCTCCAGGATGTCGTAGCGGCCAGCCGACGGCCAGGGACGGCCTAGTGCCGGGCGAGCCAGGGATGGCGACAGTTTCGGCGACCTCGGATTTATGGTCATGTCCTTAGTCTCCAAGGCCGACCCCCTCAAGAATGTCGTAGCGGCCGGCCAGGGAGGCTGCGGTCAGAGCCTGGGCCATGACATCGGCCAGGGTGTCGGTCTCCATCTGCGGGTACGCCTCAATCAACCTCTCACGGAACTCCTCAAGGCTGTCTACGTCGTCAAGCAGCGCTCGCACGGCATTGACCATCGACTCAATGGGCTCTGCCGTGTCCACGCCGAGCTTGTCAACCTGGTCGTCAACCACGCCACCGGCATCTTCTATGGCGGTTTTAAGGGCGGCCATGCCGTGCGCCTGCTGTGCCCTGAGCTTGCTTTGCTCTGGGCCGGTCGGAGAGTCGCTGGATCGGTCGACAGTTTGCCTCGGCTGCAGCAGGTCATCCTTGTCGCCGGCCTGCGGTATGCGGGTCTTTTCGTGCAGCCACCACACCGGGATCCGGGCCCCCATATCAACAAAGATCGGCAGGCTTTCGGCCAGCAGCTTGTAGTCTTCCGTCTCGCCTGTGTCTAAGTAAAAGCGTGGCGCCCGGCGCTTGTCCTCAATGCCGAAGTTGACGGCGGCCATGGGCCACAGGATGTCACGACCGATTGTCCCGGCATACTGCCTGGCATCAGACCTGATCAAACTCTGCTGGCCGCGCTCGTGCACATTGCCAAGGGCATTGGTATTTGTCCCCTCGCCGGTGCCGGAGGTGAGGGTGTTGCCGAGTATGGCCTTGGCCTTGGCTCGCTCGCACCAGCGCAACATCACCTCATACACATCACCCTTGCCGGCTGCCGCCTCCTTGAACTCAATCTGCATACCCTCCGGGATGATACCGGCGGCCCGGTGGCCCAGGTTGGTGACGGCGCGCAGCAGGGTACCCTTTTCTTTTTTTGTGGCGTTGCGCGGATAGGTGCCGATCCGGGCCGGCATGCCGTAGATCTCCAAGAGCTCGGCCAAATCGCCCAGGGCATAATTTTGGAAAAGATAGGGCCAGACAAGCACACGATGCATGCCGGAGCGGGCGATATATCCCGCCTTGGCTCTGTGCCGATGCTGCACCCAGCCCAGGGGCCACAGTTCGGCGCCGTGGGTCGAGGTGTCGCGTAACCGCAGTTCGTCTTGCCGCTCCGGATGCAGGCGGAACCATGAGTGCGGCCGAAAGATGGGCTGCTCAATGATGCGTTTACCGTTGTCCATGGCCCAGGGCAGCTCAAGGCAGGCCCACCCATGACCGACACCGGCGCCCAGGTCGATGATCAAATCCTCGACCTCCAAACCGACAAAGGCCTCGGCGCAAAACTCGGCCGCCTTCTTCTCCTGGGCCGTGGCATTGTCCGGCGGCACGATCTGCCACTCAAGCTCGGCGGCAAGCTGACAGCGCTTGCCCAGGTCGGCAGCAATCTGCGGATCCTTCTCCTCCATGTCCGTAAACAGCTCGTGTTGGGCCTTGAGGTCGCCGCGCTCGGCAGACTCCAAGATGTCGTAGAGCCTGGCAGGCGTCAGCCCCTTGCTCGGGTGCTCGGCAAACTCCCGCTTCAGCATGCCGACACGGGCCTCGTTGTCCGTCTGCTGCTCGCCCTTGGTGACAGCCTCTGCCTGGCCGCTGTCCGTCTGCTGCTCTCCGGTCCACAGGCGCTTGATCAAACTTTTAATACTCACCACGCGCCACCTCCGGCATAGCTAAGATCATCGTCGTCATTCTTCCGGCCATCCCAGCCACCACCAGCCCTGGGCGCCTCGGTGTATTCGATTTCGACGGTCTCTTTTTTCATTGCGTAATGACTGAGAAAGAGGCTGATTGCCGAGTCGCCATGCCGCTGCGATTTCGGACCATCCCCTTTTTGAGTCTTGGCCTGGGGTAGCTTAGGTATGCCCTCAATGACACGCAGTGCTCGCAAGTCGTCCCGCACCTCTGCGTCTTTCGGGATGCCTTCCAGAGTGCCGTCCTGCAGTGCTGCTTTGAAGCGCGGCATGTTCTCCAGGTAAAAGGTGTTTGACAACATCACCTGCTCTATGCGTAGAACTCCATACCTTTGGGATGCACGCTCAGCCAGATACTGACCATTCCCCCTGGCATCCAAAGCGCCGAAACGGAATCTCGGCAACCGATCAACGATGTAATAGAGCACTTGCTCCTGTTGCCTGAATGGGCAGTTCGACAACTCCACCTGCAGCTTCACACGGTCAGTAAGGTCTCGGCCTTCTTCAAGCACGTCGATGACCGTCAAGTCACCCAGGCGCCCGAAGTCCTCACCAAATCCATGGGCAAGCTCCTGGTCCAGGTCGTCCAAGAAAGGCTTTAACTCTTCCTCGCACCATGCCGCGATCTCCGCTTCGCGCTCATGGTCAGGCTGATGGCCGAACTCAGGCAACCAGCGGCCACGCACAAGCGGCGTGTCCTTGTTCATGCGGGCCTCGATCAGCCCCATGGTCAGATAAGCCCCGCCGGACTGCGATGGGATAACGTCAAGCTCTTCTGCAGAGTCATCACCATAAAAATCATAGGCATCCTGAACCCACTGTGCCTCACTCTCCTGGGTCCACTCGATACCACGGCGCAGACATACGCGTCGGTAAAGCCCCTGCGCAACAGCTTCCCGGAATGTGGTCTTGTGGACACTGCCTTTGCGCTTTCCTGCCCGAGCCTCCAAAACAAGTTCATTGAAAGGGTTGTCCACACCGTTATGTGTAGAGATGATGCGGACCTTGTCACCCCAAAGCAGCATTGCCAGGGCCGCCTTAAGCATGCCTGCCAGGTCGTTATGGAACGCCGCCTCGTCGATCACGATCACCCCCTGCTTACCGCGCAAGTTGGTAGGTCTGGACGACAGTGCAACGATTCTGCGGCCTGATTTGGGGAAATCGATCTTGTACGTTTTTATCTCCTTGTCGCCGTCGACAAAAATGCCTTCCTCAACTTCACTGGCCGCCTGGTCAAAGGCCCGCGCCCACATCGAACAGGCCTCTATATATTCAAGGGCCATGTCCTGGGTGGCACTGATATAAAAGACGTTCGAGCCATGGGCAGCAGCAGCAATAAGCACATCGTCGGAAGCCTCGGCCCACGTGAGACCGATACGGCGGGACTTCTCTCCGATCTTGAGCTGAGAGTCGTCCGACACCCACTCTTGCTGGTAGCCGAGCAAAACAGGCGGCGGTGCGTCTTGGATGTGAGCTGTTCCGGGGACTGTCTCGACAAGAAAATCCTTCATTTCCTCACCCCAAGAATTGCCTCGCGCAGCTCTTTGACTGAATCTGCTGACAACCCACCCTTGGCCCCCACCTTCTCCGCCGCATCGGCGGCCTCTTGCCTTGCCTGCTTCCTGATCTCCGCCTCGCGCTTGACGTTCATTGTGGAGCTGGCTTCAAGGCGCTGCACGGCCAGGGACAGCCCCTTGACCTGGCTGATCACGCCTGGCAGGCTTTCGGCTGTCAGCTCTTCGTTCTGCAGCTTCAAAGAGAGGTCAAAAGCCAGGGTGCGCAGGATCTCGTTGACCAGGTTGCCCACCTGGCCCTGGGGTGCGGCGCCCAGCTTGCCTATCCACATCTTGGCGATCTCGCGGCTCTGGCGCAGCTTGTCGCCGGCCTCCCGCATCTTGAGGTCATAGCGGTTGACTGCGCTCTTTGTGACCCTGTCATCATGACCTTCATCGGCCAAGACCTCATTGATCCTGGCCGTGGCCTCAAGCTGGGTGACGCGCGGATCGCGGAGCAGCTCGTGCAGCTTGTCGAGGATGTCCGGCGGCAAGCGGTCTATGGATGACGGCTTGCCCATTACAGTGACGGCTCCGGACGTTTGACGCCGGGCACGCGGGCGGTGCCTTCGGCCACATCGCGGCCCCTGGCGGTCAGCCTGGCCACCATGACACCGGCCGGCTCATTAACAGCGACAAGACCCTGCTCGGCCAGCCATGCCAGCTCGGTGCGCAGCTTGTCCTGGCCAACCCTGTGGCCCATGGCCGCCAGGGCGGAGCGCAGCACATATTCGTTGTGGCTGTAATCGGCATCTTGGTTGAGCACGCGCAGGACAACCAGCCGCATATCAGCAGTTACCAGCTTTTCAAACTCGTTCATCCGTTCACCCGCAAATGATGTTGATTGAGCAGATCCACTGCCCGGTTGACACCGGAGAGTCGGCCATCAAGCCGCCCCAGGTTTTCTGTCAATCTTGCTATTTTGCTGCCAAGATCATGCAGCTCGGGACGCGATGGCAGAGCCGTGACCGCCAGCTCCACCGAAGTTAAGCGCTCCTCGGCCCGCTCGTCTTTTTTGGTGCGAGCTGCCCGGCGATCTTCGCAGGTGGCCTGCGAGACAAACGACTGCTTGAGAGACCACATCCCCCAGGCCATCAGGGCTTGGACCACTAAAATGACCACAGGCAACCAGCGTAAAACCATTTCCATCAACCCACTCCTCGCCTTTTTTCAATGTCGGTCATGCACGCCACACACAGGCTGCAGCCCGGCATGGCGGCCCGCCTGGCCGCCGGTATCTCGTCGCCGCACTCCTCGCACACCTCGGAGCCGGCAGCGCCTGCGGCCAGCTCCATCCGGCTGCGGTGGCGGCTGACAGCCTCGGCATTGTGTCGGGCCTGGTAGTCGGCGCCGTAATCTCCTTCGTCCATCACTACTTGTCGGCCAGGCACTTGTCGAGCTGGTCGCGCAGCCGGCGCTCCTGGCGGTAGCGGTCCTGCAGCCAAGCGGGAGTCACGGAATACTTACCGTCCGGCAGCTCCCTGATCATCCGGTCCGCCGGGATCACCGTCACCGGTTGTCGGTCGGCGCAGCTCGTCAAACAGACGGCTGAGATCATCAGCATCGCGGTCAGCCAGGGCCCGATCAAACCGCTGTGTATCGCTTTTGTAGTCACGGACATTCTCCTTTTCCTTCTTTGCAAACCAGTGCTTGAGCAGCATGGCGACAATGGCCAGCACGGCAGCTGCTGCCTCGGCCATGGCTTACTCGTTGCCCCAGGAGATCTCTTCCTTGGTGACCAGACGCAGGCCGGTATTGACGGCGGCCAGGATGTAGCCGTTGGTCTCCGGACTGATCACCCAGCCGAACTGGGCCTGGGCAACAATGGCGACAATGGCCAGGATGTTGGTCCAAAAGGTCTTGCTTGTCCAAAAACGCTTGGTAGTAGCTTGCATGCCTATCCCTCTCTCATCATGGTTGCCAGGGTGTGGGCCCGCTGCCCCACCTGGTCGGCCCACACCGAGTCGAGCATCTCGTCGGCGGCCGTATCAAAGTCGCGCGCCAGCATGGCGGCGAGCATCTTCTTAAACTTGAGTAACCGGGGCAAGCCCAGGTTGTAGCACATGTCGATCAGCGCCATCCGGCGCCGCTCCGACAGGCTGCGAAAGCCGGGCACAACTTTTTCAAGGCGCAGGGTTGTTGCCAAAATGTCGTTACGCAGCAACACCATGGCCTCGGCCGTTGAGATGCCGTTGTCGTCCAAGTTGCGGCCCGCGCCGATAGTGATCTTGCCGGCCGGGCACACATAGGGCTTCAGCCGCAACCCCTCGTGCTCGATGAGCTGTTGTTCAAGTTTTTGTTGATCCATGGCGCCCCTCCGGAGCTGGTGGTTCACGTGACAGAGGCACGGGCCGCGATGGCCCGTGCATGCCAATCAGGAACATCACAGGCTTCTTTGTACTGTGGATCGGGAGGGGGGTGTAGGTGTGGCGGTTCAGGTGGGAGAGTGCATAAAAAAGGGGCAGCCGGACCGGCCACCCCTTTAAGTTAAAGAAGATAAAGAAGGTAGAGGAGTTAAAGAAGGTGGAGGAGATAACTTCTTTATCTTCTTTAACTCCTTTACCTTTTGGCGACAAGCTTATCTGACCAGGCGCAACACCTGGGCCTGCGGCCCTGTCTCGGCCTGCCTGGTCGCCTCAAGCCTGGCCAGGCGTCTTTCCAGCCGGGCAACGGCGCGGCGCAGATCGTCATGGCCCTTGTCAAGCATGGCTATCCTGCCGACGCTGTGCAGCGCAATATCCTGCAGGTCTTTCATGGCGAGCATATCAGTGCACCTCCTTGCCGCCGCCATCCGCTAAAGCCAGACCTGTAACAATGGGTGTTCTGGCACCTTTAAGAATAACGCGACCTTGGGAAACTTGGGGAAGACAACGGTAGAGCTTGGCAAAGAAATTTGGCTTAGAATCAAATGAAGCCGCTGTTTCCCGGCAATAGCGGCTAAAGGCCTCATAGAGAGCAGCCTTGGTGGTGAATTTGCCCGATTCTATCTGGCAGCAGTGATCAACAAAGGCCTGGACATTCGAGGTGTCCATGAACCTGATGAAGCAACCGGCCCCGCTACCATGGGCCCTTCTGGACTCCCGGGAAACGGCTTCTCCAAGACGATCTTGATGGGCCGCAAGTTTCCCCACTGTTACCATTAGATCTGCCATTGTGCCTATCAGGTTGTTGATCACCGGCGTCTCAAGCAGCTGATCGTGCAGGTCGCGGGAGCCGTAAAATGATTTAACCTCACCGCGCTCCAGCTTCTGCCAACGGTCAATCACCAAGGCTCGCCGCTTGGCATCATAGCCGGTGATCAACACCATGGTGGCCTGGAAGTCGAGCTGATACATGGGGCGTAGTTCGCCCTTTTTGTCTTTGTAGTCAACGGCAGCAAAATTGCTTTCGTTTATTGCTTCTTGATCTGTCAGTGAGCGAATATCACGCAACACATCAAAGTGGTTCTTGTTGGTGAGTTCTGCGATCTCCAGGCTGGTCATCCTGGTGTTGGGGTGGATGCTGATAATTTCGTTGTTCATTCTGCTACCTCCTGTCTGGGAATTAAGAAATTCCCGCCCCTGCGCTTCCAATCGCAAAAAAAAGGGCGGAACCGTGCGGGTTGGAAGACCGGAGACAGGCACCGGCGGGCCCGAGGGCCCCCCGCACGGCCCGCCCAAAGTGGTGCGATGCCGCGCTGTGGACGCTTGTACCCGTTTTTGGGGCACAAAAAAACCGCCGATACTGCTGGTGGCGGTGCGTCCGCCTGTCTATCGGGCTTCCAATCCCGGTCACGGATTTTGCCGTGACGGTCTTAAAATAGCCCCAACCGGCGGACGCTGTCAACCATATTTATTGACCTTGCAACATCTACTTGCTATGACTAGCCCTGTAAAAAAATATCATTCACTAATAAGAGGAGAGAAAATGAAAACCATTTCCAACCCTGCGGCATTCCGGGTTTCAGTCTTTTTATTACTGGCAGTTGTAATGATTCCATCAATTTCTTCTGGGCAAGAAGATCAGCTTCTCGAAAGAGAAATGGAGGAATTCGACCGCATTGCCAAAGAGAATGGGTATGTGGGGTTATACAAAAACGGTGGCATTGCCAGGTTCCTTTATCGGGTGAAGCACGGAGACCAGATGAGCAGCGGGTTAAATAAATTCTTCTGGAGCGATATCTCAGCCAATGACAATAGGCTTGATGCTAAATTCGAAGCGATACAACTTTTTGATGGGCTCATTATCTACGACCTCAACGACTTTAAGGGTAATGAGGTTATCAGATTCACCATCATTGTCCCATCCGTCGAGGGAGAGGCTTTTCTCGAAGGGCAAACCTTGAGACACAGAATGCATGTTTATACAGGCAACATAACCTATACCACTGTTTTAGGAGTTGAGAGGACGATACCTCTCTTTAAGCCGGTCGCATTCGAAGAGGTTGACTGATACGCTACTCACAGGCATCACCACAACCTCATCTGCTTATCATCAGGCTCCACAGCGCCCAAAATGTTGTATGTCTGCCGTTCGCCCAGGCCGTGACTCCGGGCCAGCTCGATGACGGTGATGCCGCCCTGGTCGTACCTCTGACGCATCCAGCGGTTGCGCCACTTGATCTTGAGCGGCCTGACGCTGGGCAGGCGCAGCATGGTGCCGCCGATCTTCTCGGCAACCAGCAAGGAGTCGCGTACACCGATAACCTCGGCCAGGATCGGCAGGTCACCGGGCAACTCTTCGATGGCCGGCAGGGCCTCGTCCGGCATGTCGGCAATGGATGGGTCACTATACTCGTCGTGCCTGCTCACTACCTCGCCTCCGGGTCAATGCCTGCGTCCTTGCAGCGCTTGCGCAGGTCTGTGATCAACACAAACAGTTCATAGTCACCATCAAGCCATTCTAGGCGATCGATGCCGAATTGCTTTTTGCAGCGGCGGTGCAGCTTGGCCACGTCGTAGCCCAGGGCGTTCCACATGGCCAGGATGTACTTTTGCCGCCTGGCCGCCGGGCCCGGCTTGATGCGGACAAAGTTGTCATCCTTCTTCACAGTTGTCGGCCGCTTGGGCCGCCAGCCTTTGGCGCGGAAATGGTTGAGCAACACCGTGACCTGGCGCGGCGCCAGCTCCTTGGCGCTGCCTACCTGGAAGCGCCAGTGCAGCACATCGCGATACTCGGCATCGCTCATGCCCAGCTCTTTCTTGGCGATGTGTATTTTGGCAAGGTCGGCACGTGATACCATGGCGATCACCTCTTCCTCTTGTGTTCATTGGCCCGGCGCACGGACTCAGGCAGCATTTGCCACTCGTCATCCGTCATGGTTGCCCAGGCGTCGTCTGTCTGATCCGCCCCGGCAGGCCCCGGCGCCCGGCCGGTACGATAGTTGCCGGCTTTCTCCAGCTCGCGTCGCCGGGCCTCGGCTGCGGCATCGGCCTGGTCCGCCAGTTGCCAGGCCACCTGGCGCATGTAGTTGTGGTTCGGCAGGGGCCGCGACAGCCGGTCGCGGCGCTCCACCATCTGGGCCATGGCCTCGGCCCACAGGGACGGTGGGCAGGGCCTGGCCGGTTTGCCCTGCACCTGCACATGGCCGCCATCCACCAGGGCGGCAAGCTCCCGCACCAGGCGGGCCGCCTTTTTCCACCCCATGGCCCGCGACTCGGCCCGAAACAGGGACAGATAGGGCAGGCAGGCGCCCGGCAGCGGCGCCGGCAACCCGGCCACCGCCACCAACACCTCACGTGCCGCCACATCATTGATCCATGCCTCGGCAGACGCCGTCAGCCCGCACCCCGGACATACAAGACGCATCAGCGTGTCCTCCCGTTGCACCTGCCACACCCCTCACACGGATGCGTGACATGGCTCAAACAACCAGGGTGGCCGCATGGGTCCCCGTCTTTTATTTCGCGCCTATATCCAATGATTGCCTCTCTCGTGACATCACCGGTGATACCGTCGATCACGAGATCTGGTGTGCAGCATCGCCTCAGAGCGCCAGTGTCACGCAATTTAGCGCCGGCAAGTACATCGCCTATCGGGTCAAGGAATGCTCCATCGCGTCACACTCGGGGCAGCCCAAGACAGCAACCCCGAGGATCGTCCGTGTGTCGAGAAACACTTCGCATCCGCACTCCCTGCACCGAAACCGGCCAGAGCCGTCGATCTCGATATTTTCTTTAGTGGAATTAATAGTCATCAGTCTCTCGTTCGCGCAATTCAAGATGTGGGGGGCCAAAGTCATGAGACATCCGGCGGGCCGGATGACAATTGTAAACAACAACATCTGCCCCATCGTGAGAGAAACCATGCTCAACGGGCAGGGTGTCAGGCAGCTCCGCTAAAGCAGCTTTTAATTCTCCAACATTCCTCACTACAACCGGATATCCGGCGGCACCTACTTTGTAAAACTTCTTCGGGATATCCATAACTCCACCCTCTTCTGATTTCTCAATTCTGGATCCTGTCTTCTGCTTTTATGGCTGGCATCATCAGACCCAGGCCGCCACGCCTGGATGACCGGGTCGGTGCCCGGTTTCGCCTTTCCTTTACACGGCCGAAAAATCAAGGGGGAGCTGCTGATATGCGCCGCCTGCATCCCGTTCGTAAATCCGGAAATAGGTGCGGGAGCCGGTGACGGTGAGGCTGTCGCCGATGGCGGACATGGCCCGCTCCCACTTGGCATCCTTGATATTGAGCTTGCGCAGGCCCAGGATGCGCTTGGCATTGATCCGGCCCTGCTTGTCTACCTGAAATGCGTCGTCGATAAGGACGCGGACCTTGGCGTCCGAGCCGCTGGTCCATTCGCGCAGGCACTCGTCAATCAGGGCCTTGGCGGCTTGTAAAGACTCATCAAAATCGAGCTGGTCACTGACGGCCCGCAGAATCCGGTAGCGGCCGTCAAAGCTGGTAAGGGTGACGTTGCCGCGCAGCCCACCCAGCTTGACGCCGTATTTCTCGGCCGCCAGATCAAGGAAGGCCTCCATGTCGCCGCTCAGCTGCTCCTTAAACTCCGTCACCACCTTACTGACCTGCTTGGCCTTGGCCACCGCCTCGGCGACAAAGTCGTCGCGGGCCAGGTCCTCGTCCTTGATCGCCTCAATGGGCACCAGGTGCCCGACACCGTTGCGCTTATAGCCGTCCGGCACTGTCTCTTGCATTTGCTTACCTCCGTAGATTTCGAGCACCTTTGTTTTGATCGGCTCGGTGCTGCTTTTGTAGGTGCCGGCCAACACCATGGAGATGGTGGCCGACGAATAGCCGAGCTTGCGGGCCACGGCAGCCTGGCTGCCGTCCGCCGCAACCGCCTTACGCAGCAGGTGTGTCCATTCCATTACCGACCTCCGTTGCCGCCTTTGTATAGTGCCGCAGCTTGGCGGCCGCCACTTCCACAGCCACCAGGGTGAGGCGTATCTCGCTCTGCGGCACGCGCTCGCCCCGCTCCAGGCGGCCGACAAAACCGGTCAGACAGGCAGCCGGGGACGGGTCCGCATGGGTGCCGGGCGTCAGCAGCCGTCTGGCCAGGCGCTGGATGGTGCGCAGGCACTCTTCAACCTCGGCCCTGGGCACACACATGGATGCACCGACAGCGGCATGCACCGTCAAAACATCGTCCAATATCTGCCGGGCCGTATCCTGTGTGCTCGGCAGTGGTTTGTAGAGTATTTTTGCCTTGCTCATATATCGTCCTCCAGTACCGTGCGGGCCCGGTTGATCCCGGCCTGGATGTCATCCAGCACCTGACCGAGCACCGCTTTCTTTTGTCTGCGGATCTCCCTGTATTTTGCAGCCTGCTCCTCGTCAGCCGGCATGTGGGCGATATCCTTAACAAGCCGCCACTTGCTGGGCTTGCTGGCGGGCTTGCCGGGGATCTTCTCGACCACGCCGATCCGCCTCAGGTTGCTTAACCACTCAAGGGCGTACTTGTTTGATGCGCCGGCCATCTCCTGCATCTCCTCGACCGTAACGGTGCGCCGCATCTTCAGGATGCGCCACATCACCCGCCGCTTTTCCGTTATCTTGCCGCTGTCGTCCTTGCCGACATACCTGAGCACGCCGGGTGCAATCCGCACCATCTCGCCGCTTTTGACAAAGTCGGCGATGGTGTAGCGCATCTTCACCTCTTCGGCCGAGGAGCGCAGGTCAGCGGTGCTGGAGATATCTGCGTATGTCATGGTGTCGTGCCGCAGCAGGATGCACGCTTTGCGTATACGGGCAGCAAATGTGTCTTTACGCGCGGGCATTGCGACCACCTCCTAAGCCTACAGCAAAGGCGTTGGTCACCATCTGCTTAGTGACATCCATCTTGCCGTTGGCGTTGACCTGCTGGACCAGAGAGAGGGCGGCGCTCTTGACCAGACGCCAATCACCGCTTGATTTCTGGTGCATAAAAGCCGCGAGGCTTGGATCAATAGAGAGGTCCGCAGATTTTTTCATGTAGTAAATAATGTCTGGAGATTCTACAGGCTTAAACTCCATGGCCTGAAACGTCCGCGACCAGGTGCGCCTGTTGCGCCGCATGACCGTTTCCAACTCCTCCTCACCGACCAGCACAAAAGGGGCCGTGGACACGTCAGAGAGGTCACGCACCAGGTCAACCATTTTCGGCCGTACCCGCTCCAGCTCATCGAGGAACACCGGGATCGGCCTGGTGGTGAGTCTATCGATAATGGCGTAGAACATGGCACTGCGGCGGCGCGGGATGCCCATGATCTTCATGGCGCGGCACAAGGCCTCCAGGAAACCGGCCTCACTGTCGATCATCGGGCCGATCACTCGCAGGTAGACACTCTCGTTATGCGCGGCATACCACTGGCACGTACGTGTTTTACCCAAACCGGCCCGGCCTGTTACCTTGCCGAGCCGCCCCTCACCGGCGCCCAGGGCAAGACCGTCCATGAGCACCTCAAAATTTCGGACATTCTTGGTCTTGACAAACGTCGGCTCTAACCGTACTTTTCTCATAATTACACCTTGTTCAGAGGTTAATTGTTTTACTGAGACGGATGCTCCCCATCCGTCTCGCCTTTTTTCACATCTCTTCTGCTGCCTGGTACATCATTGCGGCCTTGGCTCTGGCCTCCTCGAAGTACTCCTTGTGCCGCTCATACTCCGGCGACAGCTCGAAATAGCGCATCCAGGCCTGCCACTGTTTAGGTATAAGCTGGCCCTGGGCCTCCATCTCGATCAACATGTCGTACCTGTCAACGTCTCCGAGGCTTTCAAGCTGCTGACGCATCATGCTGGCTTCATCGACAACTGTGGGCTGGTAATCGTCCTCGGCTATCGGCACGACCTCGGCACTGGCCGCCTCAAGCTCCGCCACCTCGGCCATTATCTGCTCTTCATCCGCCTTGGTGATCTGCTTAGGTTTCTCCGGCAGTTGCTTGATGGGCGGGCCGCCAGCCTCGTCAACCACGCCGAGATCGATCATCTGCTTCTCGTGCTGAGGCAGAATCTCGGTCTCAAGCAGGTTTCTGGCCATTGCTGAGGCCTCTTTCTCAAGCTGTTTCTTGTGCTCGATGTTGCGCACCAGCTTCTCTTTGTCCTCGTCCCGGCCGAGCAGGTTTGCCGCCGGGTGGATCTTCTCGACAGGTGCCGCCTCGCATAGATAGGAGCCGTCCTGGTCGTAGACAAATATGCTTGAAAGATCCTGCTGATCGTAGCGCACAACAACCGGATGGCGGCGGCCGTAAAGGGCTGGGTGGTAGTAGTTCTGCTTCTGGAAACTGATGCCGTTTCTGTGGATATGCTTAACCTCAAGGCTCATCATGAGGTACGTCAGCTCTGCCTTGTCCACCCCTGGCCCGCGCCCTTCAAGAAAGACCTCCATGGGAGTTGCGCCGTCAAGATGTCCGCGTTGCCGACGTGATGCATATTCGTCAAACCAGGCGGCGATGGCCCTGTGCGCCTGCTCCAAGGTAAGGAACCGACCGGCCATTGCATTCTCGTGCACCTTGCGGTGCAGCCGCTCGCCGCGCATCATTCTTGGCGGCTTACGCTCGATCGATGTGCCGCTGTAAGTGGGGCACCAGCGCTCAAGCTCGGCAAAAGAGCCGAAGAACCGCTCAACCGTTTTCGACTGGCCATGGTACGGCCAGGCAAAAATGGTCTTGATCCCTAAGCGCTCATAAAGGCCGGCAAAACCGGCCTCGTCAAAGCTCTGGCACCCCTGGAAATGCTTGGCGCGAAACGCGCGGCCGTTATCGAGATAGACCACCTTCGGCACCATGCCGAGACGGATGATTGACCTTCTGAGCGCCGAGGCGATCGTCTGCGTGTTCTCCGTGGGCATGATCTCCCACCCCATGGGCATGCCGCTCTTCATATCCAGAAACAGAATGAGCGACATACGCTTTGGCCTTCCGCTCCATGGGTTGAGGATCTCGAAGTTAAGTACGTGTCCGTCAGCAACCAGGATGTCGCCGACATTGATCAGGGAATAATCGCGCTCGATGTAGTAAGCGCATTTGTCGTTCCAGGCTTTGGCGCCTTCACGGTGGAAAGTCCAGATGTGGTGGTTGCGGCTGGCCCACTCGTTGAGCCAGCGCCTATAAGTGGCATCTGAGCTGCCGTTCTCGATGCCCTTGGTGTTCATAATGGCGTGAGCCATGCGTATGGCCTCGGAAACGCGCGGCCTGTTCGGATGCAGGGCGCAACGCAGCAGAATGTCGGTCTGAGTTGGGGTGAGGGCGCTTTTGCCGCGTTTGTGGTAGCCGCGATTGTCAGCCAGGACCATGGTGTCGCCACCCGCCTTTTTCACCTTGCGCTCCCAGCCTTCCAGAGTCTTATAATTCTGCTCTCCCAGGGTCTCGAATAGTTGCGGGTAGGCAATACCCGAGTTGTAGGCAACCATAAACTCGTCTCGCGCTTCCGTCTTTTTGCCCCAGGGCGCCGCCGCCTTGGCTTGCATATAAAGGCGCAGCAGGTCGGCCTTGGCCATGGCCTTGGGCTGCTGATCAGGCATGATCGTCTTGACGATTCGCTGCCTTTGGTTAGCAGGCACCAGCGAGTCGATCTCTTCTTTCTTGAGGATGGCCTGGCGGACATATTTGGGCAGCAGGTGGGCCAGGTACCTCTTGCGGCCACCGCCCTGGACCTTCTCCCAGGTGTATGGCCACTGCTCGCGGTCTGCTTTTAACTGCAAACCTCTTTCAGTTTTGGGCAAACATGACAGCTCAAGACCGACGAGCGATTTTACCGAGTAGTAGGCCCTCACAGTTTTACCCTCTCAGGTGCATGCGGTTTTTCATCAGCTCTTCAAAAGCTGCTTGCATTTCCTTGATGGTGCCAAACGGCATCGCCCCACCAACTCCTCCTTGCTCAGGGTCTTCGTAAACTGCCCAGCCGCCGGCCGGGGTGTGGAACTTGATGGTCTTGCTTGCTTTATCCATCCTGAACAGGGTGTAACCGGCCTGCATGAGCTTCTTGGCATCGTCGCCACCCTGGAAAGCGGCATCTTCGATCTTGGAGCCGGCCTCGGCAAGGGTATGGCGGACCTGGTCGAGCAGGCCGACGATTGCCTCGCGCGGCGTTGCATTAAAACCGACAGCCACCTCTTTCTCCACTTCCTCAAGGAAAACGTCAAAAGCCTTCTGCAGCGGCCCGCTGATCTCGCGGCCTTCAGACACGCTTTTGCGTGCATTGTGGACCTTGCTTTTGGTTGTCTCGCCGACATATTTCTTGGTGATCTTTTTAACCATGCTGGCTGTCGGCTTCTTCCCCGGCTCAAGATTTTGCAGAACAGCCCGCCACACCTCTCGCTGCTGGTCCGGCTGCAGGCTCGCCATAGGCCGGCACTGCGCCTCGTTCATCGGTACCAGGTCGATAACAGGGCCACCATTCGCATCATGGTCGTCAAAATGTCCGCAACTGCGGACATTTTCCACAACCTCGTAAGCGCCTATATATTGGTATGCAGTGCTGCGGCCCAGGTCGTAGACATCTTTGCAATATGCCTCAAAAGTGCGCCACGTCTCCCGGTACAGCTTGCGGTCGTGGATCTCTTTCAGAGCGTCGCCGACTCGCAGAAACGCCCGCATATCTTCATGGATGATCTTCTGCAACCGTTCAAACTGCTTAGTCTCTGCAGCAGTCAACGGCTCCACAGGGTTATCCGTCAGCACAATCTCTTTCTTGGCCATTATGCTGCATCCTCCATATCAATGGGCAGCCCGAGGTGTTTCCGAGGGCAGCCTTTTTCAAGAAAATAACCAAGTACCCGCCGGTTATGTTCCCGGCCGGCAATGGTGTTGCTGACAATGGAATGGCTCTTGTACCCAAGAGCGTCGCGGATTTCCTTGACCGTCATCCGGCCGACCATCCAGCGCCTGATCTCCACTTCATTTCGACCGCTCTGTTCCGCCATTACCACTCCGCCTCAATCTTTCTCATTTTCGCCCTGGTCGCCTTCATCTGCCTCTGCAGCTTGGCCCACTCAAGCAGATCAATCTCTTCTCCATCGATAACCATGCTGCCAAGCAGCCTGGCCATGACGCTGATCGGCTCGCTTGTCCGCATAACCACGCAAAATACGGTAACAGCAACCATGGACGGTACCCGCGCCTCGTCGCCGGGGTTTAACCACTTCTCCAGGGTGTCGCCTGACAACATTTTGGCATTACCGCCATTAAGCTTGACGCGATACTGCTGGGCAAAATCGTTCAGCAAGTCCAGCACCTGAGCGCGTGACAAGCCGGAATTTTTAACGACCTGGCTCATTGATAACTTCAAGTCTCGGACAAGTCCTCCTATGGTCGGCTGGCCAAATAAATCAAGCTGTCTCGGTGCCACGTTCCACCCTCCGTCCGGATGTTAGGTTGTTTGAGTCCAATCTTAGGATTGGCCCGGACATTGACCGCTTATATCGGAAAGGATATAGTAAACGGTAACTAACCATCGTTAGTATGTGGGCATATTAGCACCATGGGGCGAACTGGTCAACACTATTTTCCAGTGATCGCACTATGCGGCTATTTTGTTTCGGACTTCTCGATATCTTATAAAAAGTTGCTCAAAACGCAACTATACGGAATAGCGTACTTTCTATGTTTTTTTGTGAAAAAATCAAATTTCGCACTTTCTTTCGGGCTTTAAACCCATGAACCCCGAAACGTTTTCAGACAGATTTAGGCAAGCTCTAGGACCAAAATCCGTCAACGCGTTCGCCAAAAAGTGCGGAGTGTCAGAGAGCCTTCTTCGGAAATACCTGTCTGGGTCATGCCCAGGCCTAGATAAAGCAGCGACTATTGCAGAGGTGGCCGGTGTCGATCTCACATGGCTTGCAACTGGCCACGGGCAAATGCGCCCTGGCTCCCCAGAGACGGAGGCAAACAGCAGCGCAAAAGACACGATCTACACAGAGGCGGCAAACAAGGCTTTCGACGACCTCGGCATGGCGGAGGGCATGAGTCTCCTCGCAAAGATATACAGCTCTGGCGACACCATCTTGATTCGCGCCATAAACGCCAACCTCATGGCCTTTGGCGAAACAGTGGACAACAAGAAGGCTATTAACGATATAGCGGCAGAAAACACAGAAATGAGAGTCAGAGTCGACTCGCTCGAACAAAAACTGACAGCCCTTGAAAAAAGGATGTCGGAAGAGGATGGCAGCGGTCAGGCCGCCGTAGGCGAATAATCAAACTCCCCCCGCCTGACTGGATCAGATGGGACAACATCGTCCAACCATTCGTCCTTGTTTAGATAAACTAAACATTTCAAAAAACAACGAATTAAACCCACAGCCCAAGCATTTACGGCTGTTTTTTTTGACACAAAACCCTACCAAACGCTTAGAACAACCTAAACATCCACCTAATATTTGCTTAGCAATCACAACAATCTACCCCCCCCCACCACCAGAGGTAAAAATGATCGAACGCGAAGATGGCATCATAAAGATAAAAAATGAAGAAGAAGCCTGGGATCTTTTCACCGCAGCTACGCGCAACAAGGATATCGGTGAATTTAAAGGAATAAGTTTTGAAAAATGGCCTGTAGTTAATGTTAACATCAAAGGAAAGCAATACAACTCATCACTAACCACAGCAAACATGCACGGCCTTGTTGCCCTGCAGGATACAGTGTATCGTAGTTATGCCCTTGTCCATTATGGTAGCCCAGACACTAGACAGCTTTCAAAAAAAGAAAAAAAAGAACTTGAGCTTATCTTTAAGGTTTCTGAAGGTAGCTCTGGCATATTAGGAAACTTTGAAAAACCGGCACGAACTCTTGCTGAAGGCATGGTCAACGTCATGGAACCACATCACTATATTATAACAATCTTAGGAGTAGTACTGCTTTGGGGTGGAACATCATGTTGGAAATCTTGGCTTCAACAAAGAAAAGAGCTCAAGATAGCTCAGCTTGAAAAAGAATCAAGGCAGTTCGCCGGGCAGCTTGAAAAAGAAAGGATGGCTATATTCGCAGACGCAATAAAAGAGCGCCCTGTTCTTGTCCCTATACAAGAAAACGCTACAGAGATGTACAATTCGATTCTCAAAGGAGCTTCAGATTGTTCTTCTATCAGTATTCCAGGGGTTGAGGATTTGGAGGGAGATACAGTCCGGACGCTGGTTAAATCAAGCAGGACCAAAGCAAAAGAAATCCAGCTTAACGGCCCATACAGAATAAAAAAAGTTAACAGCTCCAATAGTGACGCCTTTACAATGGAGATTTACAACCAGAAAACAGGCCAGACTTTCAACGCCACCCTGCAAGACACATTTGTCAAGAGAGGGCGGAACAAAGACCTCCTCCAGCAAGCTGAGTGGGGCCGAAAACCTGTTTACTTACAGGTAAACGCCAAAGACATAAAGGGAAGCATCACTGGTGCCACGATTATTGGGGTTGAAGAGATCCCGGAAAAAGAGGGACAACAAGATGGCTAAAATACCTTGCGAAATAACAGATGGATATGAGGAGAATGATAACGGGATAGAAGTCGAGTGCACATACGCTGAGTGTGGAAAGTGTGGTCATGAAACCATGAGCTTTGGGACACATGAAGATAGTGTCAGAAGATGCTTGGCTTTACTCAACGAGGAGTGCCCATGTAATGAAAACAATTTCTATTACGACGAGGACGATGAAGGCCCTTGATTAAAGATTAAAATTCTCGTTCTATCTGCAAATAAAAAGAGCAAACCAGCCGACCATGCCAATTTGCTCTTTTTTAATTTCCAACCAAATTTTTTTCTCAAGATTTCCCACAAACTCCCACCAGTTCCCAAAAAATCCCAAAATTTTCTTCAAAAATATATCATCTCCAATTATCTCATTCTATCTGCCTTCTGATAGTTAGGAGTTAGGAGTTAGGAGTTAGGAGTTAGGAGTCAGGAGTCAGGAGTTAGGAAACAGTAGAAAAGCTAAAAAAAAGGGGTGGCAGGCGTCGGGGAAGGGAAAAATCGCGCTGGGCGCGAGGTTTTTTTGCGTCGCACCCCTGCCGTCTCAGCCTTTGTCGGCAGGCGGTGCACCTCAGGCGGCGTCCTGCCGGCCATCAATCAGCAGCGGCGGCATGGGGCAGTTGAGGGTGTCGGCAATGGCGCGCAGCAGCTCCACCTCAAGGGGGAGCACGGTGCGGTCGGCCAGGATGCAGGTTGCACAGGCCCTGATCACCTTTTCTTTTTCCAGGGGTTTGAGGGCGGCCAATCGGTCAATGGCCTGATCCAGGCCCTGGAAAGAAACAGTGCGGCGCTCCAGCAGTTCAAGGTCCAGTTCGGGCAGCTCGCGGGCGGCAGCAGCAAAGACCTGCTGCTCGCTGAGTCCCTGATGTTGGTTGGAATAGACCAGGAGCGACAGCAGCATTGAACAGGCCGCTCCACTCTGGTGCAGGCTGGTTGTGACGGTGTCGCGCTGCGGCTTGTCGGCAAAGGCGCTGGCCAGGTGGTGGTGGACGATCTTCTGCAGGGTCCATTCAAAGAGACTCAACGTGCCGTCCGCGGCAATGAGCAGCTGGATGTTCTCCATAAAGAGTTCATATTGACGCCGGGACAAACGGCGCAGGGTCGGCAGGGCCATGTCAAGAAGGGGCAGGCGATACTGGGCCGGCAGGGTGCGCAGCAGACCCTGCAGGCGCACGGTTTCCTCATGGACGCCGGTATCAGCCACCTCCTGCAATCGCTCGAGCTGCCGGCTGCACATCTCTTCATCCGCATCAAGGAGGAGACCATAGACCACGGCGCGGGCCGCATAGGGTTCATGGACGGCCTGGCGCAGGGCAGCGGGGATTTTGCTGATAAGTTGGCGGGCATAGCCGAGGTGGGCCTTGCCGGGGTTGCCGATATGGGCCATGGCAGTTGCCGCCATGGCAACACTGCGTCGCCGGCCGTCACTGTCGGCTGGCGAGCCTGCGGCGGCCGGTTGCTCTGCTTTCCTCTGCCGGGGCGGCGCTGCCAAGCTGCCGTCCCAGTCGGGCTTGATCTTTCTGATGCGCGTCTCCAGGGGCGGATGGGTGGCAAAAAGACCGGCAAAGGCGGTGCTGAAACCTTGACTGAAAAGGGCGTGACTGATCTCCTTGGTGTCGCTGTTCTCCAGGAGGGAGCCATTGCTGTCGGCAGCGATGCGCTGTAGGGCGCCGCCGATGCCGTCCGGGTTGCGGGTGAATTGCACGGCCGAGGCATCGGCCAGGAATTCACGCTGGCGACTGACTGCCGCCCTGATCACGTTGCCGAAAAAGGTGCCGGCAAAGCCGATGACCATCAGGCCGAGGCCCAGGGCCAGACCACCGCCGCCTCCCCGGCGGGAGGAGCGGGCATAGGCGGAGCCGCGCAGAATATGAAAGCCGATGAGTCCCAGCAGGACAATGCCGTGCAGAAAGCCGATCAGTTTGATGTTCAGGCGCATGTCGCCATTATTTATATGGCTGAACTCATGGGCAATCACCCCCTGCAGTTCATCACGTGACAGTTTCTTGACCGCGCCGCTGGTGACGCCGATCACCGCATCGCTGGGTGAGTGGCCGGCGGCAAAGGCATTGATACCGGGCTCGTCAAGGAGATAGACCGGCGGCACAGGCGAGCCGGAGGCAATGGCCATCTCCTCCACGACATTGAGGATCTTGCGGTGGTCCGGATCCGTGCTGCCATGGTCGATCAACCGGCCGCCCAGGGATTCCGCCACACTGGCGCCACCGCCGGAAAGGGCCATGATCTTGTAGGCGCTGCCCAGGCCGACCACCAGCAAGACACCGATGCTCACCACGCCGAAGACCTGCCAGTCCAGAGCGGCCAGGCCGGCGCTGTTGCCTGCTGTGCCGTCACTCTGCAGATAACCGAATATCGTCATCACCAGCAGGTTGGTCATGACGATCAGCGACAGTACCGCCATGCTGAAGAGAAAGACCAGCCGGCCGGTGTTGCGGCGGGCCTGGTCCTGGTTTCTGAAGAAGTCCATGCCTAACTATTCCATTTTTTTTGTGTCATGCCGTCAAGGGCTGTTAAAAGGAGACCTTGGGGGCGGCCTGCATCTGGGCGCTCTCCTCAAACTCCAGCAGGGTGGCATCCTGGCCATGGCCGAACGCTGCGGCAAAGAGCACCGGCGGCAAGCTCTGTTTATAGGTGTTGTAGGCCATGACCTGGTCGTTGAAGGCCTGCCGGGCAAAGGCAACCTTGTTCTCGGTGCTGGTCAACTCTTCGCTGAGCTGCATCATGTTCTGGCTGGCCTTCAGGTCAGGATAGGCCTCCATTACCATGTTGAAGCGGCCCAAGGCGCCGGACAGGGCACCCTCGGCGCCGTTCAGATCCTGCATGGCCTGCGCGTCGGCAGGATTGGCGGCTGCGGCTGCCAGGCCCTGGGAGGCGGCATTACGGGCGGCAATGACGTTTTCCAGGGTCTCGCTTTCATGCTTCATGTAGGCCTTGGCGGTCTCCACCAGGTTGGGGATCAGGTCGTAACGCCGTTTGAGCTGCACCTCGATCTGGGCAAAGGCGTTTTTGTAGCGGTTGCGCAAGCGAACCAGGGTGTTGAAGATGTTGATGGCGTAGACACCCAGCAAACCGATGATAACCAACACGACAATGGCAGTGATTCCCATATCTATTCCCCCGAGAGTATTGAGGCCATCTTGAGGGCATCTTGAATAATTGCTTTTTTGTCCNATTTTTTCGTCGCTACGAAAATAAAAATCCTCACATATGCCCGATATGCTGCGGTTTTTATTTTCTATGCTTTTCTAACTCGAACAAAAAATCTAATAATTCAAGATACCCTTGAATCATTATTCAAGAGACCTTTCTGTTACTATTAATGGCGTCGCAAGAGTTCCTTGTCTTCTGCCTTGTGGCGGCATCGCGGCGGCCTGGGCGTATCATCTGTACGCTGCCGCGCCCTGCGCGTCGCCACTCCCTATCCTTGTATATCAAGAAATATTTATTGTCAAAACAGAATGTTATAATGCCCGAAACAGAGTATGGCAGGTCCGTGTTTGGCAAACAAGCTGTCCGGCCGGCACTGCCGTGGCGACCGGTCTTATGGTATGAGTCGCCTTGAGCCAAAAGGTTTCAGAAACTCTTTGTGCGGTTTTGGCAGGGCCGCCCTGGGGGGAGAATCGAGGCGCCGCCATGTCAGGGTCGGGTACGGTCGGAAGAAAGAGGAGGCAGGGGCACGCCGGAGAAAGCGGTGAGTCGGCCGTGGTGCCGGGCCGGCATTCCTATTGTACGACGGGATGGGCCAGGGTGCCGCCAAGTTTCAGTTCATGATGACCGGCCGCTGTTGGTCGGGCAACAAGCTCAAGAAGGCCTACCAGCAAGGGATCGGTGGTATCGGCCGGCACTATGCGGGCCTGCAGGGAGAAGCGGCTGGCCGGGGCATGCTGCTGGTTGAGCAGTAATCTGCCGTTACCCTTTACGGCAAATTGGCCACCCTCTGCGGCAAGGCTGTCCATTGCAAAGGTGGTGCCCGTGCCTGTTATATGCACGGAAATATCCCCCAGGGCAATATCCTGCTGCCGCCCTTCCATGCCGCGCAGGGTGACGTTGCTCAAGTGCAGGGCGAGTTCACTGCCGGTGTCCCGACGCAGGGGCAGGCTGCCGTGGCCCCGGGCCTGCACGAGCCGGCCGCTCAGGCGCAGTTGCGAATCGGCGCGCACCGGCAGGTCCAGGCTCAGGTTCGAGGCCGTCATGGACATGCTGCCGTCACGCCGGAACTCGGCCAGCAGCTCGCCATGCATCGCTTCGACTCGGCAGCGGAGCGTGGGGTTTAGGGACAGCAAGGAGAGCCATGCCGGTGTAATTTCCAGAGAGTTGAGCCGAATCGGTGGCCAGTTGCCTGTAGTGGGTTGGATGGTCAGGTCTGTGCCGCGCATACGATGGGGGGGCCACAGCTCCAGGTGGCGGGCGCTGATTTTGACACGACCACGGTTTTCTGCTTCGGCGAGCAGACGTTTCTCCAGGGCAGCGCCGGGAAAGGAGAGGGCCAGGCCAATGAGCAGACCAGCGCTAAAGAACAGCAGACCGATCAAAAGCCGCGTTGCCTTGCCGCCGGAGCCGGCCTGCGGCCCTGTCATCCCTTGGCTGCCCTGTTGGCCGAAGAGGCCTTTCATTGCTTTCTCCGGAACAGCGAAATGGTCATGGCCATGTCCAGTTGCGATTTATCGTCAAAACGTTGTTTGATCTGGAGATTTTTTGCCAGCATGTGGACCGGCGCGCCTTCGACCCCCTGCAAGAGGCGGACGACGTCCTGCAGGGAAAGCTTCTCAAATTTGAGATCTATGTTTTCAATAACGATTTCCCCCTGGATCTGGGCAGGCTGGGGACGAATGGCCAGGATCTTTTGGCGGCTGCCGGCCTTGGTGGCGATATCCTCGGCCAGGGCCAGGGAGGAGGTTGCGGTTGCCGGGGCCAATTTGGCCTCTGCCCGCTGCATACTGTTGCGCAGGGCTTGATATTCGGCCTGCACCTCTCTCAGTTCCTGTAGCTGCAGGCGTTTGGCGGCAATACTTTTATCGGCGCGCTGCATGGCCTTGGCGTACGGTTGCAGGATGCCGTAAAAAAGTGCCACGGCCAGGAGGAAGAGAAGGCCGGCCCCGAGAAAGATTTTTTCACGCTGTTCCAGCTGGTCAATATGGCTGATCATCGGCTTGTTTCCTCTCCGACAAGGTGCAAGATAAGACGAAAGTTGATTTTGTTTGCCGCCGGCGTCATCTGCGCCTCGGCAATCTGTACTTTCGTAAAGAGGGGTGAGGCGGCCAGGTGCTCGCTGATCCGATTGACGGATTCAAAGGATTCGGCATGACCTCTCAGGCGCACTTCCTCCAGGCTATAGCCCAGTTCCGTGATCACCACCCGGGCAGTGTCCGGTAGGGCAGAGACGCTTTTCAGAACCGCCAGGGCACCGGGCGACGAGCCGCCGATCAGGGCACTGCGGGTGCGGAGATCCTTGAGGGCGCTTTGCATCTGCAGGGGGATATCCACTATCCTGTCCGCATCAGGAAAGGTCTGACGATAGATCTTCACCATGCTTTGCTGCAGCGTGTCGATCTGCACTGTTTTGGTGTGGTAATTGAGAACGGCGCTGCCGGTCAGGGTGGTAAGGATCAGACAGAGAAGGCAGGCCATGGCAATAAGGGATTTTTTGATCTTCTGCCACTCGCCCTTGAGGGCAAAGGGGCCTCGGCGAAAGTTGAAGGAGTGCTGCTCCCGGTTGGTGGCGGCCCTGAGGGCCAGGCTTGCCGCGGCAATGTATGCCTCGGGGATTTCCTCCCCGGCCAGACGCAGGGCAAGTTTCTCCACGCTATGCCCCTGTCGCCCGAGGCGCCGGAGCATCTCGTCATCCACTGCCGTGCCGGTAACATAAACCGGTACATCTGGTTGGCCGGCCTTCACCAGCAGGGCTCTGATTTCCCTTTCTATGTAGGCAATGCGCTCAGCAACGCCCAGGTCGGTGGTGCCCGGCAGGAGACGATAGTCAACCGGTTGACCGGCCAGGAGCAGGGAGATGGTGGTTTCGACCTCGCCGGCAGAGACGAGGATGCCGTCGCTCAGGCGGCCGCCCAGTCCGGAGATCAGGGCAAAGGGTTGCAGGTCAAGAATATGCAGGGGAAGGGCCGCCCTGTCGGCCGGCTCCAGGATG
Source organism: Desulfobulbaceae bacterium (assembly GCA_002868945.1). Taxonomy (GTDB): domain Bacteria; phylum Desulfobacterota; class Desulfobulbia; order Desulfobulbales; family SURF-16; genus BM506. The sequence continues at coordinate 61,873 of PKTX01000040.1, forward strand.
GCGCGGACAGATTGCGTGGGCACGGCCGCGGCACTGACTCGGGCCGGGCCATCCTTGTCCAGGCAGAGATAGCGTACCGCCAGGGCGCACTCCTCTACTGCCAGGGGAATCTGCATGTTGATTTCATGCGGCAGGGCGGCGGAGATTTTTTTCTTGTCGTGAAAGGGAAATTGCAGTTCCCTGACATAGGCGGTCTTGGCCGGCAGGGCAGCGGCCAGACGGTCACTGATGCGGAATTCACCGCGCCACTTCTCCTGCAGCTCCGTCAACTGTTGCAGGAGGTCTTCCCGGCCGCTTTCCAGCAGCTCTACTTCGCGTAATTGCCCCTTGTCGTAGGCAAGGACGCAAAGCCGCGTCCGGCCGGGGGCAATATCCAGTCCCAAAAAACGTTTCATCATGCCGCTTAATCCACCTTGATCAAGAGAAGGGTATTGTCTCGTTTGTCTACTTCCGCGACAAGCCGTTGCTTGCCATCGGCAATGCTCCCTTCCGAGGTAATACGGTAAAAGGAGCTCGTTGTCGTCAGTTGATGCTGGTTGGCCAGGCTTTTCAGGACGCTGTAGGTCCGGTTCGGCAGAAGATCGGCCAGTTCGCTGATGCTTTTTATGGGTGCCTGCTCTCTTCTTTCGATCAGGGTGGCGGCGACCTCTTTGCTGATCAGGCTGTCAAGGGACATCAGCACCTTGTCGCTGGCCGTGTTGATATTAATGCGCGTATCACCGTTGACTGTCAGGTGCGGCGCGGCGATCTCCACCACTTGTCGCGTAAATCCCCGCACCAGCAGAAGTTCCTCAAGGCTGTCAAGGGGACCGTTCTTGCAGGAGGAGGGCGACTGGCCATGCTGATATGCAGGGTTTTCCGCGCCCACCACCGGGATGTTCAGGTTGTCGGTCCGGATGAGCTGATAGGGGTCGTCGTCCTCATCCAACCAATCAATAAGGGCTGCGGTCAATTCGGCCGGATCAGCCAGGTGCTCAATGCCAAGGGCCGCAAAGAAGCGATAGAAACGATCCACCACAAAGGCCTGGGCATTATTCTGCCGGACCAGTTCATTAATGGCAAGTCTGCCGTTTAAATCCTCAATGGCAATGGAAACCGCTCCCTCTGCCGCCGGGTAGTTGATAATCTCCTGTGCCCATCTCTCATGCCTGGAGTCGTAGGCGTTGCCATCCTCCTGGAGAAACATGCGACCGGCTGTTATGCCGCCCCGGGCCAGGTAATAGGCACGGGTCCGGTCACGGAATGTTTCCGTCAGTCGCAGGTCCACCAGGGTGGAGAAGGCCAGCTCCAAGGTCAGGGTGGTGAGCAGGGCAACAATGACCAGTACCACCAGCAGGGCCATTCCTTTCTGGCCGCCGGCCGCCGTCATGGCGCTGTCTCCCTGCCGGGCAGCTCAAGGGTGGTCAGAAAGGGGACGCCCTCCGGCGTATCGTCGGCAAGGCGCAGGCTGACTTCAATCAGATCCGGCAAGCCGCCTGCCGTTGCATCCCATTCGTCGTGCCAGGTGCCGGCGGCATAAAAGCGCATTTTAAAAAGGCGGATGCCGGGGGCCAGCCGCAGAGCAGTGGCTCTTGCCTCGTTATCCCTCCGGCCCAGCAGCGCTTCTTCCGAACGCATCAAGACGTTGTCGCCGTCATTGGCCCGGTGATCCTTTTCAACGGTGTAGCGCACCAGGGCAAGGCCGGCGGCTTCATTGCCGGCCGGTGACACCGTTGTGGTGTTCAACTCAAAAAAGAAAAGGCCATTGCCCTGTTCTCCGCCCCGGAGATGGGCGGCGCGGCCCGGCGTGCCCAGGGCGGCGCCATGGATTTCCCGGCTGAGGCGATCAATAATGATGCGAGCCCGATGATATGCCGCACTGCTTTTATCAAGGCGTTCCTTGGCACCGCTGACGGATGAAAAAACGCTGTAAACGGCGGATAACACTATGGCAATGATGGCGATTGACACCAGGACCTCAATCAGGGTGAAGCCCGCTGCCGTGCGGCCATGTTCTCCCGGGCCGGGCCGTTGAAAAAGGAGGGCGTTTGTCTCTTTTTTCAAGGGGCGCTCAAAAGATAAAGGAGGTGATATCCACCGATTCATTGTTCTTTTCCTCTCCCCAATAGACCGTCACCGTGATCATGCGGACACCGGCAAGCTCCGTGGTGGAATATGCAAGGCGCCAACCATAGCTGTTGAAAGGTTCGGCAAAAAGACCCTCACTCTTTGCTCCTGCCTGCCATGCCGCCTGGCCGGCGCTCTCAACCTCAGCCATTTTATGCTGGGCCAGCATGGTTGCCTGGGTGATTTTCCGCAGACGCTGGTGAACATCAATGGCGCGGTTGTTCAGCGCCATGAGCGCCACCAGGCTGATACTGACTATGGCCAGGGCGATCAACACCTCCAGCAGGGAAAAACCGGCTGCCCCGGCTGGCGCGGCACTGCCATGACGGCGGTTGGCCGCTGTTGTGGTGATCCTCTGGCTCATTACTGTTGGCGCTTGCCTTTAAAAATTTCCGTGGAACCGGTGAGCGGGTTGACGTGCAGGGTAAGGGTGTACTCCTTGGCGTCGCTCAGCTCGATGATGGTTTCTTCCATCCAGCCGCTCGGATGAATCCGTACCGTAACTTGTCCTGCTGTAAAGCGGCCGCGGCCGGGCAGCTGCAGGGCGCTGAAGCGGACCTGGTCGGCCAGGTATGTCTCCGTGCTCCATCTGCCCATCTCCAGCAGATTGCCGTCGCCATCCAGGCGGTGGGCCAGGAAGAAAGAGTGGTCCAGATCGTAGAGCACTTGGTGCTCCCGGCCGGTCAAGACCGCCTCATTGAACAGGTATTTGATGGTCCCTGATACTTTTCGGGCCGATCGTTGGACGTTGTGGCGACTGGTACCGGAAAAAACAGGCAGAGTCAGCAGCGCGAAAAGGCTGATCAGCAGAAGGACCAGTGCCAGCTCAATCAGGGTGAAGCCCCTTTGTCTAGTCCAGTTCCCAGTTGTTGATGTCCGCCTCAAAACCTTCGCCTCCCTGTTCCCCGTCCGCGCCTCTGGAGATGAGGTCAAAATCCTTGCTGTGCGTACCGGGGGAGATATAGAGATATGGAGTGTTCCAGGGATCCAGGGGAACCTTCCGCAAATAACCGCCTTCCGGGAATTTTTCGGGGATGCGACCTTGTGTCGGTTTCTTCACCAGGGCCTCGAGCCCCTGCTCAGTCGAGGGGAAGAAACCGTTGTCCAGCTTGAAGAGCCCCAGTGATTGTTCGAGGCCTTTTATGTCCATTTGCGCCTTGGTGACCTTGGCCTGGTCGGGCCGATCAAGCAACCTGGGTACGACAATGGCAGCTAATATTCCCAGGATGACAACGACAACCATGATCTCAATGAGGGTAAAGCCGCGATTATCAGAATAAAGATGTTTCATACAATTCAACTCCTTTGCTTAAAATCCCTGGCTTACTTGAAAAATAGGCAGCAGAATGGCCAGTACAACAAAACCGACCACCGTGCCCATGAGCAGAATGATCAATGGTTCAAGAAGGGCGAGCAGGCCGGTAATAGCCATATCGGTTTGATGTTCGTAGGTCTCGGCAACCCGCATGAGCATCTCTTCCAACCGGCCGCTTTTTTCACCGGCCGCAGTGACCTGTGCCAGCATGGCAGGAAAGACGGCGCTTTCCTTGAGGGTTGCGGCCAGGGAACCACCATCCCGGACGCTGCGGCAGGCGGTGACAATGGCGCTGTGAAGCACCTGGTTTTTCAGGAGCTCGCCGGAGATCTGCATGGCCATGAGCAGCGGCACACCGCTATGCAGCAGGGTGGCCAGGGTTCTGGAAAACCAGGCGGTGGCCATGAGGAGGTGCAGGCGTCCGTAGAGCGGCAGGCGAAGCAGTATCTCATCTGTCTTGAGGCGGCCCGCGTCTGTGGCCCGGTAACGCAGCAGAGCCGCGGTGCCTGCCGCGATGATTGCGGCGATCAGCCACCACCAGCCGGCCAGGACCTCGGTGGCGGAGATGAGCAGGCGGGTCGGCCAGGGCAGGGCCATGTTCATGTCATGCAGCATGCGGGTTATCTTGGGAACCACAAAGGTGAACAGAAAAATGAGCACCCCGGCACCGACCACGGTCATGAGCACCGGATAGGCCAGGGCCGCCTGAATCCGTGATCTGATGCGGGCCTGGTTTTCCAGAAAATCGGCAAGACGCTGCAGGGTCCGGTCCAGGGTGCCGCTGTTTTCGCCGACATGCACCATGCTGATGAACAGGTCCGGGAAGATGGCGCCTTGGCCGGCCAGGGCGTCATGGAGGCTGCCTCCCTCCATGACCTCTTCCCGGATGGCAGCAAGGGCGTGGCTCAGGATTGCCTGGTCCGTCTGTTCGGCGACCGTGGCCAAGGTCTCGTCAAGGGGCAAACCAGCGCTGAGCAGGGTGGCCATCTGGCGGGTTGCAGAGGCCAGGTCTGCGGCGGCAACGTGACGCCGCCGGAAAGACCAGGGGATTTTCCCCTTGCGGCTGTCCGGCACTGTTTCATGGAGATCCGTGGGGAAAATTCCCTGTTGCCGCAGTTTTTTGGCAACGGCCTGGCGGCCCGGCCCGTCGATCGTGCCGCTGACCTTGCCGCCCTTGGCGTTGAGCCCCCAATACTCAAAGAGCGACATCAGGAGGCCTCCTTGCCAGTGACGCGCAGCACTTCCTCAAGGGAGGTGTCGCCGCGCAGGGCCTTGGCCAGGCCCGAGGCGCGCAGGGGGCGCATGCCGCCCTCTATGGCGGCATGGCGAATGGTGGCGGTATCCTTGTTTTGCAGGAGGAGCTCCCGCACCGCATCATCAACAGTGAGCAGTTCATAGATACCGGTACGGCCCCAGTAACCGATATTCATACAGTGTGGGCAGCCGCGGCCTCGATAAAAAACCGGCGCCTCGGCCAGGCCTTTCTCGCCAAGCTCTTCCAGAAGCTCTGCCGGTGGCTGATACTCCTCGCGGCAGTGGTGGCAAATGCGGCGCACCAGGCGCTGGGCCAGGATCCCGACCACGCTGGAGGCGGCCAGGAAGGGTTCGATGTCCATCTCCACCAGCCGGGTCAGGGCGCCGGCGGCATCATTGGTGTGCAGGGTGGAAAAAACCATATGACCGGTGAGGGCGGACTGGACGGCGATTTCCGCGGTTTCCCGGTCACGGATCTCCCCCACCATGATAACATCCGGATCCTGGCGCAGGATGGAGCGCAGGCCGTTGGCAAAGGTCATGCCTATTTTCGAATTGACCTGTAGCTGGGCAACACCGGCCAGCTCGTACTCAATGGGATCTTCCACGGTGATGATGTTCTTTTCATGGTGGTTGATGCGACTGAGGGCCGAGTAAAGGGTTGTGGTTTTGCCGGAGCCTGTTGGTCCGGTAACCAGGAAGACGCCGTGCGGCATGGCGATCATCTCCAGGATATGGCGGAGCAGGTCTTCATCCATGCCGATTTCTTCCAGGGAGAGAATGGTGGCGGCCCTGTCGAGCAGACGCAGGACAACGCGCTCGCCGTATGCCGTGGGCAGGGTAGAGACACGGATGTCCACGTCGCTGCCTGCCACCCTGACCCGAAAACGGCCATCCTGCGGCAGTCGTTTCTCGGCGATGTTGAGATGAGACATGATCTTGAGGCGCGAGACAATGCCGGGGTGCGCCTTGATCGGCGGGTGCAGGACTTCATAGAGGATGCCGTCGATGCGATAGCGGACAATCAGTTCCTTTTCATAGGGCTCAATATGGATGTCACTGGCCCGGTCCTTATAGCCCTGCTTGATGAGGCTGTTGACAAAACGGATAAGGGGCGCCTCGTCTGAGGTATCGAGCAGATCTTCGGGCTCCAGGTCATCGCTCAGATCCGTGCTGCTCTCCCCCTCGATTTCCTCAATGACCTCACGGGTTGCGCTGCTCATCTTTTCATAGCCGCGATTGATGGCCCGCATGATTTCCTGGCTGCTGCTAATGCACGGTTCGATAATGGCGCCGCACAGGGCTGCCACATCGTTGAGTACCTGGGAATTCAGGGGGTCGGCCATGGCAAGCAGCAGCCTTCCTTGCCGCCGTTCAAGGGGATAGATTTTGTTCTCCTTGGCAAAGGAGATCGGCAGACGCTGCAGCAGATCTTCGACGCCGGCCTGGTCCGGCAGGGTCTGTCTGAAGGGGAGATCCTGCTGTACGGCCAGGGCGCGGCCCAGAATCTCTTCGCTCAGCCACTTTTTTTTCACCAGGATTTCTCCCAGTCGGGCCTGGCCCTGTTGCTGAGCCGCCAAGGCCGCTTCAATATGTTCATTGGTGATGTTGAAGTCATCCCGCAGGATTTCTCCCAGCAAACGCCACTGCTTCATAATTCCACCCGGCCCCTGTCTGAAGGTTACTCCGCCCTGGTGCCCGGCTAAGAGCCTGCCTCGTCATCCGCCGGAACCGCGGAAGACGGCCCGCTCTGCTGCGCCGGGGGGAGAAAATCCGCGGGCAGCATGGTGCGTGTCTTGTCGGTCAGAAAATCATGGGTCTTATTCTTATGTTTGCTGGTCACTGCGGCCAGATCCTCGGGGCTGTTGATAATCGTAGGGGTAATAAAGACGAGAAGATTGGTCTTCTGCTCCGTGGTCCGTTTATGTTTGAAGAAAAAGTTGAGGAGGGGGATGTCGCCGAGCAGAGGTACCTTTGAGACTGTTTCCTGGACATTGGTGCCGATCAGGCCGCCGAGCACAACGGTTCGGCCGTTTTCAGCCAAAACCGTATTGCGGAGCAGGCGTTTGGTGAGTGTCGGTCCTACCTGGTCGACATTGCCGACACTAAAGGAGGCCAGATCAGTGATTTCCTGGAAAACGTTTAATCTGACCAGGTTGCCTTCCGTGACCTGGGGGGTGAAGCGCAGGGTGAGGGCCACGTCTTGCCGTTCAATGGTAACGCTTTGGGCCAGGCCGGCGCCGCCGGCATCGGTTAACCGGTCCGTTATGATGGGAATATTGGAACCGACAATAATTTCAGCTTCTTCGTTGTCTGAGGTGAGCAGGCGGGGGGCGGAAAGGATGTTGATGTCGGAATCTTTTTTTGACAGATCAATGAGCACTGAAAAGGCCGGCACAGTCACCAGACTGCCGTCAAGGCCGGTAACGGTAATGGGATTGAACAGCCCTCCCATGAGAATGCCGTCTATGGTTTCGCCGAGCAGGCTTGGCACATTGGTGCCGGAAAAATCGGTCAGGCTGGCATTGCCGGCATTGAGATTACTGCTGCTGAAGGCAACTCCGTCGTCCCCCACCTCGAAAGCGCCCTGCAGAGAGGTGCCCAGGGCCAGAGTGGCATCCATGGACAGCTCAAGGATCAGGGCCTCCACGTAGACCTGCTTTCGCTTGATATCAAGTTTCTTGATAATGCTCTCCAGCAAGGCATAGTCATTGGGTTGGGCGTTGATGATCAAGGCATTGGTGGGCTTGTCCGCCGTGATGCTCACCGAGTCCGGGGTCAAAGAGGCCGGCTCTGTTACAGCCTTGTCCGTCTGGTCCGGGGGCGCTGTTTTTACACCTGAGATGATTTGGCTGAGTGTGGCGGCCAGCAGCTCCGCGTCGGCATTTTCTAGGTAATAGACCTGAATGTGGGATTGCTGGCGATCTGTCTGTTGATCAAGCAGGGCCACCACTTTTTTGATCATGGCCATATCCTTGTCGTCGGCCAGCAGAATCAGGGAGTTGGTGCGCGGATAGGGAATAATTGTGCTTTGTCCCGGGGCATCGCTCCTGGCGGTGGCCTGTTGGCGCTGTTTGGCGATGATGGCCGTGCAGATGCGGGCCAGGTCTTCGGCGTTACCGTGCCGGAGGGGAAGGAGTTCGAGGCTGCCGCTGATGTCGGCCCGGTCGATTTTTTTCAGGATTTTCACCATGCGATCAATGGTGGCGGCGCTCTCGGTCAGGATGAGTGTGTTGGTGGGGGCATGGGTGATAATGCTGCCGGTGGGCGGCATCAGAGGGGTGAGGACGCTTTTGGCGACATGCTCCGCCTCCAGGTTGTCAAGGCGTATCAGGCGGGTGATGAACTGTTCCGAGAAACCCTGCTGGTCGACCTCGTGCACGGGCAGCCCCTCCTGCCGTACTGTCCTGGTCAGCACAATTTTTTCCATGGCACCGGAGGGCACAACGGTATATCCCTTGGCGTTGAGGGCGGCCAGAAAGAGCTGGTAGGTCTCCTCCAGGTTCATGCTTTCCGGCGACAGGATAGTTACCTTTCCCTTGATATTATCGTCATAGAGAAAGTTCTTGCCGGTCAGTTCGCTGATGGTTTTGATCAGGTCGATCAATTCCACATCCTTAAAGTCAAGGGATATGCGATCTTCGGCCGGCGGGGCCGAGGGTGCTGCTGTTGCCCGGGCCATGGGACTGATGACAAGGAAAAGAAGGAGGGCCAGGTAACAGGCTGGATGGTGAGGTTTCGCAAAGACCACGTACGTTTCTCCTACTCGATTACATATGCAAAATTAAGAGGTGTACCGTCCCGCTCGGCATCGACGCTAAGCTGCCTTGCCTCACGCAACTGCTGGAAAATCTGCAGGGCTTTTTCGGGACTGGTCAGGGACATGCCGTTCACCTGGAGGATGACATCGCCGCGCCGCAAGCCGATTTTATGGAGAATTGAACGGCTCTGCATGCTTTTTATGGCAAAACCGCTGGTTTTGCCGGCAATGATACGCGGCTGCAACTGCGCCATGCGCAACTCCTGGGCCAGGTTTTGTCTGGCCATCTCTGCCGTCTCTCTGGGGATTAACCATTTGTTAGTGTCTATCTCCCGAATCTGGGCTGTCGTCTGCGGCCCGGTGGCGGAAAGATTCGGTCTCCCAGGCGGCGTTGCCTCAATCGCCAGGGTTGCCGTGGAGCGGTCAGCGTAGCGGATGATAATCAGGTTTCGCTGAATTTCCTCAATATGGCCGCCGTCGGCAAGTTCGTCGCCAAGAAGGTAAAGGTGGATATCCCGGTCATTACCGACGAGGGCCAGGGATTTGCTGTGGCCGGTCACCGTGCCCAGAAGCGTCAGATTTTGCCGCCGGGAGGTGGTGGCCAAGGCCTGTTGACGGCCTGAACCGTCACTTTCTGTTCCGGCGGCAACGGCGCTGCCACCGGCCGGATCAAAGATGTTGCGTTGCAGGATCAGGTTGAGATCGGTGCTTGAGGCGGCGCTCGCCTGGTTTGCACTTTCCGGGAGAGTGTCTCGTTGTGCCGTTGTACCTGATTGAAGAGAAGATTCCAGCAGGGTTCCAGTTAATATGCCGGCGGAAAGTCCCAGCAGCAAGAGAAGGAGCAGGTTGATCGGAGTAAGGTATTTCTGTAAAAAAGTGAGCATATACCTGTGTCTATGGGGTCTGTTTCTGGAAATAATTTTCCGACACGCAATCAGCCACCCGGTTTGTCAACTTCAAAAAGGAGATCCTGGTAGTCAAAAATGGTGGCTGACGGGGTAATGCTGTGAATGGAGAGTCCAATGTCAACAGTTTCACCCTCACGAAAAAAGTGATTGTTGATACGTACCATACGGCGCTCGGGGTTGTCGCTGAAAAAATGCAGGGATATCTCCAGCGGCGGCAGGGTCTGACGTAGTTGTCGGGGTAGATCCGTGTAAGGGATCGGTTCACCGGCCAGCGGCCCGGCGGCTGCGGCGGCAGGGGCGGGCTCACGGTTATCTTGCTGGCTGGAGGCGGCAAGCGGCACAGGGGCGGTTGCAAGCCTGATGGGCGCTGTTCCGGTCGGCAGCCGTGTGGGGGTTGTGGGCGGGGCTGTCTTCGGCGTTTTCCTGCTGCTCTGCTGCTCGGCAGGGCCGGGTGGCGGCTGTTTTTTGACGTCCCGGAATGCAGGGTCTGCTGTCTCGGACGAGTCTTTTGGTGAGATGGGGCTGCTCCCCAGCCACCATCCGCTGAGCAGGGCAAGGGGAAGGAGCAGGAGAATCGCCCGGGAAGAACGGCGGCTGTGCTGCTGGGCGCCCAGGTCAAGGACCATCTTGCCGGAGTCCGTCAGCTGTTCCGTGTCACGAAGCTCGTCTGATTTTTTTAAGGCATTAAGGATAAAGGACATTACTGTACCCCTGAACGGTAAAGGCGCGGGCCGGGAGAGTCGCTTGCCCGCTGGAGATGGATAATGGTTTGCGGACCCAGGGCGCCGTCCGGAGTCAGTCCGGCCGAGAACTGGAAGCGCTTCAGGGCCGCCAGCAAGGTGCCGTCCAGGCGGCTCTCCGTGCCTGTTTGCCTGTAGAGGCCCAGTTCGGTGAGCACGGCTGAGAGCCAGACAACATTTCGGCCCTGGCCGCCCGGCAGGAGGACCTGGTCGAATTGGCCACCATTTCGCCAGAGCAGGCGATATTCGCCAAACCAACGGCTTTCAATGGCCCTGATGTCCATGTGCCGCTCCTGGTTGCCGGAGATGAAGCGGGCCCGGTTTTCCGTAAGCCCGGCCAGCACCACATAAAAGGGGGCGCCGTCATCGTCATAGAGGGTGAGAACCGCCGGCCTGTTATAGCCTCGCAGGGTTTCGAGACTGTCTTGTCTCTCCAGACAACGCAGTCCGGCATTACTTGCAAACCGGCACGGCACATCAAGTTCCGGCAGGTAGTCGAGCCCCCAGAGGGCGGCAAGATCCGCAAAGGCGTCTTGGGGACTGGTACCAAAGGCAAAATCAGCGGGCCAGGCCGTGGCCGGCTCCTGCCCGGTGGTTTGGGGTTCTTCTACCGGTGCGGCGTTGGTGAGCACGGCGCTGGGCTGGGCGGTTATGCCGGTTCTGTTAAGCGGCAGAAACAGCCAGGCGCTCAGACCGATGATCATCAGCACCCCGGCCATGATGGCGGCCAGCAGGGGGAAGCGTCCGTTCCGGGCGGGCAGATCAAAGATCTCGCGGTATGCCTGACGGATGATGGCGCCGTCAATACGATCTTTGCGCATGGAGTAGGCACCGAGCAGGGCCCGGTCGCAGAGGAGATTGATCAGGCGCGGTACCCCTTTGCTCAGACGATGGATGCGCCTGACCATGGCGGGCGGAAACAATAGCCTTTCGCAGCCGGCCACCTGCAGCCGGTGTTCAATGTAGGCGGCAACCTCCTTTCCGTCGAGAGGCCCCAGGTGGTAACGGGCCGTCAGACGCTGGGCCAGTTGGCGCAGCCGCGGCCCGTTGATCATGTCGCGCAGTTCGGGCTGGCCCAGCAGGATGATCTGCAGCAGTTTGCGCTGGTCCGTCTCCAGATTGGTCAACAGGCGCAGCTGTTCCAGGACATCGGGCGCCAGGTTCTGGGCCTCATCGATGACCAGCACGGTTTTACGGCCTTGGGCGTTGGTTGCCAGCAGGCGGGTATTGAGGCTGTCCACCAGGCTTTTGATGCCGGCATCGGCGGCAACCGCAATGCCCAGTTCATCGCAGATCGTTTCCAGCAGCTCACTGACATTCACCTTGGGGTTCAGGATAACGGCCAGGTCGATATGGTCCGGCACCTGTGCAATGAGTTGGCGGCAGATGGTGGTTTTGCCGGTGCCGACCTCGCCGGTGAGCAGGACAAAACCGCCGTCGTTTTTCAGGCCGTAGAGCAGATGGGCAAGGGCTTCTCTGTGCCGAGCACTCATGTAGAGGTAGCGCGGGTCAGGGGCAATGGAAAAGGGGTGCGCCTTGAGGCCGAAATAGTCGACGTAGAGGGGGAGCTCCCAGGGATGCCTGGCCATCTTCCTCTGCTGCTGTGTGTCACTGGTTGACATTGTCCGGGCCCCCGCATGTGGTTTAAAAGAAGTCATACTCCTTCAATACCCCATGATTTTAATTTTGCAATCCGCGGCGATTTGATTTTTTGTCTGATCTTGCCCGGTGCCGTGCCGGGTCTCTCTTTTTGTAACTGCACAGAGCGCCGGGGCGTGCCGGTCCGCAAAGCACTTGCCCCGTATATCTTCATGCTTGAACCTGAAAAGTGAAAAAATGACAAAATTTCGAGCCGTTAAGGTGGTCGGCAAGGTGAGGTTGGCAAAGAAAAACAATATGGCCCCTACCAGTGTGACAAGTCGGCACCCGAGAGAACGGGGAGGCCACGGTTCCGGCAATACTCATGGAGTATTTTTTTGAGGGTAAGGGCGGGAAGGCAAAAACAACAACAAGGTTTTTGAACGACTCACAGAAAAGAAGGAGCGTGTGGAGTCAATCCTTTTACATCTCTCCAGATTGAATCCGCAGAGGTGACTCGGCGTGGGCGGCTTTGCCTTTTACACTTTTGTGACGCTATTATGGCTGTGATCAGCTGAAAAGCGCAACGGCTTTTTTCCTCTCCTGGCGCGGTATGGGCTCCTTCTTCTCCTGGCCCACACCTTGTCAGACAGAAAAGGGTCTGCTGAGGCACCATTATCTCTGTAGGATATCATGAATAATTGGTTATTTCTGAGTCTCGCTCCGCTCGCTCACCTGTTCGAGTTTGAGAAGCATGGAAAACAAAAAAGATCGCCCTGAAAGAAGTGCCCTTAGGGTGTTCCTCCAGCTTCACCCGGGAATGATAGCTGAGATTTCATGGTAATCAGCTGGAAAGAGGGGGGAGGCGTATGGCAGGAGGCGCTGAAGGAGGACAGGGATGCTGCCATATCAGAGGTCGCCGGTGCCGTGAGTGTCTTGAACGGCTAGGCTGTCGTGCAGGATCATGGAGATTGTTGTCTGCCCAGGATGCGGTCGATATCAAGCAGGATCTTGACCCCGTCGTCCAGTTTGGCCATGCCGAGAATGAAGGAGGTATCCGGGCCGGAGCTCAAGGCCGGCGGTTCTTCGATGACGGCATCCTTGATTGTTGCAACCTCGGCAACAGAGTCGACGATAATGCCTGTGGTGCGGTGTCGGTGGTCTCCATTGACGACCTCCACGACAATAATGCAGGTGCGATCCGTGGCAGGAGTCTCCTGCATGGCAAAGCGCCGGCGCAGATCGATAATGGGGATCACCCTGCCGCGCAGATTGATGACACCTTTGGCATCATCCGGCATATCGGGCACCGGGGTTATCGGCATGATACCGATGATCTCCCGGATTTTGATAATGTCAATGCCGTAGACCTCCGGGCCGAGATGAAAGGTGAGGTATTTCCCTTCAAGGGTGGCAGTGCCGGTGGCATGCGGCTCGCCGGGGCGATGGCTTTGCCGCTGCTCTTCGTCGGTGGTCGTCTTGCTCATCTTTTTGTTGTCCTGTGTTAAAAGTCCTCAAAGTCATCGTCGTCAAAGGGGATGGCCTTGGCTGCCTCTTCCTTTTTTTCCGGTTGGGGCTTTGGAGTCGCCGGTGCAGCCGGGGCGCTCAGGGCTGCCGTCTGCTTTTTCGGGGCTGTGGCCGGCTGTGCTGCCGGGCGGTGACGGGCAGCTCCGGTCGGTTGCTGTAGCTGGCGGTCGAGGGGCTGATTGCCCATGGTGGCCTGCGCGGCAGAGCCGCCTTCAACCAGGGCCAGCAATTCGCCGACATAGTCCATCATCTGGGAGGCCATGGCGCTCAACTCCTCTGCTGCGGCTGCCGATTCCTCCGAGTTGGCGGCAGTGCGCTGGACCACGGTGTCCATCTCGCTCATGGCCTGATTGAGCTGACCGATGCCCTGGGCCTGTTCGCCGGAGGCAGCGGCAATTTCTCCCACCAGGCCGGCCGCCTTCTCCGTGCTTGTCGCCACCTCGGCAAAGGTACTGTTGGTTTGATGGACCAGGCTGGAGCCTTGGCCGACGCGGCTGACGGTCTCGTCAATGAGGACGGCGGTATCCTTGGCCGCCTCTGCGGCCCGCATGGCCAGATTACGGACCTCGTCGGCCACCACGGCAAAACCGGCGCCGGCCTCACCGGCCCGGGCCGCCTCCACGGCGGCATTCAAGGCCAGCAGGTTGGTCTGAAAGGCGATTTCGTCAATGGTTTTGACGATTTTCTGGGTCTCGGTGCTGGCAGAATTGATCTGCTCCATGGAAGTGGTCAGTTCCGACATGGCGTCAGCCGCCTTCTGGACGATGCCACCTGTGTCGCGCATCAGGGTGTCGGCCATGCCGGCATTATCGGCATTCTGTTTGGTCATGGAGGAGATTTCATCCAGGGAAGAGGAGGTCTCTTCCAGGGAGGCGGCCTGTTCGGCGGCGCCGTCCGCCAGCTCCTGGCCGCTGCCTGCCACCTGGCCGGCAGAGGAGGATACCTGCGAGGCGCCGTCGTTTAAGCCGTTGCTGATCCGGGAGAGTAAAAGCACCATGCCGCGGATAATAAAGAAGTTGAATAAGATACAGGCAAGCATGGCCATTATGGCTATGGTGCCGATGATCAGGACCCGGTGCATCAGGTTACGGGCCGCCACTGATTCGCTGCGTACCTCTTGTTCATCTATTTCCGCCAGCAGGGCCCAGGTCAGGCCGTTAAGGGTGACCGGTGTATAGGCGGAAAGGACGGGGTTGCCGTTATAATCGATAATGATCTCTTCACCGCTGCGACCTGCCAGGGCGGCCCGCACCGCCTCGGTCTCCACCTTGCCGCGGCTCGGATCGGCAAAGGAGGCGGCCACCGAGTGGTTCTCCGGGTCGAGAAAGGAGTCGGAGCGCATCAGGTTGTCGGGCCCCACCAGGTAGGTCTCGCCTGTTTTGCCCATGCCGGTGCGTTCCTGCATGATGCTGTTAACAGCCGTAAGGGGAATCTGCAGGGCCACCACCATCTGCACGGAGCCGTTTTTGATCAGGGGGTGGGCGACAAAGGCGGCAGGTTCGTCATTGCTGGGGGCGTAGGGCGCGAAGTCCGCCATTTCAAAACTGCGGCTTTCCATGACCCGTCGGACCAGTTGCCCCAGGTTTGAGTTGCGGTAGGGACCGGTGAGCAGGTTGGTCTGATAATCCGCCTCCTTGGCCGCACTGTAAAAACAGTGGCCCTGTGCATCAATCAGGAAGAGGTCGTAATAGCCGTAGGTCTCCTTGTAGTTGTCCAGCAGAGCGCCATATCTGGCGGCAAGGTCGCCCGGGCTGTCCAGTTGATCCTGCAGGGCGCCGACCATGGCAACCAGCACCTCCATGTCACCCTGTCGCTCCCGGAAGAAACCTTCAATCTGGTTCTTCTTGATCTCCCGGATGGAGGAGAATTGCTCAAATTTATTCTGGATAAAGGAGTCCCGGGCCGTCAGCACGGCAGATACCCCCATGACCAGGAAGGCGCTTAAGGCAATAATGGAGAGGGTCAGGGTGTTGATGTTTAATTTTTTACCGATGGACATGGACATTTTTTTCTCTCCTAAAAGGTGGGAAACGTATTTTTCCGGCCGCAGACCAGACCGAAACGGCCATGCCGGCCAGGCGGTCTTGTCAAGGGGGTCGTTCTGATTATCCGGCAGGGTGACATGGAAAGCAGATTATGTGCCAAATGAGGTGTTGTTCTGTGTTGTGGCGGGAAAAGACGTGAATGCGGCTGGATACTAGATGGCAAGCGCCACGGTACGGGTCGGGCCCAACGGCCGAGCCGTCCCACTTTTGGCGCGCCATGCCAAAAGTGGCATGGCCTGCCAAGGAGTGGTGTTCCGTGCTATGCTCTGAGTTGATACTTGCGGAGGAGGCGATAGAGCTGCGAGAGGGAGAGTCCGGAGGTATGGCAGGCCTGCTGCATGTTGCCGTCGGTTTGCCGCAAAAGCTCTGTCAGGTACTCGTGCTCAAGCTCCTTGGTTGCCGCCTTGCGGACGTCCTGCAAGGGCGGCAGGGGCCGGCCCATGGCCCATGGTCTGGAGGGGGTGGCGCCAGGGGACATTCCGGCATGAGCGGGCACGGCTGCCGCCGACCTCTGGGGCGGGATAACCTTTCTGCGAAGGTGGGCGCGGATGTCGGCGGACAGGTGGATGTCATAGAGAATGGGTTCGTCGCCGGCCTGGACAAAGGCGGTGCGGACGGCGTTGAACAGTTCACGGACATTACCGGGCCACTCATGGGCCAGCAGGGTTTCCAGGAAGCCGGGGCACAGGCCTTTGATCGGCGTGCCGGCCTGGTGTGCCAGCTCGGCCAGGTGCGTCAGGGTGAGCTCGGCGATGTCCTCACGACGCTGCCGCAAGGGGGGCAGCTCGCAGACCACCTCCTGCATGCGGAAAAGCAGGTCCCGGCGAAAGAGGCCGCGTGTCGCCATCTCATCCAGGTTGCGGTTGGTGGCTGCCAGCAGCCGGAAGTCGCTGTTCATTTCCCGGGCAGAGCCGATGGGGCGGAAACGCTGCTCCTGAAGGACGCGCAGGAATTTTTTCTGAAGGCCCAGGGGAAGTTCCCCCACCTCGTCAAGAAAAAGGGTGCCGCGGTGGGCCTGGGCAATGAGGCCGCTACTGGCCTGGTCGGCATTGGTGAAGGAGCCTTTTTCATGGCCGAAGAGGATGCTCTCCGCCAGGGAGGCAGGCAGGTTGGCGCAGTCGACAATAACGAAATCGTGGCGGGCGCGTTGGCTGTTGTCGTGGATGGTGCGGGCAAAGATCTCCTTGCCGGTGCCGGTTTCACCGGTGAGCAAGACGGCAACATCGCTTTCAGCCGTCCGTGCGACCAGGTCGAGGCTACGTTCCAGGGCCGGACTCTTACCGATGATGCGGTCGCGGCGCAGGAGGCGGGGGCCCTGGGCAGCCTTTTTGCCCTGCCGGTACTTGAGGGCCCGGTCCAGGCAAAGCTGCACGTCCTCCAATGACAGGGGTTTGTGGAGGTAGTCCCAGGCCCCGTTTTTGATGGCCAGTTCAGCGCCGTTAACGGAGCCTTCACCGGTGATGATGATAATTTCCGGAGCGGATGGGCTGCCCTGTATACGGCTGATTGTCTCCAGGCCGTTGCCGTCCGGCAGGTAGACATCAAGCAGCACCAGGTCGGGATCATAGGAGGCCAGTGTTGCCAACCCTGCATGCAGGCGCCCGTCTTTCTCGGCTTGGTGGCCCAGATGAAGTACGAGATCCGCCAGGACATTGCGGGTACCCGGGTCATCGTCAATAATGAGAATGCGCGCCATGGGCTCCGTTTCCTTGGTGTAGTTCCTGGTTGTCGAGAATGCGACGGATGGTGGCGGCAAAGTCGTTGCGGCGCAGAGGTTTGAGCAGCAGGGCGGAGATGCCCAGGGCCATGGCTGCTGATTCATCCAGTTTACTGGTATAGCCGGTGCAGAGAATAATGGGCAGATCGCTGCGCAGCTCTTTGACTGCCAGGGCCAGATCCGTGCCCTTGAGTTTGGGCATGTTGTAGTCAGTGATCAGCAAGTCGTAGGCGGCGGGCTCTGCCTGCACCATGGCCAGGGCCTCCTGGCCGCCCGGGGCAGTGGTCACCGTGTAGCCCAGGCTGGTCAGGGTGTCGGCCTCCGCCCGCAGCACGGCCGGATCGTCGTCCACCAGCAACAGGTGTTCGTTGCCGCCCACCGGCCGATTCATTTCCGTTGCCATGTCTTCACTGTCAAAACTGAGGCCGGGCAGCAGCACCTCAATGGTGGTGCCTTTGCCCGGCGTACTGTGCACCTGGATGACGCCGCCGTGCCTGGTAATGATGCCGTGTACCACAGAGAGGCCCATGCCGGTGCCGTGGCCTTTCTCCTTGGTGGTGAAAAAGGGGTCAAAGAGTCGGGGGATGTTGTCCGGCGCAATGCCGCAACCGGTGTCAATGACGCTGAGCTTCAGCCAGGTCCCTGGGGATTGCGGGTCCGGGCGGTGATCAGGCGGCGCTTTGCTTTCTTCAAGACGGATGGTCAGTTCGCCCTGCTGCTCACCGATGGCGTGCATGGCATTGATGCCGAGATTCATGATCACCTGCAGCAGTTGGGTGGGGTCTGCCAGCAGGCCGTCATGTTCCGTGTTGATTTCCTGTTTGATGGTGATGTTGGCCGGCATGGAGGTCTTGAAAAACTTTATGGCCTCCTTGATGATGGGCGTGAAGTTGGCCGGTTGTGCTTCATGCTTGCCCTGGTGGCTGAAGTCGAGGATCTGCCTGACCAGGGCGGCGGCTCGGTCGGCGGCCTTGCTCACCTGGAGAAGGCGATTGGCGACAGGGTTGTCCGGCTCCATATCCTGCAGGGCAAGTTGGGTGTGCATCATGATCGGGGTCAGGATGTTGTTGAAATCATGGGCGATGCCGCTGGCCAGGAGTCCCATGGCCGCCATTTTGTCGGCCTGCAGCTCCCGGGCCTCCATCGCTTTGCGTTCGCTGATATCCTGGATGGTGCCATGCATGCGCATGGCTGCACCGGCATCATCCCGCACTACTTCGCCTTTTTCGTAAACCCAGGCCTGGCTGCCGTCGGCCCGTATCACCCGGTGTTCAATAGCATAGTCCTGATCCTCTTGCAGGGCCTGCTCCACTGCTTCCTGCAGGGCCTGGCGGTCTTTGTCGGGCAGAAGCTCCAGAAAGGCGTCGTAGGTGGGGGTGAATTGCTGCGGGGTGACGCCGAAGATGCGATACGCCTCGTCGGACCAGGAAAGGCGGCCGCTGGCGATGTCCCACTCCCAGCTGCCCAGTTTGGCAATACGCTGTGCCACCAAGAGGTTGGCATGGCTGCGGGCCAGGGCCTCTTCCATGCGGGCGCGTTCGCTGATGTCGCGTACCATGGCCAGAATGTATTGCCGGCCCTGGTGTTCAAAGTAGTTGGCACTGATCTCCACAGGAAAAGTGCGGCCCTGCCGGGTGCGATGATGGCTGGTAAAGAGCAGCGAGCCTTGGCGGTGCACCTGCTGCCAATGGCTGTGCCAGGTGGCGGCGTCCATGTCCCGGTCAACGTCGAGCACCCCCATGCCGAGCAGTTCCGGCCGTTCATAGTCCAGGGCACGGCAGGCGCCCAGGTTGACATAATGAAATCTGCTGTGCCGATCAATGAGGTAGGCGGCCTCCTCCACATTGTCCAGGGCATAATCCAGCAGGGATATCTGCTGCTGGGCCTCCTCCAGTTCCACATAGGGTTGTTTGATGTTCTCCAGAAAGATGGCGCGGTAGATGAGAAGATAGGCCAGTACCTTATAAACATGGCCGAGAAGGTTGAAGCTGTCCGAGGCGTATCTGTACATGGTGAAGAAAAGTTCACTTCCAACCAGCAAAACCAGGGCCGGGGCCAGGTAGCGCCGCAGGGCGGTGGGCAGGTAGCGGCCTTGGCCGAAGAGGAGGGCCAGGGTGGCCAGATGGATAAAAATCACCAGCCATTCCAGGATAAGCTTGAGAGGAGTAAGGCCCCGGTCCACCTCGTAGGTGGCGGGCAGCCGGTCCGGCATATAGACGCCGAGATAGGCCCACAACAGGGAATAGGCCAGGCAGGCCGCCAGGATAAAATGGCGCGGCGGCCGCGGCCTGGTCATCCAACCGGGCAGCCATGGCGCCGGTATACTGTAGAACAGAAGGGCGATTGCCGCTAAAAAGCGGGCCGCCAACCAGAGAACAATGCCTTTGTGGGTGGTGTTGGGGGTGATGAAATCCGTCATGCCCGGATAGGAGAGGGCGTGCAGAAAGTCGAGGAAGCCGACGCCGACAAAGGCGCAGGCCAGGAAGATTGAGCCAAGGGGTTGGCCCTTGGTCAGGGTGTGGTAGCCTGATGAAAAGATCAACAGGGCCACCACTGTGGCAAATATTTCTATGGCACTGTGCAGGACCAGAAAGGTTGGTTGCGCCATGATAACCGGGATGGTCACCAGGCCGCTCCAGGCCGTCAGGGCCAGGGCCGAGAGCAGGATGAGCGCCGCCGGACCGCCGGCTGTCATGAGATTATGGAGGGAAAATTTCAAAGCTGTTTATGCCTTCAGGGGGAATAGGGGCTCTGCTGTCCATGCCGGTGTGCGGGAGTCGTCGCAGGCCTGTTGCATGCTAGGTATGGCGGCTTCCTCTTATGGGTGAGCAGCGATACCCTATTCTAGGTCAGCGGTGCGGCGCGGAGCAAGCAATAACCTGCTTTTCTTGCAAGCAATCTGCCGCTATTTCTTACAACCGATCAGCACCGGCTCTTCGTCTCTCCTCCGCGCAGGTCTCATGTCGTCTGTTCCACGTAACCCCCTGGCACGTGCAAGCCGGACGCGATAAAGGCGCGCAGGCTGTGGCGTGTCAGGCGATGCGGCCTCTCTCAGGAGGTTCTGAAGCGTTGGCAAAGGGTGTAGTGTTGCAGGTGGCGACTGAAGAAGAGGAGCGGCACGGCAATCATGACATTGCGCAGGATGAGAACAAGGGCGGGGGTGGCGGCGTCGCCGGCGCCGAAGCAGCCGCAGTAAATGGGCAGCAGAAGATAGCCTTGGGAGGCCAGGGCGATGGCGCCGCTGAAGAGCAGGTAGATGGCGGCCAGCAACCAGGCCATTTTTCTGGCCTGCCAGCCGTAGAGGGCGATGGTGCCGATGATGAGTTCAACAGGGACCTGCCAGCGGTCAATGGCCAGCACGACCTGGAAGGGGAGTATTTCGAGCTCATAGAGGCTGAGCAGCAGTTCGCTGAGCTCCGGTTTATTCCACACTTTCAGCAGGCCGGCCACCAGGAGCAGCAGGGCGGCCAGATAATAATCCGCCACCAAAAGGCGCTCATACCAGGCAAGACGGCCCGCTGCTCTCATGAATACTCCGGCAGGGGGGCTGCTTCCTGCCGCTGGACAGGGGGTTTACCTTCCCAGAAGATAATGAGTTGGTCCACCAACCTGTTGAGGGCGGCCACCTGATCGGTGATCTCGTGGACCGTGGCAGCCCCTTCTTCGGACATGGCGGCCAGGGATTGCACGGAAGAGTCAATGGTGGCAATGGCCTGGTTGACCTGGTCAAGGTTGTCCGACTGTTCGCTGGAGTTGCTGATGATTTTCACCATCTGCTCGGCCACGGTAGTGCTTGACTCATGTACCCGTGGAAAGGTGTTCTCCAGGGCCGTGACCACCTTCTCGCCCTGGTGGATCTTGGTGTCCAGACGACCGATCAGGTCGCCGACGTTCTGGGCCGCCACCGTGGCGCGACCGGCCAGACTGCGCACCTCGTCGGCCACCACGGCAAAGCCGGCGCCGGCCTCACCGGCCCGGGCCGCTTCCACGGCGGCATTCAAGGCGAGCAGGTTGGTTTGGAAGGCGATTTCTTCAATGTCGCGCACCAGCGATGAGATCTGTTTGTCCGCCTCAATCATCTCCGCCATGGCGGCCACCACATCCTTGATAGCCTTGTCCGACTCGGCGGCGGTCTGCAGAACCTCTTTGGTGGAATCCTCGGCGCTGCGCGCCACATCGAGGTTGTCCCTGGCCCTGCCTGCCATGTGGCCGGAGGTGGAGCTTATCTCGTCAAGATTGGTGGCGGACGAGGAGGAGGCAATGCTCAGTTGATTGGTCATGTCGTTGATGTAGCTCATGGAGGTGAGCAGCGAGGTGGCCACGGTGGCCGATTCCTCCGACATGTTGGCCAGGTGTCTCGACATGTTGGAGATCAGCCAGAAACAGGTGATACCGATAACGGACAGCAGGATAAAGGCAATGGTCATGGTGGTGGTCAAGCGACCGAAGACGTGGAGGATATGGCCCATGCTGCTCTGGTGCAGGTTGGAGCTGCTCTCCACCATCTCCCTGAGGGTGGTGAGCATCAAGAGGTTGTGGGCGTCAAACTCCCGGCTGAGATCGCCCTCCATGGCAAAGTCCATGTCAATGGAGGCCCTGACCATCCGCGTCCCCGTCTCATAGGAGGCCTGGTAGGCCTGCTGCAGCAGGGGGGCGCTCTCGACTATCTTTTTGTCGGCACTGGCCCGGCACAGGGGAGCCAGTTCGGCCAGCAACTCTTCCACCCGCTTGTTCAGGGGGTCGATCTCGCTGAGACGGGAGGTGCTGGCCGCCGCCTTGGCAACATTGAACTTTTCCACCACCTGGCCGATGAGGCCTTCCATCTCAATGGCGAGCTTGGTGAGGGGATAGATCTGATCGCTCACCGTTTCCACGTCCTTCCTCAGTGTGTTGATGGAGTAGAGGGCAAAAAGGATCAGAAAGGAGGAAAGCGCCCCCAACAGGAGAAAGGTGAGGTAGAGGCGGTACTTGTTGCCAAGGTTTTTGATGGCGGAAGTGTTCATATGCAGCTCAACGTTATAGGGAAGGCAGATCCCTTTGATGTGACCATTGCAGGTGAGGAGGCCAGGCGTTACTTGGTCACCGGCAGGCCGGCCCGAATCCAGGCAGCCACGCCGCCGTCCATGACCGCGACATCGTTATAGCCCTTCATGGCCAGAAATTTGGCGGTGACCACCACCTGTTTGGCGGCATGGTCGACAACGACGATTTTCTTGTCGCGGGGCAGGGCGGTATACTTTTCCTGGAGGTTGTCCAGAACGATCTCCGTGGCACCGTTGATCCGGCCCAGTTGTTTATGCTTGGCGCCGCGGATGTCGAGGATGACAATGGAGTCCCGCATGCCGTGCACCTGGTTCGGGGAGAGACGGCTTACCTCAATGGCGGGGTATGCCACGTTCTTTGCCAGGGGATAGCGGTGTTTGGCCCAGGCAGGCAGGCCTTCATTGTAGACCATGACGTTGCTGTAACCAAGTTGTACCGCCTTGCCGGCGGCAATGCGACTCTTGCCGCACTTGGGGCCCTTGCAATAGAAAATAAGCAGGGTGCCCTTGTCGGCCGGCAGGTTGGCGTTGCCCGCCACCTGGCTGGCCGGAATACTGACCGACCCCTTAATGGAGAGCTCATCATGTTCAATGGGGCTGAGGGCATCGGCCAGGACAAGCTGCTCACCGGCATCCATTTTGGCCTTGAGCTCGGCGGTGGAGATAAAGGGAATATCCCCGGCCAGGACCGGGTGAGCGGTGAAGACAAGGAACAGGATGCAAAGGACAAGGCGAGGCAGGGTGAAGATCTGTTTGAGCATGTGTTTCTCCTCTCTGGGGGGTATGGGTTTGCTGGGAAAAAGAGGGGGGTAACTACTGTTAATCAGTTTAGGGTTGAATGTCCGGGGATGCAAGCATTAATGTCTGTTAATATTGATAAAAATTAATGAAACATTTCTTTTGTCAGGAACTGTTTGGGCAGGAGGGGGTAGAGGGGCCTCAACGCTCAAGAAGGCGGCTGATGGTTTCCAGGGAGAGCTCCACCTCGTTTCTCTCGTCAATGTCCTGGGGGCAGATGATAAAGAGATAAAAAGGCGTGGAGCTGATCATGAATTTGCGCACCACGGCCTTGTCTGCGTAATTGATGTCCATGGAGATGTTGTTGGCCTCGTGCTGGTCGAGAAAATGGCTGGCCTGGGCAATGGCGCCGCCGAGAACCGTGGCAAAGGCGGCCAGAACATCGGTCTCCACCGGGCTGTTGAAATCAGCCAGGGCCAGGCCCTGGTCATCGGCAATAATGGCGCTGCTGAAACCGCCGCGCTGGCAGAGGATCTTCAGGGCGTTTTCCAGTTTTTCCTCGGTGTGGCCCTGTTCCAGAGGGAGGGGAGCGGTTTGCGTTGGTACGGTTTGGTGGCCCAGGTGTTCCGCTGTCGGTCGGGCCGGGCCGGCGGCCGGATCGGCAAAAGGAGCCGGGAAGAGGGACTGCTCTCCGGCAAGAGTGCTGCGCTCTGTCGGCTGCGGTACCTCGAAGGTAAGGTAGTCGGCAAGGCCTCCCGGCGGCAGAAGTTCTTGCAGGAGGGCGTGGCATTCCGTTATTTCAAAAGAGTCTTTCAGGTTGGGCATGATTGTTTCCTGCTGATTGGCCGGCGGTGAGGCGGTTGATAACCTCCTCTGCCAACTGGTCGTAAAGGTGGTTCATCTCCCTGGTCTGACCCAGGAGCTGAATGGCGCTAGCGTGGGCGGCTGCCCTTTCAAACTGGTGGGAGCGCGGCATAATGGTTGAAAAAAAGAGGCCCTGGGTAAAGGTGGTGCGCATGGCAGCCAGGGTGTCGATTTCATAGGGGTTCTGCTTGTCGAAATGGCTGGCCAGGATACCGAGCAGATGCAGCTCGGGGTTGAGTTTCTTGCGGACGCGGACCATGAGCCGCAACAGACCGGGCAGCGTCCTGACGGCATTGGCATGGCACGGCAGGACCAACAGGAGGGTGTGGCTGGCGGCAAAGGCCATGGCGCTCATGGCCTCGATGCCGCTTGGTGTGTCCAGCAGAACATAGTCATAGTCCTCGGCCAGTGAGCGGATAAGGGGCAGCAGGCCCCCTTTTCTGGCCTGCTGCTCCAGAAAAAAGGCGTCAGTCGGCTGTTTGACGCCGTTGCCGAGCAGGGCCAGGGGGAGTGCCAGGCTGCTCTCGATAATGGCTTGGTTCGGTGCGCAGCCCTTCATGATCTGCACCAGTCCGGCCTGTGTACCGGCCGGCAGGCCGGCTGCGGCCGCAACAGCCCCCAGGGGGTCGGTGTCCACCAGCAGTACCCGGTGGCCCCGGCGCGCCAGGCTGATGCCCAGATTCATGGTGGTGGAGCTCTTTCCGGCACCTCCCTGGTGCCCTGCAATACTGATTATGGTAGCCACTGTTACTCCTGTGTCCTGTTTTTTGGTCCGGCATCTTCAGATGCGGCCTGGTAGTCGATAATCCCACGGGCCCGGGCCGTTGCAACCAGGGTCACGTTGTCCGGCAGATCGCCCGGCATGCTCGTCAGGAGGTCGAAGAGGGCCATGGGAAAGGCGTCGGCAACGGCCTGGATGGCGGGGAAATCCGTAGCCTCGCCTGTCAGCCTGACCACCATGTTGTCCGGCCCCAGTTGCCGGGCCCTTTCCCTGAACTCGTCGGCCTGGCTGACGCTGTAGAGCAGCAGGTGTTCAATGGTGGAGTTCTCTTCGCTTGCTGTTTCATCAAGGATGTCATAGCGGGCCAGAAAGGTGCCGTGTTGCCGTAAAATGAGTCTGATCAGGGCCTGCCTGCCGCGAAAGCGACCTTGCCGAATGCGGACAATGGCTCCTGCTTTGATGGCAATCTCGCCTGCCATCTCCGGAAAAGTAATGGTACATGTCTTGGCGGCCAGCGCCATGCCCTGCAGCAGTTCCGCCAGGCCAACCGCCTCTATACGGCCCTGCATGGTGCCGGGCGGCACGGCGGCCGGTTTCCGGGCGCGGCGCAGCACTGCCTTGATCCGGGCGGTGAGTTCGGCACTGTCAAAGGGCTTGGTGATATAATCATCACCACCCCCTTCAAGGCCTTTGATCTTCAAGTATTGGCGATTGAGGCTGCTGAGGAAGATCACCGGGATATCCGCCAGGCCGGTCTTGGCCCGCAACGAGGTCAGGGTCTGAAAGCCGTCCATGCCCGGCATGTTGATGTCGAGAATAATCAGGTCAACAGGGGTGGTGGCGGCAATCTCCAGGGCCTCCTGGCCGCTGTAGGCGTGCAGGACCGCGTAGCCGCTGAGTTTGAGTTGATGTTCGAGGATGAGATGCTGGCCCTCGTCATCGTCAATTATCAGTATCTGGGTGGTTGTCACTGCCTGCCTCATGTGTGACCTGGTGCGCATGGAAGATGC
Source organism: Desulfobulbaceae bacterium (assembly GCA_002868945.1). Taxonomy (GTDB): domain Bacteria; phylum Desulfobacterota; class Desulfobulbia; order Desulfobulbales; family SURF-16; genus BM506. Next base: position 87,198 of record PKTX01000040.1, read on the forward strand.
TGATAGACGGCCCGGTGTGACCCTCGACCTGTACGAAGCAACGTCGCGCCGGTCGGGCCCCTGTTTACGGGATGGGGTAGCTGTCACCCAGCCGATCAAAGCCGCATTCCAGGCTGTCAACCCAGTCAATGAAGCGCTGAACCATCTCCGGCCCGGCAAAAACACCGCCGTGTTGAGGAGCAATGGTGTCGATTTCCAGCTGGCGCACGGTGTTGACCCACATCTTCAGCGGTTTGGTGCCGGGCATATAGCGGTGATGGAAGCCCTCCATGAATTGAATATGGTGGTCAAAATCTTCGACAAACTGATTTTTGCCGCCCACGGAGGCCCCCAGGTCGCCGCTGTAGAGGATCCTGGCCTGCGGATCATATACCTGGAAGTTGCCCGGCGAGTGCAGGAAGTGGGCCGGTATCAGTTTCAGTTCACAGCCGCCCAGGTTGACGGCCAGACCATCGTCCGGGATAGGTGTTATTTGGTTGAGCACCATCTTGTCCACACCGAAATGGGTGATAAAGCGCATCCAGATCTCCGGCAGGAGGCCGCGGGCCGATGTGGTCATCAGCCAGCCGTTGGCGGCGGCGATGATGTCTGGGTCCTGGTGGGAGAAGAATATATACTTGAGATTGTTGATGGAGGTCAGGGAGGTGATTTCCGTAAAAAGCTTGGTGAAAATCTTGTGGCCACCGGGATCAAGGAGCATGGCCTCGTTGTTGTGGACGATAATGTGCTGGTTGCTGTCAACCATATGGGCAAAGGAGAGGTCGTTGACGCAGATGTTTTTGTGACCGTCGGCTTCATAGAGAGTGTACATGGCAGCTCCGAAAGTGGCATGGGTGAGTAAAGGGCAATGTTAAGGCGGGAAGGGAGGAGAAAGGGGGCTTAGGCAATGATCTCCGCCAGTTCCCGGGCTGCCCTGGACATGTCGAGAAAGATGAGGCCCAGCTTGGCCTCTTTCCTGGTCAGGGCCACCAGCACGGCATGGGGGCCGGCGTGAGACATGATGATATAGCCCTCCTTGCCCTTGACAAAGAGTTGCTCAAGGTCCTTTTTGTTGAGTTCCGTACAGATTCTGACTCCCATGGATATCATCACGGAGCTGATGGCGGCCACATGATCTTCATCCATGCCCTGGGGCAGGGCGCTGGCAATAATCAGACCGTCCTCGGTAACAACGGCGCATGCCTCGATGTCGGCGGACGTGGCCTTCAGATTGCTTAAGGATTGATTCAGCTGGTCGGTCCTGGTCATACTCTTCTCCTTGAAATGGTAGGCAACATTTGCTAATAATTATTCTTATCATGTAACGTGAAAAAAAATGAAATTTCAAGAGGAAATGTAGCCTCTTCGGCGCGTGCGACAAAATGCCGCGCTTGCTGAAGGGGAAGAGGGGGTCTGCTGTGTCACGTCAGGAACAAGGGGGCAAAATAATGGTTGCGGCTGATAACCGCGAGGCGGCCGGCCTGGTTGCCGAGCATACCGCCCTGCCTTTGGCCTTGGTGCGGCAGGGAGATATCGTCTGGGTAAACCGCGCTCTGGCGGATCTCTTTGCCTGCCGGCGCCGCGATCTGCTTGGCCGAAAGTGGCACGACTTTCGGATGTCCGTCTTTGCCGGTGAGATCGGCATCAGTGTCGAAGGGGTCAGCTACTGTCTGCGGCTTCGTAACTGCCGGGGCGTGCACTTCTGGGCTGATTTCTCCGGCAGTCCGGTTGATGAGGAAGACCCGGAGGCCGGCGAGGTCTGGACCATTCGTGATATTACCGTGCAGAAAGAGGCGGCAGACGCCCTGCAGCTGGCCAAGGAGGCGGCGGATCAGGCCACTCGGGCCAAGGGTGAATTCCTGGCCAATATGAGTCATGAGATCCGCACTCCCATGCATGTGATTGTCGGCATGACCGGTCTGGTGCTGGAAGGGGAGATGGCTGCGCAGCAGCGCTCCTACCTGCGCCACATCAAGGAATCGGCCCACTCTCTGCTGGGTTTGCTCAACGATATCCTCGACTATTCCAAGGTGGAAAGCGGTGGCATGGACTTGGAGCAGGCGCCCTTTGCCTTTGATGAGCTGGTCAGCGGTGTGGTGGAAAGTTTCAGGCATTCCGCCGCGGAAAAAGGTCTTTTCCTGAAGGGAGAGGTCGCCTGCCGGACCTGTGCCCTGCCGGTGGGTGACGCCCTGCGTCTCAGACAGGTTCTGGTCAATCTGGTGAGTAATGCCGTCAAGTTTACCGGCAGGGGCGGCGTGACCATCAGGGCGACCCTGAAAGAGGAGAGCGCTGACCGGCTGCAGGCCACCTTTGCCGTCCATGATACCGGCATTGGTATTGCCGAAGATAAAAGGGAGCGGATCTTTGCCGACTTTGTGCAGGCGGACAGTTCAACGTCGCGACACTATGGCGGCACCGGTCTTGGCTTGGCCATCTGCCGGCAGTTGGTGGCGCTGATGGGCGGCATAATCGAGGTGGAGAGCAGCCAGGGCTGCGGCAGTATCTTTTCCTGTACCATGCCTCTGGCCCGGCAGCGGCCGGGTCGGGGGAGGTCTGCCGTGGCCGGCAGGGCCGTGCATCACGGCGCTGTCAGCCGCCCTGCCGAGCCCAGGGCCATTTTGCTGGCCGAGGATCATCCGGCCAATCAGGAGCTGGCCCTGGCCATTCTGGAGCAAGCCGGTCACCAGATCACCCTGGTCGACAACGGACTGCAGGTCTTGGCAAAGCTGGCGGAGCAGGATTTTGATCATATCCTCATGGACATGCAGATGCCGGAGCTGGACGGCCTGACCACCAGTCGATATATCCGTTCCCTTGAGCAGGGCAAGCCGGTCAGCCTGCCTGCCGGGGTCGTCGGTCTGCATGATATCCTGGCGCGGCGCCTGACCGGTGCTCATAACCATATCATCGCCATGACCGCGGATGCCATGCCGGAGCAGAAGCAGCGATCTTTGGCCGCCGGTATTGATCACTACCTGGTCAAACCGTATGAGAAGGAGGTTCTGCTCGCCATGGTCGCCGATCGTCCTGATCGGGAGCGGCCGGCCCGGTCGGCGGTGCTGCCTGGTTGCGGCCTGGCAAAGGTATGGCGGCATCAGGTGTGGGACAATGTGGCCCGCGCCTTTGGCATGAACGAGGAAAAAACCAGCAAGGTGGTGGATACCTATGGTCGTTCACTGCTGAAAAACTTTGTTCATCTGGACCAGGCCCTCTCCACGGGGAATTATCAGGAAATCGAGTATCATGCCCACTCCATCAAGGGTGCCTTCTTGAACCTGGGCCTGCCGGCCTTTGCCGAGCTTGCCGGAGATATGGAAAGACGGGCGGCCGGCCAGGATGACAGGGGGTTTGGGGAAATGACGGCCGCCATGCTGGACAATCTCCAGCCCTATCTGGCGGAATTCCCCGAGTTTGTCGACTACCGGCCCCGATTTTCCGGGGTGCGCCGTGCCGGTTCCGGGCCGGACGGTGCCGACCAGGTCGGCTGACACAACGGCCGGCCGTGCTCCATCCGCATTGCATTCTGCCCTGCTATATGATAATTAAGGTCTGCGCCGCAGGGCGTTTTCATACCTGATAAAATAAGGCCCGTCGCCGCGTGCAGCATCCGACAGTGGCGGCGACCTCCAAAAAATAAAGGAAAGAATATGACCAAGCAGACCATTATCTATACGGAAATCGACGAGGCCCCGGCCCTGGCCACCTACTCCCTGCTCCCCATCCTGCAGGCCTACACCAAGGGCTCCGGCATCACCATTGAAACACGGGATATCTCCCTGGCCGGCCGCATTATCGCCACCTTTCCCGAAAGATTGCGGCCCGAGCAGCGCATAGCCGATGACTTGGATGAGCTCGGCCGGCTGGTCAAGCTGCCTGATACCAATATCATCAAGTTGCCCAATATCAGCGCCTCCATTCCCCAGCTGCAGGCGGCCGTCCGGGAGCTGCAGGCCAAGGGCTACGATATCCCCGACTATCCGGAGGAGGCTGTGACGCCGGCGGACAAGGAGCTGCAGGCCCGTTTTGCCAAGGTGCTGGGCAGTGCCGTGAACCCGGTGCTGCGCGAGGGCAACTCCGACCGGCGCGCCTCGGCCTCGGTCAAGGAGTTTGGTCGCAAGAATCCCCATCGGATGATGAAGCCCTGGCCGAAGGATTCCACGAGCCGGGTGGCCCATATGGAAGAGGGGGATTTTTATGGGACGGAGAAGTCGCGGACCCTGCAGGAGGCTTGCGAGGTGCGCATTGAGTGTCAGGCCGAGGACGGCACGGTGACGATCCTCAAGGATAAGCTGCCGCTCCTGGCCGGTGAGGTTGTTGACGCGGCAGTGATGAATGTCGCGGCCCTGCAAGACTTTTATCGCCGCCAGATCAGCGCCGCCAAAAAGGAGGACCTTCTGCTGTCCCTTCATCTCAAGGCCACCATGATGAAGGTCTCCGACCCCATTATGTTCGGGCACTGTGTCAGCGTCTTTTATGAGGACGTCTTTGCCAAGCACGCCGAGGTGATCAAGGAGCTGGGCGTCAATGTCAATTACGGTCTGGCCGATCTCTACAACCGCATCGAGTCCCTGCCCGCTGCCCAGAAGGCGGAGATCGAGGCGGATATCATGGCCTGTTACGACAAGAAGTGTCAGCTGGCCATGGTGGACTCCAGCCGGGGCATTACCAATCTCCATGTCCCCAACAACATCATTGTCGATGCCTCCATGCCGGTCTTTATCCGGGACGGTGGCCGCATGTGGGGGGCGGATGACAAGCTGCACGACGCCATTGCCATGGTGCCGGACCGCTGTTACGCCACCATTTACCAGGAGGTGGTGGAGGATTGCCTGCAAAACGGCGCCTATGACCCGGCCACCATGGGTTCGGTCTCCAATGTCGGCCTCATGGCCCAGAAGGCCGAAGAGTATGGTTCCCACGACAAGACCTTTGAGGCGCCGGCAGCCGGTACCATCCGGATGGTTGATAATGCCGGTGGTGCTGTTCTGCTGGAGCAGCCGGTGGAGGAGGGCGATATCTTCCGGGGCTGTCAGACCAAGGATGCCCCGATCCGCGACTGGGTCAAGCTGGCTGTCAGCCGGGCCCGTGCCACCGGTACGCCGGCCATCTTCTGGCTGGATGAGGAGCGCAGCCACGATGCCGAGCTTATTGCCAAGGTCAAGACCTATCTGCCGGAGCATGACACCAGCGATCTGACCATCAGGATCATGAAACCGGTGGAGGCCATGCGTTACTCCCTGGCGCGCATCAGAGAGGGCAAGGACACCATTTCCGTCACCGGCAATGTCCTGCGTGACTATCTCACCGATCTCTTTCCAATCCTTGAGTTAGGCACCAGTGCCAAGATGCTTTCCATTGTGCCGCTCATGAACGGCGGCGGTCTCTTTGAGACCGGTGCCGGCGGCTCGGCGCCCAAGCATGTCCAGCAGTTCTTGAAAGAAGGCCACCTACGTTGGGACTCGCTTGGTGAATTCTGTGCCCTGGTGCCCTCCTTTGAACATATTGCCGCCACCCATCAGAACGCCACCGCTACCCTGCTGGCCGACACTCTGGATCAGGCCATCGGCCACTACCTGGAACAGGAGAGGTCGCCGTCCCGCAAGGTGGGCGAGCTTGACACCAGGGGCAGCCATTTTTATCTGGCCCTCTACTGGGCCCGGGCCCTGGCCGCCCAAGACCGGGACGCCGAGATTGCCCGGCGTTTTGCACCGGTGGCAGAGGAGCTTGCCGCCAAGGAGACCACCATTGTCGAGGAACTCAACGCTGCCCAGGGCAAGCCGGTTGATATTGATGGCTACTTTCGACCCGATCATACCAAGGTCGTTGACGCCATGCGGCCCAGCCCCACCTTGAACGCCATCATTGATGCCATGTAGGTCGGCGGTTGTTGGGCTGTGCAACAATCAATAAGGCAAATTTCTTTTGTCAGTGAAGGGTGAGGCGTCAGGGGTGAGGAGTAAAAAAGCTCTCGCTCAGCGGTTTTCTTGATTCCCTTTACAGCTCTTTCCTTATCCACTGTTCGCAAGAATGGGAAGGTGCGGAATGAGGATAAGCCGGGAGTCAGAAGACCTCCCTTAAACGTGAAGGTGCAGATCCCCGTGGACCAGGGATTTCGCCAGGTTATCTGTGGAAAAATCAGGAAATCCCCGGATCAATGTTTATTGGTCCGGGGATTTTTTTGCCCTTATCTCCGGACCGTGGGAAGGGCAAACACGCTGCTCGCCGCCGGTGTCCTTTCTGCTTGACCAGTAGCCCGATTCGAGGCCCTTTTATAAAGATTTTGCTATTACCCGGGGTTGTGACGTAAAATAGTCGGCAGATTGCAGTCCACGCCAGCATGGGTTTTGTCTTACATGGTTGATGGACACGCAAAAATTCCATTTTTTCGTTAACAGCCCGTTGAAAAACTACTGCGCTCGAAGGTCTCTCTTCGTTCGCTATCTACTGATGCGTCGTCAAAATTCGGCTCAAAATGCTCATTTACCCAT
>PKTX01000063.1 GCA_002868945.1 Desulfobulbaceae bacterium
TTTCGTTCGAGATCAAGGACTGCGAGAAAAATAAGCACAGGCATATATGCGATATCGGAGTCTCCACTTCGTTTCGCTTACCTCCGAGCATTATTTTTTGAGCATGACGCAGATATCGGGCCGGTAAGCGAGTTGACGAGACTCCCGGTAAGCGAGTTTACGAGACTCCGAGAGGGCCATTTCTGGACAGGCACAAGGTAGCCTGCCGCTTCAGATTACAGCCTGTTGAGCCAAGGAGTGACATATCACCTGTTATCAACAGGCAGGGTATGGGGGAATTTATTAATTTTTACTAGTTTTTTTCAGGAGAAGAGAGATGAAAAAAGTACTTTCCGGTAAATTGGCAACAATGGCCGCCTGCGGCCTGCTGGCCCTGGCAACCCCGACTTTTGCCGCGGATCATGGCGGTGGCCACGGTCATGGCGGTGCGGTATCGGCCGCCACACCGCAATCCACTATCAAAAAGGTTATCCACGGCAATGACGCCTTCCGCCATACCCATGCCGACAACCATTTTGATGCCTTTCAGAAGGGCCAGAGCCCGGCACTTACCGTTATCAGCTGTGCCGATTCCCGGGTCCACACCCAGCTCTTTGACTTTGAGCCGGACAATAATATTTTTATTATCCGCAATGTCGGCAATCAGATTGCCAACTCCGAGGGCTCGGTGGACTATGGTATTCATCACCTGCCCACCAAGGTGCTGCTGGTTATGGGCCATTCCAGCTGCGGCGCCGTCAAGGCGGCCATGGGCGATTATTCCGGTGAGACCAGCGGCATCAAGGCGGAGCTTGACACCCTGAAACCGGTTATGGAGATGGATGACCAGGAAGGCCCCTTTAACGACCGCTGGGCCCAAAATGTGGAGCGCAACGTCGACTTCCAGGTCAACAAGGCCCTGGAGCTTTATGGCGACAAGGTCGAGTCCGGCGAGCTGGCCGTGGTCGGCGCCGTCTATGACTTTAACAACCTGTGGGGCAAGGGGCGCGGCGCTCTGGTGGTCGTCAACATCAATGGCGTTAACCATCCCCAGGAGATCATGAATCATCCCGCCCTTAATGAGTTGAGCAAGGCGGAGATTGTCACCCATGTGGGCTCCCGCGCCCAATAATCATTGCTGATCCACCGGCCGCTTCCTGCGGCTCGGCTCATTACCAAACCGCAATAGGCGCAGGATTTTTTTGATTGCTTTTCTTCGCTTATTGCGGTTTTTGTGTGGAGTTGACCCATAACTATCCAGCCTAATGCCGGAAATGAATGAAACCAGCCAAAGCGTTACCTTGATCTTTCCTTGTTCCAGCAGGCTCTACCATGCCTGGCCTCGCACCTCGATCCCGGCCCTTCCCTTATGAATACCCCTCTTGACATGCCCGCCAGCCTGCGTCTGAAAATGCAGGCAAGAGAAGCAGAAAACCTGTCACCATACGCCTGCCTTAACCGAGACAGCAAGGGCCGTCCCCAGCCCGAAGAGGAGTGTCCCATCCGCCTCCCCTTTCAGCGCGACCGGGATCGGATTATCCACTCCAAGACCTTCCGCCGTCTGACCCACAAGACCCAGGTCTTTCTCTCCCCCACCGGCGATCACTACCGCACCCGCCTGACCCACGCCCTGGAGGTGTCCCAGATAGCCCGAACCATCGGCGTTGCCCTTAACCTCAACGAACACCTCATTGAGGCCATTGCCCTGGGTCATGACCTGGGCCATACCCCCTTTGGCCATGCCGGCGAATCGGTCTTAAACGAGCTTTACCCAGGTGGTTTCCGCCATTACGAGCAGAGTCTGCGCGTGGTGGATTGTCTGGAAAACAAGGGCCGTGGCCTCAACCTCACCCACGAGGTGCGTGATGGTATTGTCCACCACTCCAAGGGGCTTAAAGAGATCCTCCCTCCCCAACTCGACGGTCTGCCTTCTTCCCTGGAGGGCCAGGTGGTGCGGGTTTCCGATATCCTGGCCTATGTCAACCATGATCTGGACGACGCCATCCGGGCCGGTATCCTGGAGATAAAGGGTGAACTCAAGGAGATCCTTACCATTCTCGGCCGGAAAAACTCCCAGCGCATCTCCGCCATGGTCAATGACCTGGTCATGCGCACCAGTGAAGCGGGCAACGGCTCCCTGGCCATGCGGGCCGAGATGCTGGAGGCCGTTGCCGCCCTGCGTCTCTACCTCTATAAAAATGTCTACCGCGCCCACCGCGTCCATGATGACTTCAAGAAGGCCATGAAGATTCTGCGCGAGCTCTACGAATATTTCATGGAGGAGGATATCAAGCTGCCCTCGGGCGAGGTGTGGGGCGCTGAAGTCAACTATCCGGCAGACACCCCGAGGCAGCGGCGGGTCTGCGATTTTATTGCCGGCATGACAGACCGTTATGCCCTTGATTTGTATACACAAATTTTCTTTCCCAAACCCTGGAGCGTCGTATAATTAATGAAAACCAGCAGCCCCGAAACCCTGACCAAGGCGTATGAATTCAAGGAAGTTGAAAAGCGGTGGTACGCCACCTGGCAAGAGAACAAGAGCTTCAACGCCGGCATGGACCCGGAAAGGCCCAGCTTTTCAATAGTCATCCCGCCGCCCAACGTCACCGGTGTCCTCCACGTCGGTCACGCCTTGAACAACACCCTGCAGGACGTGCTTGTCCGCTACAAGCGGATGATGGGCTACAACACCCTCTGGGTGCCGGGCACCGACCATGCCGGTATTGCCACCCAGAACGTTGTGGAGCGCCAGCTGGCCGCCGAAAACAAGAGCCGCCACGACCTGGGCCGTGACCGCTTCATCGAACGGGTCTGGCAGTGGCGGCAAGAAAAAGGCGGCACCATCATCAACCAGCTCAAGCACCTGGGCTGCTCCTGTGACTGGGACCGCGAACGCTTTACCATGGATGAAGGCTTGTCCCGCGCCGTGCGCACCGTCTTTGTCCGGCTCTTCAAAGAGGGCCTCATCTATAAGGGCGACTATATCGTCAACTGGTGTCCGCGTTGTCATACGGCCCTGGCAGACGATGAGGTAGAACACGAGGACACAAAAGGCAAGCTTTACCACATCCGCTACCCCTTTGCCGACGGTTCCGGTCACCTGGTGGTTGCCACCACCCGTCCCGAGACCATGCTGGGCGACAGCGGCGTGGCCGTTCATCCAGATGACGAGCGCTACGCCCATCTCAAGGATATCGGCATCAAGCTGCCGCTCACCAACCGCACCATTCCCGTGGTCTTTGACCACCATGTGCAGCGCGAGTTCGGCACCGGCGCCCTCAAGGTCACCCCGGCCCATGACCGCGACGACTATGAGATCGGTCTGCGTCACGACCTGGAGATCATCAAGGTGATGGACGACTCCGGCACCATGAACGAGCTGGCCGGCGCCTATGCCGGTCTGGATCGCTTTGCCTGCCGCGACAAGATCGTTGCCGATCTGGAGGCCCAGGGGTTTCTCGACAAGATCGAGGAGTATGACCATGCCGTGGGCAACTGCTACCGCTGCCACACCGTGGTGGAACCCACCACCTCCCTGCAGTGGTTCGTCTCGGTAAAGCCGCTGGCCGCCAAGGCCGTGGCTGCCGTGCAGGAGGGCCGCATCACCATTCATCCCAAGAGCTGGGACAACACCTTTTATGCCTGGATGGACAATATCCGCGACTGGTGCATCTCCCGCCAGATCTGGTGGGGCCACCAGATTCCGGCCTGGACCTGTGACGAATGCGGCCATCTCATGGTGGAAGAGGAGGAGCCGAGCAGCTGTGGCCAATGCGGTTCCAGCACCCTGACCCAGGAGAGCGACGTGCTCGACACCTGGTTCTCCTCCGCCCTGTGGCCCTTTTCCACCCTGGGCTGGCCGGATGAGACCGCCGAGCTCAAATTCTTCTACCCCACCTCTGTGCTCATCACCAGCTTTGACATCCTCTTCTTCTGGGTGGCGCGCATGATGATGATGGGCCTCCACTTCATGGACGAGGTGCCCTTCAGGGACGTCTACTTGCACGCCCTGGTGCGCGACAAGCATGGCAAGAAGATGTCCAAATCCACCGGCAATGTCCTTGATCCGCTGGTGGTCATGGACGAGTACGGCACCGATGCCTTGCGCTACACCATGACCGCCTTTGCCGCCCAGGGCCGCGACATCAAGCTCTCCGAGGATCGCATCGAGGGCTATCGCCACTTCATGAATAAAATATGGAACGCCGCCCGCTTCAGCCTCATGCACATTGGTGAGTGTGATCCGGAGGTCACCACCCGCCTTAACCCGAAAAATATGGCCCTGGCCCATCGCTGGATCTTAAGCCGTCTCAACAGGGCCACCGGCGAGGTCCACGACTCCCTGGCCGGTTTCCGCTTTAATGAAACCGCCTCAGCCATCTACCACTTCACCTGGCATGAGTTCTGCGACTGGTACCTGGAGTGGATCAAGGCGGACCTGTACGGCGATGACCCGACCAAAAAGGCCGAGGCCCAGGCCGTGCTCTTCACCGTGCTTGAAACCCTGGTCAGGCTGATCCATCCCATTGCCCCCTTTATCTCCGAGGAGATCTGGCACGTACTGCCCGGTGCCCGTCCCACCCTGATGACCGAGGCCTATCCCCTGGCCAACGAGGAGTGGCACGATCCGGAGGCCGAGGAGAGCGCCGAGCTCATCATGGGGATCATCGGCGGCATCCGCAACATCAGAAGCGAGATGCAGATCCATCCCTCTGCCGAGCTAGAGGCCTTTATCATCTGCCCGGACCAGCATAAACATGAGCGCCTTACAGCGCACCGCGACTCCATCATGGATCTGACCCGCACCTCGCAACTGCAGATCCTTGACTCAGGCGCCGTGCCCCGAGGTGCGGCCAGCTACATCTTTACGGAGATGGAGATTTATGTGCCGCTCAAGGGCCTCATTGATGTGGAAAAGGAGATCGGCAAGCTCACCAAGAACCGCCGAAAAATCGAAAAACAGCACCAGCAGACGAACGGCAAGCTGGCCAATGAAAAATTCCTGGCCAATGCCCCGGATGAGGTCATTGCCAAGGAAAAGGCCAAGCTGGAGGAGTTCACCACCCAGCTTGCCAAGATCGACGAAACCGTCAAACGGTTGCAGAGTATTTAAGGTTTAAGGTTCAAGGTTCAAGGTTCAAGGTTCAAGGTTCAAGGTTCAAGGTTCAAGGTTCAAGGTTCAAGGTTCAAGGTTCAAGGTTCNGTAAGGTTCAAGGTTCAAGGTTCAAGGTTCAAGGTTCAAGGTTCAAGGTTCAAGGTTCAAGGTTCAAGGTTCAAGGTTCAAGGTTCAAGAAGGGATTTTAGGCTCGTGGCGGGACTGTGGCAAGCGCCGCGGTGTTTTTATGTGCACATATCTGGTGCCGGGAGCCGGCCTGCCTCTCGACAGGCTCAACGTCCCAGCCCCCTTGCTTCTTGCCCTTTGCCCCTTGCTTCTTGTATTTTGCTTCTTGTATCTTGATCCTGAAACCGCGTCCCTTTTGAAAGAACGACAACAAGAGGCCTGCCATGCCGGAAAAGATACGCTTTGAAAAGCACCTCCGGGAATCGACCTTCAGAAACCCTCTGACCAACAACGAACTCGACACCCAGGAGCTGGAAATCAGACGAGATCCGCTGACCGGCGCCCAGAGTGTCTTTAATCCGAGGTTGGAGGACAAGGTCGCCATGTTTTACGGCCGCAGCGATCCGGCCTTGATCGAGAAACTGGCCCGCGACAGTGAGACGCGCTGTTTTCTCTGCGGCGACAGGTGGCGGGAAATGACGCCCCAGTATCCCGAGGATCTGATACCCGGCGGCCGCATTCGGGTGGGACAGGCCGTTTTATTCCCCAATATCTTCCCTGCCGCCCAGGTGCATGCCGTCATCAGGGTCGGCGACACACATTACGTGCCCCTCGGCCAATTCGATGCACGGATTATTGAGGAGGCCCTCCAGGCCGCCCTGCAGTTCAGCCGGCATCTTGCCGATACTTCTATTGCTGTGCCCTATCTGACCATCAACGGCAATTATCTGGGCCCGGCCGGGGCAAGTATTGCCCATCCGCACTTCCAGGTGGTGGGCGGCGATCTGCCCTTTACCGCCCTTGAAACACTCCTGGACCGCAGCCGTGCCTATTACCGGCAACATGGCACCTGCTACTGGTCCGACTTGGTCAAGGCGGAGCAGGCCGGTGCCGCGCGTTTTATCGGCAGTACCGGCCCAGTGCAGTGGCTTAGCGCCTTTTCGCCCCAGGGCAGCAACGAGGTGGTCGGCATCCTTCCGGAACGCTCCAATTTTCTGGATATGGATGAGGCGGATAGTGAAGGCTTAGCCCAGGGCCTTGCCAAGGTTCTCCATGGCTATGCTGAAATGGGCATCTCGACCTTCAACTTTACCATCTTCTCCGGCATCCTCGGCAGGCAGGATGAAACCTTCCGCTCCTTTATCCGCATTATTTCGCGGCAAAACGTCTACGAAAACTACCGTACCGACGACTACTTCCTTCAGAAACTGCTGCGAAACGAACTGATCCTCACCACCCCGGAGGCACTGGCCGGCAAGCTGCGCCCCTGTTTCAGCTAAAAACCAGGTAAGCGAACATCGTCAGACTCCGATAATCGGAAAGTTGACTTGTTTTTTACCGATTTGCTTCTACGGGGAAGAGACTGAGGGGAGAGGTGTAAAAGCGTCATGTGAATCAAAAAATCTGCTGCGGGAGAGTTTTTTTTTGCGACGCCATCAACGTTGAGAAAGGGTCTCTGACTTCTGAGGCAGTAAAGATCTGGCAAAAAATAGTGCCTTGAACCCACTACTATTGCAGGGCTTTGCCCGGAAAGTCCTGGCCCTTACCCCTTCTTCTGCCGTCAGGATTTGCCCCAGAGAAAGTCAAAATGTCAAGCCTGACCCTGGATGGATACTTTTTACTCTAAATCGCCATGTTGCCAAAATCTCGGCCTGAGATTTTTAAGTTCAGGGTGAGATTGTACAAATTCTGATTGTATTTTTTCCAAATCGCGCACCTCGGGGAATAAGGGCCAGAGTGTACTGAAAAACACCATAGGGGTAACCAGCAACAAAGCAAGATGCTTAAGCCTGGAATGATTTTTTTCAACATCCCGGCTTTGGGCTGAAATACCGATCATCCATCCTGTCACAATCACCATCATTACCTGACTCATTGGCATAACAATTATGCCGCTGAAAAGTGAATGTACGGCGGCCGTCAGTAATGAAGCAAACAGTGCCGCCTGTAAGCTTTTATCCTCCTCGTGTTGCTGAGGGTTGGCGTTTTTAAGCCAAGCCAAAACTCCCCAACCAAATAATATGAGTACGAGAAGAGCTACTGGCGCCCCCCATTCTGCAGCTATTTGCAGAAGAGCGTTATGGGGATGACTGGCTATATCACCTGACTGTGCCGCAAAATGCATGGGGCCGGCTCCCAGCCATGGTTGGTCCTGCACCATCTTTCCAGCCATAGACCAGAGTTTTATTCGGGCATTGCTTTGGGTTAACTCCCTATCTAGGATGGTTGGGATTTCAATTGCCATCAAATGGGGAATCAGGGAGAAAAAGAGCAAATAAGTAGCCAAACCACCTCCAATGGCAACAATCTGCCATTGGAGCCATCGCCTTGCCTGTTTGCGAAAAAGCAGCAAGGTAATGGGAAAAGCAAAGAGGATGCCGACTAAAGTTCCGCGGCAATTGGAAGAAAAGAGTAGCAACCACCAGCCAATAGCCACGGCGCTAAACAAGATTGTTATAAGAAAAGATCTTTTGGGAAACAGAAGCAGTGGGATCACCATCAAAGAAAGTGTCCAGCTTTGCAATTGATTAAAAAAACGGATATTGGAAAAGTTACCCCAAAAGTCCGGTCGAGAAAGTGATATTTCCCAAGAGAGGGCTGTGAGGTAGTAACCCAAAAAACCTGCAAGATAGAGCCATCCCATCAGGAACAAAGTTATGGCCACCATATTCTCAAAGACTTTGCCAAGTTGCATGCGACTGCATGCGACACAGATACTTGCTGCAAACAATAAGACAAACAGGTTCACTTCAAGCAGCGCAAATCTGGGAAAATAAGCGCCAGCAGCAGAAAAAAGCCCTGCGAGGACAATACAAAACAGAATAGCTTTACTGATGCCGGGAAGATGGCCAAGCATGGATAGCCACTGTGTACGACAGGAGGGTACGGCAAGAAACAGCGAAGTAACCACCAGCAGCAAGAGTAGTTCCAAGATACGCTTTTCGTTATATCGATCAAACCAGGGGAGTAAGTCCAGGTGGGAAATAGTCGCAATATAGAGACAAAAAAGCAGCGTACCGAGGAAAGACACTACCTGCAAACCGGCCCATTTTTTTGGCACAACCTCCACTGTCACCCCCATCTCTCAACTCTTATTTCTGGAAAATCTATTTCTTTTGGGCAGGGCGGCGATGCTTTTTTTCAACCAGCTCACTGGTTGTGTAGATCCTGCCGTTGTCCATGATAACCCAGTCGCCGCCATAGGGGTCCGGGGGGATCTCCTCCAGAAAGCCTTGTTTGACAAGATCAGTCACGCCGGCGGGTTTTTTTTGCAAGGTCTTGCCATACTCCGCCACCGCCTTTTCCAGGATATGAATTGCCCGCAGGGCCTCCAGCCGTTTGGCCAGATAGGCACGGCTCTCCTCCTGCGAGGTCTCCCGGATAAGATCCTCCAGAAAGAGAATGCCCAGGGCGGTCTCGTTTCCGTACAGGCTTAACCGAGCAGCCAGGCTCTTCAGATAATCGGGGCAATTTGCTTTACGGGCTGCCTGGCGCAGGTATTTTGCCCCCCCTACCACGTCTTTTTTAAAATAAAAACTGTTGAAACCTAAAAAATAAAAGGGGCGATAATCCCAGGGACGGTGCCGGGCCGCATTGAGCAACAGCTCGTTGGCTTCATCCATCATGCCGGCCTGCCAGACCAGCATGGTTTCCGCCAGGACATAGGGGTCCCAAAAGGCCGGGTCAATGCTGGTTATCTTAACAAGGAGGCGGTGCAGATGCTGCCATTCCTCTGCGGAAAGATCGCGATTCTGGCCGATTCTCTCCCCCATGAAGGTCATGGCCTCCAGCATGAGGTAGTCGGCAACAATCCCCTTGAATTCAAGACTGCCGACCTTGGCCAGCTGCGGAGGGACTTCCACAAAATAGCTGATCTGCTCGGCGCGCCTCTCCTGACGCACCTGGCTGAGGCCGGGTATGGTCAAGGCATAGGCGGTTGTTGCCAAGATAAAAACCGCCAGGGTAAGCAGGGTTGATTTGTTCACGTCAGATCACGCCGCTGGAAGAAGAAAATGGCCAGACAGAGGGCTGCCACTGTGTAGCCGATGCCATAGGTGAGCAGAAAAAGAATCTCGCCTCCGGAAATCATCAGACCGTGCGCTGCCGCCAACTTCAAGTCAAAGGCGGCCAGGTTGGGGAAGATATAGAGGGCTGCCGTGACACTGTGCTGCACCATGGGGGAAATCTCCACCCCGGGCGGCGGCGAAGCCATGAAACGCACCAGATCCTCGGTGGTGTGGCCGATAAGATAGGTGGCAATGGCCAGCAGGGTCACCAGAAAGGAGCTGGTGGTGATGCAGCTCCACAGCACCACCACAGCCGTAAACATCAAGACACCCAGCAGGCTCATGCCCACGGCCACGGCCAGGGCCTGGATGTTGAGGTTCTGGAAGAAATAATCGCCGTAGATAACGTTGCTGGTCCAGATGGCCAGAGCGGCGCTCAGGGAGAGTATGGCGACAATGGTCACCGTGAGCAGGGCCAGGCCGCTGAACTTGCCCAGGATATACTGGCGTCTGGAAATGGCGCGGCACAGCAGGGTAAAGATGGTGCGTCGTTCAATGTCCCTGGCCAGTTGATTGACGGCCAGAAAAAAAGGCACCAGCAGGCCGCCGATACTGATGGCCGCCAGACAGAAATCAATGGTGATCTTGGCGATATCGCGCATGAACAGACCGCTGAGCAGGACAGCGGCCGACATCATGAACAGGGCAAAAATCAGGATACCGTAGAGCACCCGTTGGCGCAGGCCTTCCTGAAAGCTGATAATGGCAACGGCAAGGGTCTTTTTCATCTTTCAGGCAGCCTCCCCTGCCGGGTAAGGCCGGTGTGCCGGCTTGCCGTCCCTGACAATCTCCAGGAAACAGGCCTCCAGGGGCGTGGTGCCGGGCGGCAGCTCCGGTGCAATAACATAGTTGTTTAACTCTTTTGGAGTGGTGATACTCTGTAACTCTCCCCTGTTCATAATGGCGATCCGGTCACAGATCCGTTCCACATCCGTGAGGATATGGGAACAGAAAAGGATGGTCTTGCCCCTGGCATGACACTGACGAATGATATCCACCACCATCTGGCGGCCCAGCGGGTCAAGGCCGCTCATCGGTTCATCCAGCACCAGCAGATCAGGGTCGTGGAAGAGGGCATAGGCCAGGGCGGCGCGCTGGGTCATGCCCTTGGAGAAACGGCGGATGGGCAGCCGGGCCTCGCCGGACAGGCCCACCAGGGCCAGAAGCTCCTTGATGCGTGGCGCCACAGGGCCGCTGAAGCCGGTGGTGCGGGCCGCAAAGCGGAGATGGTCGGTAATGGTGAGGTTTTCGTAGAGGCAGGGGTTTTCCGGCAGATAGCCGATCATCTGATGACCCAGGGCATGGCCCGGCCCCTGGCCGCCGACAGTGACCACGCCGCGATCCGCCCGGCTGAAACCCATCAATATTTTCAGGGCAGTGGACTTGCCGGCCCCGTTCGGGCCGATAATGCCGAAGGCCTCGCCGGCACTGACCGCAAAGGTGAGGTTATGCAGGGCAACGGCTTTCTTGCGGGTCAGGTCATGCTGAAAGGCCTTGCCCACCCCGGCAAAGGAGATAACTGGTTGGCTGTTCATATCCGCCTCAAAGAAAACCCCCTCACCCAGGGAATCGGGGAGGGGGTGGAATACGTAGATGTGCTGCTGGTCGTTGAATGGATCAGGAACCAGCATCACCGCCGGAACCGCCCATGGCAAGCCAAGGATCGCCAAAGGGTGTTGTGGCAGCATCTGGATCATAACCAGAAACGTCAATAACCGTGGCTTGGTCAGCAGGTGTCTCCTGCTGATAATAGCCACCATATCCACTCCAGACTCCATATTCATTACGGTCCGCAATGGCAGCAGAGAGATTTGATGCTGAAAGCGCGTAATTACTATCAGTACTTACCCCAGACATGGAAACGCCGGGAGATGGATTAAATGTCATATTGGGAGTAGATGCATCTACAACGTCAATTTGTACGGGGTCACCGGCGGCAGTAGGCCCCCATGTTGAATCCGCAAAGGACGTTCCAGAAAGCAGGAGAGCTGCACCAAGGGATAACACACCTATTGAGAATATTTTCTTCATGTTTAACACCATAATAGTTAATTATTCTGAATTAAAAAAAACATTAAGAAATTTGTTTTTTTAATTTGGATACGCCATCCATTCCGCATTATAGCCTTCCAGATCCGTTCTCAGGTTGCGCGTATCACTCAGTGCCGCGCTATTCTGGGCCCGGGCCCGGTAAGCGGCAAACTGCGGGATGGCGATGGCGGCCAGGATACCGATGATGGCGACAACGATCATCAGCTCCACCAGGGTAAAACCCTTCTGGTCTTTGTTTTTTCTGATACATTGCAGAATCTTTAACATGAGCTTCCTCCATTTTTTTTGCCCGGACCAGGCTGGTCGCGAGTCGTGTCTAAGTGTCCGACCGCTCTGTGGCGGCCTTTTTCCCGTGCATAATCCCTAATCTATATTTATAGGGGGATTAAGGCGGGCTTATCTACTGCCAAAAACAAAAAAACAACGTAAACTTTGTACTATTCAAGTATAGCATGAGCTGTGCCAAACAGATCGGCCACCATGAGAAAGGTTCTTATGCCCGCCATGACCACCACCTGGGCCTTTCCTGCCCAGACGACAACAGCCCTGGCCGGCCGCCTGTCCTGCCCCATGTGACGTCTTTTGTCACCTTGCTGCCCTAAAATGTCATGAGGGGCAGGTGCAAGGGGCAAGGGGGGGGGCGGGGCAGGTGCTTGATTTATGGCAACTGCCGGGCCGGTTCGTTCCTGCATCGCCCGTAGGGGCGGGCTCCTCCCGGCAAAAGGGGATCATGGCAAAATCTACAGAGTCGGGAAGTCAGGCCTTGCGTTTCGGCAGGCTCAACACACCCCAAAACCTGCCTTGAGCCTTGTACCTTGCAACTTGAACCTTGTACCTTGCAACTTGTCCCTATGACTCTCTTTTCCATACAAAACCTGCATATCCTCGATTCGGCCGCCATTCGCCTTGATCTCTGCCGGGGCGATTGTCTGGCCATTACCGGGCCATCCGGCTCCGGCAAGTCGCTTTTTTTGCGGGCCCTGGCAGATTTGGATCCGCATGATGGCGAGATCCGGCTGGAGGGCAAGCCCCTGGAGTCATATGCGCCGTGGCAGTGGCGTCGCCAGGTGGGGTATCTGCCGGCGGAAAGCAGCTGGTGGCTGGCCAGGGTGGCGGACCACTTTCCGGGCCAGGCCGTGCATCTCTATCAACAGCTCGCCGAAGTGGGCCTCTCTGCGGATATTATCAAAAGCCCGCCCCATCGTCTTTCCAGCGGCGAACGGCAACGCCTCTCCCTGCTCCGCCTCTTGCAGAACCAACCAAGGGTGCTGCTGCTTGACGAACCAACCGCCAATCTGGATCACCAGAGCAGTGCCCTGGTGGAAAGGCTTCTGCAGACCTACCGCAGCACCCATGGCTGCGTCCTCCTCTGGGTGAGCCACGACAGAGAGCAGGCCGCCCGGGTGGCCAATCGTCATCTGCATTTTTCCAGGCAAGGCGTTTGGGTAGAGCAGACAGCTACAGGAGGAACGTGATGCAGATTGTCAATCTGTCAACAGTGGATCTCAGTCTGGCCGCCACCCTCATTGCGGCGCTGGGCATTATCAGTCTCAGGCTGCGCCTGGGCCAGACCAGGCAGATTTTTACGGCAGCAGTGCGCTGCACGGTGCAGCTGCTTATCATGGGGTTGATCCTCAAGATCCTCTTTGCCGCCGCCTCGCCGGGGGCCATAATGATCATGGCCCTGGTTATGCTGCTTAGTGCCGGCCAGGCCGTGACAAGCAGGATGCACCGCCCCCTGGAGGGCAGATGGTCCTATTTTCTTGGGGTGGCGGCCATGTTTCTCTCCTCCTTCACCATCACCCTCTTTGCCCTCCTTATTGTCATTGATGTCAGACCCTGGTATACGCCGCAGTATGCCATCCCCCTGCTCGGCATGCTGCTGGGCAATACCATGACCGGCGTGGCCCTGAGCATGGACACCTTGACCACCTCCATTTTTCGCGATAAAGCCATTGTCGAGGGCCGCCTCATTCTCGGCGAAAAGTGGCGGGATGCCATCCAGGAACAGGTGCGCGGCGCCATTCGTACCGGCCTCACCCCCATTATCAATTCCATGGCCACCACCGGCCTTGTCTCCCTGCCCGGCATGATGACCGGTCAGATCCTGGCCGGCGCCGCCCCCATGACCGCGGTCAGCTATCAGATCCTTATTATGTTCCTCATTGCCGGCGGCACCGGTTTCGGCATTATCCTGGCCGTCTACAGCACGGCAGGCCACCTCTTTGACCAGCGCCACCGCCTGCGCCTGGACCGACTTGCCGGCCCCGATTGATCAAGCTCCTTTGTCGCCTCTTCCTCGCGTTCCTGTTTCTCATCACCCTCGACTCTCAGCTCTTTTCCCGGGGGATGGGTCTCTTGAATAATTCAGGCCATCTTGAATAATTGCGTTTTTCACCTTCTTCTGTTTTGGGCGCTATTTTGGCAACAATTTGCTGAAAAGTTACTCTAATGATAAATCGCCACCGCAGGCGGTGTAAGGCGCTAACTTCTCTATTTCTCTACTCCTTCCAAGTAACTTCACCATAACTGCTTGAAATTGCGTTTTTCACATTCTTCTGTTTCGGGCCAGTGTTGTCCGGTTAGACTTTTGCCCTCACCCCGACCCTCTCCCAGAGGGAGAGGGAGCTTACTGTGTCCCCTCGCCCATCGGAAGAGGGCGGCCGAAGGCCGGGAGAGGGTCGGGGTAAGGGTAAAACCGCCTTACAATTCCTTAACCGGACAACACTGGTTTCGGGCGCTATTTTGGCAACAATTTGCTTAAAAGTTACTCTAATGATAAATCGCCGCCGCCGGTGGTGTAAGGCGCTAACTTCTCTAACTTCTCTAACTTCTTTACCTTCTCTATTTCTCTACTCATTAACGTTCAAACCGGTCAGAGCCCGGCGGCGGCGCTGAATTCTGAATTCTCACTCTCAATCCACCTGCTTCTTGTTTGCATTTCCAGACCGAATAGAGTAGAAACAGGGCGTTTTTATCTGCCGATAACTTTTATATTATATGAGGTAATCCATGTCTGATCTTACTGCTGTTTTTGACACAACCAAGGGGACCATCAGGGTAAAACTTTTTGCCGACAAGGTACCCATGACCGTGGCCAGTTTTGTCAACCTTGCCCAGCGCGGCTTTTACAAGGGGTTGACTTTCCATCGGGTCATCAATGATTTTATGATTCAGGGCGGTTGCCCTTTAGGGACCGGTACCGGTGAACCCGGCTACCGTTTTGAGGATGAGTTTGATCCGAGCCTTGTCCATGACGCACCGGGCAAACTCTCCATGGCCAATGCCGGACCCGGCACCAACGGCAGTCAATTCTTCATCACCCATGTGCCCTGCCCTTGGCTGGACGGCAAACATGCCGTGTTCGGCGAGGTTGTCGGTCAGGAGGATATGGATGTGGTCAATGCCATTGCCCAGGGTGACGGCATCAACACCATTACCATTGAAGGTGACAGCGCGGCGCTGCTGGCCGCTCAAGAGGAGAAGGTGGCGGAGTGGAACGCTGCTTTGGACAGCAACTTCCCGCACCTGAAGCATCAGTAAGGGACAAGAGGCAAGGTTCAAGGTACAAGTTGCAAGGGGGAGGCGAGGGGCAGGTGCTTGGCTTATGGCAGCTGCCGGGCCGGTTCGTCTCTCCATCGCCCGCAGGGGCGGGCTCCTACCGGTAAAATGGTATCATGGCAAAATCTACGGGGTCGGAAAGTCCGGCCTTGCGTTTCGACAGGCTCAACGCACCCCAAAACCAGCCTTGCAACTTGCAACCTTGAGCCTTGTACCTTGTAACTGGAACCTGTCAAAACGTCATTGCGAGGGTCGCGAAGCAATCCAGAAGGTGTTGGTACTGTGTTGCCATCTATATACGTTCCGGACTGCCGCGTCCCTCCGGTCCTCGCTGTGCGGCGGCGCAGAGGCGAGGGACACAGGATGCAGAGCTTGCATTACTCGGCGTCAAACATGACGCCGATCTGCGACCACATCTCTTCGGGGATCTCGGTGGCCAGCTTCAAGGCCCCGGCGCTGCCGACAAATTCCGGATCATCAACAGTGGTGATCTTCACCTTACCGTAATCGGCCAGATGCTCAACAATGAGATCAGCCAGACCGGTGATGCGCGAACCGCCGCCTGCCAGGATAATATTCTGCAGGGTGGCCTCCTGATCCTGGGGATCGAATTTCTGGATCAGGTTTTCGATGTGCTCACAGATATCGGGCACAATACTCTCACAGACGGCATTCACATCATCCGTCACATCAAACTCGGCCGGTTTACCCTCATGACGCAGGGTGACCACCGCTTTTTTTGAGCGATCCACACAGGCGAACTTTTCCTTGATGGCGCAGGCCACCGATTCCGTCACCTGGACACCGGGGTAGTGGCGGATAATGGATTGGCAGAGCCGCTCATCAATGTAGTTCCCCCCCTTGAGGAAGGTTACCTGGTCATCGGCAATGGGCACCGTGCCTTTCATACCGCAGATGTCCACGGTACCGGCGCCGATATCCACAACAATGCAGTTGCTCAGGTTGTTGAGCTGGTAGGCAACCATAAAAGGCTCGGAGACAACCAGGGCCTTGGTCATGAATTTCTCGGCAATACTGAGCAGCAGCTCCTTATTCATCACCGAAGCCCGCGCCGGCACGCCGATGATACCGCACACCTCGGCATCCTCTCCCTGCCGGGTCAGCTCGACAAGGTGCCCCAGCAGCTCGTAGGCCGCCTTGTAATCACGTTCACTGGCCTCGCGGATAACGCCGTCGGCCAGGGGATAGCAGAGATCGAGAAAATTGCGTTTTTCCAGGGCCTCCTCGCCGAATATCGGCCCGGAGCCCACCATCTTTTCGCTGATGATATCTTTGGGATAGCCCACCAGGGAGCGGGCCAGCAGCTTGGCGCCGCGGTCCGACATGATGGCGGTCCGACAGGTGCCGAGATCAATACCAACGGTTATCTTCCCCGGCTTGGCAGGGACGGCAATCTCTTGTTCGCTGGAGTTTTCTTCCATGGTCTCATCCTTGATGGCCTGCCCTGAAAAGCCCAAGCCCGCCGCCGTGACGGCACGGGTTTTCTGCAGCCATCTCTAAAGTGGTACGTTGGACTTCCTAGAAATCCATCATCATTGATTCGTGTGATTCCCAACGAACCTCAGCCTACTTTCAGAAAGTTGGCGTAGGAGCCCGCCCCGCAGGCGAGACAGAGGTCGCTATAACGCCGGCCTTCCCTTATCAACCGCCGGCACGGGCGTCTCCGAAATAAAGCCGATCAGGCAACAAAATGCCACAAAATCTTGGCCGGCTGCGTATGGGTTGGTAATCAAATTGTTTACTGGTCATCCTGAACCGTGCCTATAACAACGGGGCAATTACTCCGCCCCTTCCCGGTGGGCCTGGCGCATGAGGTCCTTGACAACGGAACCGGGGATATAATGGCTGCCCCGCACAAAAAAGAGACAGTCGTTGATCGCCTCTTTTTCCTGGACCAGCTCCTCTTCAAGATCCATGATTTTCTGTTGAAGGTCCTGGGCCTTGAAGATGGAGTCGTTCTTCTCCTCTTCCAGGAGGCTATTCTTCTTGCGCAGCTGGACAATGGTCTCCTCCAGGCCGGCAATGGCCTTGAGCTCCTCGCCAAGCCGCACACACTCCTTGGCCTTCTGCTCAAGATCCTGGCGGCAGCAGTTGCCCTGGCTTGTGGCTTCATCCAGCCTGTGGCGCATCTGTGCAAGCTCTTCGGCAGAGTCGAGCCGCTCCTTTTCAAGGGCAAGACGGCGCTCCTCCTCTTCCTTGGCAAGCCTCTCTTTGATGACCATACTGGTCACCCCGGCCCCCACCGCACCACCCAGAATGGTAAACAAAATCCAGACAAAAAAGTCCATGTTGCAGATTCCTGATTTCTTAAGATTACAAAATAGGGGTCAGGCTTGACATTTTGACTTTCCCTTTACCGCCCCATCAATCCCCGCCATCGGCAGCAGCGCGTTTCTCCTCGGCATGCATGAACCCCACCTGCCCCCAGACGTCGGGGTCCAGCTCCTTGGCCAGCTTCAAGCCACCCTGAGCACCGATCAAACCATTCTTATCAATACAGCGCACATGGACATCACCATACTCAACAAGATGCAGGGCGACAACCTCGTCAATGCCCCGGATAAGGGAGCCGCCGCCAGAGATAAAGATATTCTCCAGTACCTCCTGCTGCGCCTCGGGATCAAAGTCCTTGACCATGGTCACCAGCTGTTCAAGGATATCCGGCACAATGGACTCACAGGCACTCTGCAGCTCAGCGGAGAGATCCACCTCCACCGGCACGCCGTCGGCCCTGAGCACGGTCTGAACCGGACCGCCATACTGATCGACAAAGGCATGCTCCTCCTTGATAAGACGCAGCTGGCCGCGGGAGAGTTGCAGCTGCGGATAGCGCTCCGCCACCAGGGCCTCAAAACGGGCATCAATATAATCACCTGCCTTGGTCAGGGTCACCTGGTCCTCCAGGGGAGGAACCATGCCCTTCATGGCACAGATATCCACGGTGCCGGCGCCGATATCAACGATAATGGAGTTGGTAAGCCTGTTGATCTTATAGGCCACCAGAAAGGCCTTGGGGACAATGAGGGCCACCTCAAGGAGGTCTTCAACAAGGGAGGAGAGCAGTTTTTTATTGTGCAGAAAGGCGCGACTGGGGACGCCGATAACGCCGCAGGCAGCTCCGCCGTCCGGGGCGGCCTGGCGGATCACATGCTTCAACAGTTCGTAGACCGTATTATAGTTATGAAAATCCGTCTCACGAATAAGACCGTCCTCCATGGGACGGTAGAGGGCCAGGGCGGAATGGTGGCGCAGGGCCTCTGCACCGAAGACCTGGGGCTTGCCGAGCATTTTCAGACCGACGATATCTTTAGGGTAACCGACAACGGAACTGGTGAGATCTTGATAGTTGTTATCAGCAACAACA
The DNA here is from genome assembly GCA_002868945.1 of Desulfobulbaceae bacterium. Lineage (GTDB taxonomy): Bacteria > Desulfobacterota > Desulfobulbia > Desulfobulbales > SURF-16 > BM506. The sequence continues at coordinate 18,329 of PKTX01000063.1, forward strand.
GCGGTTCGGGATGTTCCCAGGTCAATACCGAGCAACAGATTATCGCATCTGCTCATGAATTTTCCTTACAGGCTCTGCAGAAGAGGCCTTGGTGAAGATTGCAGGTGTCTTGCCCATGGTGATCGATCGAGCGCTGCGCCATGATCGGTTCGTTTCATAATCACAGTCGATGCTTCTCTTTTCGTACTCCGTGCTCTCGCAACAAAACAGAACTTTGGCGGGCATAGCCGGCTCTATTTTGCAGGTGTGACGCGGGGAGACGCGGTGCGTGCCGGTTTTGCAGCAGGTTGCTCATGAGCAATGGCGACTCGTGCCACTATAGTGTGTTGATCGACACGAAACTATCATTTTTTGATAACTGCCCAGCAGCACCCCTCTTGTGGCCTATCAGGCGACTCATGGAGGTGATATACGCTTTACCGTACCGTGTGTGGCAATCTGCGGCACTGCTGATTTTGTACAATGGCCCGAAAAATCTTGTCAAGTAAATTTAAATAGTTACGCACAAACCTAGACATCATGTATCGACCTGTCCAACCTCGAAGACGTGGGTTATTCTAGAGGTTGGATACCCTTAAAACAGAGCCATAATCGAGGAGGACAGGTCA
>PKTX01000070.1 GCA_002868945.1 Desulfobulbaceae bacterium
TGGTTCGTCACACAAATGAGTGCATAGTTTTGGGCAGTGGAAGTTCGGCCATGCAGTGATAGAGATTCCGGATGTAGTTTGCCGCGGTCCTGAAACCATATGCCCTGTGAATGATAACCTTGGCCTTGTTGTTGAGCCCCTCCACGGCCCCGTTATCGATTGGCGCTCTAAAGTAATTGAGCACATCAGCCTGGCGGCGACGGATCATCCAAGCAAAATTACGCATCGGATCAAGCCGGGAATGCGTTGCCCACCAGAACCATTTGTCGAGGTAGTCTTTAGCCCAAACTGGATTGCGATAGTCCCAGAATTTGCGAAACGCCTCTTTCATCAGGTACGCCCGGTTGATTTTGAGATTCAGCTTTTCCAGTTCGGCTAAGCGTCCCTTCTGGCTGCTCGTCAAATTCCATGGATTCTTGAGCCAGATATAGCGTGTTTTAGCCATGAGTTCTTTGTGAGATGCACCTTTTTCGCGAATCTCGTCGAGCCTCACCTGATCCACCGCCTTGGAGAGATGCTGCACGATATGAAACTTGTCGAACACCAAAATAGCGTGCGGAGCCTTTTCCTTGACAACATCGACATAGGGCTGCCACATGTCACAACAGACGCCAACCAGCTTAGCGGTCTGTTCAGGGCCAAAGCCTTCAAAGAACTCCCGCAGTGTGTCCTTGCCGCGTCCCTCTCCACTCCAGATCAGGCGACGACCGTCAAGGTCATAGACATTGGTCACATACACATGACCTCGTTTACGAGAAATTTCGTCAATCCCAATGAGGGTGACCTCCGAGAGGTCTCGGTGGGCAAGCCCGTGCTGAATGGCTTCATCAACAGCAGCAGCCACCGTACCCCATGCGCAGCGAAACAACCTACCAACCTGCTTCCAGGTCAACACCCTGGCCCAGGTCGCAAGTGTCACCATCAGAGCTCTGGTAAAACGCCTTTGCCCGCTGGCCCAAGGAATATCTTCTGTAAAAACACCTCCGCAGCGCGAGCAGGAAATACGGCGTGGGGCGTAATTCAGAAAGACATCGATTCCCCAGAGGGGTACATGCCTAAACCTTCTTGTCGGTCGCGTGTCTCGGTAAATCGCCCTTTTTCCACAAAGGCCGCAACGCGGGGAATAGCGACGGTCTGGCACCAATACAGCCTCCAGATAACCATGGGTCATTTGAACTTGGGCCACACGAAATCCTTGCATTTCAAGAGTATTTTGGATCAATGTTTCAACGAGCATGAGTCTCCTCCCAGATACCTAGTAAGTTTCGCACCTTCTAAGTAACTGATGAGACTCATGCTTTTCAATTTTTTATTAGCCGGTCACGCACTGGCTTCTGAGAGGAACCGATATTTTTTTTCGAGCTTGAGAAGCAGAGAAAACAAAAAGCACCCCAAGGGTACTCGGAGTGTCGCAGACTCTCTTACCTCCTCCGGGCGCGCATTTTTCGCCGCATTTTTTCTAGCCTCAGCTTCGCACGCTACCTTTTTCAACGGGATGCTAAAAGGGCGGGGCAGACGAGGAGTCTTACGTTTTCTGCTCCTTCAGAAACCGGCGGCCATAAACAGCTTTTTGGTATAGTCGGCAGTGGGGTGTTTGAAGATTTCCTCGGTGATGCCCTGCTCAATGATGCGACCCTCCTTCATCACGGCGACCTCGTCCGCCAAGGCCCGCACCACCCGCAGATCGTGTGAGATGAACAAGTAGGCGATATTATACTTGTCCTGCAGATCGCGCAGCAGAGCAATAATCTGGGCCTGGATGGTCATGTCCAGGGCACTGGTGGGTTCATCCATAACAATGAATTTCGGTTTCAGGGCAATGGCCCGGGCAATGGCAATACGTTGACGCTGGCCTCCGGAGAATTCATGGGGATAGCGCTCTGCCATGGCTGCCTTGAGGCCCACCTCTTCCAGGGCCTGGGCTGCCAGAAGGTCTCTCTCCTGGGTGGAGGCACCGATCCGATGCACCTCCAGTCCCTCCTTGATGATATCACCGATGGTAAGACGCGGCGACAGGGCGGAATAGGGGTCCTGGAAGACGATCTGCATCCTGGCGCGCAGGGCCCGCATTTTCTTGGCACCTACCTCCTTTATATTCATCCCCTCAAAGAAGATATTGCCCTGGGCATGGATCAGTCTGAGCAGGGCGTAGCCCAGGGTTGATTTGCCGGAACCGGATTCCCCGACAATCCCGTAGGTGGTGCCCTCCCTGATGGTCAGATTGGCCCGGTCAACGGCAACGACCTCGCCGACCTGCCTCTTTAAAAAGCCTTTTCTGACCGGAAAACTGCAGCGCAGATCCTTGACGGTGAGCAGGTCGGCCCGCTCCGTTCGAGCCACCTGGCTGCCATGGGGTACGGAGGAGATGAGATGGCGGGTGTACTCCACCTTGGGACGGGCAAAGATCTCCGCGGTGTGGCCCTCCTCAACAATACGACCCTCCTTCATGATGGAGACGCGCTGCGCCACCTTTTTCACCATGTTGAGGTCATGGGTGATGAGTAGAATAGCCATCTGATAGTGGTCCTGCAGACCCTGGAGCAGGTCGAGGATCTGGGCCTGAATGGTAACGTCCAGGGCTGTGGTTGGTTCATCGGCAATAAGGAGCTCAGGCCGACAGGCCAGGGCCATGCTGATCATGACGCGCTGGCGCTGGCCACCCGAGAGCTGATGGGGATAGGCCGTCATCTTCTGGGCACCGTCCATGATGCCGGTCTGCGCCAGGAGGGTGCGGGCCTCCTGCTCCGCCTCTTTTTTAGTCATGCGGCGGTGGATAAGCAGCGGTTCCATAAGCTGTTTGCCGATGGGGTAGACCGGATTGAGCGAGGTCATGGGCTCTTGGAAGATCATGCTGATACGGTTGCCGCGAATGGCCATGATCTCCGCCTCCCGGTAGTTCAGAAGGTTCCGATCATGAAAAAGGATTTCGCCCCGGGCCTGATACTGCTCCCGATCATGGAGTTGGAGAATGGAGTGGGCCAGCACGGATTTGCCGGAGCCTGATTCACCCACCAGGGCCACGGTTTCCTGATCCTTGATGTCCAGATGCACGTCGTGCAAGACCGGAGTGTATTGCTCCCGGCCCTGGAAGCCGCTGGAAAGATTCTTGATGGACAGGAGCATATCAGGCCTTCCTCGGATCAAAGGCGCCGCGCAGGGCCTCGCCGATAAAAATAAGCAGGACAAGGGATACGACCAGGACGCCGAAGGTGGTCAGGGAGATCCACCAGGCATCGATATTGGCCTTGCCCTGGGCCAGAAGTTCCCCCAGACTGGGTGATGGCGGCGGCACCCCCAGACCCAGAAAATCAAGGCTGGTCAGCGCAATAATAGCGCCTGACATGCGGAAGGGCAGGAAGGTGATCACCGGAGTCATGCCGTTGGGTAACAAGTGGCGATACATGATGGTCAGGTTGCCGACCCCAAGGGCCCGCGCCGCCGTGACATAATCGAGGTTGCGGCCCTTGAGGAATTCGGCCCGCACATAGTCGGACAGGCCCATCCAACCGAACATGGAAAGGAGAATGAGCAGCAGCCAGATGCTCGGCTTGAAGATGGAGGCAAAGATAATAAGGAGGTAGAGCTCCGGCATGGCGCTCCATATCTCGATGAATCGTTGGCCGATGAGGTCGAGACGGCCGCCGAAATAGCCCTGCAAGGCACCCACCACAATGCCGAGCAGGGTGCCGGTAACGGTCAGGGCCAGGCCGAAGAGGATGGAGAGCCGGAAGCCGTAAAGCAGCCGGGCCAAGACGTCGCGGCCACGGTCATCAGTGCCCAGCAGGTTATGGCGGCTGGGCGGCGCCGGCACCGGTACGGCCAGTTGCAGGTTGATTGATTTGTAATTATGCGGATTGGGTGGAAAGAGGGCAAAGTTGCCGTTACTGGTGATTTTTGCAAGGATATAGGGATCGCGATAGTCGCAGGGCGTCTCAAAATCTCCGCCAAAGGTAGTTTCCGGATAGTCGTTGAAATAGGGCAGGTAGTAGTTGCCCTCATAGCGCACCACAAAGGGTTTGTCGTTGCTGAGCAGTTCCGCGCCCATGCTGGCCGTAAAGAGGATGATGAAGATAATAAGGCTTATATAGCCCCTCTTGTTTGCCTTGAATTTACGCCAGCGCAGTTGGTTGATGGTCATTGCTCTTTCTCCCCTTATTGCGCCGAGCTGTCAAAGGTGATGCGTGGATCAACCACCACATAACTCAGATCAGAGAGCAGGCGGGCGACAAGGCCGAGAATGGTGAAGAGAAAGAGGGTGCCGAGCACCACCGGATAATCACGATTCAGGATCGATTCATAGGCCAGCAATCCCATGCCGTCCAGGGAGAAGATGGTCTCAATGAGCAGGCTGCCGGTGAAAAAGGACATGATGAAGGCGCCCGGAAAACCGGTGATCAGGGGAATAATGCCGTTTCTGAAGACATGGCCGTACAGCACCTGATTCTCACTGAGGCCCTTGGCGCGGGCAGTGACCACATACTGTTTCCGGATCTCTTCGAGAAAGCAGTTCTTGGTGAGCATGGTCATGACCGCCAGGCTGGAAACCGCCATGGAGATAATGGGCAGGGCCATATGCCAGAGATAATCAAGCACCTTGCCCATGAGGCTCAACTGGCTGAAGTTGTCTGAAACCAGGCCGCGCAGGGGAAAGAGATTCCAGAAACTGCCGCCGCCGAACAGAACAATGAGCAGGATGGCCAGAACAAAACCGGGAATGGCATAGCCCACCAGGATGACGGAGGAGGAGATAAAATCAAAACGGGAGCCATCCCGCACCGCCTTTTTGATGCCAAGGGGGATACAGACGCCATAGACGATAATAAAGGACCAGAGCCCCAGGGACATGGAAACCGGCAGTTTGGAGATAACCAGCGAGGTGACGCTCCGGTGGTGGTAATAGCTGTCGCCGAAATCAAGGAGCATATAATTCTTCATCATGGTGATGAAGCGGACATGGGCCGGTTTGTCAAAGCCGTAGAGCTTTTTGATCTCCTCCAGCCGCTCCTGGTCCAGACCCTTATTGCCGCGGTAGACCGTGGAGGAGGACCGGGCCACTTCACCGCCGTGCGCGCCGCCTGACTCCAGATTGGCGATCATCCTCTCCACCGGACCGCCGGGCACGAACTGGGTGATGGTAAAGGTGATCAGCATGATGCCCAGCAGGGTGGGGATCATCAGCAGGATGCGGCGCAGGATATAGCTCAGCATAAGGGGTCAGCGGTCTCTGTCAGGGGGATAAAAAGGGCATGCGGCAGCCGGATCATTTGTAACCGTTCACCAAGGACACAAAAACTTCAGATTGTCGCAGACTGTAAGCGTTCAGCAGTGCTGCAGATGCGCGGAAGAGGCCTGTTCGCTATACATGTGGTATGCGGATTAGGCCGATTACAAAGCAGATGCGGTGCTGCTGAACGCTTACTATCATTTGAACCACCAGGTCATCAGGGCCTCAAAAGGTGTGTAGTAGAGGGGCTGCCGGTCGGGGCGGTGGAACTTGTCCCAATAGACAACGCGGTGGGCCGGGGCAAACCAGTTGGGCACTACATAATACCCGTACCATAACACTCTGTCCAGGGCCCGGCAGGCCGTGATCAGTTCCTCCTGGGTCTCGGCGTAAATAATTTTATCCACCAGTGCGTCCACCACCTTGCTTCTCACCCCGGCGTAATTGCGGGAACCGGGCTGTGCGGCCGCAGCGCTGCTCCACATATCGCGTTGCTCGTTACCCGGAGACTGCGACTGGCCAAAGACATAGACGGTCATGTCATAGTCAAAGGTGCGCATATTACGGATATAGAGGGCCGTGTCAATGGTCCGGTAGGAGGCCTGCACCCCCAATTTTTCCAGGTTGCGGACGTAGGGGGCCATCACCCTTTCAAAGGAGGGGGAGGCCAGCATGATCTCAAAGACAAAGGGTTCGCCCTGCTCATTGCGCAGGGCGCCGTCTCGATAATGCCAGCCCGCCTCTGTCAGAAGCTGCTTGGCCCGGCGCAGGTTGCGGCGCAGATCGCCGCGTTCGGCGGTGGATACAGGGGTCAACGGTGTGGTAAAAACCTCCGGCGGCAGCTCTTCCTTAAAGGGCAGCAACAGGGCCAGTTCTTCCTTTGACGGCAGGCCGGGAGCAGCATAGATGGAGTTGCTGAAGTAGCTGTAACACTGTTCATACTGGCCGAAGAAGAGACTGGTGTTGGTCCAGGTGAAGTCAAAGGCCAGAATCAGGGCCTGCCGGACGCGGCGATCACTGAAAAAGGGCTTTCTGGTGTTAAAGACAAAACCCTGCATACCGGCATTGCGTTTGTGGTCCAGGTATTCCTTGCGAATGGCGCCGCTGTCAAATTTTCCACCGGTCATGTCGCGGGCCCACTGTTTGGCTATGTTGACGGCCATGAAGTCAAAGTCGCCGGCCTTAAAGGCCTCCACCGAGACGATCTGGTCCTTGAAGAACTTAAAGGTAATGGTGTCGAAGTTGAACATGCCGCGCCGGGTGGGGTGGTGGGCTGCCCAGTAATCTGGGTTTTTTGTATAGGTGATACTCTTGCCGCTATTGAACGTGGAGATAGTGTAGGGCCCGGAACCAAGGGGCGGCACCAGGCCTTTTTCATCAAAGGGGTGGCGGCTGTAAAATTTTTTGGAAAAAACCGGCAGTTCACAGGCAATCATGTGGATTTCCCGGTTGGGTCGGGCAAAATGAAAGCGGATGCGGCGGGGCGAGATAATCTCGGCACCGCTGATATCCTGAAAGTATGAGGCGAAAAAGGGATGGGCCTCACTGCCCTTTAAGGTCTCCAGGGAGAACTTGACATCCTCGCTGGTGATGGGGGAGCCGTCGGCAAAGCGGGCCTGCGGATCCAGGGTAAAGAGGATCGAAGTGCCATCCTCGGCAAGTTCAATATCCTGGGCAATGAGTCCATAGCGGGCAAAGGGCTCATCCATGCTGCTGACGGTCAAGCTCTCAAAGACCAATTCGCTCATGCCGTCCGGCGCCACCCCCTTCAGGGTGTAGGGGTTGAACTTGTCAAAGCTGCCCAGGGCGTGGAGAACCAGATCACCGCCTTTTTCGGCCTGGGGCGACACATAGTCGAAATGGGTGAAGTCCGCCGGATACTTGAGCACCCCGTCAATGGAGACACCATGCGCCCCATGCGCAACGGATGAAAGCGACAAAAAAACAAAAAACAGGGTAATCGGGGTCAGGCTTGACATTTTGACTTTCTCGGTTTTTGGAAAGTACCCCTCCTCAGTTGAGAAGGAGTTGCCTGACAGCTGTGCCCTCAGTGTTGTCAGGCTTCCTTTGTTCGATGGATTTGCTGGTGACTCTGCTGGAGACAGATGACCCTCTGGCTGATCAACAAAAGGAGGCTGGCCAGGATATTGGTAACCACGGTCATGATGTCGGCATCATGACTGCTGAAAGAGCCGTCTATTTTTTCGGCAAGCTCCATAACGCCCACCAATTCGCCATTGATATAGACCGGGATACCCAGCAGCGAACCGACCTCCTCGGAAAGGGGGGCGTCCTGCCTGATGTCATACTGATCAACCAGCATGCCCTTGGCCAGATAGGCGGTACGGCCATGGGAAAAGACCCAGCCGATCAGGCCCTTGTCTATCTCAAACCTCTGCTTGAGTTTTCTGGTGGAGGTGGCGGCCTGCAGGGCCAAGGTAAGGGTGTGGATATCGCGGTCGGCAAGAAAGAGCGAACAGCTCTTACATTCCATCTGTTCGTTGATCATCTCCAGGATCTGGTTGAAGACCCAGGGATCATCCTGGCTGTTTTGCACGAGCAGCGATGTGTTGAGTAGAAAGATCAACTCATTGCGACTCAGTTGGGCCAGCAGTTTCGGGGGCAGCAGTTGGGCCAGAATGCCGTGCCGCAGGGTGGCCGGTTCAACGGCCTTCATTTCCATCAGCACATCGCCAAGTTGCTTTGATTTGTTGCTGTTGTTGGCCCATTGAAAGAGACGTTCCCGCAGCTGATCACCGGTGTTCTCGTCAGGAGCGGCATATTTGGTGCCGTTGTGGTTCTGCTGGCGAACAAGGGCCTCCTTGATCACTTCACTGGAGACCAGACCAAGCTCCTGGAGGATTTCACCAAGCTTTTGCCATTTTATCTGGCCGGCCTGCATCTGGGCCGACAGGTTGGCAATGATGTTTTCCAGATACGGATTGCGGCCTTCGCCGAAAAAGGCAATAAGATAATGATCCATGCGGCCCAGATACTCAAGGCGAGGCAGGATGATGTTTTCGTAAAAGGAGACCGTTTCTTTCAGGAGATCCTCAAAACAGTCATAGACATGGACCCCCTGTTTGCGCAGCTTTTCTCTACCGTGGAAGTCATACGCCTCAACGAACTCACTAAAGAGATCATGCAGTCTGTTTATGTAATCGATATCAGCCATCTGGGCCACCAGGTCGGCAGAGGCAACCATGCGTGCCACCACCTCCTGCTGGCTGTCGGCAAAGATGGAGAGGTCGGGCCGGCCGCCGAAATCAGTGACTTCGATAATCGCCTCGACAAAATCGATCAAAGCCTGAGGCTTGTGGCAACGCTGAAGATAGTCGCAGGCTATCTTTTTGCTGCGTTCCGTGTGGCCAAAGGTATATTTACCACCCCGGCCTTCTGTGTCGCCCTTGTCCATGATGTAACCGGTATCATGAAAAAGACCGGCATAGAGCATGGCTTGCAGATTGTCCGGAGTGATACGCTTATCAGGATGACGCGTGTTCCAGCCGCCTGCCATACGCAGGGCCGCCAGGGTGACATCCAGGGCGTGTTGGTAGGTGTGATACCCCACTTGGCAGGCCTGATAGTCGGGCCAGTTTCCCTTGAAAAGGCCCTGTACATCTTTAAATAATTGTTTCTGAGAACCTAAAGATTGATACTCTGCCTCAAGAAAGTCGGCGATGAATGTCAGATTTCTCTGCTGAAGCTGCTGATCGTTGTCCATGAAATATCGGCGGGAGGGTGTATGATAAATTCTTTAAGGTGTTTTACTATAAATCTTTTTTAAGAACAAACAGATTAATTATCAAAAAAAGGGGGTGGAATCCCTCTGCTGGTGGCCATTTGTCGTCGGAAGGCTCAGTGACAAAAAGTAGAAAAAGAGACGGAATTGTGGTAGATGTGGGGACCGCAGGCGGTTAACGAGATTATGCGCCGAAAAAAAAGCTGGAGCCACCGAGGATAGCCGGGGCCTCTTTCTTCTAAATAATTGACAATATGTTTTATATACAAGGAGTCTGCCTCCATGGGAAAAACCATTGCTGAAAAGATATTTGCCGCCCATCGTCGAGATAATCCCTCCGGCGCCCACACCGTTCTTGATCTGGACGTGGTCATGTGCCATGAGATTACCACTCCCATAGCCATCAACGACCTGGTTGAACGTGGCCTGGACAAGGTGTTTGACCCGAGCAAACTCAAGGTGGTGATCGACCATGTCACCCCCTCCAAGGACTCAAAGACAGCCACTCAGGCCAAGATTCTGCGTGACTGGGCGCGGCGTCACAAGATCAACGACTTCTTTGATGTGGGCAGTAACGGCGTTTGCCATGCCCTGTTTCCGGAGAAGGGTTTTGTCAGGCCGGGCTACACCATCATCATGGGCGATTCCCATACCTGTACCCATGGTGCCTTTGGCGCCTTTGCCGCCGGTGTCGGTACCACGGATCTGGAGGTGGGTATTTTAAAGGGAGTCTGTTCCTTCAGGCTGCCGGAGACCATGAAAATCAATATTGTCGGCGAGCTACCTGCCGGTGTCTATGCCAAGGACGTTATTCTCTACATTATCAAAGAGTTAACGGTAAACGGCGCCACCGACAAGGTCATGGAGTTTGTCGGGCCGGTTGTCGATGCCATGAGTATGGAATCGCGCATGACCCTGTGCAACATGGCCATTGAGGCGGGCGGCACCTGCGGTGTCTGCATGCCGGACCAGGTGACCGCCGAATATCTGTGGCCCTTTATCAAGGATGACTATGACTCGCTTGCCGCGGCAGTGGCCGACTTTGCCACCTGGCACAGTGATGCGGATGCCCGTTATTGCGCGGAGCTGACCTTTGACGTCTCCAACCTGGTACCGCAGGTAACCTATGGTTACAAGCCTGATGAGGTCAAGGATGTCGGTGAGCTTGACGGTACTCCTGTTGACCAGGTCTATATCGGGTCCTGCACCAATGGCCGTATTGAGGATTTGCGGCAGGCGGCCGAGGTTCTCAAGGGGTGTAAGCTGGCCCCCGGCGTGCGCGGTATTCTGGCCCCGGCCACGCCGCTGGTCTATGCAACGGCCATGACCGAAGGGATTATCCAGATCTTTCTGGAGGCGGGATTCTGTGTTACCAATCCGACATGCGGCGCCTGTCTGGGCATGAGTAACGGCGTCCTGGCCGAGGGTGAGGTGTGCGCCTCCACCACTAATCGCAACTTCAACGGCCGCATGGGCAAAGGCGGCATGGTACATCTGATGAGCCCGCGTTCGGCCGCCGCCGTCGCAGTCAGGGGCGTCATCTGTGACCATCGCACCCTGTAGCGGGCTGATCCGACAGACAATTTGCCCAGCCCAGGATGGACCGTGCGGGAAGATATCAGCATGGTCTGCATAAGACCATTTTGAATAATTGCTATGTTGCCCGATTTTTTCGTGGCTACGAAAATAAAATTCCTCACATATAGTCGATATGCTGCACCCCAAGGGCACCCGGAGTGTCGCAGGCTCCCTTGCCTCTTGCAGGTCGCGCTTTTTATTTTCTATGCTTCTCAAAATCGAACAGGTACGCGAGCGGCGCGAGACTCCGAAATATCTCATTATTCAAGATACCCATAAGAAATAAGTCGTCATTGTGCAAAAAAAAGTACGAAAACCCAGGTACTCAATACTATGAAAAAATTCAGTGGTTCAGCACTCCTTCTTGATAGATCCGATATTAATACCGATGAGATCATCCCGGCCAAATACCTCACGGAAAACTCTAAACTGGCCTTAAAGCCTTACATCCTGGAAGATCTTAAGCTTGACGGCTTTGATCCGCAGCGTGATCCGCAAAAGGCCGAGGTTATTGTCACCCGTGCCAATTTCGGCTGCGGCTCATCACGGGAGCATGCCGTGTGGGTCTTTGAGGTTAACGATATTAATGTCGTGATCGCCGAGAGCTTTGCCCGGATCTTCAGACAGAATATGTTCAATTGCGGTATGCTGGCCATTGAGCTCAGTGCCGCTGACATAGACAGCCTCTTTGAAATGGGGCCGGATCTGCACATTGCCGTGAATCTGGACAAGGAGACGGTCCTGGCCGAGAGCGCTACCTCGCAGCGCACCTTTGCCTTTACGCTCAACTCATTTGACAAGGAGCTGGTGGCGGCAGGCGGCTGGCTGGCCTATGCCGATAAAAAGTATTAATGGGGCCATGTCGTCGCATCCTGGTCATTGAACCCTATTATGGCGGTTCACATAAGCTTTTCCTGGATCAGCTGCAGAAATACCTTGATCTGCGTTGCATCTATCTCACCCTGCCGCCCCGCAAATGGAAGTGGCGGATGCGTTTTGCGGCGCCCTGGGTGGCTGCCAGGCTCAGCCCGGACATGGCTGCGCATGTCGATGCGGTGCTCTGTTCAACCTTTGTTGATGTGGCCACCCTGCGGGGTCTTGCCCCGCCCTGGTTTAACAGGCTGCCCATCCTTACCTATTTTCACGAAAATCAGTTTGCCTATCCGGTGCAGATCAATGATCAGCGTGATTTTCACTTCGGCCTCACCAATTACCTGACCGCCCTGGCCTCGGATCGCCTTGGCTTCAACAGTCGTTTCAACCTGGACAGCTTTGTGGCAGGATGCCACGATATGGAAAAGAGGGCGCCGGATATCACGCTTGCCGGTGCCGAAACCATCCTGAACAAAAGTACTGTTCTCTGGCCCGCTCTTGATTTCGGGCCATTGGATGACCTTTGCGACCAGCCCGGGCCACAGGGTCCGGTTATCGTCTGGAATCATCGCTGGGAGCATGATAAAAATCCAAAGCTCTTTTTTCGAACCCTTTATCAGCTGGCGGATGAAGGTCTGGCCTTTGGGCTTATCGTGGTGGGGCAATCCTTTCAGCGGCAGCCTGCCATCTTTGCAGAGGCGCAAGAGCGGCTGCGGCGGCATATCATCCATTTTGGCTATGTGCCGGAACGCGCGGAGTATCTCCGACTCTTAAAGCAGGGCACCATTGTCATTTCAACCGCCAATCATGAGTTCTACGGCATCAGTGTGCTGGAGGCGGTGCGGGCCGGATGTCGCCCCCTGTTGCCCAGGCGCCTTTCCTACCCCGAGCTTTTCCATGACCAGTACCTCTATGATGACAATGATGACCTGGCGGCACAGCTCAGATCATTGCTGGCCAGGGCTACACGCCCTCTGGCGCCGGCACTCCGCCATGGACTCACGGAAAGATTCAGCTGGTTCCAGCTCCATAAAGAGTATGAGAAATGGCTGACTTTTTAGGCGGCTGGCCGCCATCGCTCTGTTTCTTTTTACGGGTGCGGGGTCAGGACGCCGACCTGCTTGAACTGTCCTTTCATCCTCTGCGCTGTCAAGGTCTTCTCCTTTGGCGAAGCAGAGCAGTGCTCCCGAAAGAGAGAAAGTCAAAATGTCAAGCCTGACCCCGTCGAAATTTTTGGCCACCTGTGCCGCTGATCTGCGTGAGAGGGGGTGGGACTGGGTTGATATTGTCCTGGTCAGCGGCGACGCCTATGTGGATCATCCCTCCTTTGGCTTAGCCTTGATCGGCAGGCTGCTGGAGAGTCAGGGCTATCGGGTGGCTGTCCTGGCCCAGCCGCGCCATGATACTGCTGTCGACTTTCAACGCTTTGGTCGGCCCCGCCTCTTCTTCGGTATCACAGCCGGAAATCTCGACTCCATTGTGGCAAACTATACGGGCAATGCCAAGATCCGCGATGAGGACCACTATTCGCCGGAGGGCAATCCCTACTTCCCCGGCCCGGCCATTAAGAGCAACCGGCGGCGGCCGGATCGGGCCACTGTCATCTATACCAATCTGGCCAGACAGGCCTACAAGGATGTGGTGACGGTAATCGGCGGGGTCGAGGCCTCCCTGCGCCGTTTCAGCCATTACGACTATCAGCAGCAGAAGATCAGGGGCTCCATACTCACCGACGCCAAGGCGGATCTGCTGGTTTACGGCATGGCCGAACGGGCCATTGTCGAGGTGGCCCGCCGCCTTGCCGATCAGCAGGGCCTTGCCGGCATTGCCGGCACCTGTCTGCGCCTGAGTCCTCGGGAGTATGGCGACAGCGTTTTTGTCGAGCCGGTGGTTGAGCTGCCTTCCCTTGCCGCCATTCAGGCGGAGCCCCGGAAATTCATGGAGGCCGAGCTTGCTGTCGACCGGCAGGCCCGTGCCGCTGCCGCCACCATCCTTGTGCAGCAGCAGCAGAGCCATTATGTGGTGCAGATGCCGGCGGCCGCGCCCCTCACCACCGACGAGCTCGACAGCCTCTATGAACTGCCTTTTGCCAGGCAGCCCCATCCGGGCAGCGGCCGGGTGCCTGCCTTTGACATGATCAAGGACTCGGTGACCATTGTCCGGGGCTGCTGCGGCAACTGTTCCTTCTGCGCCATCACCCGTCATCAGGGCCCGGTGATAACCAGCCGTAGCCCTGCCTCGGTGCTGGCCGAGGTGGAAAGAATGGCTGCCGATAAAGGCTTTCGTGGCACTATTTCCGATCTTGGCGGCCCCACCGCCAATCTGTACGGGGTTTCTTGTCGCAAGGGAGGCTGTCGCCGCAGAGATTGTCTCTTTCCCGCTCTGTGCCCGCAGCTCGTTATAGACGAAGAGGCCCTGCTTTCTCTTTTACAGGGTGTCGCCGGCCTGCACGGTGTCAAAAACGTCTTTATCTCTTCAGGCTTACGCATGGAGCTGCTGCTGCAAACGCCAAGGCTGCTCAAGGCCATTGTCAATAAACATACACCGGGCATGCTGAAGATCGCCCCTGAACACACCGTGGACCGAGTTCTGCATTACATGCACAAGCCGGGCGGCAGCCTGTTGGCCGATTTCCTCAAGGCCTGTCACCAGGCCAAGGCAGGGCAGGGCGGTAAGGCCGCCATCTCCGCCTATCTCATTTCCGCCCATCCCGGCTGTACCCTGGACGACATGCGGGCCCTGGCCCGCGATCTGGCCGGCCTGCGCCTGCCGGTCAGACAGTTCCAGGACTTTACGCCGACGCCCGGCACCCTGGCCACGGCCATGTATGTCACGGAAACCGACATCAAGGGCAATCCCATCCATGTTGCCAAAAAGAATACGGAACGCATGCTGCAACGCCACTGCCTGCAGCGAGTAGCGACCGGGCCTGCCAAGCAGAGGCGACGTTCCGCCGGCAACAAGGTACGCCGGCGCTAGGAGCCTGTCGGACTTAGAGAATCTGACCTCGATTTCTCGATTTTGCAGTAGATTTATGTCTAAGTCCGACAGGCTCCTGATATGTATTGACCTGTCAAGTTTTACCACAAAATTAGTTTATTTCTTTTGTTTTGCAAGTA
>PKTX01000057.1 GCA_002868945.1 Desulfobulbaceae bacterium
TCTGGCAGTACACTGGAAGATGTGACTAAATCCCACAAAAAAGGATAACGGATTCGTCTTTCCTCTTGACAAAGAGTCAACCATATCAGAGGTGAGAGGGCGGGGCGACAAAGCGGCAGCAGGCACCCGGGAGGGCTCCCGTGACGAGATCAATAAAAGCGTTCGAGGGTCTCAAGGAGGCTGGATATTTCAAGGGGTTTGGCAAGATAGGCATCGGCGCCGGCCGCCTGGCAGTCATCGAGATTGCTCCTGGTGTTGTAGGCGGTTATGGCGATGATCGGTGTTTTGCGGCGCTGCTCTTTCTTTTCCAGGCGGCGGATAAGGCGGCAGGCCTCAATGCCGTTCATTTCAGGCATCTGAATGTCCATGATAATAGCGGTAAAGTCGTCGGCCTGCCACTGCGCCACCGCCTCCCTGCCGTTCACCGCTTCCGTGGGGATGATGTCATGCATCCTGAGGAGATCGGCAAGGAAAAGGCGGTTGAGTGGCTCGTCATCCACCACTAATACTTTATTGATTCTGGCGCTGGCCAATGGTTTCTCCTGGCTGTATCTCTTGGAAAGGGAAGATACCCTGACACTAATAAGGTTTGTTAGAAAGGGCGATATTTTTTTCGCCTGCCATGCAAAAAAGCGGACAGGCCGGGGTCGAGCTCCAGGCTGGAGCGGCTTAGCAACGGACTTCGTTGTTGGCCAGCAGTACAGGGTATTTTTGGTAGGTGGGGATGGTGATACGAAAGAGGGAGCCCTCCCCCAGGGTGGATTGAATTTCCAGGTGATAGCCCAGCTTTTTGATCAGGGAGGCGGTAATCGAAAGGCCGAGACCGGTGCCCTCGCCCGTCGGCTTGGTGGTGAAAAAGGGGTCTGTGCAGTGTTGGCGTGTCTCCTCCGACATGCCGATGCCGTTATCCTCCACCTCAATGATCACAACGGCGGTGAGATCGTCGCCGCCCCTGGCAAGCCCCAGCTTTTGGGTGTCTTCGGTCTCCGGCTCCTTGTCAAAGAGCCGCACCCATACCTGCATGGGAAAGTTTTTGATGGCCTCATTCTTTTTGCTGACGGCATAGCGGGCATTGGCCAGCAGATTAATGATGATCTGTTCCACCTCAAGGTTGTTGGTGGTGATGTACGGCACCGCCTCGCTGGTTTCCTCGTGCAGCTCGATAAGGGCCATCCGGAACTGTTCACGGAAAAAGGTGAGAGCGTCGTTGATGGTCCAGTAGAGGTTGGTGTCGTTGGTTTTATCCTTGGAGGGTGTCGAGAAGATGCGCATGTGCTCAAGGAGCTGCATTACTTTTGCCACCTGGCTGCTCATCTCCTTGGCAATGGCTGCCTGGGGCGCGTCCTCCTTGTTGCGGCTCAGGTATTGCTGGAGCTGGTCGGCGCCCAGGTTGATGTGGCTCATGGGCAGGTTGATCTCGTGGCTCAGACCGCGGGCCATTTCACCAATGGCGGTCAGACGGCCGGCATAGGCAAGCTGCTCCTGTTTGGCGATAAGTTCCTCATTCATCTCGTCGCGATACACCGCTTCGCCGATGAGGCTGGCCGCGCTTTTGGCCGCGGAAATTTCCAGATCGGGCCAGGTCCGCTGCCTGGTGCAATCAGTGATGACCAGCAGGCCCCAACAGCGTTTGTGAACCATCATCGGCAGGCATATCAGGGACTCGATATGGTGCTCTTTGAGATGGGCCGCCTCGTGGCCGGGCAGGGCGTCTCTGTTGGTGATAATGGCCTCTCCCTTCTGGAAGATGGCCAGCCAGCGCTGCAGGTGATCGGCTGAGAAGTTGAATACCTTTTCGAAGGGAGGGATGGCGGTCGTGTCGATTGACTCGGAGCACCATTCGAACTCCAGCAAGGCGCTTTTCTGTTCAAAGGCATCCTGATGGCAGCTGTAGATGTTGACCTTGGAGGCGGCCATGGCCAGACCAAGCCTGGCCAGGAGCGGTTCGGTAAAGTCGCGCCAGCGGCTGCTGCTGATGATTTTCTGGGCGGTGTCACTGACGGCGCCGAGGATGAGGTCACGCCGCACCAGGGAGTCCTTGAGGCGGCGGCTGTTCTGTAATTCTTTTTGCAGCTGCTCATTTTTGTGGCGCAGCTGTTCGAGCAGGGATCTGTTCTCCTGGGTGAGGCGATATTTCTCCGCCGCCTTGTTGAGGATATCCAGGAGAAGGTCTTCCTGCCATGGTTTGGTCAGGTAATGATAGATCTCCCCCTTGTTGATGGCAGCCATGATATCGGCCGGATCGCTGTAGGCGGTGAGCATGAGGCGCACCGTGTCGGGATAGAGGGTGCGGATCTCGGCCAGCAGGTCGGCGCCGGACATGCCGGGCATGCGCTGGTCGGCCACCACCAGGGCAATGTCGCTGTGTTTTTTAAAGCAATCCAGGGCCGTTCGGGCCGAATCCGCGGTCAGCACATGAAAGTGGTGTTTCATGGCCATATTGAAGTTGGTGAGATTCACAACTTCGTCGTCAACGTAGAGCAGTTTAAGCTTGTCCATGGTTTCCTGAGTGAGCGGATTCCCCGGGTAATGTCGGTTTTCCCCTCCGGTGCAGGCGCCGGGCCGACTGCTTCCTTGTCCGGCCGCCTTGCAAGGGGCTGTTACAGGGGTAGTATAACCTCAAAGGTGCTGCCGCGTCCATCTTCACTGGTCACTTCTATGCGACCGTTATGCTGCTTGATGATCTGATAGCTGATGGCCAGGCCAATGCCGGTGCCTTGGCCGATCTCCTTGCTGGTATAAAAGGGGTCGAATATCTTCGGCAGATTTTCCCGGTTGATGCCTATGCCGGTATCCTGAAAGCGTATATGGGCCTCGTTGTTGTCGGCAAAGGTTGTGATGGTCAGGTGGCCGCCCGCAGGTGCCATGGCGTGCAGGGCATTGTTCATGATATTGAGAAACACCTGATTTATGCGGTCGGCCCGACAATGTACAGGTGGTAAGTCGCCGTACTCCTTGATGATCTTAACATGATCCAGGTGCTCTTTGTCAAGAAATGTGATGGTGGAGTCCAGCGAGGCGTTCAGGTCAAGGCTGGCAGTGCTCTGCTCATCGGACCTGGAGAAGGTTTTCAGGTCGGCGATGATCTTTGTGGTGCGTTGCACCCCTTCGCGAATATTGGCCATGAGCTGGTCCAGGGAGTCAAAGACCTCCTCTTCGCTCAGGCCCTTGTGTAAGCGCAGGGCCTCCTCCCTTTTTTCGGCAGTGGGCTGGCGGCAGGCGCCGGCAAAGGCCTCGATGAGACGCCTGATGTCGGCCATGGCTCTGTTCAGGGAGGGCAGGGCGCCGGAGATGAAGTTGATGTTGTTGTTGATCTCATGGGCCACACCAGCCACCACCTGGCCGATGGCCGCCATCCGTTCCGACTGGATGAGCTGGCTTTCCGTCTCCCGCAGTTCCTGCATGGCCTGCTCCAGTTTGCGGTTGACCTCTTCAAGATATTCCTGGCGTTTGATGAGCTGGCTGTTGGCCCGGGCCAATTGCGTGGTGCGTTGCGCGACCTTGCCTTCCAGGTCATGGTTGAGGGCGGTAATGGTCTGAAAGGAGGAGTCGAGGTCCTTGATCAGGTTGGTGACCGTGCTGTCAAGCAGGCCGATTTCGTCGTGGGTTTCACTGATATTCTTCTCCTGCTTGATTCGGGCGATAAGCTGTTTCAGCGGTTGGGTCAGCCGCCGAAAGATCAGGATGGTACCGCTGATCAGCAGGCTGAGGATAATGAGGATGACCAGGCCGCTTCTGACCAGGATATGGTCAAGCTCCTCCTGGTACTGTTTCTTGGAGATGACCATGGTGACATAGCCGAGGGTCTCCTGCTGCGGGGGCGGGATGTTCCGACTGAAGGCGTCAAAGTAGAGGGTGTCTTCGTACAGGGCATCCTTGCCGGCCGGTCTGGGAGAGGAGAGCACCGGTGTCCAGCAGGTGAAGAAGTCCGGCCATTCCCTGAAAAAGGAGTTTTCCCCGCTGCCGGCCGCCATGATGGCGGCCGAGGCGGGCGGCGTGATGCCCTGCTCGGAATGGAAGAGACGGCTGCCGATCACCTTGCCGTCGGCGGTGAGGATCTGCACCTGCAGGAGGTTGCCGAGATCATCAAGATTGGCCAGGGAGCGCTGCAGGTTGTCGACATTTTCGGTAAAGAGGTCCACGTCAATGGATTTGGCCAGCAGGGCGGCAATGGTCAAAGCGTTTTCCCGGGTATAGGTGCGGAAGGATTTCTGCTGGAGACGGATAAAGGTGTAGTTGAGGAGTGCCGCCATGAGCAGCAGGGTGGCGATAAAGATGCAGATGAGCTTGGCCGAGTAGCTCGATTTTATCTGGCGCAGCAGGCGGGGCAGGGAAATCATGGGGACACCTCCTGCCGGGTGGATTTCAGCTTGTTGAGGATGAGGCTGTTCTGCCTGAGCTGCACCTTCTCCATGACGAGGGGGGTGATCCGGGCCGCATCGGCACCGTTCTGTATCAGTTGGGCCAGCATGGCGGCCTTGCGGCTCATCTCGTCAATATCCAGGCGCACGGCAAGGCTTGCCCCACGGCTCAGGTATTTTTCCGAAAAGGCCAGGAGGGGGACTTTGTGTTGCAGAGAGAAGAGGTAGAAACTTTTTTCCGCCTGAGGGGCCAGGATGGTTTGGTCAGGGGGCAGCCAGACCAGGTCCACTCGACCGGCCAGGTCGGCGAGCCGCTCGGCCACCTCTTGGGATCGGTTCACCGGCTGCAGGACAAAGGTGAAGTTTTTGCTGTTGGCCAAGGTGGCGGCGATCAGGTCGCCGGTATGTGCCGGGTTGTAGACCACCCCCACCCGCTGAAGGGTGGGTAACAGATCATGCAAGGCCCGGAACTCCGCACCTGGCCTGGGTTGCAGGAGAACGCCGGTGGCCTGGTGGTCGGCAGGCAGAATTTTTTCAGGAGAGGGCACCAGAAGGTAGATAACAGGGATTTTACCCGGCAGCTGGACGCTTCGGGACAGGGCGCGACTGCCCAGGGCGACAATGAAATCGGGCCGGCGTTCGACAACGGCAGTGCCCAGGGCATCGTCTTGCTCATCTTGCGTCAAGGTGACGCTGCGAATGATGTGGGGTTGGATGGTCTTGAGACCGCGGCCGGGTGCCATGGTGTTGAAGTGCTGCTCAAAGGCCTTGCGGGCCACGAGGTACGGCTCGGCCGGACTGGAGAGCACGGCCAGAATCTCAGCGGCCCGGACCTGGGAAGATACGGACAGCAAAAGAAGGATGGCGAGACAGACTCGTTTGAGCATGGATGACATATATAAACCCCTCGGTGCTGCAAGGGGGAAAAGTGGCAAAGGCAGGGGGGAACAAATCGGCTACCTAATAGCCCGTGGGTAGGCCGTACTGGACAGAGAATATATATACTAACCATTTTGCGGGGATAATTGCAATACCTTGTCAGGCGACGGCCCGGACCGCTCCCCACCTGGTGCGGCGTTTTGTCTCCTGACGCCTGCATGTATTCTGTTTATCTCGTGTTTTCAGGCGGTTACGGACAAAAGACTTGCGGCAAGGCCCGGAATTCTTTATATGATAATAATTGCCTGGGTCATATTTCCGGTAAAGGGCCCCGGCTGGCCGGCATTTTTGGGGACTGGATACGGAGCTGTTGGCAGGCGGGTCATACAACCTTGTTGGCGGGCCAGAGTCCTGCTTTTCCGTGGTCTTTGTCACCAGCGCAAGGAGCGGCTGTTGCACTTGGGGCGCCGCATTTTGACACCGTATCAGCAGAAGGCGCAGGATGAGAGATCGTCGCGCCCAGGAGCTTTTCAGGCGGGTTGCCATGACCGGCACCAAGGGGCAGCAGGGCCTTTGCCGAAGTTGAGGGCGGGAAGAGAGATGAAAGAATGTATGATCACAAGGGTGGTGTGGGGCGCTTTGCTGCTCTATCCCTCCGCCGGATGGGCGGCCGCCAAGGTGGAGGATGATTTTCTCAATCTCTATTTTGAGGAAGGTCATGAGGTGGAGGCCGCCACCCGCGTTGCCACGCCGATGAGCCAGGTGGCGGAAAACGTCACCATCATCAGTGCCGAGGAAATTGAGCGGATGAATGCCCATAGTGTCGACGATGTCCTCAATCGGGTGGCAGGGGTGTATGTCGATTATTCCGGTCTCGGTTTCAATCAATCTTCGTCCATATATATACACGGTTCGGGCTGGGAACATGTCGTGGTCCTGCTCGATGGGGTACGGGTCAATAAGGCCTCGGTGGAGATCGCCTTTGCCAATATGATTCCGGTTCGTGCCATCAAGTGCATTGAGGTGATCAAGGGGGCGGCCTCCTCCACCTGGGGATCGGCTTTGGGTGGGGTCATTAATATCATTACCAAGGATACCGGCTCCACTGCTTTACCGGAAGGCTCCGTGACCACCTCCTACGGCGAGAAGGGGAGCCACGACATTACTGCCGAACTTGACGGCAAGGTCAGTCGGCTGAGCTATTATGTCTATGGCGGCAACCAGGAGTCGGATGGACTGACTGAGGGGCGCTCCTTTAAGAACAGTTCCGGCTACGGTAAGGTACGGCTGGACCTGCCCAGCAATATGAGTCTGGAGGTGTCCGGTCTCTACACCAGGCCGGAGTACCGGGACAGCTTTTGGCGGGCAGCTGACTTCAGCCAGAATCTTGATGACAAGAATACCTTTATCAGCAGCCGCTTTGACGCCCTGTTAACGGATGAACTCAACCTGCATGCCGAGCTCTTTCGCTTTGACAATGATTATCGCTCGGTGCGGCAGACCATCAGCCTGCCCGAGACCCCGATCTGGGATTTTTTCAACGACCAGGAGAGCCGGGGGGCTGCCCTGCGTTTTGATTATTCGCTAGGCGACCATCGGCTGGTGGCCGGCGCCGACTACCAGCGTAATGAGATCCAGATGACCTGGAAGTATCGGACCTGGTCCCCCGCCTATTATGCCATGGATCAGCTTGATGAGGACGTCTCCGGTTATTATATCAATGGCACCTTTGTGTTTGATAGACTCTCCGTGACACCGGGGCTGCGGTGGGACCACATCTCCACGGTCTCCGATGAATTGCTCAGCCCTTCCCTGGGCTTGACCTATAAGATGACAGAGAGCAATCTGCTGCGGGCCTCGGTCTCCAAGGGCTTCCGCAAGCCACCAGTGATCTACCTGGAGGGTGATCCGGTCTATGGCCCCTGGTACTTTAATCCCTACCTCGACCCGGAAAAGAACTGGACCTACCAGGTGGGCCTGGAAAGCACAACCATTCCCTATCTGCATGTCAAGACCACCCTCTTCTTCCACGATGTGGAAAACACCTGGGATTATGATGCTACCTGGACCCTGGTGAATACCGAGCGCAGCCAGCGTCAGGGTTTTGAGATGGAGGTGGCCACCGAGCCGCTCTTTTATACCTCGCTCAAGGCCAACTTCACCTATACCTATTCCGATCTGACGGCTGACCGGGGCGACCACTCCAGCACCGCCAATATCATCCTGCTGTTTGATCATCCCGACATTGTCACCGCCGAAATATCAGGGCATTATATCAAATGGGGAGACTATCTTGCCGACCAACCTGCCGAGTATAACAAGGCCATGCTCTGGGATATCAGCATTAATCGCCGGCTTTACGAGACAGAGGATTTCGGGGCAAGCCTCTTTGCCTCGCTACGTAATATCTTTAACGGCAATCAGTATGTCAGTGCCCGCTGGCCCAATGCCCCGCGTTATGGCGAGGCCGGCCTTAGGTTTCGTTTTTAATGGGATGTTTTTTTGCTGTGGGGCTAGCACAGTGAGAAGGTCTTTGTTTACCGCCCATGGCGGATGTTTGGAGGAGTGAATTTTTTGAAGATACGAGGGGGAGGAATGAAGAAGTCTTGTTTACCCGGCATGCTTGGGGTTGTTCTGCTGGTCGGTGCAGCGCCGGGATTTGCCCAGGAGCGGCCCAGTGGTACGGTTGAGGACGATTTCCTCAACCTCTATTTTGATGATAAGCAGGTGGTGGAGGCCGCCACCCGCGTGGCCAAGCCGATCAGCCAGGTGGCGGAAAACGTCACCATCATCACCGCCGCCGAGATCGAGCGGATGAACGCCCATAACCTCGATGATGTCTTGAACCGGGTGGCCGGCGTTTATGTCAAGTACCATGCCCAGGATTTTAACGGCAATACCCTGCTCGCCATCCATGACTCCTCCTGGCAACAGGTGGCGGTCTATCTCGACGGCGTCAAGATCTCCAAGGCCACCCAGGACCTAAGCTATGTCAATATCGTCCCCGTCCGTATTGTCAAGCGCATTGAGGTGATCAAGGGCGCTGCCTCCTCTACCTGGGGCTCGGCCCTGGGCGGCGTCATCAACATCATCACCAAGGATACCGGCGACACACTGCGGCCAACCGGTTCGCTGCATGCCTCTTACGGTGAGTTCGGCAGCCAGGACTATAGCGCCGAGGTGGCCGGTACGATTTCTCGGTTGGGCTATTACCTCTCAACAGGCTGGCAAAAGTCGGACGGCCTCAAGGACGATAAAGAGTTTGACAATACATCCTTCTACGGCAAGGTGGACCTGGCGCTGCCGGCCAATATGATCCTGGCCGTTACTGCGGGATATACAGCGCCGGAATACAAGACAGGGCATTTTCCGCTCTTGGGTTTTGAGGAGTACACCGATGATCGGAATATCTTTTTCTCCACCGCCCTTGATGCCCGTCTTGCCGACAACCTTAATTTCCATGTCAACGGCTATCTCTACGATAACGACTATAACCTCAACGCCTTCAGCCTTGCGGACGGCAGCGTCTGGTGGGACGATACGGACAAGCAATATACGGATGGGATCAATACCCGTTTAAACTGGTCCCTGCTCAACCAGGAGATCGTTGTCGGCATCGACTATCTGCGTAACGAGCTGAAGCGGTACGACGAGCTGGCCGGCACGGCGGCCGATCATCTCAGCGAGGATCTGCTCGCCTACTACGTGAACGACACCATCCATTACGACAAGCTTACCATTACCCCCGGTCTACGCCTGGACAGCTCAAGCGAGGTCAAGGATGTGGTGAGCCCCAGCCTCGGCGTTACCTATTTGCTCCGCGCCGATACCCTGCTCAGGGCCAGCGTGGCACGGGGATTTCGGAAACCGCCGGTGGTTTGGACGGACGAGGTCAATGGCCTCTGGTATGCCAACAAGGACCTTGACCCGGAGCTGGTCTGGTCGTACCAGATCGGTATTGAGACCGGGGCAGCCCGGTTTTGCCGCCTCAAGGCCACCCTCTTTTATCACGATGCCATGGATGCCCTGCAGTGGTCTGCTACCACCTGGCAGATGGAAAATAGCGGCGAGGAGGAACGTACCGGCTTTGAGGTGGAGATGGAGACCTTGCCCTGGTATGATTTGACCCTGGTGCTCAACTATACCTACAGCCACATCTCCACCATGGACAAGGAGCATGGCATTAACCAGGAGGCCAATATCATCGTCACCTACGACAACCCGGATATCATCACCCTGGAGCTTTCCGGCCATTATGCCAATTTCGGCAATCTCCACGCCCCGCCCGCCTTTAACCCGGAGGATAACTCCCTGGTCTGGGAGCTGAGCGCCACCAAACGGCTCTGGCAAAAAGAGCGGTTGCAGGCTGATCTCTTTGTGGTGGGCCACAACCTGACCAATGAAAGCCAGTTTATCGACGAGCTGCTGCCCAATAGCCCGCGCTGGCTTGAGGCCGGCCTGAAATTTCGTTTTTAATTGAGCGGCCGCTGTGCTAACATCTTTATATTGTTAGATAGTTGCTGCCAATCGGCAGCATGGCTTTTAATTGTTACCAAGGGGGATGTATGAAAAAGATTGTTGTTGTTAACCCGGGTGTTTCCGTCAAGCAGGTGGCCAACTCCCCAAGCTGTTGCGACACTGGTCCCAATGCAGTGCGCTAGGGCTCTAGACAGAAGGTAAACGGTAAAAGAGGGGCGGCGTTTTGCTGCCCCTCTTTTTGTATAAGGTTGTTTTGAAATGATACTCTCCGGCTATCTGCTTGAGTTTGCGCATCCTACTGATCCCACTGCCGCCATCCTCTTTTCCACCCGCAGCGGTGCCCAGGTCGTCATAGATCATGACTCCCTGGCCAGCCTGCGCCGTGGTGAGCCGGTTGCCGGCAACCAAGCCCTGGCCGATATCGGCATGCTGGTGGCGGATCACCAGCAGGAACGTTACGAGGTGCATGGTTTTGTTGAGCAGGTCAATCGTCTCAGCGACCACCTGTCAGTGGCGGTTATTCTGGGCATGCACTGCAATTTTTCCTGCACCTATTGCTATGAAGGCAGTCTTAAGGGCGCCTTTGCCATGGCTGACGACACCCTGGCGCAGCTGGTGCGCTTTGTGGTTGAGCAGGGCCTGGCCCAGGGCAAGAGCAGTATCCGGCTTGATTTCTATGGCGGCGAACCCTTTCTCTATATGGAGAAGATCAAGGAAATCTCCCACCGGCTAAAGAAGGCCCTGGCGGTCAGTAATAGCAGCTATGACTTTGTTTTGGTCTCCAATGGCTCCCTCATGACCCGCCAGAGGGTTGAAGAGTTATTACCTCTGGGGCTCAGTGGCATCAGGCTTACGGTGGATGGCCCGGCCGAGCTGCATAACGCCACCCGGCCTTTTGCCGGCGGGGGCGGCAGCTTTGCACAGATTCTTGCCAATATCAAGCAGTGTGCCGGCCTTGTGCCGCTGCGGCTTGGCGGTAATTATAGCCGTGATACATACCAGCGATTTCCGGAGATGTTTGCCGAGCTGGCTGCGGCCGGTGTTGAGCCGGGGGCGTTTGAGACCATTCGTTTCTTTCCGGTCATGCAGCCCGATGAACGTTTTTCAGCGCTAGGCTTTCACGGCGGCTGCAGTTCGGTCACCGAGAACTGGCTGCCTGAGGCTGCCATCTTTTTGCGTGAACAACTGTGGCGCCACGGCTGCCTGCAGCAGACCAGCATGCCGACCCCCTGCATGGTGGACCGGGATGACGCCTTTACCATCCATTATGACGGCTCAATCTACCAGTGCCCGGCCCTGGTGGGCCAGGAGGAGCTGATCTGCGGCGATATCTGGCAGGGCATGACTGATTACGACAACCAATATGATCGGCACAACTGGCAGCATCACCAGGAGTGCCGCGATTGCATCTATCTTCCCCTCTGCCTGGGCGGCTGCCGCTACATGAAGTACCGCAGCCATGGCAGCATGGATGTGGACTGTAAAAAGTTCTTTCTGGATGCGACCCTGGAGCACTTTGTCCGCCAGGATGTCCGCTACCGGCACGGTATCCCCGCACAATAGAACCCGCAGGTCAGCTTCCGGAGTGGACGTGCCGTATTTTTTCTACCACAGAGGCACAAAGACACGAAGAGACCAACATGCGGCAACTTTCTTCGTGTCTTTGCACCCTCCCTCAAGGGGGTATTAAACAGAATGCCCCTGTAGTTTTGTCTGAAAACCGTGAACGCCTCGCTTAGCGGGCCGCCTTCCTGGCTGCGGCCAGCCACCGGTCAAAGAGGCTGCGGTGGGCCTTGATCCAGCCCCGGGCGTGGCGCTCGATATCGGCGGTGGAGTTGTGGCCCTGGCTCATCATCATGTTCTGGGCGCTGACATCGCTGATGGGGACCTGCATAATGGCAAAGAGACGGGCGGCAGCCGGATTCCTGGCGGCAAACTCCTTGTTGGCCACGATGCGCATGGAGTTCATCTGAAAGCCGTAGTTCTTGCCGTTGGCCAGGGTGGTATCGATACCGGCCCGGTCGCCGGGCAGGGAGGAGAAGGGCACCTCCAGCCAGACCACGTCGCGGCCCGGTACCAGCACGCCGCTGACCCAGTAGGGCGTCCAGGTGTAGTAGAGGATCGGTTGGCCGTTGCGATAGCGGGAGATGGTATCGGCGATGATGGCGGCGTATTTGCCCTGGTTGTGGGTGACCGTGTCTTCCAGGCCAAAGGCCTTCAGTTGATGCTCGACCACCGCCTCGCAGCCCCAGCCCGGATTACAGCCGGTGAGATCGGCCTTGCCGTCGTCGTTGGCATCAAAAAGCTTGGCCAGCTTGGGATCCTTGAGCTGGCCGATGTTGCTGATCTTGTATTTCTCGGCCGTCTTTTTGTCGATCAGATAGCCCTGGGCCGCACCTGAAATGTAATGACCCTTGCGGTAGAAGACCTTGTCGCCGCCGGCCTTGAGATACTTGTCGCGATGAAGCGGCGCCCAGTTCACCGCCATAAAGGTGGCGTCACCATTGGCAATGGAGGTGTAGCCCACATTGTAATCCACCTCCTTGATGGGGTGAACATCATAGCCCAATTCGGCCAGGGCCTTGACCACGATCAGGGTCTGGAAGGTCTCTTCCGCCACCGGGCTCTGCACCGGCACCACCTCGACACCCTTGCCCGGCAGGCTGGCAGCCTGGGCATTGGCAGTCAGAAAAAGCAGTAGGCAGGCTGCCAGTATGGTTGGTATCTGAAAGGTTATTGCCAGGGACCTTTTTCGTAGGCCCTTGCCTTTCATTCTGTGTTGCGGCCTGTTCGGGACGTACACGTGTCTGAAAAATGTCATGGGAGCTTCCTTGCTGGGTGGTTTAGGTGGAGGAGGTTTGCTTGGCCGACGCTGTGTCAGATCTGAGCATCTTATAGAGCAGGCCCACCGGTCCGGCCTCGTACCAGTGGCGTACACTGCGCTGACGTGGATCAATACCCATGGCCTGGGTGAGACGATCGAGCAGGATGGCAAGCAGCACAATGCCCAGGCCGCCGATGGCAGCCAGACCCATGTCAAGGCGGCCGATGCCGCGCAGCACCATCTGGCCCAGGCCGCCCACCGCAATCATCGAGGCGATCACCACCATGGACAGCGCCAGCATCAGGGTTTGGTTGACCCCGGCCATAATGGTGGGCATGGCCAGCGGTAACTGCACCTTGAACAGCAGTTGGCGGGGGCTGGCACCAAAGGAGTTGGCCGCCTCCACCAGCTCCTGCGGCACCTGGTGGATACCGAGGATGGTCAGCCGGATAATGGGCGGCAGGGCGAAGATGATGGTCACCACCACCCCCGGTACATTGCCGATGCCAAAGAGCATGACAATGGGCACCAGGTAGACAAAGGCCGGTGTGGTCTGCATGGCGTCCAGAATGGGGCGGACGATGCGCGAGGCCCGGTCGTTACGGGCCAGGCCGATTCCGATGGGTAGTCCCAGCAGCAGGCAGAAAAAGACCGAGGTCAGGACCAGGGCCAGGGTAACCATGGCCTGATCCCAGGCACCGATGGCGCCGATGACAAAGAGCGAGGCGCCGGCGGCAATGCCCAGCCGCAGGCCGGCAATCTGCCAGGAGATCAGGGTGAAGATGGCGATCATCAGCGGCGCTGGTGTGGCCTGCAGCACGGTCTGAAAGGCGGTGAGTATATAGTCGATGGGTACGCTGACCGCCTGGAAAGCGGCCCGGAAATTATCCACCAGCCAGTTGATGCCCTGTTCCACCCAGTCGTCAAAGGGCACCAGCGGCTGGGCAAAGGGGTGGCTCCAATCAAAGCCCTGGTCGGCGGGGGCGGGTTGGCTGGTGAGCCAGTCACTGGCAGTGTCGCTGCCCGGCTGCGGTGCCCCCCAGGGGTTGGTGGCCGGCTCGGCCGGCGCACTGCTCCATGGATCGGTGGTCGGACTGCCCGTGGGTTCCGCGTTGCTGGCCATTATTCGTTTTCCTCCCTGTCCAGGGCCTTGAGCAGGCGGCCCTTGGTCACTACGCCCTTATAGATCATATCCTCGTCAACAACCGGCACACCGTAGGCGGCGTCGGCCACATCGCCGATCACCGCGGCCAGCGGCGTATCCGGCGCCAGGGTCAGGCTGTCTTCGAGCAAGGCCGACTCCAAGGCCTGGTCGGCGTCAATGGTCTTCAGGAGGGTATCCTGCGATACGAGCCCCACGTAACGGTTGTGGTGATCAACAATAATCGCATACCTGCTCTCATGTTTTTGCAGGATATCCAGGACCTCGGCCGGTTTGGAGCGTTCCTGGCGGTTGATGGTCAGGGCCCCCTGGTGGTGGGCGATGTCGTGGGCCTGAAAGACGTTGGAGACATCAACACCCCGGAAAAAGGAGCGGACATAATCGTTGGCCGGGTTGTGGAGAATGTCGTCCGGGGTGCCAACCTGAACCACCTCGCCCGCCTCCATGATGGCAATACGGTCACCGATGCGCATGGCCTCGTCAAGATCGTGGGAGATAAAAACCACGGTGCGCTGGTCCCTGGCCTGCAGGCGCAGCAGTTCGTCCTGCATCTCGGTGCGGATCAGGGGGTCAAGGGCGGAGAAGGCCTCGTCCATGAGCAGGATCTCCGGATCGTTGGCCAGGGCCCGGGCCAGGCCGACCCGCTGCTGCATGCCGCCGGACAGCTCGTCCGGATAGGAGTCGGCATAGGCGTCCAGACCGACACTGGCCAGGGCTGCCATGGCCTGCTCGTGCCGCTTTTTGCTGTCGGCCCCGGCCAGCTCCAGGCCAAAGGCGGTGTTGTCCAGGACATTCATGTGGGGCATCAGGGCAAAGGACTGAAAGACCATGCTGATATCGTTACGCCGCACCTGGCGTAGTTCTTCGGCTGAGATGGCGGCAATATCCTTGCCGCCCAGATAGACATGGCCGCTGGTGGGCTCGATGAGGCGGTTGAGCAACCGTACCAGGGTGGATTTGCCGGAGCCGGACAGTCCCATGATGACAAAGACCTCGCCCCGGTCAATGGTAAGCGAGGCGCTCTTGACGCCAACGGTGAGGCCGGTCTCGCTGAAGATCTCGTCCTTGCTGAGGCCCTGCTCAAGCAGGGGAAAGGCCCGCTCCGGCTCGTCACCAAAGATCTTATAGAGGTTTTTTACTTCCAGTTTGACGGTCATAATTCCTTGGGGTGGCCTGGGTGATGGCGAGATACGATTGTCCCCACTCTACAGGATGCAGGAGTTTTTTCAAGGCGGCCCGGCAAATGATGCAGAACTGACGAGAGAAGCAGTGAGGTGGAGCGATGTCCAGGGTTTATTTTCTAAAGTCCGGCAAGTCTCAATTGCTGCTGGCCACGGAACCCACCGAAAAACACAGAAAACGGCAGGGTGGTTTGGGCCATAGCCAGCTCTAAGGCCCTGTCTGTTGATGAGCGGAAGGTTGTCCGTGTCTCTTCCGTGGGTTTCGTGGCAGATAGTCTGCACGCCTATCGGCAAATATTTGATTCTTCAGCCAAGCAGGCCTGGCCAGTCCAGTTCGTAAAACATGGTGTGGAGCAGGTGGTCGTCGTTGCCCAGCCGCACCGTGATGTTGCTGAAGGTGGCCCGGGCCAGCGGTTCCACCAGGCGCGGCGGGCACACCGTGTCGTTGCGGCCCATGACGAGCAGGGTAGGGATGACCAACGCCTTTTGGGGAGGTGTGAAGTCGCTGAAGTTGAGGGCCGGGGCCAACAGGATCAGGCGGCGGATGCGCTCGGCATGGTTGATGGCAAAACAGGTGGCCATCAGACCGCCGAAGCTGGAGCCGATCAGGGTGAGATCACTCTGGCTGCGGCATATCTCGGCAAGCTGCAGGAGGCGCTGGTTGAGGTCGCCCTGGAAGTCGGGCCGGATTACCGCCGGGAAATGGTCGGCGAAATAGCGCCCCTTGGTGCCGCGACTGGAGGAGTCAAGGCCATGGAGAAAGAGTGTGGTTGCCATCTGAGGGGGGAATGTGGAAGGGTTATTTCTGCCAGAAGAGGTAACCGGCCAGGCCAAGGAGGATGGCGGCAAAAATCTTTTTGAAGCTGCCGGTGGAGACCTGTTCCACCAGGCGGGCGCCGACCTGGGCCCCGGCAATACCGCCAAGACCGAGGAGCAGACCGGCCCGGTAATCGACATGGGCCAGCTTGTTGTGGGCCACCAGGGCGGAAACGGCAATGACCAGAATGGCCACAAAGGAGGTGCCCACCGCCTTCTGGGCGTTGTAGCCCAGGAAGATGAGCAGGGGAATCATCAGAAAACCGCCGCCCAGGCCGGTAAAGGAGGCCCCCACCCCCACCAGGATGCCGAAGAGAACAAGAAGCACGGAATTGGTCATTTCAGTCATGTTGTCACCTTTCCTCGAAGGCCATCTTGAATACGGGACTCCGAAATATGATGATCCCGTAAAAAGTCGATGGCAGCCCAAGCCCATGACGTTGAATCGGCAGGATAGGCACTGTGCTGATGGCTGTGCCTTGCTTTTTACGAGGCCATCAAATATCTCATGATGCAAGATATCCTCTCTACAGTTTTTTGACGAGTCCAGCAAGGGGAAGAGGTGTGCGGCTCTGGTGCCCCCCTCTTCTTCCTTAGACTGCCGCGTATCTCAGGTCCTTGCCGTGACGATGGAGATGCAAGGTTCAAGGTGCAAGAGGCAAGGGGGCTTGCGGGGTGCGTTGAGCCTGTCGAAACGCCCTTCGACAAGCTCAGGGCATGTTATCGCGAGAGAATGGGTCGGCGCAGGACAGCTGCCACAGCCCCGCCATCTGCCTCGCTTCCCTCGGCATATTGAAAAAACAATTTCCATAATATCAGATAGATATCATGGCATGTTTTTTCGAGCACCTTTTATCTGTTGAAAAAAGGCGGAAAAGGGCTAGAGGTGAAGGCTATGTTCGCCTCTTTTTTGCCGTCATCCGGAGCCGCGTCCGCCGCCGGCCGCAGACCCCTGCCCCTGCTCGTCCTGCTGCTTCTCTCCTTACTGCCGGCCGTGACCACCTGGAGCGCCTTTTATCTGGAGGTGTGGCCCTACATCATCTATCCACTGGCCAAGATCAGCCTGGTGCTTCTGCCCTTTGCCGTCTGGCGTCTTGTTGGTGGCAGCTGGTGGGCTGGTCTGCCGGACATGGGCCTGGCCCCTCCCTCCCGGCGGGGAGTGGTCAGCGGTCTTCTGCTCAGCATTCTGATTGGGGCCGTCTTTTTTCTCCTGGCCGCTGATCTGCCGGGCAGCGCTATCCGGCAAAAGCTGGAGAGCCTGGGTATCCTGGACTATTACTGGTCGGCAGGCTTCTTTATCCTGGCCGTGAACTCTGCCCTGGAAGAGTGGTACTGGCGCGGTTTTTTGCTGGCTGAATGGCGAAATCATGTTAAACAACCAGCGGTTATTATTGCTGGCGGCGGTCTCTTCTTCGGCTTCCATCATTTCTTTACCCTGTTGCCTTATTTCTCCCTGGCGCCTGTCCTGCTTTTTACCGGCGCCACCATGCTGGCCGGTGCCCTCTGGAGCTGGCAGCGCCTGCAGGGCTGGTCGCTGCTTGATTGTTACCTCAGCCATCTTATCGCTGATGTAACCATTATCATGGTCGGCGCCATTCTTGTTTTTCCGGCTGTGTAGCCTGGTTAATGGCTTGAAATATCGTCATTTATTGTGAGAGGTGAGAGGTGAGAGGTGAGAGGCGAGGGACGCGGGAGGGCGAAGTGTACATCGGCTGCCTGAGCCGGCCTGGGTGCGGCAAGATGGGGGGGCAAAGAGGTACGACAAAACAATGTATTCACCTGAAATAAAAGCACAGATTCGCCAGGGCCGCTCCCGCTTTATTGCCATGGCCATTACCTACTTCCTGGGCGCCTTTAATGATAATTTCTTCAAACAGGCGGCCATGCTGCTGGCTGTGGGCGTCGGTCTGAGCGGTCTGCAGGGTACGGCCACCATGCTCTTTGCCCTGCCCTTTATCCTCTTTTCCGCCCATGCCGGCTGGTTTGCCGACCGTTTTGCCAAGAAAAACGTGGTGGTGGGCGCCAAGTTTCTTGAACTGCTGGCCATGCTGGCCGGGGCCTATGGCCTCATTACCCTGAATTGGCCCTTTATTCTGGCCATGGTCTTTATCATGGCAGCTCAGTCGACCCTCTTTGGCCCGGCTATTAACGGTTCCATTCCCGAACTTTATCCCAAGGAGTATGTCACCACCGCCAATGCCGTCATCAAGCTGGTCACCACCCTGGCCATCCTGGCCGGCATCGGTCTGGCCGGCCTGGCCCTGGACCAGGCCTGGTTTGCCACCGCCATTCCCTTTGGCCGCCTGCTGGTGGCCATACTCGTCCTACTGGTTTCGATCCTCGGCCTCGTTGTCAGTTTCGGGGTGGTCAAGCGGCCGGCGGCCGGCGCCAAGGAGAGGTTTCCCTGGCTGGGGCCGCTCCACTCCCTGGCCGATCTCTGGCAGGTGCGTCGTGATCCGCTGCTCTTTACCGCCATCTGCGGTGATGCCTTTTTCTACTTCATCTCCTCCATTGTCGTGTTGGTGATCAATGTCATGGGCCTCACGGAGCTGGGTCTGTCACAGACCATGACCAGTCTGCTGGTGGTGGCCCTGATGGTGGGGGTGTGCGGCGGCGCCTTTCTGGCCGCCAAAATTGCCGACGGTCCGCACTGGTACCGGGTCATGGCGCCGGCCGTTCTGGTGATGGCCACCGGTCTGGCCGCCACCTTCATGGCGGTGCAGTTGGGCACCACTCTCCGTTTTCCTCTGGTGGTCGGTGCCCTGGCCCTGGCGGGTTGCGGCGGCGGCCTCTTTCTTATACCGTTGGCAAGCTTTATTCAGGTGCGGCCCCGACCGGACCGGAAGGGCAAGATCATTGCCGCCTCCAATTTTGCCGCCTTCAGCGGCATCTTTCTGTCCGGCACCTGTTTCGAGCTGCTTGATCGCGCCTTTGCCCCCAGCAGTGCCATGCTGGTCCTGGGTCTGGCAGCGGGGCTGGCCGCCCTCTGTTTTCGAATGGCCTTTCAATGTTATGGCACAAGGCAGTGCCATGCTTGACGGTGTCGTGAAAAGTCGCCAACTGCTTCCTTGCCGTCCATTATCTCGTTGCTGCGGCCTACCCCGTACGCCGCAGCAACCGAAATGGAGGCGTCTCCCATGCGCTGTTTTACTGCTGACGATTTTTGCTTAGCCATCATCAATAGAATTATTACGGATTGATCATGCTTGATATTATTGTTTTTATTATGCGCTCTCTGCTGCGGCTGCGTTATCGCGTTACCCTGCAGGGGCTGGATCGTATTAAAGCGTCCGATGCAGATCAGGGTATTTTGTTTCTGCCCAACCATCCGGCCCTTATTGATC
Organism: Desulfobulbaceae bacterium; assembly: GCA_002868945.1. Taxonomy (GTDB): domain Bacteria; phylum Desulfobacterota; class Desulfobulbia; order Desulfobulbales; family SURF-16; genus BM506. The sequence continues at coordinate 19,047 of PKTX01000057.1, forward strand.
CGCTGATCATGTACGTCACCCTGCATGGCCGTTTTCGGCCCCGGCCCCTGGCGGATGAGAGCCAGGTCGACCTGCCGGTGGTGCGCCACCTTACCAAGCTGGTGCGCTGCGTCACCATTCCCGACCTCGCCGTCAAGGGGCGCCACAGTCGGCAGCAGGTTCTTGCCGCCATGGATGAGATTATCGCCTCTCTCCACCAGGGCGACAATGTTCTGCTCTATCCTTCGGGACGCATCTATCGCAGCCGGTACGAGTCGATTCGCGGCAACGGCGGTGTTGCCGCCATCCTCAAGAAGGCGCCCGATATCCGCGTGGTGCTGGTGCGGACCACGGGTCTCTGGGGCTCCTCCTTCTCCCAGGCCAGCGGCCGCACCCCCAGCCTGCTGGCCGATATCTTCAAGCACCTCTTCTATGTGATCGCCAATGGCATCTTTTTCATGCCCAAGCGCCGGGTGGTCATCGAGTTCAGCGAGCCGAATGACATTCCTCACTCTGGCGAACGGTTGGTGTTAAATCGCTATCTGGAGGATTTTTATAACAGTACGGCACCGGCAAGCGCCTTTGTGCCCCACTTCTGGTGGCAGGGCAGCAGGCCGCGACCCATGCCGGAACCGGGCATTAAAAAGATGAGCGGTGATCCGGCCGCGGTGAGCGATGTCGTGCGCGGCCAGGTCGTTGCCAAGCTTGTCCAACTAAGCGGCATTGAGACGATCAATGATCAAGACAATCTGGCCGCTGATCTCGGCATTGACTCTTTGGGTATTGCCGAGCTGGCCGTCTGGATTGAGCAGGAGTTCGGCTACACCGTTGATGACCTGGAGAGCTTAAACAGGGTGAGTGATTTGCTTCTGGCCGCCGCCGGTCGGATGATCAGCCGTAAAAACGACCAGGTGGATATGCCGCCCGCCTCCTGGTTTGCCGATACGGACGAGGCCCCCCTTGGCCTGGGCCGAGGAGAGACCATCACCGAGCTCTTTGTGCAGCAGGCCAGAAAAAAGCCGGCCAAGGTGCTCATTGGTGATCTGCGCAGCGGAGTGCGCAGCAACCGTGATATTGTCACGGCCCTCCATCTGCTGGTGCCCGCCTTTGCCAAGATCCCCGGCCGCAATGTCGGCCTGCTGCTGCCGGCCGGTGTCGGCTGCACCGTGGCCTATCTGGCCCTGCTCTTTGCCGGTAAGACACCGGTGCTGGTCAACTGGACGGTGGGCGAGGCAAATATGGCCTATTGTCTCGACAAGGTGGGGGTCGACAAGGTGATTTCGGCCAAGGCGCTGGTGACGCGTCTGCAGGCCCAGGGTATCGGGCTGGACGCCCTGCAGGTGGAGTGGCTGCATCTTGAGGAGCTGGCCCGGACCTTTACGCCTGCCGCCAAGATCGGCGCCAAGCTCAAGAGCTATGGCGGGTGGCGGCTTCTTGCCGATCATGGTCGGAGCGATGATCTTGCCGCCATCCTCTTTACCTCCGGCTCCGAGGCCCGGCCCAAGGCCGTGCCGTTGACGCACCGCAACTTTCTCACCAATCTGCACGATGTGGCCCAGGTTCTGCAATTTCACGGCACTGACAGTCTACTCGGCATGCTGCCGCCCTTCCACTCCCTGGGTCTCACCGGTACCCTGCTGCTGCCGCTTTGTATGGGGATGAAGACGGTCTACCATGCCAATCCCACCGAGGCCGGCGTGCTGGCCAAGATCTGCGAGGTTTACCGGACCACGGTATTGATCGGCACTCCCACCTTTTTAAATGGCATTCTGCGGGCTGCCGAGCCGGGCCAGCTCGACACTCTGCGCCTCGTCTTTACCGGGGCCGAGAAGTGCCCCGAGCATGTCTATGCCGCCATGGCCAGGCAGTGCCCCCAGGTGGTGATGTGCGAGGCCTACGGGGTGACGGAATGCGCCCCCGGTGTCAGCCTGAATCGGCCCGATGGACCGGTGCCGGGCACCATCGGCCCGCTGCTGCCCTCCATGGCACATGCTATTGTTGATGTGGAGACGCGGCAGCCGGTTGCCCTCGGCGAGCAGGGTATGCTGCTGGTGCGTGGTGCCAATGTCTTTGGCGGCTATCTCCACCATGACGGCGAGCAGCCCTTTGTGGAGCATGACGGCAGGCAGTGGTATGAAACCGGTGATCTGGTCTCTGAGGATGAGAGGGGGATTCTGCGTTTTTGCGGCCGCCTGAAGCGTTTTATCAAGCTGGGGGGCGAGATGATCTCCCTGCCCGCCATTGAGGCGGCCCTGCTGGCCGCCTTTGCCGATGATAACGACGAAGGCGTGCCCTTGGCGGTGGCGGCCACCCCGGATGAGGAGCAGCCGGAGGTGGTGCTCTTTGTGGCCATGGCCCTGAACAGGGCTGATGCCAACAGGGCGATCCGGGCGGCCGGCCTCTCCGCCCTGCATAACGTCAGACGGCTTGTCGAGGTGGAGGAGATCCCGGTGCTCGGCACCGGTAAGACCGATTACCAGAGTCTGCAGAAGATGCTTTAGGGACAAGGGTCCGACCTCGACCCTTGAGGGTGTCTTGAATTATTAGATTTGTCGGAGTCTCGCTTCGCTCCCTTACCTGTTCGAGTTTGAGAAGCATAGAAAATAAAAACCGCGCCCTGAAAGAGGTAAGGGAGCCTGCGACACTCCGGGTGCCCTTGCGGTGCAGCATATCAGGTATATGTGAGGACTTTTATTCTCGTAGCGACGAAGAAATCGGACAAATCGGAATGTTGAGACACGGGGGGCGGAGGTTTCGAGCCTTTGTGGTGTTGTGTCTTCTGCTTGTTATTCGCTGAAGTGCTGGACCTGGTAGGTGGCGATGGTTACCCCCTCGGTGCGCCAGGCCTGGCTGGACAGGCCTGCCTTCATGGCCAGGTGGGCGAGAAACTCTTCCGGCCTCGGCAGTTGCTCCCACACTTGGGGCAGGAAGGTGGCCTGGAGATTGCCCAGGCCGAGGATGACGCCGTCCACATGGGGTCGCAGTTTGGCGAGCAGGTCGGACGGATCGCTGAAGGTCAGCGGCTTCGGGGGGCTGAGAATGGAGATCTCTACCTTGATCCGGGCCAGTTCCTCTGCCCTGACCGGGCTGAAACGATGATCCTGGAGGGCGGCGTTTTCCGTCTGATGGCGGATGGCGTCCACCAGGGGCTCGGTGCCGACCAGCGAGCCGATGCAGCCTCGAAGTTCGCCGTTTTTCTTCAAGGTAACAAAGACCCCCTGCTTCTGCTGAAAGGCGGCATCGCTGAGGGCTTGCTGGTCCGGCTCCTCGTCCCGGCTGACGCCAAGGAGGGAGTTGAGTGTCTGCCGGGCCAGGCGGACCAGCATTTCCCCCTGCCGTGCTGAGAGGCCGGCCATTATTTTCCCTCCGTAAAGGCAATGGCGCCGTAGCCCACCACCCGGGAGCGATCACCGGCCGTGTCACCGCTGTTTGTATAGTGGAGCAGTTGGGGTTGCCAGCCTTTGGCCCGGGCCAGGTGCAGAAGGATCCGGATGCCTGCCATGCCGCAGGCCTGGTTGTCATTGGCGGCCAAGGCCTTCAGGTCGAAATCAATAATGGCCTGCAGGGTCTGGTGGTCCCTGGCCACGGCCTCGTCGTAGTCAAGGAAGTGGGAGAGGTCGCTTGAGACCACCACGAGGAAATCGTCGTTGACCAGGGGGGCCAGGGCCTGGGCGGTTGCGGCGCCATCGGCCTGGCCCACCACCAGGGGCAGCAGATTGAAGGATTTCAATGATTCCTGGAGAAAGGGCAGGATGACCTCCAGGGAATGCTCGGCCTGTTCCGAGGCAATATTGTGCTGGAAGAGATGCGGATAATCGGCCAGCAGTGTGGCACCCAGGTCGGAGAGTGGGATGTCGCCCAGCGGCGTCCTGTAGGTGTCGGCTGCACTGACGGCACAGCCGGCCACGCCGACATGGTGCGCCGGCCCCAGCAGCAGAACGGTTTTATAGTGACGGGTGTGCAGAAGTGAGGTGCCGTGGGCTGCGGTGAGGCCGGAAAAGATATAACCGGCATGGGGCAGGATCAGGGCGCGCAGGCGGCTACTCCCCAGGTCGAGGTGTCGGGCCGCGGCCTGTGTGTGGAGATCTCGGATCAGGGCGCGCAGCGAGGCAGGGTCGGCCGGGTAAAAACTGTCTGCCCAGCGGCATGGACGGATGGTGGCTGTCATGGGCAAATCCTCTCAAATGGCGGCACGGCGGTCAATGCGACGATACTGCAGGGCCTCGGCAATATGCGCGGCGGTGATCTGCTCCTGGCCGGCAAGATCGGCGATGGTGCGGCCGATCTTCAAGATGCGATTATAGGCCCGGGCCGATAAGCCGAGACGTGCCATGCCTTGTTCTAGAAGTGTAAGGCCAGACGGCTCAACAACGCAATATTTTTTCAGGTCGGCACTGCTCATCTGGCTGTTGGCGTAAAGGCGCCGCCGTCCCTTGAAACGGGCGCTCTGGCGGGCCCGGGCCGCTATCACCCTCTTTCTGATCGCCGCGGAACTTTCTCCGGCAGGACCGTGGGTCATCTCTTTGAAGGGCACGGCCGGCACCTCCAGGTGGATGTCGATGCGGTCGAGCAGGGGGCCGGAAAGTTTGTGCCGGTAGCGTTTGATCTGCAGGTCGTTACAGGTGCAGCCGTGCAGATCGTCGCCCAGGTGGCCGCAGGGACAGGGGTTCATGGCTGCCACCAGCATGAAACGGGCCGGGAAATCCAGGGAGGTGGAGGCCCGGGAGATGGTCACCGTGCCATCCTCCATGGGCTGACGCAGCACCTCCAGGACATGCTTTTTATACTCGGGAAATTCATCAAGGAAGAGGACGCCGTTATGGGCCAGGGAGACCTCGCCCGGCTTGGGCTGGTTGCCGCCGCCGATCAGGCCGGCATCGGAGATGGTGTGATGCGGGGCCCGGAAGGGCCGTTGCCGGACCAGGCCCTGGTCCGCTGCCAGCAGACCCATGATGGAGTAGACCTTGGTCGTCTCCAGGGCCTCTTCCAGGCTGAGATCGGGCAGGATGGTGGCCAGACGTTTGGCCAGCATGGTCTTGCCGCTGCCCGGGCTGCCGGAGAGCAGGATGTTATGGCTGCCGGCCGCCGCCACCTCCATGGCCCGTTTGACATGCTCCTGGCCCTTGACGTCGCTGAAGTCCGGACCGCTCACCGGACAACTGCTCCAGTGCTGCCGGGCCGTGACAACCGGTATCTTGAGGCGGTCGACAAGGAACTCCACGGCCTGATCCAGGGAGTCCAGACCATAGACCTCAATGCCCGTCACCATGGCCGCCTCCCGGGCATTGTCCTGCGGCACCAGAATAGCCTTTTTGCCGATGTCGCGGGCCGCCGTCACCATGGGCAGGATGCCCTGCACCGCCCGTAGTTTACCGTCCAGGGAGAGTTCGCCGGCCAGGACCATGTTCGCCAGTTTGTCCTGGTTGAAGGGCTGGTCCGCCGCCATGATACCGATGGCAATGGGCAGGTCGTAGCTGGTGCCTGCCTTTTTCAGGTCGGCCGGCGCCAGGTTTACCGTAATCCTGCGGTTAGGGAAATTGTAGCCGCTGTTCTTGATGGCAGCCTTGACCCGGTCCTTGCTTTCGCGGACGGCGCCTTCGGCCAGGCCCACCGTGGAGAAGGCGGGTAGACCGTTGGCGATATCGACCTCCACCTCAACGGCGAGGCCGTCCACCCCGGCCAGGGCTATGGTGTGAATTTTTGCAAGCATAGTGTGGTGCGACAGGCAAAGAGGGCGGCGCAGACCGCCTTGATCTTCAGGAACCTGTCACTTCCTGGTAGAGTTCGTCGTTGTAACCGATGTAAAAGGTGTTGCCGCGCCGCAGGGTGGGAGCGCGCAGATTACCGGTGCGCCCCAGCATTTTTTGCATGATTTCTTCTTTATTGTCGGAGGTGGGTCTCAATATCCGGATCTTCTTGCCGTCGGCAATAAAAAGCTGATCCGCCTGCCGCACCAGCTGCCAGGCCGCTTCCCCTGCCACGCTCTCCCTGCCGGCGTTTATCTCTTCCTTGATGGTGATTCCGTTTTGTGCAAGGGCCTGCCCGGCCTTTTTGCAGGAGGTTCATGCCTTGCGCAGGTAGGCCCAGTCGATAGTCATAGAATTTCTCCTTTTTACACGGTATGATAAAGATCTGAAGCCATGGTAATGAGCGCGCTCTTTATCTGTCAACGGAATTAAGGCGTCTGGCACATATTGTCCCTGAGGTCGGCCCTGGCGAGGCCGGAATGCAGGGGCCGGAACAACGGATTTTTGAGCTTTTCTACTCTTTTCTGACTCCTGAATTCTCGAGGAATCATAAGTGTGAGACGATTTTTAAACCATTTAATATCGAGTAGTTATCTCAACTCAGAAAGTTGAGGCCATCTTGAATTATTACAAGAGGAGGTTCTGTTTATGAAGGTGCGCTGTTTTTCCCCCTGTGAATTTGATGTGGGCGAGATGATCTATATAGATGGCGGCAAAAGAAAGGGCGACTGGCGGGTTGTGGCCCTGGACGAAAAGTCCGTCACCCTGCGTTGCCCCATGAGCGGCAAGGAGTTTACCTGGAGCCGCTTTTGCTATGAGGTGGGTGAAATAGATCGGCCCGCCTTTATCGGCTCTTGACTGTCGGCCCGCCCGCTGCCGCCTGCGCTTTTCTCCTCGGTTGCCGAGTCTCTGCAAGGAGTTTTTTATGAAAAATCAAAGCTGGGTCGTGTTGGCCGCCTCTTTCTTCCTGTTGGTGACCGGCGGCTGTACCGCCTTTAATGCGCCGCCTAACCGGACCAATCTGACACCTGATTATTATCCCCTGAGCACTGATCCGCATACCACGAGCTATATGGACCCTGACAGCGGTGAGGAAAGGGTGGTCTATGACCTGAATGGCCATTGGAAGGTGTGGCTCGGCTATGCCGATGCCGTGGCTATTATCCAGGACGGCGATACCTTTGTCGGTAAAACCGTGCTGGGCGGTGGCTGCTGATCGCATGCCTATGACCCTGGACGGGTCATTATCAAAGGTCATGTGGACGGCAATCTTATCCACTGCGAAAAGCGCACGGCCGCCAATGACTGGGAAAAGAGTGTGACGGCCATAACCGGCCATGCCGAGGCCTTTTACTGTCTGGGCTGGCCCACCAGACTTTTTGAACGCCTGGGACCCACGGAAAAGTATTGGCCTTTGCAGGAGAGAAAGTATTAACTCGGCTTTGTGTCTTTGTTAATATATTGAAACTTCGTTTTTTTTGTGGTTTTTTTGTTTGGCCCAGCTGTGGAAGGCTGAGGAGAGAGGCGTAAGGCGTCAGGGAAGTCAAACAATTCCCTGAGCAAGAATTTTTTTGCTCCTCTCTCCTGTATCGTGGCGAGATCTCGGAGACTGGAGCGTACCGAATGCACGCATTCGTCTCAACTTTCAGGTTTGTGATATCTTGTTGATATTGTGTGGAGTGATGGGGGTGACGAAGTTCTTTTAACATGCCTGAATGCAGGTGCTGCAATCGAGAAGTCGGAACGACTGCTTTTTAAGCTTTTCTCCTGTTTTCTGAATCCTGACTCCTGAATTTTCGCTGCATCACCCGTCTGGAACAGCTTGTAATTCCTTTTCGGAAAGGTGAGCCTTAACCCATTTGCGGCGCCGCAGGGCGCCTTGGTAGTCATGCCATGACCACTATCCTGGTCGCTGATATCGGCGGCACGAAAATAGATTTTGCCATGCTTGATGCCCGGCGACCCTTTCAGGAGCCGCTGCATGTGGAGCAGCTGGCCAGCAATCGCTTCGCCTCCCTGGCCGAGGCTCTTGCCGCCTGCCGGGCCCGCCTGCCGGCCACGGTAGAGTATGCCAGCCTGGCAGTTGCCGGACCGGTTGTCGATCAGCAGGTCAGCTTTACCAATCTGCCCTGGCAGGCCGAAGCCGCGGATCTGGCCCGGCAGGCGGGCCTGGCAGGCGTCGTCCTGGTCAATGACCTTGCCGCCCTGGCCGAGGGGGTGGATCTGCTCGGGGAGGACGATCTTGCCTCCCTGAAACCGGGCACGGTCCAGGCCGGCGGCAACAGACTGGTGGTGGCGCCCGGCACCGGCCTGGGCGCGGCCCTGGTCCTTGCCGGTGGCAAGGTGCAGGCCACAGAGGCCGGTCATCTCAGCTTTGCGCCCCGATCCGCCGCCGAGACAGAGCTCCTCACTTTTATGCACAGGGAGCATGACCATGTCTCCTTTGAGATGCTCTGTTCCGGCATGGGCATCGGCAACCTCTTCGACTACCTGCAGGGCACGGGGCTGCCCGTACCGCTGGAGGCGGCGCAGTGGCCCAGGGAGGAACTCGCCCCTCTGTTGGCTCGGCGGGCCCGGGCCGCGACCATCCACTGTCCCCTCAGCAGCTGTACCTATGAGATCTTTTTTGATATTCTGGCGGAATTCTGCGCCAATCTGACCCTGGTATCCCTGCCGGCCGGCGGTATCTATCTGGGCGGCGGTATGCTTCCCCACCTCCACCGCCTGCTTGATGCCCGGCGGTTCAGGCGTCGTTTTGAGGCGCGCGGTAAGATGCAGGCTGTGGTGAAGCCGATACCGGTTTTTTTAATCAACCATCCCCACCTTCCCTTACTGGGCGCCTATCAGGTGGGACGACGGACCTTTCTCGATGAAAGATAAGCTTGTCCAGAAGATAGTTATTGTTGCCCTGGGCACCTTGGCGGCAGCCCTCTACTTCTTCCTTGATCTGGATCACTACCTGACCCTGGAGTATGTCAAGGCCTCCCAGGCCCGTTTCCAGGAACTCTATGCCGGGCACGGTACATTGGTGGTGGCCGGCTATATGGCGATCTACATCGCGGTAACCGCCCTGTCGCTGCCCGGCGCCACCATCATGACCCTGGTGGGCGGTGCCCTGTTCGGCCTGGCGGCCGGTACGGTGATCATCTCATTTGCCTCGACCATCGGTGCCACCCTGGCCTGTTTTGTCTCCCGTTTTATTTTGCGCGACTGGGTGCAGAGGAGGTTTGGCCAACGGCTGGCCGCCATTGATCAGGGTGTGGCCAGGGAGGGGGGCTTTTACCTCTTCACCCTCCGTCTGGTGCCGGTCTTTCCCTTTTTTCTTATCAACCTGGCCATGGGCGTCACCCGCTTGCCCCTCTGGAAGTTTTACTGGATATCGCAACTGGGCATGCTGCCCGGCACCATTGTCTATGTCAATGCCGGCAAGGAGCTGGGCCGGATCGACTCCCTGGCCGGTATCTTGTCGCCCAGCCTTTTTTTCTCCTTTGTTCTCCTGGGGCTGTTTCCCCTCACCACCAAAAAGATCCTGGCGGCCATCAAGAAGAGAAGGGGGCTGACCACCGACAATCCGCAAGGGTGATGCCGGGCCTGGACGCCGCACTCGTTTAGCCCACAGCCGTTCCCTGCAAAAGAGACGACGTGTTGATTTTCTTTTTGATCGTTTCCTGGAGCGGTGTGCCTGCGGTCGCGGCCAGCAGACACCGGACAGCCTGGCCTAGAATCTCTTCCACGCTGGGCGGGGCCGCGGCCCGGTCCAGGGCGCCTCGCCGGGCCTCGTGCTGCTCATGGGCCTCGGTGATGAGGATTTCCGCCACTGTTTCCAGGGCCTCGTTATCCTCCAGCAGAAGGGCGGCCCAGAGGAGATGCTCGCTGTCAGGGTTTATCTTGCTGTCGTTATGGTGGAATTGCCGCTGAAGGCGCATGACGGCCTTTTTTTTGACGAGACCTATCTGCAGGCGCTGTTTGAGGCGGGCTGGGTCGGGTTCTCTGCCCTGGTGCAGGTCGTGGAGCATTGCCGTGAACATGGTGGTTGGCTCTTTTGTGCTGGTCTGTTGTCGAAAAAGGCGCCTTGGTCGCCGCGCCCGGAATACCTGTTGTCTTTCAGGGAGTGTCTGGCCGGGAGGTATCCGGCTGTGGCAAGGATACCCCGTTGCCTGGTGTCGGTGCAATTGACAAATGCGGGAAGGGATGCTAAAAAAGGCTTTCTGTGCGTATTTATACCCGGGTGGTTTTACCAGCTTTCTTGCCGAGTACTTGCAACCAGTCGCAACTTTCTGACCTGGTTACCATCGAACCTCAGCTATCATTCCTGGAATGATGCTGGAGGAGACCGGCCCGCCGGACGATACAGAGATAATGGTGAGGCATCAGGCCGCTCATCGCTCACTCCGAATAGCCGTGGGGGCTCCTCCAGGGCACCATTTTTTGCCTGATGATGAAATGCTGATTGGAAACATGGTGGTAAGCAGAAAAAATAATAGTCGGAATATCGAATAAATGGTTGCACCCATGCCGGAATTCAAAAGTCGGAACGACTGATTCTTAAGATTTTCTTCTGTTTCCAGACTCCTGAATTCTTATTTAGTGTCTGTCCAGAAATAGGTCATTTCGTTCGAGATCAAGGACTGCGAGAAAAATAAGCACAGGCATATATACGATATTCCGAGCATTATTTTTTGAGCATGACGCAGAGATCGGGCGAAAGGGCCATTTCTGGACAGGCACTATTTATCCACAAGTCCTCTTTCCGGACAGACACTCGTTCTCTCAACTCGGAAAGTTGAATCATTAATCAGTGAGGATGTGCCATGCCATATAATGACATTTTTGCCCGGAGTATCTCAAATCCGGAAACCTTCTGGGCTGAGGCCGGCAGGGCCATTGACTGGTATCAGGAGCCGGAGGTCATTATAGATGACACAAATCCTCCTTTTTATCGCTGGTTTACAGGTGGGAGACTCAACACCTGTTACAATGCCGTTGATCGCCATGTGGCAGACGGGCGGGCCGAACAGGTGGCCATTATTCATGACAGTCCGGTTACCGGCACCATCAGCCGCATCACCTATGGCGAACTGCAGGAGCGGGTGGCCCGTTTTGCCGGCGCCCTGCGGGACAAGGGGGTGGACAAGGGGGACACGGTGATCATCTATATGCCGATGATCCCGGAGGCGGCGGTGGCCATGCTGGCCTGTGCCCGTCTCGGCGCCATCCATTCCGTGGTCTTTGGGGGCTTTGCCCCCAGTGAGCTGGCCCAGCGCATTGATCACGCCCGGCCCAAACTGCTGGTCACGGCAAGCGGTGCCATTGAGGGCACAAAGACCCTGGCCTATAAACCCTTGGTGGACAAGGCCCTGGATATTGCCGGGCATGCTGTTGATTCGGTGATCGTCTTTGGCCGTGATTTTGTCGAGGCCGACTTGCGACCCGGCCGCGACTATCTCTGGCAGGATCTGGTGGCTGCCGCCCCGCCTGTCGACTGCGTGCCGGTGGAGGCCACCGACCCCCTTTACATCCTCTATACCTCGGGCACCACCGGCATGCCCAAGGGGGTCATGCGTGATAACGGCGGCCATGCCGTGGCCCTGCACTGGTCCATGAAAAACGTCTATAACGTGGAGCCCGGCGATGTCTTCTGGTCCGCCTCGGATGTCGGCTGGGTCGTGGGCCACTCCTATATTGTCTACGCGCCGCTTCTGGCCGGCTGTACCACTGTTTTCTATGAGGGCAAGCCCATCGGCACCCCGGATGCCGGTGCCTTCTGGCGGGTGATTGCAGAGCATGGTGTCAAGACCCTCTTTACGGCGCCCACGGCCTTTCGGGCCATAAAAAAAGAGGATCCCCAGGGCGAGCTGTGCCGCACCTATGACCTGAGCTGTTTCGAGGCCCTCTATCTGGCGGGCGAGCGCCTGGATCCCGATACCTACCACTGGGCCGTGGATCTGCTGGATGTGCCGGTTATTGATCACTGGTGGCAAACCGAGACGGGCTGGGCCATTGTTGCGAATTGCCGTGGCATTCAGGAGCTGCCGGTCAAGGCCGGCTCACCCACCAAGCCGGTCCCCGGCTACGATGTGCGCATCGTTGATGAGAGCGGCAAGCTGCTTGGCGCCAATCAGGAGGGCAATGTGGTGATCAAGCTGCCCCTGCCGCCCGGTACCCTGGCCTCGCTGTGGCGGGATGACGAGAAGTTCGAAAAATCATACATGACCACCTTCCCTGGTTACTACGAAACCAGTGACGGCGGATATATTGATGAGGACGGCTATGTCTATATCATGGGCCGCATGGATGATGTCATTAATATTGCCGGCCATCGCCTCTCCACCGGTGCCATGGAGGAGATCATCGCCACCCATGCCGATGTGGCCGAATGCGCGGTGATCGGTGCGGCTGACCAGCTCAAGGGCCAGCTGCCCGTGGGCCTGGTGGTCCTCAAGGCGGGCCGGAGCCGGGACAGTGACGAGTTGGCCGCGGAATTGGCCGGTATGGTGCGCGCCAGCATCGGCCCCATTGCCTGTTACCGCACCACCGTGGTGGTGGATCGCTTGCCCAAGACCAGGTCCGGTAAGATTCTGCGGGCCACCATGCGCGCCATTGCCAATGGCAAGGAGTATCGGATGCCCTCCACCATTGATGATCCGGTCATCCTTGATGAGGTCACCGATGCCCTCAAGGGGCTTGGTTTTGCAGGCTGAACCGCACCGTGCAGCCCCTTTCAGGAGGCCGTGATGAAAATTCATGAGTACCAGGCCAAGGAGCTTTTTGCCAGGGCCGATATTGCCGTGCCCCGGGGCCGCCTGGCAACCACACGTGCGGAGGCGATGCAGGCCGTTACCGACCTGGGTGGCTATCCGGTGGTGATCAAGGCCCAGATCCATGCCGGCGGCCGCGGCAAGGGCGGTGGGGTCAGGCTGGCCCACAACCATGCCGAGGCAGAGGCGGCCTGTCGTGACATCCTCGGCATGCAGCTTGTCACGCCGCAGACCGGTGCCGCGGGCAAGCGGGTGGAGAAAATCCTGGTGGAAGAGGGCCTGACCATCAGCCGGGAGCTCTATCTGGCCATGCTGCCTGATCGGGACACGGCCACCATCATGATCATGGCCAGCACCCAGGGGGGCATGGACATTGAAGAGGTGGCTGCGCACAGCCCGGAAAAGATCATGCGGGTGGCAGTTAACCCCCTCCTTGGCCTGCAGCCCTATCAGGTCCGCCGCCTTGTCTACGGCCTCGGCTTCACCGGTGCGGCGGCCGCATCCTTCAGCTCCCAGATCTACAAGCTCTATGCCCTCATGGTGGCTCGCGATTGCTCCCTGCTGGAGATCAACCCCCTGGTGGTCACCAGCGCCGACCAGGTGGTGGCCCTGGATGCCAAACTGGACGTGGACGGCAACAGCCTCTACCGGCATGCCGATATTGCCCTTATGCGTGATGAGACGGAGGAGGATCCCCTGGAGGTGGAGGCCTCCCGGCATAATCTCAACTATATCAACCTGGACGGTACCATCGGTAACATGGTCAACGGTGCCGGACTGGCCATGGCCACCATGGATATCATCAAGCAGGCCGGCGCCGAGCCTGCCAATTTTCTTGATGTGGGCGGCGGCGCCTCGGCCGACATGGTGGAGCAGGGCTTTCGCCTCATTCTCAGCGATGAGCGGGTCATGGGCATTTTGATCAATATCTTCGGCGGTATTCTGCGCTGCGATGTGCTGGCCGAGGGCGTTGTGCAGGCAGCCCGGGCCGTGGATATCAAGGTACCGGTGGTGATTCGCATGGAGGGCACCAATGTTGAGCAGGGCCGCGCCATTCTGGCTGACTCCGGCCTTAATCTGATCACCGCCACTGATCTGGCTGATGCGGCGGCCAAGGTGGCCGCCATTGCAGGGTAAAGGATATGGCTATTTTTGTTGACGGGACAACCCGTCTGCTTGTCCAGGGCATCACCGGGCGCGAGGGACTCTTTCACACCAGAGAGTGCCGTGCCTACGGCACCAGGGTGGTTGCCGGTGTTACGCCGGGCAAGGGTGGGCGGCAGGTGGATGGTGTGCCGGTCTTTGACACCGTGCTGGAGGCGGTGCGCACAACCGGGGCCAATACCTCGCTGATCTTTGTGCCGCCAGCCTTTGCCGCTGACGCTGTTATGGAGGCGGCCGACAGCGGCATCTCTCTGGTGGTCTGTATCACCGAGGGCATTCCCGTGCTTGATATGCTGCGGGTCAAGAATTTTCTGGCCCTGAAGGAGTGCCGTCTCATCGGCCCCAATTGCCCGGGCATTATCAGTGCCGGTGTGGCCAAGGTGGGTATCATGCCTGCCGCCATCCATAGGGCGGGGGGCCCCATTGGCGTGGTCTCACGCTCCGGCACCCTGACCTATGAGGTGGTGGATCAGCTCAGCCGCCACGGCCTGGGACAGACCACCTGCCTCGGTATCGGCGGTGACCCGGTTGTCGGCACCTCTTTTGTCGATGCCCTGGCCGCCTTTGCCGCGGACGATCAGACCCGTGGGTTGGTGCTGGTGGGGGAAATAGGCGGCTCGGCTGAGGAAGAGGCGGCTCGTTTTATTGCGGCGGAAGTGGATAAGCCGGTGGTGGGCTTTGTGGCCGGACTGACGGCGCCGCCCGGCCGGCGCATGGGGCATGCCGGCGCTATTATCAGCGGCTCAACCGGCACGGCTGCCGCCAAGATCGCCGCCATGGAGGCGGCCGGCATTCATGTCTGTAAAGATCTGGGGACACTGGGCCGGTTCTGTGCCACGGTGTTTAAGGATATCCTATGAGGAAAATGTATCGTGTGTTAATCGGCAAACCCGGTCTTGACGGCCATGATCGGGGGGCCAAGGTCATTGCCCGGGCCCTGCGTGACCACGGCTTTGAGGTGATCTATACCGGTATCCGCCGTCTGCCGGCCGAGATTGCCGCTGCGGCCGTGCAGGAGGATGTGGATGTCGTTGGCCTTTCCTCTCTCTCCGGTGCCCATCTGCGCCTCTTTCCCGCCGTGGTGGAGGAACTGGCCCGGCTCGGTGCCGAGGATATTGCCGTGATTGGCGGTGGTGTTGTCCCTGCCGAGGATATTGCCGCCCTGCAGGAGGCCGGTATCAGTCGAATCCTGACACCGGGCGCCAGCTTGCAAGAGGTGATCCATGCCTTTGAGACGGCCTGTGAGGAAAGGGAGGGATAAGAAGTGAGTATTCAGAATTCAGGATACAGGATGCAGGATGCAGAAGATGCATGGAAGGCGCCGCAAAGATCGCTTTTCCTTACTTCTCACTTCTGGATCCTGCATACCCACTTCTGAACCCTGAGGATTATGACGGAAATCGGCAAGATTATCACAGGGGTGGCGCAGGGCGAGGCGCGGGCCATTGGTCGGGCCATCTCCATGGTTGAAAACCATGCCGCCTCGGCCCCGGCCCTGGTGGAGGCCTTGGATGGGCAGCGGATTGCCGCCTGTCTGGTGCTGGGCATCACCGGGCCGCCCGGTGCCGGTAAGTCAACGCTCACGGCGCGGCTCATCCAGGAGTATCGGCGGCGTGGCCGGCGCATCGGCATTGTGGCCGTGGATCCGTCGTCGCCCCTTTCCGGCGGGGCCCTGCTGGGCGATCGGGTGCGGATGATGACCCATACCCTGGACCCGGACGTGGTGATCCGCTCCATGGCCAGCCGCGGTCGCCTCGGCGGTGTCTGCGGTGCGGCCGGCGCAGCGGTGCGGATCATGGCCCACAGCGGTTGTACGGTGGTGTTGATCGAGACGGTGGGGGTGGGCCAATCGGAAATGGATGTGGTGGGCATTGCGGACCTGACGGCCATGGTTCTGGCCCCCGGCCTCGGTGATGATATTCAGGCCATGAAGGCCGGTCTCCTTGAGGTGGCGGATCTGCTGGTTGTTAATAAGGCGGATCTGCGTGGCGCTGATCGTCTCATTCTTGACATGGAGAGTGTGGCACTGCAGCGTCAAGACAAACAGGGCAGGGCTGTGCCGGTCTGTGCCACTGTTGCCGATCAGGGCCAAGGCGTAGCCGCCCTGGTTGATCACTTCCACCGGCTGCACCGGGAAATCGAGGCTTCGGGCGCCAAGGAGAGGCACCGCCGCCGGGCCAGGCGCGCCGAGGTTGCCGATTGGGCCATGGAACTGCTGCGCCCCCGTATTATTGAGGCGGTTGCGGCCAGGTCCACGCTGGATGGAGATGCCCTGGTGCTGGCCCGGCAGATCCTCACGGAAATGGGATTGGCACCCAGGAAATGATGGCATTGCCAAAAGAATCGTCCATCGCTTCATTGCCGCAGAGCTGACGATCTTTGTCGAGCCGTCCAGGAGATGGTCTTTTTACAAGGCCATTAACAAAGAGAGGAAGGTCTATCTTTGCCCTTCCTTGCCACACAAACGGCTGAAGATTATGACAGACCACCCATCCCATCGCGCCTGGCAGGAGAATGAACTGGCCACCTCCCTGGCCCGTTTCCCGGAACGCTATGACGCCTTTTACCACCATGGCGGCGTCGAGATTCCCAGGCTGGCGCTACCGGCATCCATTGATCAGCACTATGAGGAGCGTCTCGGCTTTCCGGGGCGCTACCCCTTTACCCGCGGCGTGCAGCCCACCATGTATCGCGGTCGACTGTGGACCATGCGGCAGTATGCCGGTTTTTCCACGGCGACCGAGTCCAATAAACGCTACCGCTATCTGCTGGAGCATGGCACCACCGGCCTCTCCGTTGCCTTTGATCTGCCCACCCAGATCGGCTACGATTCCGACCATGCCATGGCCATGGGCGAGGTGGGCAAGGTGGGAGTGGCCATCGATTCCCTGGCCGATATGGAGCTGCTCTTTGACGCCATTCCCCTGGACAAGGTCTCCACCTCCATGACCATCAATGCGCCGGCCATGGTGTTGATGGCCATGTATGTGGTTGTCGCGGAAAAGCAGGGCGTCTCGGCCGATCAGCTGCGGGGCACCATCCAGAACGATATTCTCAAAGAATATGTGGCGCGCGGCACCTATATCTTCCCGCCCAAGCCCAGCCTGCGCCTGATCACCGATATCTTTCGCTGGTGCGGTACCAGAACACCCAACTTCAACACGATCTCCATCTCCGGCTACCATATCAGGGAGGCGGGCTCCACCGCCGCCCAGGAGGTGGCCTTTACCCTTGCCAACGGCATTACCTATGTCAAGGCGGCGCTGGCGGCCGGCCTGGAACTCGATCACTTTGGCCGCCGTCTCGCCTTTTTCTTTAATGCCTCCTCGGATCTGCTGGAGGAGGTGGCCAAGTTTCGGGCTGCCCGTCGCCTCTGGGCCGGCATCATGAAGGAGCTGGGGGCCGCCAAGCCGGCGAGCTGCATGCTGCGCTTTCATGCCCAGACGGCCGGCAATACCCTCACTGCCCAGCAGATCGACAATAATATCGTCCGCGTTACCCTGCAGGCCCTGGCGGCGGTGTTGGGCGGCACCCAGTCGCTGCATACCAACTCGCGCGACGAGGCCCTCAGCCTGCCCACCGAGGAGTCGGTGCGCATCGCCCTGCGCACCCAGCAGATCATTGCCCATGAATCCGGTGTGGCCAGTACGGTGGATCCCCTGGCCGGCTCTTATTTTGTTGAACAGCTCACCGACCGCCTTGAGGCAGAGGCCAGGGAGCTGATGGCCAGGATCGAGGCGACCGGCGGCGTGGTGGCCGCCATTGAAGATGGTTTTATCCAGCGCCAGATCGAGCATGCCGCCTATACCTATCAAAAAGAGATCGAGTCCGGCGAGCGCATTATTGTCGGGCTTAATAAATTCCAGGTGGATGAGGAGGTGCGGCCGCCGTTGCTCAAGGTCGCACCCGGCGTGGAGGCCGATCAGGTGGCCCGGCTGCAGCGGCTTAAGGCGGAGCGCGACAACAAGCAGGTGGAAAGATGCCTGGCTGCCCTGCAGTCTGCCGCAGCCGGCCAGGACGAGCTCATGGAACCGGTGCTTGCCTGCGTGCGGGCCTATGCCAGCCTGGGTGAGATCTGTGATGTGTTGCGCCAGGTCTTTGGCGAGTATCGCGATCGCCAGTAGAAAAGGTGTAGGGCAGCGGCTTGTTGCAATGGTAAGGTGGTGGGGACAGAGCCGGGTGACATAAAAAGAGTGCTCAACATTCTTGCTTGGTAATGTGCTGAAATTCCGTTTTTTGCACTGTTTTTGTTTGGTTTAGCGATGGAGAGGATGAGGAGAGGTGTGAGGCGTCAGGGGAAGCAAAAAATCCACTGAGCGAATGCTTTTTTTGCTCCTCACTCTTCACCGGCAAAACAAATAATATCGAATATTTGCTTAAACTTAGAAGGTTGCAAATAGTATAAGGAAGGGAACCAGGATGTTAAGCCAGATAGACCATATCGGTATAGCGGTGCACTCCATTGCCGAGGCGCGTAAGTTTTATGAAGAGGCCCTGGGGCTGGTCTGCGAGGGTCAGGAAAGCGTGGCGTCGCAGCAGGTAAACACCGCCTTTTTTCGTATCGGCGAGCTGCATATCGAGCTGCTTGAACCCACCCATCCGGAGAGTGCCATTGCCGTTTTTCTGGCCAAACGGGGCGAGGGTATTCATCATATCGCATACCGCACCGACGATATCGGCCGACAGTTGCAGCAGGCCGCCGATCAGGGCTGTGCCTTGATTCATGAAAGGCCGATCAAGGGAGCGGCCGACAAGGAGGTTGCCTTTCTCCACCCCCGCTCCACCTTTGGTGTGCTCACCGAGTTCTGTTGTCCGCCGAAATAATCCCGTCGCCAAAAAAAATCTGGCGCAGGAGAGCAAGAAGAGATGTCATTAATAGAGAAAAAACTTGAAGACCTCATGCAGAAACGGACCGAGGCCCGTCTCGGCGGTGGTCAGGAACGTATTGACGCCCTGCATGCCAAGGGCCGCCTCACGGCCCGCGAACGGATCAACCTGCTGCTTGACGAAGGCTCCTTTGAGGAGTTTGACATGTTCAAGACGCATCGCTGTCATAATTTCGGCATGCAGGAGAAGGTCTTCCTGGGCGATGGCGTGGTCACCGGTTATGGTACGGTGGCCGGCCGACTGGTCTATGTCTATGGCCAGGATTTCACCGTCCTGGGCGGCTCACTCTCAGAGACCCTGGCCGAAAAGGTGTGCAAGGTCATGGACCTTGCCATTAAAAACGGCGCGCCCATTATCGGCCTCAATGATTCGGGCGGCGCCCGTATCCAGGAGGGCATCGAGGCCCTGGCCGGCTATTCCGAGATTTTTCAGCGCAACGTCATGGCCAGCGGCGTGGTGCCGCAGATCTCCGCCATATTCGGACCCTGCGCCGGCGGCGCCGTCTACTCGCCGGCCCTGACTGATTTCATCGCCATGGTCAAGACCAACAGCTATATGTTCCTCACCGGTCCCAAGGTGGTGAAGTCGGTGACCCATGAGGATGTCACGGTTGAGGAGCTTGGCGGCGCCGACATGCACGCCTCGGTCAGTGGTGTGGCCGATTATGCGGCTGAAAGCGGCGTGGAGGCCATTGCCTATGTCAGGAAATTACTCTCCTTTGTGCCGCAGAACAACATGGAGAATGTCCCGCTGCTGGCCACCACTGATCCGCCGGATCGGCGTGATGAAAGCCTCAACAGCCTGATTCCGGACAGTGCCAACGAGGCTTATGACATGAAGGAGGTCATTGTCCGCACCGTGGATGACGGTGATTTTTTCGAGGTAAAGGAGCAGTTCGCCCCCAATATCATCACCGGTTTCGGCCGCTACAACGGCCACAGTGTCGGGATTGTCGCCAACCAGCCTCTCCATCTCTCCGGGGTGCTTGATATCAACTCGTCGATCAAGGCGGCCCGCTTTGTCAGGTTCTGCGACTGCTTCAATATCCCGGTGGTCACCCTGGTGGATGTTCCCGGCTTTTTGCCCGGCACCAATCAGGAGTATAACGGTGTCATCCGCAATGGTGCCAAGATCCTCTATGCCTATGCCGAGGCCACCATCCCCAAGGTGACGGTGGTGACCAGAAAGGCGTATGGCGGCGCCTATTGCGTCATGAGCTCCAAGCATCTGCGCGGCGACATCAACTATGCCTGGCCCTCGGCCGAGATAGCGGTGATGGGCGGCAAGAGTGCCGTGGAGGTCCTCTATTCCCGCGAGGCCCGCAAGGCCGATGATCCCGCCGTCTTTTTGGCCGAAAAGGAGAAGGAGTATTGCCAGACCATGGCCAATCCCTTTGTGGCGGCCCGCCGTGGTTATATTGATGATATTATTGAACCGGCCCGCAGCCGTTTTCGCATCATCAAGGCCCTGGAGATGCTGAAAAACAAGCGTGACACCAATCCCATGAAAAAACACGGCAATATCCCGCTATGAATCTTTCCTTGGCAGACATAAGCTTCAGCAATCTCTTTACCCCTGAGCTCAATGCCGTGCTCTTTGCTCTCTTTGGTCTGCTCCTGGTCTTTGCCGGTCTTTCTGTGGTCAGTATCTATGTTGCCATGCTTCCCAAGGTGCTGGGCTTGCCTGCCTTGCTCAGGAAAAGAAGGGCCAGGGCGGCCGGTGGCGACGGCGCCGATGAACAGGAGACCCTCCTGGCCATTGCCGTTGCCCTGCATCTGCACAGTGATTTTCCCGAGGAAAATGAAAAAATAACATGGAAGAGCCATGGTGAGATGGATTCGCCGTGGAAAATTTCGGGCCGGGTTCAGGGCCTGGCCAGCCGTACCCATACAGGGCGCAGTACCTTGATGGGCAGATGAGTACTTTTCGGAAATTATGCGTGAATACAAGCTTTCCATAAACGGCAACCCCTATTGCGTCTCCGTGTTGAAGGTCACGGATGAAGAGGTGGTGGCCGAGGTGAACGGCGTCAAACATGTTGTCGCCATTGATGAGATCAAGACATTGAACCCGATTGCCGGTCTGCCGCCCGGCGCCGGTGAAACCGCGGCGCCGGTGGCCCTGGTGCCGCCTGTGCAGCCAAGCACGGCACCGGCCACCTCGTCTGCCGACAGCAAGGACCTCATCACCTCTCCCATCCCCGGCCATATCCTGGAGGTGTGTGTCTCCGTGGGTGAAGAGGTGCTGGCCGGCCAGAAACTCCTGGTCCTGGAGGCCATGAAACTGGAAAACATTATCACGGCGCCACGGACCGGGGTGATCAAGAAACTCCTCGTTGCTCAAGGAGATGCGGTCACCCACGGCCAGGCCATGGTTGAACTGGATTAGGCGGATAACCTGTGGATATCTCAATTTTCTTTGCCAATTCAGGTTTTGCCCACATGACGTGGGGCAATGGCGTGATGATCGTCATCGGCCTGATTTTTATTGTGCTGGCCATTACCAAGGATTATGAACCACTCCTCCTGGTGCCCATTGGTTTTGGTATCCTGCTCGGCAATATCCCGCCCATTGCCAATATGCCGTTGGGCGTCTATGACGAGGGCAGTGTATTGCGCTATCTCTATGCCGGCGTGACCACAGGCATCTACCCGCCCCTGATCTTCCTCGGCATCGGTGCCATGACCGATTTTTCCACCCTGCTCTCCAATCCCAGGTTGATTCTGCTGGGGGCAGCCGCGCAGATCGGCGTCTTTCTGACCTTTGCCGGTGCCATTGTTTTGGGCTTTTCCGTCCAGCAGGCCGGTGCCATCGGTATTATCGGCGGTGCTGACGGCCCCACCGCCATTTTTCTGGCCTCCATGATCGCCCCTGAGCTGCTGGGCCCCATTGCCATTGCCGCCTATTCCTATATGGCCCTGGTACCGGTGATCCAGCCCCCCGTTATGTATCTCCTTACCACGAAAAAGGAGCGGCGTATCCATATGAAGCCGCCGCGTCAGGTGTCACGGCGCGAGAATATTATCTTCCCCATAGTCGCCTTTTTGATCTGCGCCCTGCTGGTGCCCGGTTCCATGACCCTGCTGGGCATGCTCTTTTTCGGTAACCTCCTCAAGGAATCAACGGTTACCGAGCGCCTGGCCAACTCGGCCCGTAACGCCCTGATTGATATCGTTACCATCCTGCTCGGTTTTACGGTGGGGGCCTCCACCCAGGCCCAGACCTTCCTGAATCCCCACTCTGTTTTCATCTTTGTGCTGGGTGCCCTCTCTTTTATTATTGCCACGGCCGGTGGTGTGCTCTTTGCCAAGTTCATGAACCTCTTTCTGCGGGACAAGATCAACCCCTTGGTGGGCGCGGCCGGTGTCTCGGCAGTCCCTGATTCGGCCCGGGTGGTGCAGGCCGTGGGCCAGAAAGAGGATCCCAGCAATTTCCTGCTCATGCACGCCATGGCCCCCAATGTCTCCGGCGTTATCGGCTCTGCCATTGCTGCTGGTGTGCTCTGGTCCGTCCTGGGTAATTTCTGAGTTTTTTCGCCTGATGATGCCGGTTGCCTGATTTTGCCATATCGCCTGTTCCTGGTGATGTTGCCGCCGGGGAGTCCTGCAAAATCGAGACTGGGCAATGTAGCTCTCCGGTTTAATGCCGGAAATGACTAAAACCACCCCAAGCCTCACCCGTTGAGCAGTGCCACGGATTGCGGCATGGTGATTTTGATACGGAGTGCATAAAAAAAGGCCTGCCGGCAGATTGCCGGCAGGCCTTTTTGGATGAATGTCGTGCAGTGAAATGCGACTTAAAAATCCTCAAAGTCGTCATCATCAAAGGGGATGATCTCTTTTGCCTCTTTTTTGGCCTTTGGGGCAGGGGAGGCGGGCAGCTGCTGCTGTCTGTTCGACCCGGCCCTGCCTTGCTTGGCTGTGGCCTGACGATGCACCGGTTGCGGCACATCGCCTTCAGAGTTGCCATGGCGACTGGCACGGCTCCCTTTACCACCAACCATTCTCTGGAGTTCCCGCACCGTCTGATCCATGGCCATGATCTGCGAGGCCAGCTCCTCTGATGCGGAGGCCGTTTCCTCGGCCGAAGCGGCATTCTCCTGGGTTACGTTTTCAATCTGCGAGATGGATGAGTTGATGGTCTCAATGCCACGGGCCTGCTCACCGGAGGCCGTGGATATTTCGGTGATCAGGGTGGCGATCTTCTCTGAGGCCTCATTGGCCACATGGAAGGTCTTGTTGGTTTCACCGGCCAGGTCGGTGCCGGTGCGGATCTTGGCCACCGTGGCATCAATAAGCGCCGAGGTTTCACCAGCCGATTCGGCGGCCCGCATGGCCAGGTTACGTACCTCATCCGCCACCACTGCAAAGCCGGCACCAGCCTCACCGGCCCGGGCCGCCTCCACAGCGGCATTCAAGGCCAGGAGATTGGTCTGAAAGGCGATTTCGTCAATGGTTTTAACGATGCGCTGGGTATCTTCACTGGCCTTGGAGATTTCCAGCATCGACTCGCTGAGGCGGGTCATGGAGCTGTTTGCCGATGTCATGTTCTCCTTGACGCCCTTCATGCTGCTATCGGCCTGCTGGGTGTTATCGGCATTCTGTCTGGTCAAGGCGTTGATCTCTTCAATGGAGGAGGAGGTATTCTCCAGACTGGCGGCCTGTTCCGAGGCTCCGGCTGCCATGCTCTGGCTGGAGGCGGCAATATGGCCGGAAACCGCGGTGATCTGGCGGGAGGCCTCTGCCATGGTGTTCACCGCCGAAGTCAGTATGGTTATGATGTTTCTGGAGGCGGTCAGGGCGATAAGAATGCCCACCGCCAGGGTTGCCAGGCTGAGGATGACCACCATGAGCCGGCTCTTCTTGCCGGCGTCCAGCATGGCCTTGTCGGTCATCATGTTTTCCGAGACATACTCTCTGATTTTGCCGATGCCGGCCACGGTCTGCCGCATGGTGGGCAGGGTGACGGTACTGTAGATTTCATTGGCCTTCTGGACGCCGAGGAGATCCTGCTCCGCCTCGTAGCGCAACTCATTGAGAAGTGAAATGGTGCTGTTGAGGTGGAGCATAATGGTATTCTGCATGAGGTCCATGGCCGCCTCAAACTTCTCCTCCGCCAGCAGCTTTTTGGCGTCGGCTGCTGTGTGGTGCATGGCGTTATGGCTGGAGTGCAGGGCGTCCCAGAACTCCTTGATGTCGGCACTGGCATTGTTGTATGCGTTTTGGGCCTGCTCGGTCTGTAGGAAGGTACCCAGCTTGCAGGTTTTGGGATCGGTGGAAACGCCTTTGACGGATGTTTGTTTCTTAATAATGGCGGTGAGGAGTCTGGTGGCCCAGGCCTGGTGGGCCGCCTCGATTTCAACGATGCGGATGGGCAGGGTGGGGTCGGCCGGCGTATATGCCTCTTCAATGGCGATTGCCGAGGCATGCATCTTCTCGTGCGGTTTTTCCAGATCCTTTAACAGGGGCGCCAAGCCGGGCAGCATCTCTTCCGCCTGGCGACGGCCTTCGCCATAGAGCCATTTGCCCAGCTTGCACTCTTTATGATCGGTCTGGACGGTGAGGCTTGTCACATCCTTGTTGGTGAGCAGGCTGTTGACCTGCTCGGACCAGTTGAGATGATCCACCTCCCGCTGGGCCAGCGTGCCATCCAGCTCCTTGGTGTGGATTACCTTTTCGGCATTGGCGATAATGGTGCCCACGCCGATATAGCTGATAATGGTGATGGCAACCAGCAGGGTAAGGACAATCCCAAAGCCCATGATGATTTTTCGACCGATGGTCATATTTTTCCAGTTCATCTATACTCCCCCGAGTGTACAAAAAAATGGCCAGTATGGTTGATGCGTCCAGGCCTCCTGAGCGATACGCAATCTGTGGGCTTGTCGCCATAAACTGTGTGGGAAATGCGGCCTGAAGGTTAAAAAATAACTTTTATTTAATCGGGTATAGTGCTTTTTTGTTAGAAAAAGATCAAGGAAAATAAAGATCATTGGTGGCATTATGCCGCACAAATCCGTTGGGAGTGACAGAGTCGGATATGCTGCGGGACCGGAGGCTGCGGCGCCGGCGGGAAGGGATAGCGGCGGGCCTGTTCCTTTGGAAGGCCCGCCGCTATCAACATATCTGATTATTCAAGATGGCCTTACTTATTCAAGATACCTATTACTTAGTGTCTGTCCAGAAATAGGTCATTTCGTTCGAGATCAAGGACTGCGAGAAAAATAAGCGCAGGCATATATTTGATATTCCGAGCATTATTTTTTGAGCATGACGCCGAGATCGGGCGAAAGGGCCATTTATGGACAGGCACTACTTAACCTCAACAATTTCAATGTCGAAATTCAAGGTCTTACCGGCCATGGGATGGTTGACATCCATCTTGACACTCTCTTCGTTGATTTCAGCCACGGTGGCCGGGACGGGTTGGCCCTCCTGGTTGGTCAACTGTAACATCATGCCCACTTCCAGCTTCATGTCTTCAGGGAAGTTGGCATTGGGGATGTCGATGAGAAGCTCTTCATTGCGAGGGCCGTATGCCTCATCCGGGCTGAGGGTGAACTTTTTTGTGTCACCCTCGGCCATGCCGACCACGGCCTGATCAAAACCGGGAATCATCTGGCCGGCGCCGACTTCAAAGGTCAATGGTTCACGTTCCCGGGAGCTGTCAAAAACCTCGCCATCCTCAAAGGTACCTGTGTAGTGGACGCTGACCTGATTTCCTGCTGCAATTGTCATTGGTAAATTCTCCATGAATATGGGGTGCGGACCTAAAGATGGCGCGTCTGGTCTCTGGCCATACATGGCCCTGGCGATCGATCTCCGGAATGAGCTCAAAAAAAATGCTCGGCTCCTCGGATAGAGGCCTGAGCTTCTCTTTGCGGCATCCCTTGATTTCGGACGAAAAGAGCTCTTTCGGCCGGACACGCGTGTAGGTCACAAAAAATATGGTTGCTATAGTTAAAAAATAGTCACCATTTATGAGATTTATTCCCTCACTCTACCCTTGATTACTGAAAAAATCTCAGAAAATACGGATTTTTTTTAGTTTATGGCATCGATTGAGTGTATTGTTGAGATGTTACTGCTCTTCTGGCCCTTTTCGCTTGCTTTCGGGCGTGGGTGATGTTCAAGGAGTAGAGGAGTGCGATGTGAGGAGCAAAAAAACAGGCTGGTTGCGGATTTTTCTGATGCCCTTGGCGCTTCATCATAATGTCGAGTAGTTATCTTAACGGTAGAAGGTTGAATTAAGAAGAAAGGTTTTGAGATGGTTCCTGTAAAAAAAGGCACGTCCTCCAAGAAAGGGGCAGCCGGTTCTGAAAAAGCCTCACCAAATGATTATTGGCAGAGGAAACTGGAGCTGGACCGGCAGGGCATCAAGCTCTTTTCCCAGACGATATATGAAAAGTGGTGTAAATCATGTGGTATCTGTGTGGCCCTCTGTCCTAAAAACGTCTATGAGAAAGATGAAAGAGGCGGCCCGGAAATAGCCAGGCCTGATGATTGTATCGGTTGTCGGGTCTGTGAGCTCCATTGCCCTGATTTTGCCATGTCCATCAGCGAGCGCTATCCCGATCGCCGTGGACAACGGCGCCATGACTGAGGCGCAACCTCCTTGCTCGCGCGGTCTTGCCCTGCCGGCAGCGTCTGGATCGGCCTGCCGATTAACAAAGAGATATTATTTAAATAAACCATGGATAACAGCCTAGATGTGAACAAGAAGTATCTTCTCCAGGGCAACCAGGCCATTGTTGAGGGGGCCCTGGCCGCCGGCTGCCGCTTCTATGCCGGTTACCCCATTACGCCTTCCTCGGAGATTGCCGAGGAGATGAGCCTCAAGTTGCCGCGTCTCGGCGGCACCTTTATCCAGATGGAGGATGAGCTGGCTGCCATGGGGGCCATCATCGGCGCCTCCCTGGCCGGTGTCAAGTCCTTGACCGCCACCTCCGGGCCCGGATTTTCCCTGATGCAGGAGAATCTCGGTTTTGCCTGCATGACCGAGGTGCCGGTGGTGGTTGTCAATGTCATGCGCGGCGGCCCCTCCACCGGCATGCCCACCTCGCCGGCCCAGGCCGATGTCATGCAGGCCAGATGGGGCACGCATGGTGACCATGCCGTCATTGTCATGGCAGTGTCGTCCGTGAGTGATGCCTATGAAATTACCATCCATGCCTTTAACCTGTCGGAAAAATATCGGGTGCCGGTTATCCTCCTGGCCGATGAGATTGTCGGCCATACCAGGGAGGCCATCACCCTGCCGCCCAATAAGAAAATGGAGGTTTTTAACCGTATCACGCCCAGTGTGCCGCCGGAGTGGTATGAGCCCTATGAGGATAACAGCCGCGGTGTCCCACCCATGGCTGCCATGGGTTCGGGCTACCGTCACCATGTCACCGGTCTGATGCACGACAGCAAGGGCTATCCCTGTTTCAGGCCTGATGTGGTCAAGGCCTTTCACAAAAGGATGTATCGGAAACTGGCCGGCGGCGCCGGCGATATCCAGATGACCAAGAGCTATATGCTCGACGATGCCGAGGTGGCGGTGATTACCTTCGGGGCGGTGTCCCGCTCGGCGGTGCGCGCCGTGAAAATGGCTCGAGAACAGGGCATCAAGGCCGGTTTTCTGCAGCTGGTCACCCTCTTTCCCTTTCCCAAGACCGTGGTGGATTCGCTCCTCCGGCAGTGCCGCGCCGCCCTGGTGCCGGAGATGAATATGGGCCAGATCGTCCGCGAGGTTCGCGCTGTCAACAATCAGGCGGTCATTAAACAGCTCAACCGTTTTGACGGTTTGATGATCACCCCGAATCAGATTTTCGAAAAATTAATGAATATGTAGCAGCCTGTCGCAAGAGGTGGCGGGCGTTGCTCTGGTGCCACCGCAGATTTTCAGAGAGGCTGGTGCGAGGCCGAGGAGTTGAAAGAGTATGGTTGAACATGCTGCCAAGGTGCGTCACGATTTTTTACGCCATGACATGCAGTTTCCCCATGTCTGGTGTCCGGGCTGCGGTCTGGGCATTGTTTTGGGGGCCCTGATTCGGGCCACGGCTGATCTTGATATTCCCCAGGATGAGCTGGTGTTGGCCTCCGGTATCGGCTGCACGGGCCGGATGCCCGCCTATGTTGACTTTAACACCCTGCACACCACCCATGGCCGGTCCCTGACCTTTGCCACCGGTATCAAACTGGCAAACCCCGGCCTCACCGTCCTGACCGTGATGGGTGACGGCGACGCCACGGCCATCGGCGGCAACCACTTCATCCATGCGGCCCGCCGGAATCTCAACATGACCGCCATTATTGTCAATAATCGTATCTATGGCATGACCGGCGGCCAGTATTCACCGACCACGCCCTATGGTGACAAGGCCACCACCGCGATGTACGGCAATATCGAGCATGCCTTTAATATTGCCGAACTGGCCGTAACGGCCGGGGCCTCCTTTGTGGCCCGTGGCACCGTGCACCATGTGCCCCAGCTTGATACGTTGATCAAAAAGGGTATCAGGAAAAAGGGTTTTGCCGTTATTGAGGTGATCTCAAACTGCCATACCTATTACGGGCGCCAGAATAACATGCCCGATCCGGTTGCTCATCAACTGTGGATGAAGGAGAATGCCGTCAGCGTCGGCAAGGCAGCCAAGATGAGTGCTGAGGAGATGGCCGGCAAATTCAGTATCGGTGTGCTGGCCGATGTTGATAAGCCCTTTTATTCGGAGGAGTACGCCAAGATCAGACAGCGGGCCTGCGACGAGGTTGCCCCGGATGTGGACGAGGCGGAGATCAAGTGTGAACCGGATCGTTCCGATGAATTTATCAGCGGCAGCCGTTAGCAGCCCGGTGAAAAAAACGTAGCGAACCCGGCCGAGACAAGAAACAGGAGGGTGAAAATGGACGCCCGGAGGAGGGACGGGTGCCTGCGGCACTCCGAAACAACCTGTTTCTAGGACACCAATTGCGAGTTAAGGAGAGAGATGGAAAAGGATCGGTATGAGATGCGTTTCGGCGGCTCCGGCGGCCAGGGTGTCATCACGGCGGCGGTGATCATGGCCGAGGCGGCCGGTGTCTATGACGGGTATCACGTCTGCCAGACCCAGAGCTACGGGCCCCAGTCACGGGGCGGTAATTCCAAGGCGGAGCTGGTTATCAGTCGTCGGGAAATTGATTATCCCAAGGTGATCAAAATGGACTGTCTGCTGGCCATGAACCAGGCGGCCCTGGACGATTATTTCTATGACTTTGAGCCAAACGGCCTGCTGGTGGTGGATGCCACCTTTGTTGAGCAGACCCCCACCAGTCGGACCATTTCCCTGCCCTTTACGGCCATGGCCAGGGAGCTTGGCAAGGAGCTGGTGGCCAATATCATTGCCGTGGGCGCGGTGGCCAGGCTGTGCGGCAAGGTTTCCCTGGAGAGCGTCGAAAAGGCGGTGATTGCCAGGGTGCCGGCCAAGTTTCGCGAACTCAATGAACAGGCCTTGATTGCCGGTATCAAGGCCGCCGAGGAGGTGGATCTCGACAGACTGCCTCGTTCCATTCCCCTTGAGGATGTGTATGGCGATCCCACCGGTTAGGCCGCAATCTCCTCTTTTACCATTCCGGCACCAGGGTGATGGGTTGGCCACTGCCTAATTTGACACTGTCCAGCCGGCTCAGGTTGTTGTGATCAATCATCTGCCGCAAGGTTTCCACATAGATTTCTCCCCTCTCCGAATAGTTGCGTAAGCCGGCGGCCAGATGGTAGCCGCTCAGGGGTTCCCTCCTGCTGCGCATGCGGCTGCGTATCTCCCTGAATTGCCGATAGGCCTTGTTGGTGTTGAGATTCTTGGCAAAGGCTGCCATGGAATCAAGGGGCGTGGCAAAATCGGCAATGCGATAATCCCCCATGCCGCTGCGTTGTTCGCTGGGCATCAGACCGCTGCCCCAGCGCCATTGGCCAAAAAGGGCATTACCCTCCTGGGCAAAGCGTGATGTGGCATAGCCGCTTTCGTAGGCGGCCTGACCAAGGGCCATGGAGATGGGGATAATATCAATGCGGCGCTGCAGGGTGGTGATGTGATGTTCACGCAACTCCGCCCGGTAAGAGGGATCAATGACCCGATAGTCGATTGCCAGGCTGCGCAGCCATTCCGCCTCGGCAGGATTGAGGGCACTCTGCCTTCTCTTGCGGATGAGCTCGTGGAGGTGGTGCCGTTCTTCACTGATTATCTCATTGACCCGCAGAACAAGGGGCAGCATGGTTCGGTAAAACAGATCTTTTTTAAAGGAGACGCTTTCGTTGTCGGCCCAGTTGTTGTTGATGCTGGCCAGATAGATACGGGGGACGTCCACCCGACCATGGGCGAGATTGTCCATGGTAAAGCCTATCTTGTCATAAAAGTTCCAAACAGCACGGGCCGAGGAGACCTTGAGCTTTCTGGGCGGCGCCGTAAAGGGGACATGTTTGACAGGTGAGCTGAGAACGCTTTGCCCGGTGCTTTCCTCTGGGTCATCGTGGCGTTCGGGGATGCTGAGAAACAGGGCAAGCCCCAAGAGCAGGAGGCTTGTTGCCAGGCCGAACCACTGCAGAATGTACGGTGATGGTTTTATCGTGTTCATAACTGCTTGCGATGGACTCTTTTCTGTTGGCTGCCGACTGTGCCGGGGTGGAGTGGGAGCAGACATTATGTATGGCGACAATTTTTGTCAAGTTTATGGCCATTTGGGATAGGAATTGAGGATGCAGAATTCAGGAAACAGAAGAAAGGCTTGGAAATCAGTCGTTCCGACTTTTTGTATGTTGAAAAAAAAATGGAATTTCAAAATGTTAACAAAGACGGAAGATTGACGAGTCAAGATGGGCGGCAGACTAACAGCCCGTTGAAAAAGGTAGCGAGCGAAAATGAGGCGAAAAAATGCGCGCCCGCAGGAGGTAAGGGAGCCTGCGACACTCCGAGTACCCTTGGGGTGCAGTTTACATGGGGTTTAGGAGCATTTCGGAGTCTCGCTCCGCTCGCTTACCTGAACGAATTTTGACGACGCATCAGTAGCGCAGTAGTTTTTCAACGGGCTGCTAAGGGAAGGGCAGCTCTTTCCAGGAGAGGATGTCCCGCTGCAGGAGAAAGTTGTTGTGGGTTTGAAAGAGGGCCATGGCCTCTTGCAGCGATTGTTTGCTGAAGTGCAGACGCGACCATTTGTCAACGGGGAGACCGCGTGCCTTTTCCAGCAGCCTGATGGTGCCCAGCGACAGAACAAGGGTGCTGTTGCCGACAGGCGCCGTTGCACAGCGGCCGCAGATGACGCCGTTGCGGGGTGGCGAAAAGGTGTAGGCCTGACCGGCGCTTACCTCTGTGCCGCACTGGCAACAGGTGGAAAGGTTGAGGTGAAAGCCGAGCAGGGTGAGCAGGTGGAGTTGAAAGAGCAGCAGGGAGGGGAGCGGCGCCTTGCCGTTTAGTTTGTCGTAGGTCCAGCAGAGAAGGTGGAAGATGTTCTCGTCTTGATCATGCTCGACTGTCCAGTTGAGGATGAGTTCACTGGCCAGGGTGGCACAGACAAAAGATCTGTAGTTGCTGCGTAGGTTTGGAAAGGGATTGCGTAGCTCTGCCTCGTCTATGCGCATCAGCGACGAGACCTTGTTGTCGGCAAAGAGGATATGGAGATGGTTGAAGAGCTCCAGTTTGCCGACAAAACGTTTCTTGCTTCTTTTGGCGCCCTTGGCAATGGCGGTTATCTTGCCGAAATCAGCAGTGAAAAACGTTATTATCTTGTCCGATTCGCCATGGTCGAAGATCTTCAGAACCACGGCCTCGGTTTCGTGATGGGCCATGGTTAACGGTTAAGATCGGCAGGCAGGCTGATGGCAAGGGGGCCATCTGTTTCGGCAAGGGTTATGGGGGAACCGTTCAGTGTCATTTGCAGACCATCGGCCGGGGAGGCCTGGATGGTGATCTCGCCTTGGGCCTGCCAGGAGCTCTCTTCTCCGGCCGTGAAGATATAGCGTTCGGGCTGCCGGTTGTCCTGGGCAATGGAGATTCTGGTTCGTTTGACAAAGCGGATATGCAGCTCAACAGGCTCGGTCGCAGCCGGTTTTGCGCCGGTGGCGAGCCGGGTTTTCGCTGGGCTCGGTTTGATCGACAGGGCGGCCTCTTCTTGTGCGTCAAGAGGGGCAGCGGCTGCCGGGGGAAGGTCTGCGTTCTGTCGGGGAGCAGGGGCCGGGCTGCTCCGGGCCGTTGTGATTTTTTGAGGTGCCATGGCCTGTGGGGCCGGCTCTGTCGCTTGGGGCGGCTCAAGGCCTTCACGGGGAATCTTGCCTGGAGATTGCGGTGAGACCAGCAATGTTTCGCGGTTTTCGACGGGCTGCGGCGTCTGCCGGGACTCTGCGCTCACCTGATCGGTGCTCCGGCTCACGGCAGGCGGCCGGGCGCCGGCCGGGTCGGGGATGGAGGTGGCGTCGGACTGAAAGAAGAAATAGGTCATGACGGCCAGCACAATAATGATGGCCAGAATGAGAAAAAAGGGCCGGGAGAGGATGAGGGGCGAGGATTCCGACATGCTCTGCACGGCCAGAAATTTCGGAACAGTGCGCTGAACGCCGCCCCACTCCTTGTCAAAGCGTTCCAGGATCTCGGCCTGGTCCAGGCCGAGATGTTCGGCATACAGTTTTATAAAACCCTTGGTGAAGGCAGTGGCCGGCAGCCGGCTTTGATCGCCCGTCTCAATGGCCTCCAGAGTGTCCTGGCGGATGCGGGTTGCCGCGGCCACCTCGGCAATGGTCTTGCCCCTTTTTTCCCGCTCCTGCTTGAGGTAGAATCCCAAGGGGTGGTTCGCATCAGCAGAGGCGGGCTCATCGTTTGCTCCCGACCATGTTTTTTTGCTGTTTTCAGGCATAGGCTTTCCCGCGGAGTGGCGACTGTGGATATTTAGTGCCTGTCCAGAAATGGCCCTCTCGGAGTCTCGCAAAATCGCTTACCGGCCCGATCTCTGCGTCATGCTCGAAAAATAATGCTCGGAGGTAAGCGAAACGAAGTGGAGACTCCGATATCGAATATATGCCTGTGCTTATTTTTCTCGCAGTCCTTGATCTCGAACGAAATGACCTATTTCTGGACAGACACGATTTAACAAGTTGGTATTTGTCCATAAATGACCCGTGCGCCCTCAAGGCGGTGTGTACGTGGCAACGGTCATCCTACAGTTGTTCCTTGATATAGGAATTTTCACGCAGCAGAACGAGCCACTTGTCAAATTTTTCCTTGAGCTTCCTTTGCAGAATCAGGTCGCGGATTTCCTCGTGCACCGATTCCAGGGGGGCCTGGGTAATGATGTTGCCCGATTTGGCCGACAGGACCTTGAAGAACTGGAAACTGTCGTTGTGCTCAATGAGTTCACTGATCTCGCCGGGCCGCAGGTCGGCCAGGCCTTCGCGCATGGCCGGCGAGAGCTCGTCACGTTTAAAGACACCGATATCGCCGCCGTCCGCGGCTGACGGCAGCTCCGAGTAGGACTGGGCGATTTCCTGGAAGTTTTCGCCGGCCTGTACCATGCCGCGCAGCTGCCGGGCCCGGCGTCTCGCCTCCTCCTTGGAGGCGGATTTGCCGCCCGGCCCCCACTGGCAGCCGATCTGCAGGATATGCAGGCCGTCGTCTTTAGTCTGGCCATATTCGTTATGGTAATACTCTTCAATCTCTTCGTCGGTGACCACGACCTTGGAGTGGATTTCTATACTGAGCAGGCGTTGGCGCAGAATCTGACTATGTAGATTCTTCTTGTAGCCGGCCGGCGTGAGGCCGGCCTTGGCAAGTTCGGCGGTGAACTCTTCCTCCGACAGATTGTTCTGTTCCATCATCCGGTAATATTGGAGATCAACCTCTTCATCGCTTACCTCAATGCCGCGTTCCGCGGCCCGTTGTTCGATGAGTTTGCGTTCTATGAGGCCTTGGAGAATCTCTTGGCGGGCCGCGGCCAGGGTTTCGGCCCGCTGTTCAGGGGGGACCTGTTGGCGAATTCTGTCAAAATGGAGGGCGCCCTCACTGTTGAGTTCGGAGAGGGTGATCAGGCCATCATTGACCACGGCAACAACACGGTCGATAACCTCAGCCTGGGCCAGGCCTGGGAGCAGAATCAGGAAGAGAAGGGTACGAAGGAGGTATGGCATAGGAAAATCTGTAGTTGAGAGTTTTGATTTTATACGTGATGATAGGTAGTTAGCTGTTATATATCATCGGCGCGCAACAGCTGCAACACTTTTTTGGCGGCAGCGAATATGGCCTCGGCACTGCGAGTCGATGTTGTTACCACCAGGCGATTGTCCGGCGTCAGCCGCATGTTGCCCTTGGAGGTGCGGACCATAAGGAGTATCTGCTCCGGGAGCACCGGTGTTTCATCCAGGAAGGAGAAGGCCAGTGTGCCTGGACCCTGGTCAAGTTTATTGATACAAAGAGGCCGCATGGCAATCTTAAGTTCGATAATTTCCAGGAGATTTTCCGTTGCCGCCGGGATTGCGCCGTAGCGGTCAACAAGCTCGTCGCGCAGGTCGGCAAGCTGTTCAGTTTGGCTCAGGCTGGAAATCTTGCGGTAGGCGATATAGCGCTGTTCGCCGTCCGGAATATAGGAAGAGGGGATAAGGGCGGAGAGCTGCAGGTTGATCTCCGGTTCAAAGTCGGGCAGCTCCGTGCCGGCCGTATCATCGAGGCCGCGCCTCTTGAGATCCTCCACGGTGCGCTGCAGCAAATCAAGATAGAGATCGTAACCCACGGCGGCGATGTTGCCGCTCTGTGATTCACCCAGGATATTGCCGCCGCCGCGGATCTGCAGGTCACTCATGGCCAGCTTGAAACCACCGCCCAGCTCGTTGTAATCCATCAGGGCCCGTAGCCGCTGTTTGGCATCCTTGGAAAGACCGTCCAGTGAAGGCACCAGAAGGTAGGCATAGGCCTGCTGGCGGGAGCGGCCCACCCGACCGCGGAGCTGATAGATGCCGGCCAGCCCGAGCCGGTCGGCCCGGGTGATGATGATGGTGTTGGCATTGGGGATATCAAGGCCTGATTCAATAATGGTGGTGCAGACCAGTACATCAATGCGATGGCCGACAAAATCGACCATGATCTCCTCCAGGGTCTTGCCCGGCATCTGCCCGTGCGCCACGGCCACCCGTGCCTCGGGCACCAGTTTCTGGAGGCGGGTGGCGATTTCATGGATGGACTGGACGCGGTTATGGACCAGAAAGACCTGGCCGCCGCGCTGCATCTCCTTGATAACCGCCTCCTTGATGACCAGGTCGTCATGGCGGGCCACAAAGGTCTTGACGCTGCGTCGATGCCGGGGAGGGGAGCTGATGACCGACAGATCGCGGACCCCGAGGAGGGAGAGCTGCAGGGTGCGGGGGATGGGGGTGGCGGTGAGGGTGAGCACATCGACGTTATGGCGCAGTTTCTTGAGCTTTTCCTTGTGGGCCACGCCAAAGCGGTGTTCTTCATCAATGATGAGCAGGCCGAGACGGTTGAACACCACATCCTTGGAGAGCAGACGGTGGGTGCCGATCACCACATCCACCCGACCGTGGCCGGTATCGCGGATAATCTCCTTTTGTTCCTTGGTGCTGCGGAAACGGTTCAGGCTCTCCACTCGTACCGGAAAACCGCTGAAGCGCTCCCTGAAGGATTCGGCATGCTGCTCGGCCAGCACCGTGGTGGGCACCAGCACCGCCACCTGATAGCCATCCTCCACCACCTTGAAGGCGGCGCGGATGGCCACCTCGGTCTTGCCGTATCCCACATCGCCGCAGACCAGCCGGTCCATGGTGCGGGGCGAGGTGAGGTCGTCAAGGCAGCTGTTGATGGCCCCCAGCTGGCCGTCGGTCTCATCGTAGGGAAACGACTCGGTGAGTTCATGGAAGAGTTCGCCCGGCGCCGAAAAGGCGTGGCCCTCGGCCACCTGTCTCTTGGCATAGAGTTTCAGGAGATCCTGGGCTACCTTCCAGACCGCCTCCTTGACCTTGCTCTTGGTCTTGGCCCAGGCCTTGCCGCCCAGGGCGTCGATCTTCGGTTTCTTGTCGGTGAGGCCTTTATACTTGCTCACCATGTTGAGCCGGTCAATGGGCACGTAGAGCTTGTCGTTATCCTTGAACTCGATGTGGAGAAAGTCGTTGCTGACAGTGCCATGGGTCATGTTGACAATGCCCTGGTAGATGCCGATGCCGTGCGTGGCATGGACCACCAGCTCACCGGCGGCCAACTGGTCGAAACTTACCGACTCGCCGGCAGCCGGATGTTTACGGCGGCTGCGGGGGGCGAGCTGTTTTTCGCCAAAGAGTTCTGTTTCGGAAAAGAAATGGATCTTTTCCAGGGGCAGATCAAAGCCGCGGCTCAGGGATTCCGGCAGTAAAACAACCTGATCCGCCACGGCGCCCGGCTCCGTAAGGGGCAGGTCGCGGGCCTGGACCGTCAGGCCGTGTTGGCTCAAGATGTCATGGAGGTTGCCCAGATGACGTTGCGAGCGGCAGGTAATGATCGCCTGGTGGCCCTGTTCCTGTAAGGTCTGAATGTGATCCACCAGCGGCGTGATCAGCCCCTCCTTGCGGCGCCGCAGGTCAAGATCCTGTTTGAGCAGGGTATGATTGCCGCAGGATATGGTTATGGTCTCCTGGTCGGGGCTGATAAAGTCATGGACCTGCAGCCGGCTGAAAGATGCCAATTTGTCGGCGAGTTCCTCCTCTGTGACAAAGAGGTGGGCCGGATTCAGGGCCGGCTGCCTGCCGGCCACGGCCTCGGCATGGTTGGAGTCGATCCGTTCGCGCACCAGCTGCAGCGACTGTTGTTGAGAGAGGGCGTCGATCTCAATGATCACCGTGTCGCGGCCCACCACATCGAGCACCGTATCCGTGCCCTGGTAAAAGAGGGGCAGGAAAAATTCGATACCTGGAAAGGGACAGCCTGTCCCGAGATACTCCTCTATTTTACGACTGGGCTCGGCCGCCCATTGTTCACGTTCGGCAAGCTCGGTAAAGCGTGCGGTGATCCGTAGTCTCTCATCCTCGGAGGCGGGAAAGAGGATATCGCTCACCGGCAGGATGATGGTCTCGTCGATCTCCTTGAGAGAGCGCTGGCTGATGGGGTCGAAGTAGCGAATCGACTCCACCGTGTCGCCGAAGAAGTCGAGGCGCAGGGGGGCATCAAAGAGTTCGTGACCCGGTATGGCAAAGGGGGGTGGGAAGATATCGATAATGCCGCCCCGCACCGTGAATTCGCCGCTGTTCTGTACCAGGGAGACATGTTCATAGCCGCTGCGCTGCAGTTTGGCCACCAGGTCGTCCCGGTCAAGATCCTCGCCGCGCTCAACGGGTTCCGCCAGGCTGTCAAGGAGCTTGACCGGCGCAATTCTTCTGAGCAGGGCGTCGGCGGCAATCACCATCACGCGGCTGTGGCCCTCGGCCATCTGGTAGAGGGTGGCCAGTCTGGCCGCCACGGTATGCGGGTCCGGGCTCAGCGGTGTGTAGGGCGGGATGTCGTAGCTTGGAAAGTTGAGGACCGTGGCCGAGGTGAAGATCTGCAGATCCCGTTCCAGGGAGGCGGCCATATCCTCGTTGGGGGCGATGAGGAGGAGGGGGCGGTTCAGCTCCCTTTGACAACGGGCGGCAAAAAGGGCAACGGCCGGCGGGCGCAGGCCAGAGACATTGGTGATCTGGCCGGGGCTGCTTTTTTGGAGATGGGTGAGCAGTTTATCCATGGCGCTCAAAAAGAATCGCCACAGCAGAACGACGTGCTGCCATGGCGATAAAAGGGTTATTTTTTATGGCCATCTTGCATACTTGCTGTTTCGGCCTATTTTTCCGTCGCTACGAAAACAAAAAATGCTCAGATATAGCGGATATGTTGCGTGCCCGTAAGAGGAAAGCGAGCCTGCGACACTCCGAAAGATCTCATTGTGCAAGATAGCTTTTTGCCGTCTTAGAAGGAACCACCAATGGAGAAGTCCCAAATGGAAGAGTCTTCGTCGTCACGGGGATCAAGATTCTTGCCCCACTCCAGGCGCAGCGGCCCCATGGGGGAGAGCCAGCGGAAGCCGAAGCCGGCGCCATGGCGCAGGGTGGAGAGGTCCCAGTTTTCCGAGAAATCTTCGTAGCTTGAACGATAATAAGGTTCACTGGGGTCGGCCTTGTAGGTCCGGTCCCAGACTTGACCGGTATCGTAGAAGACGACACCGCTTAAGCCCGCCTCCTCGAAGAGGGGAAAGGTGAATTCCAGATTCATGTAGGCCATTTCCGTACCGCCGATCCTCTCGTTGGTTGCGGTGTCGCGCGGACTGATCTTACCGTTTTCAAAGCCGCGTACCGTGGCCAGGCCGCCCAGGTAGAAGCGTTCGTAAACCGGCAGCTTGCTGGGGTTATAGAGCGGATCGGTGGAGGGCAGACCATTGCCCGGATCATCCTCGTGGATGTAACCGGCCGCCACCTTGGCATGGAAGACCACCTTCCAGAATACCGGGAAATACCAGCTGCTGGAGGCCTCGGTCTTGGTGAACTCGCTGTCGCCGCCCAGGAAGCTACCCGCCTTTTTGGTGGAAATCATGTTGCGCGAGCCGCTGCTGGGCAGATAGCGCCGGTCCCTGGTGTCGCGCGATAAACCGACGGTGATAAAACGGGTTGTTTCGATATCCTTGGAATCAATGATGATCTGTGAGGCTATGAGTTCGTTTATATCACTGAGCTTGGAGTCGTCCACGCCAATGCTGGAAAAGGCGTGCCATTTTTCCCAGACCGGATAGCCGAAGCGCAGTGCCCCACCCCGTGATTCCTTGGTGTAGTCGTCATAGTCATACTCCCAGCTGTAGAGGTCGAAACCGAAGAGGAGTTTGGAGTCGTTGAGGTGCGGTTCGGTGAACTTCAGGTTGTAGCGGGTGCTGGTGCCGCCGATATTGGCCTGCAGGCTGAGATGCTGGCCGCGCCCCAGAAAGTTGTTCTGGCTTACCTCGGCCATGAACATCAGTTTGTCCACCGAGCTGTAGCCGGCGCCGATGGAGAAGGTACCGGTGGGCTTTTCCTTGACATCCACCACCACGTCCATCTTGTTTTCCTCGGTGGTGGGTTGTGGCGTGATGCTGACATCTTCAAAGAAGTCGAGGCGTTTCAGGCGGGCCGTGGATTTTTTAATGGCCGTGGTGTCAAAGATGTCATGCTCATCCATGACCATTTCCCGGCGGATAACCTTGTCACGGGTGCGGGTATTGCCCCGGATGATGATACGGTTGACATGGACCAGGTTGCCTTTGTTGATGTGCAGGGTGACGTCCACGCGCTTGTTGACGCTATCCTTTTTGGTCTGCGGTGAGATGTCGGCAAAGGCATAGCCTTGTGAGGCGTAGAGGTCGGTGAGGGCCAGGGTGTCGTTGCGCAGCACCTCGCGGGTGAAATAGCGTTCGTCGCCAAGGTTCGTTTTGGCAAGGAGCTCCTCCTTGTCTTCCAGCAGGTCGCCCTCTATGTCATAGAGGCCGACCTTGTAGCGTTCACCCTCGTCAATATTGAAGGTGACGTGGAGCCATTCATCCCTTTTTTCAATGATCGGTTCGGCAATCTTGACATCAATAAAGCCGTGATTCTGGTAAAAGGCACCGATGCGATTGGCGTCCTCCTTGGCGGAATCACGTTTTAGGACACCCGATTCCGTAAACCAGGAGAACCAGCCCTTTTCCGAGGTGACCATGATATCAAGGAGCTCGCCATCGCTGAAGGTCATGTTGCCGTTAAAGGCAATATCCCTGATATAGACCTTTTTTCCCTCAACAATGTAGTAGTTGACGCTGACATAATCCTTTTTCGGGTAAGTGATTTTGGTGGTCACCCTGGTGTTATAAAAACCTTTGGACTTGTAAAACTGTTTGATCAGGCTTGCGGATTTGTTGACCTGCTGGGGGCTGTAGATGGTGCTGGGCGTCACGGTGAGCAGCTCGCGGATATCTTTTTCACTTACCTCTTTGGCCCCGTGGATTTCCACCTTGGCAATGATCTCTTTCTCCTCCACGACAAAGGTGACCTCTTTTCCCTTGTCGCTGCCACGAACCTCGATGGAAACGTCATTGAAATAGCCCATCTTGAAGATGGCGCGCAGGTCCTGGCGCAGGCGGCCAGGGTTGTATGCGTCGCCCTGTCTGTTTTCGATGTGGCGCAGAATGGCACCGCTGTCAATACGGGTGTTGCCCTTGATGTTGATGGCGGCAATACGGTGCAGGCGACCGGTATAGGCGGTTATTTCCTTGGTGAGGGAAGCGACGGTGGCGGCCAGGTTGGTCTGCCTGGCCTCTCCGAAGGTGGATGACTTGGTGGTCTGCTCCAACAGGTCAAAAAGGGTGAGATCGATGGCTATGGTCTCACCGAGCTTGGTGGCGCTGCCCGTTACAATATAGTCATAGTCATGGTCGGCGGCAAAGGCGCTGATCTCTTTATAAGAGGGGGGCCAGATCCCTTCGTAGTAAAAGATCTCCTTTGCCTGTCGGCGGCTGAAGTAGTCTTGATCTTCCGCTGCCACGGCGGCTGCCAGGGCCTCGTCCATCTGTTGCGAGAAATTGTCGCCCTGTAGGCTTTTTGTTTTCAGGGGCAGAAAGAGGGTGTTGGTGGTGTCCGCCGCCTGGGCGGGAAGGGGGTGGGACAGCAGTGTCAGGCAGAAAAACAGCGTGAAAAAGGTGCTAAGCGACAGTCTTTGATGATGCATATTACAATCTCTTCCTTGCTGAGGATGACTAAGTTCTTGATGCAGCCGCAAAGCTGCCAAGCTGAAAGATTGGTGAAAAATGGCGGTTTGGTTCAGATAGCCGCGCTCCTGTCTGCTGTCAACATGGACCGGCGCCCCTGTAAAAGGGCGTCAGTTTAGCGGCATTTTTTTTAAAAGTCATGATAAAAGTCCGTCGCTGCCGTGGTCGCTTCGGCAAAGGGTCATTTTCTCTCTAGGGTATCTTGAATAATTGCCATTTTGGCCGATTTCATCGTCGCTACGAAAATAAAAATGCTCACATATCATTAATATGCTGCACCCCAAGGGCACCCGGAGTGTCGCAGGCTCCCTTACCTCTTTCAGGGCGCGCTTTTTATTTTCTATGCTTCTTGAACTCGAACAGGTAAGCGAGCGGAGCGAGACTCCGAAATATCTCATTATTCAAGACACCCTCTACTGTGGTATGGGATTGCTGTTTTACATGAGCTTTCCCGTTCTCTATAACTGGTGGTTGACCAGGATGCCCTCCTTGAGAACGAGACATCTGTCCATCCGGCCGGCTAGTTCATGGTTATGGGTGACCATGACGGTGGTCAGGTTGAGGTCTCTGTTAAGGCTCTGAAGAAGTTCAAAAACTTTGCGACCCGTTTGGGGATCGAGGTTGCCGGTGGGTTCGTCGGCCAGCAGCAGGGCCGGTTTACGGATCAGGGCCCGGGCCAGGGCCACCCGTTGCTGTTCACCGCCGGAAAGTTCACCCACGGTCTGCTCTTCATGACCGGCGAGCCCGACCCTGGCCAGCAGTTCAAGGCCGTACTCTTGCAGTTGCGGGCCCTTGAGGCCGGCGATGAGGCCGGGCATTATGGTGTTTTCCAGGGCGGTGAATTCAGGCAGCAGGTGGTGAAATTGAAAGACAAAGCCAATGGTGTTGTTGCGGAAGCGGGCCAGCTCATTGTCGTTTTTGTTGTCGAGATCAACGCCGGCGCAGTGCATGGTGCCGCTGTCAGGCCGGGCCAGGCCGCCAAAGAGGTGGAGGA
Organism: Desulfobulbaceae bacterium; assembly: GCA_002868945.1. Lineage (GTDB taxonomy): Bacteria > Desulfobacterota > Desulfobulbia > Desulfobulbales > SURF-16 > BM506. The sequence continues at coordinate 60,289 of PKTX01000057.1, forward strand.
GGGTGGTTTTGCCGGTGCCGGAGGCGCCGACAATGGCCACCATTTCGCCGGCATGGAGGGTAAGATTGATCTCTTTGAGGATTTCGACCCGTTGCTCGCCGGAGTCGAAATGTTTGCTGATCTTTTGGGCAACAAAAAGGGGTTCGGTTTTGACCATGCGGGGGCTCTGTGCGTGAGAACAGTGTCTGTCGATAAATGGCCCTTTCAGCGTCTCGGAGACGTGCGTGGCAGGCCGATCCCTGTGTTGTGCGTATAAAAGGAAGTGACCCTGCCTCTCTTTTCGCATTACCGGGATCCCGGAAAGGACTTCTTCTTGGACGGACACGATTTGTAAAAGGCGTGTCTGACGTATTTTTTTATAAAAATCTGTTGGACAGTACGATAACTTGGCTGATAAGGCAAGAAAAGGAAGCGGGCCGCCTTCAAAAAAATGGAAGTTATCAAGCTGTTGGCGTGTGAATGGTTTATACGTCAAGTAATTGCTGTTTCTGATTCGGGCACTAAGGAAAAGGTTCCAGAAAACTGGCCTTTCGCCGGCCCATCAACCTTTAGGGAGAAGAGAGATGATCAAAAAATGCAAGGCATTCTCTGTCGGAGCCGGACTGGCCCTGGCTGTTTCGGCCTGCTCCGGCAGCGGGCCGGAGCTTCAGGAGGGCATGTGGGAGATTACCACCGAGGTAAATATGCCCGGGATGCCCATGCAGATTCCGGCCATGGTCCACCGGCAGTGCCTGGGGCCGGATGATGTCGTGCCCAGGCAGGGGCCGGCCCAGCAGGAGATTTGCGACTATTCCAAGGCCAGGATACGCGGCAATACAGTGAGCTGGACCGTGGAGTGCACCAGTCCCGGCGGTACCACCACCACGGTCGGCGAGATCACCTATCGCGGCACCACCTTTGACGGGAGCCTGCAGGTGGCCATGAGTGGCGCCGTGGAGATGAGCGGCACCAATCACATCTCCGGCCGTCGGGTCGGCGACTGTCAGTAACGCAGGGCCTTGGACGGTTCCACGCGGGCTGCCTGCCAGGCCGGGTAAATGGTGGCGGACAGGGTGATGAGCACCGCGGCAATGGCAATGAGGCTGACATCAAGGGGCAGAACCTTGATGGGCAGGGTGGAGATGGGATAGACGTCACTGGGCAGTTCGATGAACTGATAGCGGCTCAACAGTTCGCATACCGCCAGGCCGCCCCCCAGGCCCAGCAGGGTGCCGCTGATGCCGATAAAGAGCCCCTCATAGATGAAGATGCGCAGGATCTGTTTGGCCGAGGCCCCCATGGCCTTGAGGATGGCAATGTCCTTGTTCTTTTCCATGACCACCATGATCAGGGTGGAGATGATATTAAAAGCGGCCACCAGGACAATAAGGGTGAGGATAATGAACATGGCGGTCTTTTCCAGCTTCAGGGCGGAAAAGAGGTTGAAGTTCATGGCCATCCAGTCCTTGACCACAAAGTCCTGTCCCAAGGTGTCTCGCAGTTGGGCCGCCACCTGGGGGGCCTGGTCGATTTTTCTGATGGTCACCTCCAGGCCATGCACCTGCGCCGGCATGTCAAAGAAACCCTGGGCGGTGTTCAGGTCGATATAGACCAGGGTCGAGTCATACTCGTACATGCCGGTTTCAAAGATGCCGGTTACCCGGCACGATTTGATGCGCGGCACAATACCCATGGGCGACATGGGACCGGAGGGGGAGAGCAGGCGCAAGCGGTCCCCCATGTGGACGCGCAGTTGTTTGGCAAGCTGGGCGCCGATGATAATGCCCGGCGGTTCACCGGGCGAGGCGGGTAACAGGTCGGCCAGACCTGTGCCGTGGATGAGTTGGTCGGGCAGGGACAGGACGCCTCCGGCGGATTGCGGATCAATGCCGCGTACCACACAGCCGCTGCCGCCGCTGCCTGTGGTGATCATCGACTGGCCATAGACGTAGGGGGTGGCGCCGGTGACCTCCCGGTGATTGCGGACCTTCTGCAAGACCTGCTCGTACCCCTGCATGGCGCCGCTGAACCTCTGCACGACGATGTGGGAGTTGACGCCGAGGATCTTGTCGCGGAACTCTTCGGTAAAGCCGGTCATCACGGCAATGACAATGATCAGCGCCATGACCCCCACGGCCACGCCTGCCACGGAAATGAGGGAGATCAGTGAGATGAAGCCCTTCTTGCGGGTGGATTTGAGGTAGCGCAGGCAGACGAAGAGTTCAAAGTTCATGGGTGGGTTATCTGCCCTCTGGGCGCAGGTGGGGAAAGAGGATAACGTCGCGGATGGACGAGGAGTTGGTGAGCAGCATGGCCAGACGGTCAATCCCGATGCCCTCGCCGGCCGCCGGCGGCATGCCGTACTCCAGGGCCCTGACAAAGTCATAATCCACCTCGGGAAAGATCTCCTCGTCGTCACCGCGCTCCGCCACCTGTTGCTCCAGGCGTTGACGCTGATCAATGGGGTCGTTGAGCTCACTGAAGGCATTGGCTATCTCACGACCGGTGATAAAGAGCTCAAAGCGATCGGTGACCGTCGGATCTTTATCGTTGCGGCGCGCCAGGGGCGAGACCTCGGTGGGGTAGGCGGTGATAAAGGTGGGGTTGATCAATTTTTCTTCCACCAGCAGGTCAAAGAGTTCCATCTTGGCCTTGCCCGGGCCGGCCATCTCCTCAAGCTCCAGCCCCTTTTCCCTGGCCAGGACCATGATCTTGGCCGGATCGGCCAGAATGTCGGCACTGATACCGCCCACCTGCTGCAGGGCCTCATCCATGGTGTAGCGTTTCCAGGGCGGCGTCAGGTCCACCTGCTGCTCGTCGAACTCGATGGTCAGGGTGTTGTTGACCTTCTGGCAGATGGCGGTGATCATCTCCTCGGTAAGGTTCATCAGATCCTCATAGTCGGCATAGGCCTGATAGAATTCCAGCATGGTGAATTCCGGATTGTGCCGGGTGGAGAGGCCTTCGTTGCGGAAGTTCCGGTTGATCTCAAAGACCCGTTCAAAGCCGCCCACCAGCAGTCGCTTGAGATAGAGCTCCGGGGCAATGCGCAGAAAGAGGTCCATGCCCAGGGCATTGTGGTGCGTCTGAAAGGGCTTGGCAGTGGCGCCGCCGGCAATGGGCTGCATCATCGGGGTTTCCACCTCCATGAAGTGGCGGTCTTCGAGAAATTCGCGGATGAGGCGGATGATCTTCACCCGTTTGCGAAAGGTGTCGCGCACCTCGGGATTGACGATGAGGTCGACATAGCGCTGGCGATAGCGGATCTCCACATCGGTGAGGCCGTGGAATTTCTCGGGCAGGGGGCGCAGGGACTTGGTTACCGGCGTAAAGGTCGTGACCTGGATGGTCGGCTCCCCCTTTTTGGTACGAAAGAGGCTACCGGTGCAGCCTATGATGTCGCCGATATCGAGCTTCTTGAAGATCTCAAACTGGTGGTCGCCAACCGCCTGTTTCTTGATGTAGATCTGGCCGCGGCCTGATTCGTCCTGCAGCTGCAGGAAGGCGGCCTTGCCGAAGTCGCGCATGGCAATAATGCGACCGGCCACGGTATACTCGCTGTCGCCCAAGACATAGTCGCCGTCGTCATAGGCCTGCTGGGGCAGGGCCTGACGCAGCGAGTGGCGCGGCTTGAAGTCGTTGATGTAGAGATTGACGCCCAGTTCCGCCATTTCAGCGGCCTTGGTTCGACGTTGTTGCAGGGTCTGGTTGAGGTCTTCCATTTATATCATCGTGGTTGAGTGCGTATTCGGACAGCCCGGGGACGGGATGTATGGTTTGGGATGGCGGGGTTACGAAAGGTATTCGCGGCGCAGGGCGGCCGACAGGTCACGGGTCATTTCCAGGACCTTGCGGGCCGCGGCCGCCGACAGCGAGCCGGTACCGCAGCTCGGTGTGATCAGGCTCTGGCGCAGGATGGCGGCATGGTCCCATTCCGCATTGCAGAGCTGGGCCGCCTGTTCCTTCCAGAGGTCGGTCAGGTTTGCGGCACTCTCCCTGACCACGTCCTCCTCCTTGGCGGTGGGCACGATGCCCCAGGCAATGATGCCGCCTCGTTTCAGAAAGGCGTGGATGTCATCCTTGTAGGAGACGAAACGGTCGAAAAAGCCGTAGGCGTCAAAGTTGATGATGTCATAGTCCAGCGACAGCAGCAGGGGCCAGTCGGTGTTGGCGCAGACATGGACGCCGGCCAAGCCGCCCGCCTCTTTGATGGCGTTGATTATCTCGGTCTGATCCTCGGCCAGACTCTCTTTGGAAATGGAGATAAAGGCGGAGGAGCCCAGGCCCGCCAGGGCCGGCTCATCCATGAAAAGGATGACGTTGTCGTTAATCTTTTTCAGAAAGCGGACCTGCCAGGCGGCCTTCATGGCCAGACCCTTATGGATAATCTCGCGCAGGGTGGGATCATAATAGCTGGCGCGTTGCTCCTGGTCGGTGATGCCGGTGAGCAGGGTGAAGGGGCCGGTTATCTGGCCCTTTACCGCGGCGGTGTGGCTCTCCTGCAGACGGGCGGCCAGGCGATAGAGTCCGCCGGCCCGTTCCCGGCTTACCTGGAAGCGTGAATGCAGGAGTCCGGCCGGATCCTCGCTCAGGCTCAGGTATTCTTCAAAAAAGGCGAGGGATTCGTCGGCAAAGTCGGCGGCCAGGGTGTTGAAGTAGGTCTTGCCGCCATTGTCACTGGCCAGGCCCGGAAAGCCCTCCAGGAACTGGACCAGCATGCCTTCCTGGGGCAGGCTGGGCAGCTGCGGCCAGAGGGGGATCTCCGGGGTATGCGCCATGATGAGGTCAAGGGCCTCGTCATGGCTGGCCAGGGGAATAGAGCCGATCAGGGTGGGAAGACCATTTGCGGAAAAAGATGTCTGGGTCATATCTGTGCCCGTATAAGGAGAGACTGCCGTGAAAAAATCAAAAAGGAACTATTGGTAAAAACGGATTGTCGCATAGCAAAAAGATAAAGGGTAGTAGCTAGCAATTCTCCCACGCTCTGTCAACAGATTAATGGCGGCGCCAAGCGGCAATAACGGATGTTCGGAGCTGCCCGGCCGGCAATGCTCGACCACGGAAAGGTGCGTACCTGTCGGACATTATTTGTCGCCTCTTTACGCCCACCACCTTGACTGGACGCACAAAGTTGTTTATTTTTGTTCGGTTCTGGCGAGAGTGGCGGAATTGGTAGACGCACTGGATTTAGGATCCAGCGCCTTTGGTGTGGGGGTTCGACTCCCCCCTCTCGCACCAGTTGTAATGGCTCGAAGGTCGGCAGGCAGGTCGGTGCCGATCTTCTTTTTTTATTGTTCTCGCCAGAGGCGGCGGGAGGAGACTCGTTTACTTAACATAAATAAGGAAAAATCCAATGCAGGTCAGTGTTGAAGAATCCAGTGCCCTTGGTCGGGCGCTTACTATTGTTGTTCCTGAGAAAGAGGTTAAAAAACGTCTTGATAAGGCATTCCGCAAGCTAGCCGGCGAGGTGGAAATCCGTGGTTTCCGCAAGGGCAAGGCGCCTCGCAAGGTCCTGGAACAGCGTTACGGCGAGTCCGTCTATAATGAAGTGGCCGAAAAGATCGTCCAGGACACCTACTTTGACGCCCTGGAGGAGAGCAAGCTGGAGGCCGTAGTCCACCCGGACATCCGCTCCCACTCCTTTGATGATGTCGGCACCTTCACCTATGTGGCCGAAATCGACATCAAGCCTGACTTTGAACTGGGAACCTATAAGGGTCTGGAGGTGGAACTGCCCGCTCTGGAGGTTTCGGAGGAGGACATTGCGGCCCGGTTGGAGAGCATGCGTCGGGAAATGGCGCCGCTGCGCTCCGTCGAAGATCGCGGTGCCGAGCAGGATGATATCATTACCATTGATTTCACCGCCTTTGAAGACGGTGAGGAGATGCAGCACGTCAAGGGCAGCGATTATCCCATTGACATCGGTTCCGGTAAAAACGGCAAGGTCTTCGAGGATGCCATGCTCGGCCTGAAGGTCGGCGACGAGGTCACCAAGGAGATCGAGTTCCCCGTTGATTTCGCCAACCAGATCCTGGCCGGCAAGACCATAGAGTTCCATATCACGGTCAAGGACCTCAAGGAGCGGGTCCTGACCGAGATCAATGATGAATTTGCCCAGGAGGTCTCCGCGGATTTCAAGAGCCTGGATGACCTGAAGGCCGATATAAAGGAAAAGATCGCGGCGGAACGTGAGAAGAGCCGCTCCGGCGACCTCACCGATGTGGTCATGCTCAAGCTCCTTGAAAACCATGACTTTGAGGTGCCGCAGCGCCTGGTGGCCCATGAGATCAGTCATCATATCAAACAGCTTGAAGAGACCCTGGAACGCCAGAATATGACCCTGGAAGCCGCCGGCCTCAGCCGTGAAAAACTCATTGAGGATTATAAGGAAGATGCCGAGAAAAGGGTGAAGGGCGATTTTATTCTCAAGAAGATTGCCGAGGTTGAAGATATCAAGGTTGAAGATGAGGACCTGAGCAAGGGCTTTCAGCGTATTGCCGAGCAGTATGCCATGAGTGTCGATGATGTTAAAAAATACTTTGCCCGTCGCGAGGACCTCCTGCCCTTTATGCATGAGATCTTAAACGAGAAGATCGTTGAGTTCCTGCGCAGCGAGTCCACCATTAATTACGTCGAGGCAAGTTAGTGCCTGTCCGGTAAGAGGTTGTTTCGGTGGCGATTCCGAAAGAACCATTTTCGAACAGGCACACGTTTAGAACAGGAGAGAAGGTATGAGTTTGATTCCCATGGTTGTAGAGCAAACCCCGAGAGGGGAGCGCGCCTTTGATATATATTCCCGCCTCTTGAAGGAGCGCATCATCTTTCTGGGCACCCAGGTCAATGATGACATTGCCAATGTGATTATTGCCCAGCTCCTCTTTCTGGAGGCGGATGACCCGGATAAGGATATTACCTTTTACATCAACTCCCCGGGCGGTTCCGTTACTGCCGGACTGGCCATTTACGATACCATGCAATATATCAAGTGCGACATTGCCACCCTCTGCATGGGACAGGCCTCTTCCATGGGCGCCTTTCTCCTGGCCTCTGGCACACCGGGTAAGCGGCACTCCCTGCCCAATGCCCGCATCATGATCCATCAACCCATGGGCGGCTTCCAGGGCCAGGCCTCGGACATCGATATTCATGCCAAGGAAATCCTGCGCATGCGTGAGTCGCTCAACAAGATGCTGGTCAAGGCCACCGGCCAGACCATGAAAAAAATCAGCAAAGATACAGATCGTGATTATTATATGAGTGCAGTTGAAGCAAAAAAATACGGCATCATTGACAAGGTGCTGACTCACCGTGAAACCAGTGAAGAGGAAGGCTGATTATGGCCGGTAACAACACCGACGATCCTGATGTTCTCTGCTCCTTTTGTGGCAAGAGCCAGGAGGAAGTAAAAAAACTTATTGCCGGACCCAACGTCTATATCTGTGATGAGTGTATAGATCTCTGTAACGATATAGTCCGGGAAGACCTGCACAAGGTCCCGGTGCATGACGTGGTCCACGCCGCCCTGAAACCGCGCGAGATCAAGGCCCATCTCGATGAGTATATCGTGGGCCAGGATAAGGCCAAACGCTCCCTTTCCGTGGCGGTCCACAATCATTATAAACGGGTGGGTGCCAATTACGGCAATGATGCGTCTGATGTGGAGCTGCAGAAGTCCAACATTATTCTCATCGGTCCCACCGGTTCCGGCAAGACCCTGATGGCCCAGACCCTGGCCAAGGTACTTAATGTCCCCTTTGCCATGGCCGATGCCACCACCCTTACCGAGGCAGGGTATGTGGGCGAGGATGTTGAAAATATCCTGGTCAGTCTCCTGCAGGCTGCCGACCATGATGTGGAACGGGCCCAGCATGGTATTGTTTATATCGATGAGATTGACAAGATTGCCCGCAAGTCCGACTCCGCCTCCATTACCCGTGATGTCTCGGGTGAGGGGGTGCAGCAGGCCCTGCTCAAGATTATTGAGGGAACAGTGGCCAGCGTACCGCCCAAGGGCGGTCGTAAACATCCGCAGCAGGACTATATCCGTATAGATACCACCAACATCCTCTTTGTCTGCGGCGGTGCCTTTGTCGGTCTTGATGCCGTGATCAAGCGGCGCACCGGCACCAAGTCCATGGGCTTTGGTGCCAAGGTGGTGGGCGAGAACAAGAAAAAAATGGGAGAGATCCTCTCCGAGATTCAGCCCGAGGATCTCCTGCAGTTCGGTCTTATCCCCGAGCTGGTGGGGCGCCTGCCGGTGATCTCCACCATGGAGGAGCTTACCGAGGAAGATCTGGTGCGTATCCTGCAGGAACCCAAGAATGCCCTGACCAAACAGTATCAGAAGCTCTTTGAGTTTGAGGATGTCCGGCTCCGCTTCACCGAAGGCGCCCTGACCGCCATTGCCAAGGAGGCTCTAAAGCGTAAGTCCGGGGCCCGCGGTCTTCGCTCCGTCATGGAAAAGGCCATGCTTGAGGTGATGTACGAGCTGCCTTCCGAGGAGAACGTCAAGGAGTGTGTGATCAGTGAGCAGGTTATCCTTGGCGGAGACTATCCGGTCATTCTCTATGAAAATGAATCAAAGAAGAGTGCCTGAGTTCGGCACCGCCTTGTCTGAAGTCCTTTGGCCACGTCCTTGCCTATGCTGAGGGCGTGGCCTTTTTTCCGGCTCTCCTTCGGCAGTCCCTGTGCCCTGCCGGTGTGCCTGCTGCCCTGCGCAGCCGGCGGCCATTGCTGCCGAAAACAAAAATAATAATAAGGTGTTATGAACTTGATTGACGATGATTCCACCTCCTCTGCCGCCGCTTTGCATCGCTATGCCATGATGCCCCTGCGGGATATTGTCCTTTACCCCCATATGGTTGCCCCCCTGGTGGTGGGCCGAAAAAAGTCCATAGCCGCCCTGGAAAAGGCCATGAAGGAACGCTCCGAGATCTTTCTGGTCACCCAGAAGGATGGGGCCGATGAAGATCCGGCCATGGATGCCGTTTACGAGGTGGGGACCATTGCCGGTGTCCTGCAGCTGCTCAGGCTGCCGGACGGTACCATCAAGGCTCTGGTGGAGGGACGGCGCCGCGCCACGGTCACCGAGTTCTTTGAAGAGGATGACTACCTGGCGGCCGAGGTGGAAGAATGCGAGGAGGATCCGGAGCAGGACGTGGAGATCGAGGCCTACATTCGGCAGCTGCACTCCGCTTTTAACCTCTATCGCAAGCATACCAAGAAGATTCCGGTGGAGGTGGTCAGTTCCCTGGGTAAAATCAATAAACCGGCCAAACTGGTCGATGTGCTCTCCTCCCACCTGCCTCTGAAGACACCTGAAAAGCAGGAGATCCTCAGCACCATAGATGTTGTCAAGCGAATGGAGCTTGTTCTCACCCTGCTGCAGCGGGAGACCGAGATTGCCAACCTGGAGCAGAATATCCGTTCGCAGGTCAAGCAGAAGATGGAGAAGACCCAGAAGGACTACTATCTGGCTGAGCAGGTGCGGGTCATCCAGAAGGAGATGGGGCAGGATGATCCGGCTGCCGCGGAGCTGAATGAACTCAACAAGCAGATTCTTGCCAAGAAACTGCCCAAGGCGGCCCGGGAAAAGGTCAACAAGGAGTTCAAGAAGCTGAAGATGATGTCGCCCATGTCGGCCGAGGCCACCGTGGTCCGCAACTATATCGACGCCATCCTCAGCCTGCCCTGGCAGGAAAAGAGTCGCGCCAACAAGAAGGCCCGGGGGGCCGAGGATATCTTAAACGAAGACCATTTCGGGCTCAGCGATCCCAAGGAGCGGATCCTGGAGTATCTGGCGGTCCAGGCCCAGGTCAAAAAAATCAAGGGGCCCATCCTCTGTCTGGTGGGCACTCCCGGTGTGGGCAAGACCTCGCTTTCCAAGTCGGTGGCGCGGGCCATGGGCCGTAAGTTTGCCCGACTCTCCTTGGGCGGGGTGCGGGACGAGGCGGAAATTCGCGGCCACCGTCGCACCTATATCGGCGCCATGCCCGGTAAGATCATCCAGTCCCTGCAGAAGGTCAAGGTGAACAATCCGGTGTTCTGTCTGGACGAGATTGACAAGATGTCCACGGATTTTCGGGGTGATCCCTCTTCGGCCCTGCTTGAGGTCCTTGATCCTGAGCAGAACAGCACCTTTGTCGATCACTATCTTGATCTTGACTATGATCTCTCCGATGTTTTCTTCATCACCACGGCCAATAATCTGCCGGCTATTCCGCCACCTCTGCGCGATCGCATGGAGGTGATTAAGCTGAGCGGCTATACGGAAGAGGACAAGCTGCAGATCGCCAAGGGTTTTCTGGTGCCCAAGCAGCTTGTGGAAAACGGTTTCAAGGCCGGTGATATCGCCTTCACCGACAAGGCCGTTTTGGAGATTGTCCGTTGCTATACCCGCGAGGCCGGAGTGCGTAATCTGGAACGAACCGTGGCCAGTATCTGCCGTAAGATTGCCCGTGATCGCCTCAAAAAGGATAATGCCAGGAAACGCTACCGGGTCATGCCGCAGACGGTTCGCAAGCTTCTCGGACCGCGCCTGTATCGTTTCGGCCTGGCCGAAGAGCTTGATCAGGTGGGTCTTGCCACCGGCCTGGCCTGGACGGAGGTGGGTGGTGAACTCCTGCAGATCGAGACCGTGCTCATGCCCGGCAGCGGCAAGCTCACCATTACCGGGAAGCTTGGCGATGTCATGCAGGAATCAGCCCAGGCCGCGCTCAGCTATGTGCGCGCCAACTCCCTGCGTCTCGGATTGTCCAGAGAGTTTTACCAGAAGCTCGATATCCATATCCATGTGCCGGAAGGGGCCATTCCCAAGGATGGACCATCGGCCGGTATTACCATGGCCACCTCTGTTGTCTCGGCCCTTTTGAAGATTCCGGTGCGCAAGGAGATCGCCATGACCGGCGAGATCACCCTGCGCGGCCGGGTCCTGCCCATCGGTGGTCTGACGGAAAAATTACTGGCAGCCCGGCGTGGCAACATTACCCATGTCCTGATCCCCAAGGAAAATGAGCGAGATCTGGAAAAGATTCCGGCCAAGATCTTAAACGCCCTGGATGTCCAGGTGGTGGAGCATGCCGATCAGGTGCTGGAGGTGGCCCTGGCCCTGGAGGAGGGGCAGGAGCTCTTCAAGGAGCTCTCCTTTGAGCCTTTTTGCGGGGAAATGATTGATCTGACCAAGGAGGCGGAGCTGCCGGCCGCCCATTGATGCAGGCTGGCTGAAAAGAGCGGTTGCCGGGTCTGTCCCGCACCAGGAAGAGCGCCATGGTGCCGCTCATTTCCGGTGGTGCAGCCCCCTGATCCGCAGGGCTACTTTTTATTCTTTGCAGGGAGCTTTTTTCGTTGACGTAGGCCTGCTGCTTTGTTAAATAATCACCTCACTCTGGGGCGGTTAGCTCAGCTGGGAGAGCATCGGCCTTACAAGCCGAGGGTCACAGGTTCGATCCCTGTACCGCCCACCAGATTGTAAAGACTCTGCGGGGTCGTAGTTCAGTTGGTTAGAATGCCGGCCTGTCACGCCGGAGGTCGCGAGTTCGAGTCTCGTCGGCCCCGCCATTCATAGTAAGGACCTAGGGAGAAATCCCTAGGTCCTTTTTTTTTGGCGTTCCCTCTGGGCCCCCACAAGAGCAGGTTCTCTGCTTGTTGTCTTCCTTCCACCTGGCGGCCCGGCGCCACCATCTTTGTGGGAAACGCGACTAGACCACCCTGGTGCCGACCACCGGCTCCAGTGAGGCAATGATCCTGCCCTGATCAAAGACGGTGAGTCTGCCGGTACCTTCCGAAACCACCACGGCAATGGCCTCCGTGTGCATGGTCATGCTGGCTGCGGCCCGGTGTCTGGAGCCCAGCCCCTTGAGCTGATGGGTGACGTTACTCACCGCATCCAGGTAACGACCGGCCGCCTCCACCACCCCTGTGTCGGAAATCACAAAGGCGCCGTCGAGTTGGGCGAGATCCTTGATGCTCTCCACCACCTCTGGGGAGGTGATGAGCCTGTCTTCGGCGGCATAGCCCTTGAAGGGGTTAAAGATGGCCTGGTGGGAAGAGTTCATGACCTGGTCGATATTGCCGATAATAAAGGTGGTTCCCACGGATTTGCCCTCCCGGCCCAGGGCGCCGATGTCAAGGGCGATGTCCACCACGGCGATAACGGTCTGGTAGAATTTCTTGCCGATCAGAGAGCGGGGGTCAAAGGGGAAATCCTCGCTCCAGGAGAGGCGCAGGTCATGGATGGTGATAGTGTCCAGGTGATCCCTGCCCCATGGCCCCAGGACACAGACCACCTTGCTGTGCGGCTGGATGACATCCTGGAGAACGGCCTGCATAAAGGCGTATTTGATACGGGAAAAACGGGTCTGGTTGCCGGACCAGGTGTGGATGACGGTCTTGGCGCCGGCAAAGCAGTCGGAAATATGCTGATGACGGGGCAGGATCAGGACCACCCTGTTGTCCATCAGTTTTGCATTGTCGCTATAGGAGTGGCACTCCTTTTCACTGTTTAAGAAAAGAAAGACCTTGTCGCAGGCTGTTTCTTCGGCCAATCTGAGGGCGTTTTCTATGAGAAGATTTCCTTGTTTTGATGTCTGCATGGCAACTACTTTATACCTTTTGGCTGTGGTTTATCACCCCTATTTTTAAACTCAACTTTTTTCGGTTTTTTATCAAGGTGTAATAGCATTACAGAGACACAGAAATATAGCAGCCCGTTGAAATACTGCGCTCAAAGGTCTCTCTTGGTTCGCTATCTGCTGATGCGTCGTCAAAATTCGGCTTGAGCTAAGCGAGCGGAGCGAGACTCCGAAATGCTCCTAAGCCCCATGTAAAAAGGACCCCAAGGCTACTCGGAGTGTCGCAGGCTCCCTTACCTCCTGCGGGCGCGCTTTTTGCCCCTCATTTTTCCTAGCCTCAGCTTCGCTGGCTATCTTTTTCAACGGGTTGATAAGGGTCTGGAATCTTTATGTTGAACAGGTGAGGTCTAGAAAATCGGGCCAGCCCTGTCCCCTATGGCCTGTGGCCGCACTTCTTGCAAAAGAACCTGTTGCGCCGGAAGGGCAGGGGCAGTTGCAGCAGGAAGAGGAAGAGAAAGGCCACCTTGCGGCTGCCCTTTTCCTCCTGCAGGGTGGCGGCACCGCACTGCGGGCAGGTGAGAACCTCTTCCCGGCTCTCTGCATCGGCAAAATGGCCGCTGTTGACCTGGGCCAAGATCTGGCGGGCGGCGCTCTCATCCTCCTGTCGAACCTGGAGTTCCACGCCTCCAAGGGCATTGGAGAAGAGCCAGTTGGCCCAGACGTGATGTTCGTTGGCCATGAAAACAGCAATGCCTTCCGCCTCCAGGCGCCCCTTGGCGATATGGGCGGCAATGGCATCGGTGAAACGCACCACGGTGCGGGGTGCATATGGGGTGGCGGTCTTTTTCTTCTGGCTGTGCATGGCGTTGTCCACTGAATGATCTCTTCTGTTACAAGTCAACTTCCCGGGTTTTACGCTTTTCTCCTGTCTCCTGACATCTCACACCTTACCCTGCACCCGACGTAAGGGGAAGGCACCAGCCAATATTTTGCCACCGAGGCAGCACTCTTATTTTGTGGTGGCCAGCGATCTTGCAGGAGCTTTCTTGCCTTCGATTTGATGATCATGATACCTTAGACCAACTCGTTGCCGTCTCCCCTTCCGGAAGGGCGGCGAGCCAAAAAACACTGCGTTCATGGAACGATGGACAATGAGCTGCACCCTGTCAACGGATCAGGCATTTGTTGATGATATCGACCTTGTTTAAAAAAGGATAACCAATGAGTAGAACACAGAATTGGCATGGCCTGTCAGTGGAAAAAGTTTTGTCGGAGCTCGACAGCACACCGGATGGCTTGAGCGATGAGGAGTCCGTTAAACGCCGACACTCCCATGGCCTCAATCGCCTGCCGGCGCCCCAGGGGCCCGGTTTGCTCATGCGTTTTCTGCATCAGTTTCACAATATTCTCATATATGTGCTGCTGGCTGCCACCGCTATCACCGCCCTGCTCGATCACTGGGTTGATACCTTTGTCATCTTGGCCGTGGTGGTGATTAACGCCGTGATCGGTTTTATTCAGGAAGGCAAGGCGGAAAAGGCCATGGATGCCATTCGTAACATGTTGGCGCCCCGGGCTGCTATTCTGCGCAACGGCAAGCGATATACCGTGGCCGGAGAGGAGCTGGTGCCGGGCGATATCGTCCTGCTGGAGGCGGGTGACAAGGTGCCGGCGGATCTGCGCCTCTTAAAGAGCCATGGTCTGCATACCCAGGAGGCGATCCTCACTGGTGAATCCCTGGCCGTGGAAAAGCAGACCGAGCCGGTGGGCAATGAGGCGGCCCTGGGGGATCGTACCTGTCTGGCCTATAGCGGTACCTCGGTGACCAGCGGTCAAGGGGTGGGCGTGGTGGTGGCCACGGGTGAGACCACCGAGGTCGGTCGCATCAGCGGCATGTTGGCCGAGGTGGAGACCCTGACCACACCGCTGGTTGAGCAGATCGGCATTTTCGGTAAGTGGCTGACCATCTTTATCGTCGGGATTGCCCTGCTGATTCTGGGCTTTGGCCTTTTTGTGCTCAAGCAGGACTTCACCGAACTCTTTATGGCCGTGGTGGGCCTGATGGTGGCTGCCATTCCGGAAGGTCTGCCGGCGGTGTTGACCATTACTCTGGCTGTGGGGGTACAGGCCATGGCGCGCCGCAACGCCATTGTCCGGCGCATGCCGGCCATCGAGACCCTGGGCTCGGTCTCGGTCATCTGCTCGGATAAAACCGGCACACTGACACGCAATGAGATGAGTGTTACCTCGGTGGTGGTTGATGGGCAGACGTTCAGGGTGAAAGGTGAGGGCTATGCGCCGACCGGTGAAATCGAGCTGCAGGACAGGGTTGTTGTTGCCGGCGACTATCCGCATCTGGTGGAGTTGGGCCGTGCGGCGGCGCTGTGTAATGATGCGGAGCTCCATAAGAATAAAGACGGCTGGGCTGTTGAGGGAGATCCCATGGAGGGGGCCTTGATGGCCTTTGCCGGCAGAACCGGCATGAATGGCGGCGAAGAACGCCGGCAGTGGACCCGGACCGATGTCATTCCCTTTGATTCCAGCCATAAATACATGGCAACCCTCAACCATGATCATGAAGAACATGCCTTTATCTATGTCAAGGGCGCGCCTGAGACCATCCTTGCCATGTGCAAGGAGCAGCGCCGCAGTGATGGCGGCACCGCCCCCCTTGATGCGGAGGGCTGGCGTGACCGGGCCGCACAGATTGCCGGCCAGGGTCAGCGTGTTCTTACCCTTGCCGCCAAGGCCGTGGCGCCGGAGCACACTGTACTGGAACAATCCGACCTGCAGGAGGCGGTGGTGCTGCTTGGCATGGTCGGCTTGATTGACCCGCCCCGGGAGGAGGCGATCAGTGCCGTGGCCGAGTGTTATAGTGCCGGAATCCAGGTGAAGATGATCACCGGTGACCATGCCATTACGGCCGGGGCCATCGGCCGCCAGATTGGCCTGCGCAAGATCGATAAGGTGCTCACCGGTGCTGATATTGATGGCCTTGATGATGTGGCCCTGCGCGACACGGTCCTTGATATTGACGTGTTTGCCCGAGCCAGTCCGGAGCATAAGTTGCGGCTGGTCACTGCCATGCAGGCGCATGGCATGACCGTGGCCATGACCGGTGACGGCGTTAATGATGCGCCGGCCCTCAAACGTGCCGATGCCGGTATTGCCATGGGTCGTAAGGGCAGCGAGGCTGCCAAGGAGGCCGCTGAACTGGTGCTGGCCGATGATAATTTTGCCTCCATTGTCGCGGCGGTGCGCGAGGGGCGGACGGTCTATGACAATATCAAGAAGGTGATCAGTTGGACCCTGCCCACCAACGGCGGCGAGGCCTCCACCATTATTCTGGCACTGCTCTTCGGCATGGCCCTGCCCATTACGCCCATTCAGATTTTGTGGGTCAATATGATCACCGCCGTGTCCCTCGGCATTGCCCTGGCCTTTGAGCCACCCCAGAAGAACACCATGCGGCGGCCGCCGCGGCCGCGTAATCAAGCCCTGCTCACCGGTCACCTGATTTGGCACATCATTCTGGTGAGTACCCTGTTTCTGGTGGGAGTCTTCGGGGTCTATCTGTATGCCGTCAGACAGGGCTATGCCGTGGAACTGGCCCGGACCCTGGCCATGAATACCCTGGTGATGATGGAGATTTTCCAACTCCTCTACATTCGCAACATGTCGGAACTATCTCTCTCCTGGAAAGCCGTGCGCGGTACGCGGGCCATCTGGGTGGCCATATCCGTGGTCACTGTCGGGCAGTTTGCCATTACCTACCTGCCGCCCCTGCAGGAGATTTTTGCCACGCAGGCCATGAGCCTCATGGATCTCCTCATGATCCTGTCCATTGGCGTGGCGCTCTTTGTCTGCCTTGAGACGGAAAAGCAGCTGAAAGGTCGTTTTTTTGGAACCAGGAAGGCATAGGCGGGCGTCATGGTGAGAGGTGCTCGGGCTCAAGGCTCAAGATGCAAGATGGAGGGGAAGCCGCATTGAGCCGGCCGAAAGGCGGGATGGTCGGCACCCGGGCCGATCTGTTTGGCCTGAATAAGAATCGGCACGTCACTTGTCACGGCCCCGCCATGACCCTACACTCTCTCCTTGACCCTTGACCCTTGACCCTTGACCCTTGACCCTTTATTGAAGATGACCTTGAAAAAGTTGCGTATACAGGATTGGCGAGGTGTTGCATGATTCAAAAAATGGACAAGAAATATTCATTTTCCTTCAGCTATCTTTTGGTGGCCTTGGCCATCTTTCTGGTTATTCAGAGCTGGCTGGCTCCCAAGGTCAATAATGTCTCCTATAGCCAGTTCAAAAACCATGTGGAAGAGCAGAAGATCAATTCCGTGGTGATCTCCACCAATCAGCTCAAGGGTTTTGAGAAAAAACAGATCGGCCAGAAGGAGCCCATGTTTCCGGAGGCGGTCTATGTGACGCCGCGCGTTGAAGATCGAGATTTGGTGGCCTTTCTGGAGAAGTATAATGTCGATATAATTGCCGCCAATGAGCATACCTTTTTAAAGACGCTACTCTCCTGGATCCTGCCGGCGCTTATTTTTGTGGGTATTTGGCTTTTTGCCCTGCGTCGACTGGGGCAGCAGACCGGTGCCGGCGGCATGATGACCCTGGGCAAGCATAAGGCCAAGATCATCGGCCAGACCGACCTCGGTGTTGATTTCAAGTCGGTGGCCGGCCAGGATGAGGCCAAACAAGAACTTGAAGAGGTTATTGAATTTCTTAAGACACCGGAGAAGTTTACCCGTCTGGGTGCCAAAATCCCTAAGGGTATCCTGTTGGTGGGTCCGCCAGGCACCGGCAAGACGTTGCTGGCCAAGGCCGTGGCCGGTGAGGCCGGTGTGCCGTTCTTTTCCATCTCCGGTTCCGATTTTATTGAGATGTTTGTGGGCCTGGGGGCGGCCCGGGTGCGGGATCTTTTTGAGCAGGCCTCGGCCAAGGCGCCCTGCATTGTCTTTATCGATGAGCTGGATGCCCTGGGCAAGGCACGTGGTTCCGGTATGATGGGCGGCCATGACGAGCGTGAGCAGACCTTGAACCAGCTCCTGGTGGAGATGGATGGTTTTGAGGCCAATATCGGCGTGGTGATTCTCTCCGCCACCAACCGGCCCGAGATTCTTGACCCGGCCTTACTGCGGCCCGGACGTTTCGACCGGCAGATACTGGTGGATCGCCCCGACCTGAAGGAACGGGAGGCGATCCTGGCCGTCCATACCAAGGGCATTGCCCTGGCCAAGAATGTTGATCTTAATGTTATTGCCCGGCGGACGCCGGGTTTTACCGGTGCTGATCTGGCCAATCTGGCCAATGAGGCCACCCTTCTTGCCGTGCGGGAAAACAAGGATCATGTGGAAACCTCGGATTTTGAGGCGGCAATTGACCGCATCGTTGCCGGCCTGGAGAAGAAGAATCGGGTTTTGAATGAAAAGGAGAAGAGGATTGTCGCCTTTCACGAGACCGGTCATGCCCTGGTGGCGGCCTTTCGCGACACGGCCGAGACGGTCCACAAGATTACTATTGTGCCGCGTGGTATCGGTTCCCTGGGCTACACCATGCAGATGCCCACCGAGGATCGTTTTTTGATGTCAAGGACGGAGCTGCTCGAGAAGATCGATGTCTTGCTCGGCGGCCGAGCGGCCGAGGAGATCGTTTTCGGCGACATCACCACCGGTGCCCAGAACGATTTGCAGAAAGCCACTGATATTGCCAGGAGCATGGTGGCCATGTACGGCATGAATGACAAATTGGGACGTGTGACCTATCTGACCCCCTCCAGTCGCCATCTTCAACAAGGCATGTTCCAGCAGCGGGAGTTTTCGGAGCAGACGGCCCGCAACATCGATGATGAGGTGCGGCAGATCATTGATTTACGCATGGAGACGGTGCGCCAGACCTTGGAAGAGCATCTGGCCTTGCTTCACAGGGTGGCGGAGAAGTTGCTCGAAAAGGAGACCCTTGAGGCCGATGAGTTCAAGGCGCTGCTTGCTGATAGGCAAGAGGGCGATGAAAGCTGAGGCAGAGCAGCTGTGCCGTGTGCCGTGCCGTCGGCCAGCTGCCCCGTACCTTTCAACACCAGGCACGGGGCACTTTGCTAAAGCACCGGGCCGCTCGGGCCATGGTCGGTCCGGGACCCTCTACCCCTCGGCCATGCCCCTCTACCAGGCATAGCCCACCAGCAGGCCGGCGTGGAAACCGCCGGCATCAATCTCGTCGTCATACATGTCGATCTCGGCTGTTGAGTAGCGCAGGTCGAGCCCCACATTGATCTGGTTGGCGAACGTGTAATAACACCCCACCGCGCCCCAGCCGCCCAGACCGATGTCATCCTCGCTGTCTGTATCCCGGTAGGTGCCGGCAAGGTTGTTGGCCCGGGTGATTTCCATTTCGCCATAGATGATTGCCAGGCCACCGCCCATGTAGATGTTAAAGGGATGGGTCACGCTCCAGATCTTTTTGAGACCCAGGTTGAGTTCCACTGTGGTGGCGTCCTCGGCATAGTAGGTGTAGTAGTAGGTGTCGCCGATCTCGTTGTCGTGATAGTCGGAGGTGCTGTCGCTGGAGTAGAAGAGATTGGCGCTGAGGCCGACAGGCCATGAGTCGGCTGTCAGATCGGCCATGACTCCCATCTCGAACTGGTTGTCAAAATCCCCCCAATCGCTGTCATCAAGCATCTTTATACCGAGAACGCCGTTCACATTAGCCGACCAGTCGGCTGCCTGGGCCAGGGCGGGCGCAAGGAGGGCAAGAAGCAGGGCAACGGCGAGGAGTGGTTTTTTCATAACAGTCTCCTTCCAAGGGGGAAAACGCTTTTTGTGGCATGGGGAGCAGAGGATATTGTATATGGTCAGCCGGCTGTATTGGAAATACATTTTTTCGCTGCTTCTAATATTTGCGGAACTTAGAGATAGTTCTCTTTGTCAAAAGTCGCATATCGCGTTATGACTAAAGGGTAAAAAAGGAAGGTCCTGTCCGGGCTATCCACCACCTTTTTCGCCCTCCTGATAAAGGAATGTTTTGTCGAAAAGTAACCTGAATATAGCCCTGTTTCATTTTGTCGTTCTTGCCATGTTGGCCGGCTGTACCTCCTTCAATCATCTCACCGTTCTTCCTTCTGATAAAGTCGATGGCCCAGCTGCCAGTGAGTGCGGTTCCTGCCATATTGTCCAATTTGGTGAGTGGGCCGGTTCAGTCCATGGCCAGGCCTTTGTCAACCCCGGCTTTCAGGCCGAAATTGCGGCAGAGGGGGGAGATGAATGCCTCGGTTGCCATGTGCCCCTTGAGGTCCGCGGCGGTGATACCATGCCGCGCTCCTTCCACCGCAACGAGGGTGTGACCTGTATCAGTTGCCACCTCTCGCAGGGGACCATGCATGGGCCCCATGCCTCATCCGCCCTTTTTCAGCCCCATCCGGTTCAGGAGGCGGATCGTTTTTATCTTACGGTGGACGTATGCGCTGTCTGTCATGGGGAGACCTATGACGAGTATCAGGCGGTACAGGCGGGGAGGGACGTTGCCACCTGTCAGGAGTGTCACGCGGCCGAACGCCGCCGCACCGCCAGTCAGGGCAGTAATATCTTTTCCAATGCCCTGGTGGCCTTTGAGGATGATGTGGACACCCGCAGTCACGATATCTCTCTGGACGCTATGCCCCACCATCCCGCGGCCTTTCGCCTCGCCGTGCTCGGCCTGCGGGTCGATGAAAACAGGGCCACGGTGGAGGTGGAGGTCAATCATCGTCTGCCCCATAATCTGCCCACCGGCACCTTTGGTGCCAAGAGTATTCGGCTTGAGGTCTGCTTTTTGCGTGACGGCCTGACGGTTGGCACAGGCGGGGCGCTGGTCTGCGATGAGCAGCAGGCCCTTATGCCTGGCAACATGAAGATGGTAACTGTTGATGTCAAGGGTGTGCTCACCGGCGCAGATACCCTGGAGGTCCGTGTTGAACGCCATGCATCTCCTGAAAGCAAACGACCGGAGATCCTTCTGGCCGCAACCAGCCTCCCCCTTCCCACCATGAGACCCAGATAAGATATGCGTAGATTCACCGTGCCCACCCCGTTTACCACCACCTTTGTCGAGGCGGTGGCTGCCCTTAACGACGAGTTTGCCGACAGTGGCGGACGCATCCATGAGCTGTACGGTTCTTTCCAGGAGGGGGCCTTTAATTCGGCCCGACCGGCCAAGTATCTGCCGGCGGTAGATCGCCGTCAGTTCCGGGACCATGTGGCGGCGGCCCGAGCGCACGACATTGCCTTTAATTATCTGTTCAACGCCCCCAGCTATGCCAATCTGGAGTATACCCACGAGGGCCGCAGGAATCTGGAGGAATTGCTTGTCTTCCTGGTGGAGTGCGGTGTGGAATCGGTTACCGTGGCTATCCCCTATCTGGTGGAGATCATCAGCAGCCGTTTTCCTGAATTGGAGGTAGTGACCTCCACCATCGGTTATGTGGGCGCCCTGGCCGGTATCGAACAGTATCACCGGGCCGGTGCCGACCGGGTGGTGCTTGATGTGGAGGTGAACCGCGATTTTGCCTTTTTGGAGCGGGCCTGCGCCCAGAGCTCTGTGCCGCTTGAGATCATCGTCAATCCGGTCTGTATCAGCCAGTGTCACTTCAAGTACAACCACTACTGCGTGGCCTCCATGGGCTCCCAGAGCTATCTGCGCGGCGGCGCCGGTATTCCCTATAACCAGTACTATCTCAACTGGTGCTTTCTCCAGAAGTTGCAGAACGAGGGCGAGTTTTTAAAGAGCCCCTGGGTGCGGCCCGAGGATCTACATCTCTGGCAGGAGGTAGGGATAGATTATTATAAGATAGCCGGCCGCGGTCTGCCGGCGTCCGAGATCCTGAGGCTGTGTCGCACCTATCTGAGCCGGGAGTTCTCCGGCAACCTTCTTGATCTCCTCGGCTGGCCGCACTGGCTGACCTTTCGCGAGAATGAGGACGGCAGCCGGCTGCCGGCGCTCGATGTGATCATTGACAACCAGGCCCTGGACGGTTTCCTGGACTTTTTTGCCCGCAACAAACCGCAATGCCGCCTGGGCTGCCAGGGCTGTGGCCACTGTCTGGTCTGGAGCCGCAAGAGTGTGAGCTATAACGACGAAAGTCTCAAGGAACACTATGTAGCTAATATGGCGAGGAATCTGCAACGTTTGGTGGAGGAAATCCCCTCGCCGGCAGAGAGCCGTGCAGCAGTACAAGGCTGGCAGAAACAGGCGGCCCGCCAGGTGGTTGATTGATGGCTGAGACGGTTCTTGTCACCGGCGGTACGGGCATTGTCGGTAAGCCCTTGGTGGAAGGTCTGCTGGCCCAAGGTAAACGGGTGGTAGTGCTCAGCCGTCAGCAGCTCCCCTGTGATCTACCTGCGGTGCCGGGCCGGCTTTCCTATCTGCAGGGCGATGTCAGCATGACACGTCTGGGCCTGGATCCGCAGGTCTATGCGGAACTTTGCGCCGAGCTCACAGCCATCTTTCACCTGGCGGCCCGTACCGATTTTAAGGGCGGCTCAGTGGCCGACTATGCGGCGGTAAATATCCATGGGGTCAAAAAAGTCCATGCTCTGGCCTGTCAGGCCGGTGCCCACCTGCATCACGTCTCCACCGCCTTTGTCTGTGGCACCCATGATGCCATGTTCGGCGAAGATGATCTTGAGTGCGGCCAGGATTTTCGTAATGGCTACGAGCAGAGCAAATTTCTGGCCGAGCGCTTTCTGCACGAGCAGATGGCACGAGGGCAGGGCAGGGTGACCATCTATCGGCCCTCCATCATCCTTGAGCGCCACCCTGCCGCGGCCTCGGTGAATACCTTTGGGCCCTTTATCTTTCTTGATGCCGTTTTTCGCATCTTGCTCACCGCCAAAATGCAGGACGCCAGGGAGCTGCCGCTACGCCTGCGCGGTGGGCGCGATTGTCAGTTGCCCTTTATCTTTGACAATGATGTGGCTGCGGCCCTGCTTGCCATAGCTGCCTCGGCCCACTGTCTGGGCCGGACCTATCATCTGGTTTGTAAAAATCCCTGCCCAAACTTCCTGTTGGAGGATGTCTTCAATCAGGCCTTTGGTCGTAAGGTGGCGGCCCTGGTGGCTGATGATGCCTTCCGGCAACTGCCAGCCAGCCAATCGGAGCGCATTCTGGCCAGAAAGACGGCCACCTACGCCTCCTACCTTGATCTTGCCGTCTCTTTTGCGCGCAGCAACAGCGAGGCGGTGCTGGGCGTTGATTTTTGCACCGAGGTGACGGACGAGGAGCTCCTTGGTGCCTTCAGCCGGTTTCTGGTCTGTAAAGATGAAAATCGGGATGGCGGGCCGATCGAAGAGCGAAAACGCCAGGATATCGACAAATATTTTACCGAGTTTCTGCCGACCATTATCGGCCAGCAGCTTATCGCCAATCTTGCCTCACTCTCCTGCACCTTCTGGTTGGAGGTCAGTGGTTTGCCACGGCGAACCCTGGTCATTATTGACGGCTGTCTGCAGGCCATTACTGCGGGAGGGGAGAGCAGTTTCGGCTATCAGGTGCGACCCGATATCTTTTTGCAGGTGGTCAGCGGCTGTCTGTCGCCGCAGCGCGCCTTTTTTGACGGTAAGATCACCATGGCAGGCAACACCATGGAGGCCCTGCGCACGGCCTCCGCCCTGGAGGAGTTCTTTCGTTATCGCCCTTATCTGGTAAAGTCGTAAAGTTACACGATGCAAGGCTCTGGATACAAAGGCTGGTTTTGGGGTGCCTTGAGCGCCTGGAAAGGCGGAGCCGAAGTGGGCACGAGGTATGAGGCCGCAAAAAAATAACTTGGCACGACATTTGCCATAACCAGGCAAGCCGTCCACTCTCCTTGCCCCTTGTATCTTGAACCTGTCTCCACAGTGAAGCAAGGGCAGCACTAAGGATACGCTATGCACAAAGAATGGATATATGTCAGTGAGGTGGAGGGCAGGCCCTACCAGGAGAGTGTAGAGCTCTTCCGGAAGTATATCAATCCCGGGCTGGTGGCCTTGCTCGACATGGGCGAATACACGGCCATTGAGCCGCGTGCCGCCCACGGCGCCATCGTAATTGATGCCCGGGGCCGGAAGATCCTTGATTTTGTCTCCTCCTACGGTGCCTTGAATCTGGGGCATAACCATCCCAAGGTCAAGGCGGCTTTGCTGGATGTGCTGGTACGGGACAGGGTGGATCTCTCCAAGGAGCTGCTGTCGCCCTATGCCGCCTGTCTGGCCCATAATCTGAGTCTGCTGACCCCCGGTACGCTGGATCGTTTCTATTTCTGCAATTCCGGTACCGAGGCGGTGGAGGCGGCTTTGAAGCTTGCGGCCCGTTATTTCAAGGGCCGGCGGCCCCGCTTTATCTATGCCGAGAACTCCCTGCATGGCAAGACCCTGGGGGCTTTGTCGGTAACCGGCGGCGCCAAGCTGCGAGAATTTTTCCCCCTGCTGCCGGCGAAGGCCGTACCTTACGGCGATGCCGAGGCCATTGATCGTCTTTTGGCGAACAGCTCCAGGGAGGGCGACGAGGCCATTGCCGCCGTCATCCTCGAACCGATCCAGGGTGAGGCCGGTGTTGTCGTGCCGCCGGCAGGCTATCTGCGTCAGGTACGGGAGATCTGCGATCACTATGGCGTGCTTCTCATCCTTGATGAGATCCAGACTGGTATGTGCCGAACCGGTACCTTTTTCGCCTGTGAGCAGGATGGGGTTATCCCGGACCTGCTGGTCATCGCAAAATCCCTGGGCGGCGGCCTGGCCTCCATTGGTGCCACCATTGCTACCACCAAGGTCTTTGAGACGGCCTATGACAATCCCCACGACTGTCTGGTGCAGACCTCCACCTTTGGCGGCCGGTCCACTAGTTGTGCCGCGGCCATGGCCGCCCTGGAGGTATTTAAGCAGGAGAACCTGGCCGAACGGGCCCGCATTCTGGGGGAGAGGCTGCATGCCGGTCTGCTGGCCCTGCAGGAGAAATATCCCCAATGGATCCGCGCCGTGCGCGGCCGCGGCCTGATGGTGGGTATCGAGTTTGACGAGGAGGTGGTGGCACAGGCCCGTTATCTGCCGGCCAAGATCCCCGGCCTGAAGAATGTTCTCAAGGCGCATCTGCCCGGCATGGTGGCTGCCGCCCTCTTGAAGCAGCACGGGATTCTCGGCACCCTGATGCTCAATAACCGCTCGGTGTTACGTGTCTACCCACCGCTTATCGTCACTGAGGAGGAGATCGATTATTTTCTTGGGGCCTTGGCCGACATCCTTGCTCAGGGACCCAAGGATCTGGTCAAACACCGGGTCAATCATGCCATTGGTTCCGCCGGTCTCAAGTTTATCACCTCCTGGGCCGGCTCCATCTTGAAAGGGAAGGGCTGATGGCGGATTTCTTTGGCAGATTCGCCCTTGTTCTGCAGCGTCATCGCCTTGCTGTCCTGCTCGCCTTTGCTCTCTTTACCCTGGTGCTGGCCGCCTTTACCCTGCAGAGCAAGGTAGATAATTCGCTTTCTGTGTGGCAGTCCGAGGACGATAGCCATTGGCGCCAGTATCAGGACTTTATCGAGCGCTATGAGATCACCGATCCCCTCATCATCTACCTACCTCGAACCGATCTCTTTGCCATGGAGGATCTCGAGGTTGATCTAAGCAACGATACCAGCGTCCACACCATCCATTCCCTCGCCATTGACGCCACCGGTGAGCAGACCAGGGGCCTCTTTTTTGTCATGCCGCAAGCGCATATGTCCTCGGCCGGCTTGGCCACGCTCTTAGGGGAGGTGAAGGGGGTTCTGGCCCGGCACCAGACCACCTACCATCTCGGTGGTGTCTGGTATCTCACCGCCCTGCTTGACACGCTGTCGGCCCGTTCCACCCAGACCCTTTTTCCGGTGGTACTGTTTATTGTCGCCCTGGGGGTCTGGTTTTTTGTCCGCGATCGCCGGAATGTGGTGCTGGTCTTGGCCTGCGGCTTTCTGCCGGCCCTGCAGATCACCGGCATCATGGCGGCCGCTGGAGTACGCCTCAATATGGTGCTGCTGGCCTTGCCGCCGCTTACCATGATTCTCGGCATTGCTCATGCCATCCACCTGGTGGCCAAGGTGCCGGATGACGCGGCGCAGAAGAGTGTTGATCTCTTTTCCTTGGTGGCGCCACCCTGCCTGCTCTCCGGCATTACCACCATGTTCGGCTTTCTCTCCTTGACCCTGTCGGACTATCTGCCCGTACGTCAGCTCGGCATCTGGGGCATGGTGGCCAGTCTACTGGCACTGCTCAGCGCCTTTATCCTGCTGCCTTTATTCTTCACGACCCGCCGCAAAAAGCCGCTGACTATTCCCGTCGACCTGGCGCTGCGTCTCAGCCGTCATCGCCTTTTGCTCCTTGGCCTTTTTTTACTGGTCAGCGTCGGGGCTGGTCTGGGGTTGGGTCGTCTTCAGGTGGGATCGCTGATTCTTGATTTTTTTAGTGAGCAGGCCGTGGTCCGCCAGGATTATCAGAGCATCGAAGGGGCAGGGCTGGGGCTGACGCCCTTTGAGGTTGATCTGGCGGCCAGCACGGTCTCAAACGAAAAGCTGCAGGGGCTGATGGCAAGTTATAGCGCTCTGCATCCGGAGATCACCCACATCTTCTACTCTTTTGCCGGTGGCGAGGTGATCACCGCCTCCACAGCCAGCGGCATGCAACTGCCCATGGCCTTGACCTTTGCCGATATGGACAAGCGGCCTCAGCGTCTCACCCTGTTGCTGCGCACCCTGGCCTCGGAGCCCACCCTGGCGCTGGCCGAAAATCTGGAGGCCTACCTGCAACATGGCCTGGGCCGGCAGTCGCAACCGTATGTCACCGGTTCGGTACCCCTCTATACCCGGGGCCAGAAGAGGCTTTTTACGGCGCTGATCAGCAGTTTCGGCTTTGCCTTCCTTGCCATTTCACTGATCATGGGGCTGGCACTCAGGTCGCTGCATTACGGGTTGCTGGCCATTATCCCCAATTTCCTGCCCGTGTTCTTCATCCTGGCGGCCATGGGCTGGTTTGCCATCCCCTTAAGTGTGGCCACGGTGACGGTCGCCAGTATCGTCTTTGGTATTGTGGTGGATGATTCCATCCATTTTCTACACCGACTGCGCCGTGAACCGCCCGGGATGGGCATTGTCGAGCGCCTGCAAGATAGTCTCGATCATGTGGGCCCTGCCATTATCACCACCTCGCTGGTGGCCGGTACCGGTTTCTTAGGGTTTTTCGCCTCTCCCTTTGTTCCCTTGCGCAATTTCGGCCTGCTCATTGCCGGTGCCCTGGCCCTGGCAATGATCTGCGACCTCTTTCTCCTGCCGGTCCTTATTCTTGTCTGGAAAAAATAAGATGAACAGTTCCCTTATCCGTGAGATCCTTGCCATTCATTTTGAGCCAGAGAATGGTACGCCCTATTGGCTGGAGCGTCAGGAAAGCCTGGGTTTTGATATTGTCAACGAGATAGACAATTGCCACGACTTGTATCGTCTGGGACCGATGGATATCAATGCCCTGCGTACCCGGCCCCTTGTCGATTTCATCCCTCGCCGTTTTCAGTCCATGCTGCCGGAGCTGCTGCTTTCCGAGACCGGTGGCACCACTGGTGACCCCTGTCGGCGCGTCTTTTCGCCCCAAGAGTTTGAGCACGCCTTTGTCCGGCCCTGGCAGGCTGCGGTGGAACGCTTCTCCTTTCCCTGTAACGGCACTTGGCTCTTTGTCGGGCCTGGTGGGCCGCATATTATTGATCGCTCGGCCCGCGCCATGGCGCGGGCCGTGGGTAGCCTTGAGCCCTTCACGGTTGATTGTGATGTGCGCTGGATCAAACGCCAGGCCCCAGGTTCGTTGGGGCTGAATCTTTATCTTGATCATGTCCTGGGCCAGGCCATGAACATCATCAATCATCAGCAGATCGACAGCCTCTTTACCACGCCGCCGCTTCTGTCCGCCCTGGCCGAGCGCATGTCGGAGAGCCAGCGCCGTGCCATCCGCGGCATCCACACCGGCGGCCTGGCCCTTACCGCCGAAAAACGGCCGGCACTCTTGGCCTTCTTCCCCAATGCCGTGATTTTGCCCGGTTTTGGCAACAGTCTCTTTGGCGTCACCTTTCCGGCCATACCCATCGCCTCGGACGAGGAGGATGTCTTTATGGTTGGGGATGACAGCCTCTGGCTGCAACTGGCGCCGCTGCCGGTCACCAGTGAGGATGAGCAGGAGCTAGGGCGCCAGGTGGAGCCCGGCCAGCGTGGCAGAATTATTGTCCACCGCTTTGATTCCACCTTTCTTATTGTCAATCTTCCTGAACGTGACACGGCCATTGCCACACCGCTGGCCCAAGGAGGGACAGGGCTCGCCGGTATTGCTCCTTTGCAGTTTGCCACCCCTGAAGATCGGCAGGGGGTTTATTGATGGATCCCGAGCATTTTGCCCTGGAGCTGGCCATTCCCTGCGCCTGTGGCCAGTTGGAGGGCCGCCTGTTTTATGGTGACCGGAACCAGCAGGGACCCGGTCTGATTATCTGCCCGCCCCATCCGCTCTTGGCCGGCAATATGGAAAATAACGTTCTGCAGGCCATCGCTGCCACCATGGCCCCTGCCATGCCGGTGCTGCTCTTTAACTACCGGGCCGTGGGCAAGAGCAGCCGGCCGCGGCCAGATCTCCCTCTTTATGAATACTGGCACGGCCTGGACCAGAATCAGGAATACGCAGAGGTGATCAGCGAGGTGGGCGAGGTTCTGAGCTGGGCGCGCCGTTATTTCAATTTCTTTCATCTGGCAGGTTATTCCTTTGGCGCCTATGTGGCGCTAAAGGCCGCCAGGCCGGATATCCTCTCCTACCTGGCGATTACACCACCGCTGGCAGAGCATGACTTCAGCGCTCTCGCCACTCTCACCTGCCCCATGGCCTTTATCCTGGCGGAGAAAGACGGCCTTCTCGAGGTGGGCGGCAGGTTACCGGCGGCGGAGCGCTGCCTGGTCCGGACGATTCAGGCTACGGACCATTTTTTTATCAAACGGGAACGTGAGGTGGCAGAATTTGCCAGGGAGTTCTGGACCGGTCTATAAAAAAAAGCGACGCAAGGGGAGGGGAACCGCTTACTTTGGGTCATCCTGTGTCACCATCAGTTCCGGCATCTTCTCCAGCAGCTCCTGCCGATTGGCAAAGCGCAGGGTGAGGGTGAGTTCATCCTTTTCGAAAAAGGGGGCGTGCTGCAGGGAGGCGCCGGACGGCAGTTTGAGGGTGCGGCAGAAGGCGCGGAACTCCTCTTCGGCCCGGCTGAGGCGGGGGAATTGCTGCTGCTGCAGCCAGGCCATGAAGTGGCTGCTCTTCTGGGGTGGGTTCAGGTCGCTGCTGTTGAGGATCTCCTGGCTGTCGCTCCGGGCCAGAAAGGCGGCAATGCTGCTCTTGGTGCGCATGGCAACTTCGCGGCTGATCAGGGTGACCTTCTTTTGGTTGGCCACCGATAACCTGAGGGCCATGATGATCTCAAAGAGGGCCATGCGGTCGACAAAGGCGAGTTTTTCCAGCTCCCAGGCCACCTTGACATCAAGCTGGCCGTGATGCACGGCCTCCTGGATCACCTCCTCAAGATTGTTGAGACGCAGCAGTTTGCCGACCTGGGAGGGGTGGGGCTGATGCCCGAGAATAGGCAGAAAGCGGCGGGCCACCTCGTCACTGTCAAGCCAGGCCTCTGCCTTCTTGAGGAAGATTGCCTGCTCCATCAGGGTGGGGGGACGCTTGGCGATCACCTCTTCAATGAGCAGGGTCAGGGTCTCCAGGGGAGAAAAAGCGCTGGGCACCACCCGGCAGTCGCAGCTGGTGAAGTGGAGTCTGCAAGCGGCCAGAAGCCGGTTGCGGCCCGACAGAATGCGATATCTGCCGGATTCGGCCTTGACCAGCAGGGGCGGGTGGAGGATGCCCACCCGCTTAATGGAGGCAAGAACGGTTGGCGAGGCGTGTTGGCGCGGCGAGGGGCTCAGGAGATAGGTTTCATCCTGAAAATCTATTTCAGAGAGGGGAAGGCCAATTAGTTGCATGTGTTTCCTTGGAACTGAAGGCCTCACCGATGAGGCTCTCTGGTGGAGAATAATAAGGCTGCTTGTCATAGATACCTTGAACGTTCTGGTGCGGCAAGATGAAATCAACAGAATGGCCGGGTGGTCCGGCCTTTTTACTTGCCGGTGCCGGCATGGGATAATAGCATTGTGGCAGGCGTCAGACGACTTGCGCCGGTATGCATTGCCGGCCGTGCAGCAGATCGCCCATCGGGCACCGCGGTTCCTTAAAGATTCTTTCCGTCATTTAATGTGGTACTTTACGAACACCATGCAGGAGATCTTACGGAAAATAAACAGGCAGGCCGAGGCCATGGGCCGCCAGGTCTATGTGGTGGGGGGGGCGCTGCGGGACCTTTTACTGGGCAAGGAGGCCCCTGATCTTGATCTGGCCATTGACCATGATGCCTTGGGTTTTGGCGCCCGGCTGGCGGTAAGCTGTGACGCCAGATTTGTTGTGCTGGACGATATAGAAGAGGTGGGGCGCCTTATCTGGCACGGCCATCTCCTGGATCTGGCGGTTTTTAAAGACCATGCCGCAACCATCGAGGAGGATCTTCGTAAGCGTGATTTTACCATAAATGCCATGGCCATGACGTTGCCTGACTGGTTGCGGGCCGATGGCAGCGGGAGGATTGTCGACCCCTGCGGCGGCCGCGAGGATATGCGGCAAAAGATAATCAGACTGGTTTATGGCGAGGCCCTGCGTGATGATCCGTTACGTATGTTGCGCGCCTTCAGGTTGCAGGCCCGTACCGGCTTCAGGCTTGCTGATCGCTTTCTGGAGCTGGCCTGCCGACAGCGAGGGCTGCTCCGCCGCTCGGCGCCGGAACGTATCAGCAGCGAGCTGCACCTGATCATGGAGAGCAGCCGGGCATCCCAGGTGGTGGGCGCCATGTTGGAGAGCCGTATCCTGGCGCAGGTCTGCCCGGAGATCAGCAGCGGTGCCGGTGTTGAGCAGCCGGCCAGTCATCATCTTGATGTACTGGGCCATAATCTCGCCGCCCTGGCGGCCATGGATGAGATCATCTCTCAGCCCCACCATTTCTTTCCTGAGGCGGCGCCGGTCCTGGTCGCCTACCTCCAGAGCAGCCGCCATCAGCGCTGGCTGCGCTGGGCCGCCCTTTTTCACGATATGGCCAAGCCGCAGACCCGGGCGATCAAAAAGGGGCGTATCACCTTTTATCAGCATGACACAGTCGGGGCCCGTCTCTTCAGGGAGATGGCAAATCGACTGCGTTTTGCCAAGATCGACAGGGAGCGCATTGCCCTTTTTATTGGTCAGCATATGCGGCCCTTTCATCTCTGTAATGTCATGCGCAAGGGGCCGGTGTCGGCCCGGGCCTGTCTGCGGCTGGCCAAAACCATTGGTGATGATCTGCCCGGCCTCTTTCTGCTGGCCATGGCAGACAGCCTGGCCGGGAAGGGCGAGGCCAGGCCGCCCAATATGGAGAGTGAGCTGGCCGAACTCTTTGGCCAGGTGCATAGGCAGATGGTGGAGAATATTGCGCCGTTGCTGCTTGCCCCGCCCCTGCTGAATGGTGATGATCTTATTGCGGCCGGTTTGCGCCCCGGCCCCCTCTTTCGCACCATACTTGATGATCTGCAGCAGGCCCAGGTCAGTGGCGAGGTGACGGATCGCGACGCGGCCCTGGCCTGGCTGGCCGTCTATAAAGAGCGACTGGCCATCTCGTGAGCCCGGCAGGGGCGTCTGGGGCTGCCGGTGTTTTTATTATGGTTTCAAGTCGGCGGAAGTTTAGGTATATTCTTATAGAGGTAGTAACAAGGTAGAGAGTCGCCGTCACAGCAGACCACCTCGGACTGAGAAAAAATATGACGACAAGCACGACGGACAAGCAGGAAAAGAAAAGATTCTATAAGCATATTTTTGGTGAGGCAACAGCTGAAAATATCAAACGTAACCTTCAACACCATCTCCTGAGTTTTCAGGGACGCGATCCTGAGCGGGCCGGCCCCCGTGATACCTATAAGGCCCTGGCCTATACCCTGCGGGATATCATGGTGGAGAAGTGGATAAACACCCAGCAGCAATATTATGATAAGCACCAGAAGCGGGTCTATTATCTGTCGTTGGAGTTTCTGGTGGGCCGCTCCCTGGGCAACAGTCTGATCAATCTCGGCCTGCTTGACGAGGTGACGGAAGTCATCCATGAACTGGGCTACAGCCTGGAGGATATGCGGGAACTTGAGGAGGACGCCGCCCTGGGCAACGGTGGCCTCGGCCGTCTGGCCGCCTGTTTTCTTGATTCCATCGCCACCTTGAAGCTGCCGGCCTACGGCTATGGTATCCGCTATGAATATGGGCTTTTTTATCAGAAGCTTATCGATGGCTTTCAGGTTGAAAGCCCGGACAATTGGGTGCGCTACGGCACCCCTTGGGAGTTTCAGAGGAGCCAGTATCTCTTTCCGGTCAATTTCTATGGCCGGGTGGTAAGCTCCATTGACAGTGAAGGGCGCTATATCTCCAAATGGGTGGATACCGAAGATGTCATGGCCATGGCCTGCGACATGCTGGTGCCGGGCTTTAACAATGACCATGTCATCAATATGCGGCTGTGGACGGCCAAGGCCTCACGCGAGCTTGACCTCGGTTTTTTTAATCAGGGTAAATATATCAGCGCCGTGCAGAGCAAGGTGGCCTCGGAAACCATCTCCAAGGTGCTCTATCCCTCTGATATCATGATGGAGGGGCAGGAGCTCCGTTTCAAGCAGCAATACTTCTTTGTGGCCGCCACCTTTCAGGATATCCTCAGGCGTTACAAGAAAAAGCATAGCAGCTTTGATCTCTTCCCTGACAAGGTGGCGGTGCAGCTCAATGACACCCATCCGGCCATTGCCATTCCGGAACTCATGCGTCTCCTCCTTGATCAGGAAAAATTAACCTGGGCGCAGGCCTGGGATATTACGGTAAAGACCTTTGCCTATACCAATCATACCTTGATGCCCGAGGCCCTGGAGACCTGGTCTGTGGAGTTGGTGGGTAAGGTCCTGCCCCGTCACCTGGAGATCATCTATGAGATCAACAGGCGTTTTCTGCTCATGGTGGCGGAGAAATTCCCTGGTGATGAAGGCAAGTTGCGGGCCCTTTCCCTGATAGATGAGGAGCATGGTAAAAGGGTGCGCATGGCCCATCTGGCTATTGTCGGCAGCCATTCGGTCAACGGCGTGGCAGAGCTTCACACCCATCTTTTGAAAACCCGCATTTTCCCCATCTTTCATGACCTCTATCCCGGCAAATTCAACAACAAGACCAATGGGATTACGCCACGGCGCTGGCTTCTCAAGTGTAACTCCCATCTGGCCCGTTTGATCACCGATGCCATTGGTCCGGCCTGGATTACCGACCTGGAGAAGCTGCGTGATCTGGAAGACTTTGTGGGTGACGCCTCTTTTCAGGAAAAATGGCGGCAGGCCAAGCTCCATAATAAAAGGCGTCTCTTAAAGCGCATGGAGGATTATTGCGGCGCCGTCATTGACGCGCACTCCCTCTTTGACGTGCAGGTTAAAAGGATCCACGAGTACAAGAGGCAACTGCTTAACTGTCTGCATATCATCTCCCTCTATATCCGTGTTCTGGAGGATCCCGACTCACTGAGAACCCCCATCACCAAGATTTTTTCCGGCAAGGCGGCTCCCTCTTACAACCAGGCAAAACTTATCATCAAGCTGATCTGCTCGGTTGCCGAGGTGGTCAACAACGATCCTCGGGTGAATAACATGCTGCGCGTCTCATTCATCCCTAACTACAATGTCTCCAAGGCCGAGGTAATTATCCCGGCTGCCGACCTCTCTGAGCAGATATCCACGGCCGGCACCGAGGCCTCGGGCACCGGTAATATGAAATTCGCCCTTAACGGGGCGCTGACCATCGGGACCCTTGATGGCGCCAATATTGAGATTCTCGAAGAGGTGGGTCGGGAAAATATTTATATTTTCGGGCTTACTGCCGAGGAGGCGGAGTACGAGAGGCGCCATATGCGGCGGACACCGGCTCGCATCTGTGCGGAAAATGACCATGTCGCCCATATCATGGGGGCGATTTCCAGTGGACTTTTCAGCCATGGTGATCGGGATTTCTTCAGTGACCTCACCACGAGTCTGATGAGCGAGAATGATCAGTACCTTCTGCTGGCTGATCTGGAAGAGTATCTTGAATGTCAGGATCTTGTGGAAGAGGATTTTTGTGACCAGGAGGGCTGGACGCGTAAATCCATTTATAACGTGGCGCGTATCGGCAAGTTTTCCAGTGATCGTACCATCAGGGAATATGCCCGGGATATCTGGGGCCTGAACGTGTAAAGGACGAGAGGCAGGCGGTCTGCACCAACCACCTGCCTCTCGGTGGCAACGGCTACTCTACTTCAACCTGATCCTCGATCTTGCCGAGAACCTTGGTGCCGATTCCCTTGACCTGCACGAGCTCGCTTGAGGAGGAGAACTTGCCGTTGGCGGTTCGGTATTCTATGATGGCGGAGGCCTTGGCCGGTCCGATGCCGGGCAGGCTCTCAAGGGTCTGCTGATCGGCGGTGTTAATATTGATGCCGGCAACAACGATCTGGGCCCAGAAGAGCATCAGGGCACATAGGATGAGCATTCTTTTCATACTATACTCCTTCTATTGATTTGTTTAAAAGGTAGGTATACCTATGGCAGTGGTGCAGGAGACTGCCCGGATGACGTGGCACGGTAACGACAAGGCCGTGCCCAACCTCTTTTCTAAAATGGCATAGGATTTACTGTCTGGTCAAATGAAAAGTTAGGCTTTTCGGGAATTTTTTGGTCAGGTCGACGACGGCCTGATTGTCGCATCAGCAGAGAGCGAACGCAGAGAGACTCGCCGATCGCAGAAAAAACAGGTCACACATGGAAGATCGTAAACAGAGGAGCATGCTGGCCGTTTATGTCGGGTTGGCGGCCAATGTCCTGCTTGCCGTACTCAAGGCATCCATCGGTATTATAGGGTGCAGTCCGGCCTTGTTGGCCGATGGTATCAACTCCACCTCGGACGTGGCCTACGGCATAGTGGTGACGGTCTTTCTCAAGCTCTCCGGCAAACCGGCCGACCATGAACACCCCTTTGGCCATGATCAACTGGAGAGTATCGCGGCCGTGGTGGTGGGCGCCTTTGTTATCACCACGGCCATTGCTATTTTCTGGAATACGGTAAACCAGGTCTATGAACTGTTGACCTCCGTCAGTGACTATGGCGGCGCCTCCATACTGGCCTTCTGGGTAGCCATTTTTGTTATTGCCCTGAAGGTCGGTCTCACCATCTGGACCTATCTGGTGGGTCGGCAGACCCACAACAAGGCCGTTATTGCCCTGGCCCACGATCATCGCAACGATATCTTTGCCTCCCTTGCCGTGGCTGTGGGCATCTTTTTCGGCCGGATGGGCTATCCCTGGGTTGATCCTCTGGCCGGTACCGTGGTTTCCCTGGTCATTCTTCACACCGGCATAGAGATCATTCGTTCCGCCACCGAGGATCTGATGGCCACTGTGCCGGGCAAGCAACTGGCCAAGGAAATCGGTGAATTGCTCCGCCCCCTGGCCGGTGTTAAGACCCTGGAGGAGGTCCATGCCCATCGTTTCGGGCCTTATCTGGTGGTCAATCTGACCATTGGGGTTGATGGCGGTCTGTCGGTCTGTCAAGGCGATGAGATTGCCAGTCGGGCGGAAGTCGTATTGTTGGAGAATATTGAGTTCATGCGTCGGGTCTATGTGCATTATCATCCGGTGCAGGATGGTTGCAGAAACATGTTATGAATCCAGGATTCAGAATTCTGGAGTCAGGAAACAGAAGAAAAGCGTAAAAAAATCAGTCCTTCTGGCTTCTGAATACCGGACCGAA
The DNA here is from genome assembly GCA_002868945.1 of Desulfobulbaceae bacterium. Classification (GTDB taxonomy): domain Bacteria; phylum Desulfobacterota; class Desulfobulbia; order Desulfobulbales; family SURF-16; genus BM506. The sequence goes on from PKTX01000057.1 coordinate 95,750, forward strand.
AGGCCGCAAGATGGGGTGTTGTCGAATAGGTGCTCAAGTTGCTGGCATGGTTAATGTCCTGAATTTCCGTTGAGTCACCATTATCTCTTTATCGCCCGGACCGGGCTCCTTCGGCGCTATTCCAGGAAGCTGGCTGAGATTCGATGAGAATCAAACTATTTTTTGAGCATGACGAGGTAAGCGAGCGCGCCATATTCTGGCAGATCGGGCCGGTAAGAGAGTTTACGAGACCCCGAGAGGGTCATTTCCGGACAGATACTGGTGAGCCCCTGAGCGCCTTGGCGTCTGAAGTAACAGGACATTATGATTGATACTGCCCGCCTCATCTTCTTTCTGCTCTGGCTCAATTTGCTTCCCCCACTGGCCCAGCAGATCTTCGGCAGCCGTTTTGCCTGGCAGGTGGACGGCGGCCTCACCTTTTTTGACGGGCACCCCCTCTTTGGCCGGCATAAGACAGTGCGCGGCCTCCTGGCCAGTGTTGTGGGCGGCACCGCTCTTTTTTTTGTGGTTGCTCTGCCATGGCAGCTTGCAGCCCTAACCGCTCTGGCCGCCATGGCCGGCGACCTCTTGTCAAGCTTTATCAAACGTCGGCTGCACAAGCCGGTCGGCACCTCGATATTTGGCCTGGATCAGATTTTTGAGGCCCTTTTACCACTTCTGGTCATTCACAGCTACAGGCCGCTGTTCTGGTGGCAGTTTGTTGTTGTGCTGCTTGTCTTTGTGGTCCTGGCCTATCTGGGTGCCTTGTTCTGGCAATATCTCACCCTGCATCCACCGCCTGAAAATTATGCCCGCATTGTCCGGTCAACGGTTCGTTACCGGGAGTGGCGCTCCTGTCACGAGCCCTTGGCCCGCTGGCAGACCCTGCTTAACCTCACCAGCTTTTTGTCTGATCAGGTACTTCTCACCGCCTTCTTCAAGATCACCGGCCTTTACGGCCGGGGAGTGAGTAATGCCCTGGTCTTTCAGGTTGAAAAAAAGGAGTGCCTGCTGGCTCATTTGCCGGCTGCCTTTGACGGTTATCGGATCCTGCTGCTCACCGATCTCCACCTTGACGGCTTGCCGGAAATAACCAGCAGGATCATTGACTCTCTGCAGGGTGTGGAGGCGGATCTCTGTCTCATCGGCGGCGATATCCGCATGAAGACCTATGGCCCCCATGCCCCCTGTCTGCGTGAGCTCCGGCCGCTTATTGCCGGGTTGCGGTTCAGAGACGGCGTCTTCGGCGTCTTGGGAAATCATGATTGTATAGAGATGACGCCTGATTTCGAGGAGGCCGGTATCACCATGCTGATCAATGACAGCGAAGTGATCCGGCGCGGCAGCGAGAAGATTTGGCTTGTTGGGGTAGACGACCCCCATTATTATAAGACCGACGATGTGGCCCATGCCTTCCGTAATGTGGCAAAGGGCGCCACCGTTGTTTTCCTGGCCCATTCCCCTGAGGCATACGAGGAGGCTGCAGCTTACGGCGCCTCCCTTTACCTCTGTGGGCATACCCATGGCGGTCAGATCAGGCTGCCCGGTAGCGCCGCCCTGTTGACCAATAGTCGGGCCCCCCGTTATACTGCCTCCGGATCCTGGTGCTATGGTGCCATGCAGGGCTATACCAGCCGGGGAGTAGGCGTCTCCGGGGTGCCGTTGCGTTTCAACTGTCCCGGTGAGATAACCCTGATTACCCTTAAACGCCAAGCAACTCCGGTCAATTAATGCGATTTGTACCCAATATTCTCTCCACGCTGCGTCTACTGCTGGCCATTGCCTTTCCCTTTGTGGCACCGGTGTGGTGGATCTGGCTTGTGGTTGTAAGTGGGTGTACGGATTTTCTCGATGGCTGGATTGCCAGGCGCTGGCAGGTGGCGAGTTGGCAGGGAGGGCTACTGGATGCGGTGGCGGATAAGACCTTTGTCCTGGTGGTCTTGCTCAGCATGGCCGCTGCCGGCAAGTTTTCCTTCTGGTTCATCCCGCTGATCCTGGCCCGCGATCTCACCGTGGCCTTTGCCGCGGCCTATGCCGCCCTGCTGCGGCTCTGGCACGCCTTTCGGGATATGGATGCCCGCTGGTCCGGTAAGCTGGCCACGGCCGGTCAATTTCTGCTTTTCACGGTTGTTCTCCTCATGCCGCAGCAGACAGCAATGGCCCTGGGGCTGGTCGTGGCGGCCAGCGGCGTTGCAGCCCTTGATTATGGCCGTCTTTTTGTCAAGGCCCTTCAGGAAAGGGCGAGGCAGCGCCCCAGATAGTCTCTCTCCGGAAATGCCCCTCTCGGAGTCTCGCAAACTCTCTTACAGCCCCGATCTGCCGGAGTCTGGCGCGCTCGCTTACCTCGTCATGCTTAAAAAATAATGTCCGGAGGTAAGCGAAACGAAGTGGAGACTCCGATATCGGATATGGGTATCATTGAATAATGAGCTCTCACCTTTCCGATATTATGGGAGTTGATAGTGGCCTGGCGACGTTTTTTCAACACGCCGGAATGAAGGGGCCGCAAGTCAGGCAGTTGTGTGGCTGGAGGGGAGGCGCGGCAAAAGAGACGCGGCATGGAGTCACTCTGGCGCCACTGTTTTTTAGGGGTGACGCGAGGAGAGCCGGGCCGTACCGGTTTTACCGGTGATTGCCGGGAAAAGCGGGTTCATTCTTACTGGTGCATGATAATGCTGCAAATTTCACATAACGTTGTTATCCCGGATGAGGAGCTGCAGATCACGGCCATCCGGGCCCAGGGCGCCGGCGGTCAACATGTCAACAAGGTCGCCTCTGCCGTCCATCTGCGATTTGATATCCGCAGCTCTTGTCTGCCTGATTTCTACAAAAAACGCCTGCTGCGTCTCCAGGATCACCGCCTTACCAAGAGCGGTCAGATAATTATCAAGGCTCAGCGCTATCGCAGTTTTGAAAAAAACCGCGCAGATGCCTTGTTACGCCTGCAGAGTCTGATCCGGGACGCGGCCGTGGTGTCGGCCAAGAGAAAGGCCACCCGGCCAAGCATGAGCGCCAGGCAAAAGAGGAGAGAGAAGAAGAGTCAACGGGGCCGGATCAAAAAACTGCGCGGCAAGGTAGACCATTAACAACGGTATAACTAATTCAAAATTTTTAAATAGTTACAAAAAAAAGAGGCTGCCCCTGTTGGGACAGCCTCTTTGCTGGGTGACTTAACGGGCAGGCTTACTGCTGAATAACATTCTCAGCTGCCGGGCCCTTGGGGCCTTCAACAACATCAAAGGTCACACGGGCGCCCTCCTGAAGGGATTTGAAGCCTTCTGTCTTGATGGCGGAGAAATGGACAAATACATCATTGCCACCATCCTGCTCAATAAAACCAAATCCTTTTGCATCGTTAAACCATTTAACTGTTCCTTCTGCCATTGTGTACTACTCCTTTGTACTGGGGGCCATCCTTTGGCCACTTTTAATATGACCGGTAAAATACAAGATGTACCGGCTGATAGCTTGGTGTTGTAAACAGTGCCTTTATCTATCTCTGTCTTGCTTTGACACCCATTTCGTCATAAAGATCTTGCAGAAGGAGGAGAGTTATGGTGCATGCTTCGAGGAAAGGCTGACAGGGCACTTGGTGCTCGGCTCAATTCTCCGAACTTCTCGGTATCTGCGTTACGTCTATAGGTCTGCTCGCCGTGCCAGGTCGCGGAAAGGGAAAAATTTTCGTTGACAGTGGCTGACAGGTAATTTCTCTCTTGTACGTGGGGATCTTAACAGGGGATATATGGTCGCATGTATCGGTGTTAGTTTGTTATGGTAAAACTCCCATGTAATTTTCAGCTCAAACTTTTTACCGAGTACTAACGACTTTCATCGAGAAAGGATACGGTGAAAAACTTAGGTGAAAAGACTGTTCTCATAATGTCTAATTATAAGCAGTACTTCATTGGTAATCATCCTGTCAAGTTTTTGCAAGAAAAAAAATCTGAGTATCCCTGGTTTTTTTTGTTTATTTTTCGGGCTGGAACATCCTGACTTTACTTAAAAAAAGCGTGGCATTCCCCTCGCGTCATCCATGCCGGACCATACGCCCCGGATCGCCATTTCATTTTTCTGATTTGTTTGCCAGGGCGAAACCTTGTCCTTCTTGACAAGAGTTGCCATTGCCCGCCCTGAGTCTAGACTCTTTCCTTGAACCTTGAACCTTGAACCTCAGCCTTTGATAACGGACAGGGGGTGGAGTTCAACGACAATGTCGACGAGGTCGGCCTGGTTGGCCATCACCGTGCCTATATCCTTATAGGCGCCGGTTGCCTCGTCCAGATCCCTTTTGCTGCGCAGGCTGTGGATAACCCCCATGTTCTCAAGGTGCTTTTTTTCTGCGGCAAGATTCAGGGATTTGCGGGCCTTGGCGCGGCTCATTTTGCGACCGGCCCCGTGCGAACAGGACATAAAGCTTTCCGGTTCACCCTTGCCGCGGACAATATAGCTTGTTGAACCCTGGGAACCGGGAATAATACCGAGTTCACCGGCAAAGGCCCTGGTCGCTCCCTTGCGATGCACCATGACATCATGACCGAAGTGTCGCTCCATGGCTGCATAGTTGTGGGCGATATTGATCAGTTCACTGAAAACGACATCAGGAAAGATGCGGGCCACGGCCTCTTTTATTCTGGCCATCATCAGTTTACGGTTGGCAAAGGCAAAGTCGACGCAGTAGTTCATCTCGCGGAGATAGGTCTGCGCCTGGCTGCTTGCCAGGGGTAGATAGGCAAGCTGCCAGCCGGCTGGAATATCGACCTGCCATTTTTTGTTCAGTTTGACGGCCACCTGGTTGTAATGATGCGCCACCCGATAGCCCAGGTTGCGGCTGCCCGAGTGGACCATGAGCCAGATATAGCCGTCATTGCCCTGTTGCACCTCAATGAAGTGGTTGCCGCCCCCCAGGGTGCCCACCTGGGTGCGGGCCTCTTCAAAGAGGGCGGCAACCATGGGCAGTTCAGCGCTGGGGGACGGTAAGCATTTTTCCGCCTGTGGCGTGGTGTGATGGCGAAAGCCCACGGGAATGAGGTTGCGAATGCCCTGACCGTCGCCACCGCCCATGATGCGCTTGAGCTCCTGCGGGGTGATATGGCGCAGAGAGGTGCGGACAGCGCACATGCCGCAGCCGATATCAACACCCACGGCATTGGGGATCACCACATCGCGGCAGGCAATGACGCCGCCGATGGGCATACCGTACCCCTGGTGGGCATCGGGCATCAGGGCGACATGACGGAAGAGAAAGGGCAGGTTGTCCAGGTTCCTGGCCTGGGCCATGGCCCCTTCCTCCACATCGTCAAGCCAGAGCTTGATGGGATGTTTTTCCGTGGTTATGACGCGTTTCATATCGGTTCCTGGTAAGGGGCGGTAAGAGGGATGTCCCACTATACAACGGCATTGCGGGCCGGGACAAGAAAAGAGGAGCGGGGAGGCCGACAAGTGGCGTGGACTGGCGATAGCCGTCCGGATGAGAGCTGCGAGACAGGCCATTGTTCGGTGGGGGGTGGGGTAAGAGACGGGGCCGGCTCTGTAAGGCAACTTGCTGGGTTGAGAAAACTATTCGATATTAAACGGGTTGAAAGCCGTGTCGAACGTGTGATTTTCCGAGAATTCAGAATTCAGAATTCAGAATTCAGAATTCAGCGCCGCCGCCGGGCTCTGACCGGTTTGAACGTTAATGAAACTAATTGAAGTTTCATAAGAGGAGTCAGAAAAGGGATGAAGGCTTACAAGTCAGCCGTTTTGACTTTGGCATGTTGGGAAAAAATCGCCATTTCACTATTAATCTGCACAATATCAACAAGATATTAGAAGTCAGCGCCTCACACCGCCTGCGGCGGTGATTTATCATTGAGTAATTTTTCGTCAAATTGTTGCCAAAAAGAGCGCCCGAAACAGAAGAATGTGAAAAACGCAATTTCAACCAGTTATGATGAAGTTACTTGGAAGAAAGTTGCACCTGCAGGAAAGGCAGGCTCCTAGGACCTGGTTAAAAAGGCGTGCAGGGCCTTTTGACCATCCACCACATGCCGCCCCCACTGGAAGGCAAAGGAGGCGGTCCAGTGGAACACGGCGCTGGGCCGCTTGTTTTCCAGGTAGAGATCAAGGCCCTTGCGGATTTCCAGATAGGTGTTCTTCAGGTCGATTCTGATATCGCGTTTTTCCGGGATCTGTTCTTCCGAGGCCAGGGGATCAATGACGGATTGGTACAGGTAAAAGGGCAGGCTGTCAAACCGATGGACAACCTCATCGGCCTGGCGCTGGTGCAGACCAAGCAGGTCGATATCCTCATAGTGGGGCTCCACCTCGGGCAGAAGGAGAATCTGCTGGTAGAGGGCGGAAAGCAGGTTAAGGGCCGAATAGACTTCGTCCTCATAATCCTCCGGCCCGTTTTCAACCCAGTCACAAAAGGCGTCGGCAATCTCGGCAAAGGTGAGGATGGCCTCAAGCTCTTCACTGATGAAGATGCTGCTGGCGTCAAGATTATGGGTCAGGGGCATGGCACTTTCCGGGTAGGGAGGAGGGGCGGACAGGGAGACGCCTTGCCAGCCCGTTGAAAAGCATAGCGAGCGCAGCCCCAGCGCAGTAGTTTTTCAACAGGTTGTTACCTTTTACGGCGCTTCAGGGTCGGGGCACCGGTGAGGACGAGCTGCAGCCAGTCATAGCCGAAGGAGAGCAGGGAAAGGTCATCCTGTTCAATGGAGCGCACTCGGTTGGCCGGCAGTTTGAAATCCGCCAGGATATTCTTGTCCCGCATATAGTCACGGAAGCCGTCGATATTATAACAGACCAGAAAGGCCAGCTTCTGACGCGGTCCGGCTGCGCCTTCACCGGCCCAGGGATTGGCTGCGAACATGGTGTCCATCTCGGCCCAGCGGTCCGCCTGGCTGTTGTGGATCATCAGCTTCTGGTCACGCAGCCATTCCTTCACCGTCCAGTTCTTCTCCTCCTGGTGGCCCTTGCAGTAAGGGTGATTGGTGAGAAAGTAGAATTCCTCCGGTCTGCCTTTGGTGGCAGTGCGATCAACGGCGCGTTCCAGGGGATACATGCGACAGGCGGATGGTCTGTCCTCATATACCGTACAGCCCTCCGGCCCGAGAAAGGGGCAGGCGTTGACGCCGTTCATCTGCATCATCAGCGACGGGAAAGAGGGATTGGGGCCGCGCACCACCTTGACATAGCGCTCCAGAAACTCGTCGGAACGAATCTGCAGATGGTTCTTGAGCAGAATGATATCATAGGGGTAGAGGAACATGTCAACGTTGCGGCAGCAGGTGAGCCAGCAGGAAACCTGGGCATGACAGGCAAAGCTGAAGGTCTTTTTGCCCAGGGGCACCATGCCGTCCGGAAATTTTTTTTCTTGTTTGTTGGATGCGCCCATCTTAGTATCTCGTATAGCGCCGGTTTTCACCGGTTTAAAAGAGGTAAAAGCGTTGTTATTATCGACGCCCTCTTTACCATTTGCACCCGGTCGGGTCAAGTAATGCGATTTTTCAAGATCTTCATTCCCTTCTTTCTATTTGGTCTGCTCCTCCTTGCCGGTCAATCCTGTCGGGCCGACAGGCTGGCCGCCTGGGTGGTGCGCTTTGATATCGATACTCCAGAGGAGGTGGAGGCTATCTGCCGTCAGGCCAGGCAGGCGGACCTTGATCGTCTCCTGGTGCAGGTGCGGGGTCGGGCCGATGCCTACTATGAGACTTCCCTGGCGCCCCGGGCCGAAGACCTGCCACCTGATTTTGATGCCCTGGCCGAGGTCCTGACCGCCTGCCGGGATGTGGAGGTCGATGCCTGGCTCAATGTCTATTACCTGTGGACCGGTGAGCAGCCGCCGCAGAATCGTCATCATCCCGCCCATGTCAAGGGCTGGCTCCTTAAGGACCAGCAGGGCCGCCGGGTGGATTCCTATTCGCCACTGGAACAGAGCCAACGCTGGATCGAGGGTATCTATGCCGACCCGGCCTCGATCGAGTATCGTCGTTATTTCAGCGCCGTGGTGGCTGAGCTGGTGCAGCGCTATGCCGTGGGCGGTATTCATCTCGATTTTGTCCGCTATCCCGGTGCCTCTTTCGGGGCCGGCGGCCGGCTGGCCCGGGAATTTCAGGAGCAATATGGTGTGGCCGTCTCTGATCTGCCGGTCCGGTTGACACGCCAGGATTTTGCCGCCTGGCTGAATGGCAGCCTGCCGGAGAAGAAAAATCGTCTTGTTATGGCGCGTCTTCTCTGGGATCACCGGCGGGCGGCCGAGGTTACCAGACTGGTGGGCATGGTGCGCGCCGTCCTTGACGAGGTGAACCCGGATATCCGCCTCTCTGCCTCGGTCTTTGCCGATCCTGTCGAGTCCTTTTTGGATAAGGGACAGGACTGGTCACACTGGCTTGCCGCCGGTCTGGTTGATGAGCTCTATATAATGAATTATTTCGGTGATAAAGAGCGGGTGCAGGGCCTCTATAACGAGGTGGTCGAGCTGGTCGGCGGTCGTGATAAGCTGTGGCTGGGGCTGGGATCCTACATTAAGTCCGCTGAAGAGGTGGGGCGGGAAAGGGCACTGTGCGGCGGTGGCGAGCAGGCTGCCTGTTTCTTCAGCCTGGGCCACTTTCTCCGACAGGGGAAGGCGGTGCGTGCCTATGTTGAGGCGGTTGGCGGGCAGGCAGGGCAAACCGATACTGACGGAGATGGTGGTTCGAACAGTGCTCCTGTCCGGGCCTTGGAGGAGCTCAAGGCGTGTCTGGCCGGGCCAACCGTGGAGAGTTGTGCCGAGGGCATGGGGTCTGTCGCCTCGGACAGTGGCGAGGCCGCTGCAGATGGCGGCGGCACACGGGGCGACTCCTGGCTTGAGTTGCGCGGCATATTCCGCTATGTCAATCACTATGATTCCTTGGACAAGGTGGCCGAGCAGCTTGATCTTGCCCGGCAGAGCCGCCGGCTCCTCAAGGCGGGGCAGCCCTTTGTCCGGGTGGCTCGGCAATTCTCCCAGGCCGGTTCACGCCATCACGGCGGCATTCTGCCGCGCCGTTATCTTGATATGGACAACCATGTGGATAAGATCCTGGCCCGTCTGGCGCCGGGGCAGATCAGCCCGGTGCTTGCCGTGCATAATGGCTTCTGGGTCTATCAGGTGGTGGCCAAGGGCGGCGGATATCGGGTGTCTGACCAATAACCTCTTTTGGGGCAGACAGTGACAGGGGGAATCCTTTTCAGGAAAGCTGTTTGCGAATTTCTTCGGTCTTGAGCAGTGCCTCCAGGTACATGACCTTGAGCTTGCTTAAGGGCAGGAGGTTGGCTATGGGCACATCACTGACATGTCCCTGTTCCATGGCCATGGCCAGTTTGAGGTTGGCGCCATAGGTGCCGTTGCGGTAGACCAAGGCGTCGATCATTTCGGCAGGGAAGGGCAGATCCTTGACCACTTCCTTCATCGGTACGTTCAAGATGGCATCAAGCACGGAGAGCAGGCCCACGGAGTAACTGCTTTCCGGTTCCCCGGACTGCAGCTCTTCGGTGACCAGGTGGCAGAGTTGGGCCCGCACCAAACCGGTGCTGATTACCTCGCGAGCCGCCGGGTTCAGGCCAGCCATGATAAAGAGGGTGGCCCAAAGGCGCAGTCGGTGCAGTCCGACATAGACCACAGCCTCTCTGATGGAGTTGATCTGGCGCTGCAGACCGATGGCGGCCGAGTTGATAAAGCGCAGGAGCTTGAAGCTGAGCTTGGGGTCTTGGCGGACCAGATCCACCACCTCGGCAAGGGTGCAGTTGGGGTCGTTGAGCCGGCCGAGCAGGCGGATGAGCAGAATCTCGTTACTCTGCAATCTTTTGGTGCTCAGTACCTCGGGCTTGGCAAAGAAAAAGCCTTGGAAGAGGTCGAATCCCAGCCTTTTGGCAATTTGATAGGTCTGATGGTTTTCGACCTTTTCGGCAATCAGGGTCAGCCCCCTCTCCTTGAGTCGGGCAATCCTGGCTTGAAAACTTTCCAGGTCAATGGCCAGGACGTCCACCTTGACCATGGTGCAGTAAGGAAGCAGCACATCCCATTGGGGAGAAAAGGCGTAATCATCCAAGGCCACGCTATAGCCGGAGGCATGCAGGGCCCGAATACCGGTGATGACTTCCTGATCCGGTTTGATGTCCTCCAACACCTCCAGGACAATGCGTTTTTTGTCCAGGGGCAGGGGGGTGATATCGGTGAAGAAGGATCTTGTCAGGTTGATGAAAACCCGGCGGTTGCCGGCCAGGCGACGCAGGCCGAATTCGACAAAGCTGCTGAGAATGGTATGGGCGGTGGTCAGGTTGCCCTCGTGTCCCTCTGCCGGGCCGAGATCCTTATGGCGATAGAGGAGCTCATAGCCGTAAACTTTTTTGTCACGGTCGAGGATCGGTTGGCGTCCTACCTGGATAATCTCCGGCGGGCATTCCTCGGCAAAGATCTGGTGGGTATTTTGCATGAAAATGGCAGGGCGCTGACCGAGGCTTGAGGGTAGTTTGATTAATTTCAATTAACATCATAGCACCTGCCGGTTGTTATCTGCAACCTATAGAAGGAGCCACCCAGCCGCCGGTTCGGCGACAAAGTGCATCTCTTCACCTCGGGTGGGATGGGTGAGCACCATTTCCCGGGCATGCAGGGCAATGATATCCGGCGGCAGGGTGTGGCGGGAGCCATATTTGCGGTCGCCGACAATGGCATGGCCGTGGTGGCTGAACTGGGCCCGGATCTGATGATACCGGCCGGTTTCCAGATCAATCTCCACCAGGCTGATATTGTCGTGGTAGTCAAGGCGGCGGAAGCTGAGCCTGGCCTCTTTGCCCTCGTGGGCCTTGCCGATAGCGGCAAAAAAGTGATGGCGGACCAGGTAATCCGTCCAGGTGGCGGCCTGCGGGGTTTTGCCTTCCACCCTGGCCCAATATGTTTTGCGGGGCGTGTGGGAGCGCAGTTGCCTGGAGAGTCGGGAGGCGGCCTTGGAGGTTCGGGCCAGGACAACCACCCCGGAAACAGGGCGATCAAGGCGGTGCACCAGGCCCAGGTAGACGTTGCCCGGCTTGTTGTACTCCTGCTTGAGCCAGGCCTTGGCCTCATCCAGAAGGGTGGGGCGACCGGTATGGTCGCCCTGCACCAGCTGCCCGGCTGGTTTATTGACCACCAGCAGGTGGTTGTCGAGATAGATGATATCCATGCTTCTTAATCCTTGCCGTCATTTCTCAGGGGTAACCAATGTTCGGCGTATTGATGCCGCGGCGGTCCAGGAGACTGCCTTCAGCCAGGTAAAGATTGACCAGGGCGATGCGGTAATTGACAACGGCCTCGATCTCGGCAAGCTGACTGATGAGGAGGTCACGTTGAGCCTGGGCCACCAGCAGGGAGGTGCTGGCGCCGATGGCGAAGCGTTCCTGTTCCGCCTGGAGGGTCTGTTCCTGCAGCGACCTGGTTACGGCACCGGCCGTAATCTGCCGGCGACAGCGTTCCGTCTCGTTGAGGGCCAGACGCACGTCCAGTTCCACCAGGTTACGGAGATTGATCAGTGCCGCCTTGGCTTGGGCCGCGGAGGCTCGCGCCGCAAGATCATGCCCCTGGGCCCTTCTGTTGTTGATCAGGCTGCTGAACATGATACCGGTGCTCAGCTCGTAATTGTCCCGGTCAAAATCCTGGACGGCATTATGGAATGACCCGGCATAACCGGTCTTGCCGACGTCGATAAAGAGTTGCAGCTTGGGCAGCAGGCCGTTTTTGGTACGGATCACCTCCAGCCGCTGTTGTTGCAGACGCAGGCGGGCCTCGGCCAGATCGGGCCGCAGGCGTTGGGCAAGCAGCAGGCGGTCGCTGAGGTCGGTGAAAGGGCTGGTGGCGGTCTGCGGTCTCCCGGTGGCGGTGATCTGCAGGTCAAGCTGGTCGTTGTTGCCGGCATTGATGAGCTGGAGAAGGCGGAGGCGCTGTTTTTCCCGGGTGCTGCGGGAGTCAATCAGGGCCTGCTGACGCAGGGCAACCTCGGCCTTTGCCGCTGCCGCCGCGTTACGGGGCAACACCCCCACCTCAATACGTTTTTCCACTTCGTCAAGTTGTTGTTGGGCCACGGTCAACGACCGTTTAAAAATAGCAATACCCTCTTCTGCCAGAACATACTTCCAGTACGTGGTTTCGACCTCGGCCACCAGTGCCTCGATAAAGCCGCGCAACTCGTAGAGCGAGGCCTGGTCGGCAAGATGGGCCTGGCCGATATCCACCATGTTGACTGCCGGGCCGAAGCCTGCCAGCAGGGATTGAGTGATGGTCAGGCCAAGCCGGGCCTCCTGCTGTTTCGGAGTGCGGTCCGAGGTGGAACGCCGGTGGCTCATTGAGGCGCTCAGTTCGGTGCCGGTGGGCAGTTTTTGACGCAGGCCGATTATTGTGTCGACATCCTCACCCTCGACACTGAAGCGTTCGCCGGTGCTGCGGGAGGTTTCGCTGGCCGTCTCCTCGGAGTAGAGCAATTCGGCAAAGAGTTCCGGGTCGTAGACGCCTCGTTCGATGGCCTCAAAGGTGCCGGCAATCAACGGTTGGAATTGATTTACCTGCAGCTGGCGATTGTGGCGTAGGGCAAAGATAATGGCCTGCTCAAGGGAAAGGTTGAGAGTGTTGTTGTCGGTGGCGGGCAGAAGGGGCGGTTCCTGCCATTGCGGACCGGTCAGGGTGAAGCTTGCCGTCGGCGGCACCGGCTTTTCGGCGGCACCTGGGACGGGCAGGTCGAACCAATAATCCGGTGTAACGCAGCCGCCCAGGAAAAGCAGCAGGCCTAGAGCAGGCATCATCTTCAGTATGGCCGATTCTCGGCTCATAACAACTCCTTTTTGTCGCGGTGTACCAGGGTGAAGAGCACGGGAATAAGGATCAGGGTGATTAGGGTGGAGGCGGTGAGGCCGCCGACCACGGCGCGGGCCAGAGGCGCTTGGGCGTCAGCCCCTTCACCGATACCGAGGGCCAGCGGAATGAGGGCCAGAATGGTGGTCAGTGTGGTCATCAGAATAGGACGCAGCCGCCGCCGACCCGCCTCGCGGACTGAAGCCGATACCGGGGTGCCGGTCTTCCTGAGGCGCGAGGCCTGATCCACCAGTAAAATGGCGTTGTTGACCACAATGCCTCCCAGCATGATACAGCCGATAAGGGACTGAAGGTTAAGGGTGGTGTTGGTTATAAAGAGGGTGGTGAGTACTCCCACCGCTGCCAGAGGCACACTGGCCATGACGATGAGCGGATCCCGCAGCGATTCATACTGGCAGGCCAGAACCATAAAGACAAGAACAAGGGCCAGCCCCAGGGAGGTGAACAGTTCACGGTTTGCTTTTTGTTGTTCCTCGATGGTGCCGGCCACCCGCAACTCATAGCCCGCCGGCGTGGCAATAGTGCTCAGGGCGGTGCTGATATCAGCGGCAACCGAGCCTGTGTCGCGGCCCGCCACATTGGCCTTGATTGAGATAAGGCGTTGCTGGTCCTTGCGTTCAACCAGGGCCGGACCACGGCTGGGCATGGTGTTTACCAGGTTGCGTAGGGGCACCTTGGTGCCGGTCGGTGTGGTAAGGATCAGATCAAGAATGTCGTCGATGGCCTGTTTTTCCGGTTCCTTGAGTTGGACCAGAATGCGATGGGAGTTGCCCTCTGACCTGAATTCGCCGGCCTTGGCTCCGGCCAGGGCGGTTTCCAGCGTTTCGGTGACATCGCGCACCGTTAGCCCCAGATCGGCAACCCTGTCACGGTGGACCATGATCGACTGTTGCGGCACGCCGGCCTTGCGGCTCACCTCGATGTCGGTGATGCCGCTGATGGGCTCGATGGCCGCGGCGGCCTGTTCAGCGAGGTGTTCCAGAATGTCGAAATCAAAGCCGCGGACCTCCACGGTGATTCCTTCATCGCTACCGATAATACGTTCCAGCAGGAATTGACCCTGCGGTGCCCGGGTGCGGATCTTCATGCCGGGGATACGGCCGTCCAGCTCGCGACGCAAGGCCTCTGCTATTTCTACATTGGATCGATTGCGTTCCGTGGCCGGGGGCAACGCCATACGGATCTCTCCTGTTGCTTCGGCATTACGGCCGCCCGAGGTGACACTGGTTACTGAAGAGATTGTCTCGGGAACGGCTGGAAAGACAATTTCCTCCATGAGTCTTGTTTGCCGGTCCACCAGGTCGAGGCGGGTACCGACCTCCATCTCGCCACTGATTCGTACCTCGCCCTCGTCACTTGGCGGCAGTAGTTCTCGGCCGATAAAGGGGAGCAGTGCCAGGCTGGCGACAAGGAGAGCGCTGGATAGAGCCACAACGTGCGGGCGGTGGTGCAAGGCGTGATGCAGGAAAAGGCCATACCGCCTGTCCAGGGCCTGGAACAGGGAGGCAGAGCGGGCCGACAGGGCCGTCAGTGGGCCGGTACCGGGTGCACTATTATGCCTTGCCAGCAGCAGCGAAGCGAGCATGGGGACAAGGCTGAGGGAGACAAGCAGTGAACAGCTCAGGGAAAACATCACGGTCAGGGCCAATTCTTTGAAGAGCTGGCCTGCGACACCACGCACAAAGATAACGGGCAGAAAGATCACCAGGGTGGTGATGGTGCTGGCGACAATGGCGCTTGCCACCTCCTGGGCGCCGTTGGTGGCGGCCGTGGCGGCATCTTCGCCGTTCTCCTGCCTGCGGCGATAGATATTTTCCAGTACCACCACCGAGCTGTCGACCATCATGCCCACCCCCAGGGCCAGGCCGCCCAGGGTCATCAGATTAATAGTAAAACCTCCCATGAAGATCATGGCAAAGGTGGCAACGATGGAAATCGGAATGGCCAGGGCGATGACAAGGGTGCTGCGGATGTTGCGCAGAAAGAAGAATAACACCAGGATGGCCAGGCCGCCGCCGTAAAGCACCGACCTGGCCACGTTGCGGATGGAACGTTCGATGAAGTTGCCCTGGTTGATCACCGGCACGACATGCAGTTGTGGAAAGTCACGGTTAATCGCCGCTATTTCTGCCAGCACGGCTTCGGTAACATTGACCGTGTTGGCGCTGGGCTGTTTACGGATGGCGATGCGCAGACCGTTGTCGCCGTTAAGGCGGATGATTCGGTTGCGTTTTTCATGGGTGTCGCGGATTTCAGCGATCTGGTCCAGGGTGATCAGGCCCTGGTCACGCTCGGCCACCACGGTGGCCCGGATTTGATCGAGGTCGACAAACTCGGCCGGGGCCCGCAGGGTGACCTCGTAGCTGCCTTGGTCGATCTTGCCGGTGGGGAGGTCGATATTGGCGTTACGCAGGGCGGTCAGGATATTGTTGAGCGGCACTCCCAAGGACTTGAGTCGTTCCGGATCAAGCTCGATGCGCACCTCGCGGTTGTAGGAGCCCCATGTGTCAACCTGGGCGACTCCGGCAATGCGGGCCAGGCGGAAGCGCAGATGATCCTCAATGATCCGGGTCAACTCCACCGGATCGATTGGACTGGATATTCCCATGATGAGCACCGGAAAGCTGGCCACGTCAAACTTGCTGACCCGGGGTTTGTCGATATCCTCCGGCAGCTCGTTGATCTCGTCTTCCAGCTGGGCCTGAACATCAATGGCTGCCGTGTCGATATCCGTGCCCCAGTTAAAGGTGACCTGCACCCGGCTGTTGCCTTCCGTTGACTGGGACTTGAGCTCCTCGACACCGGGTACCGTGGCCACGATCTCTTCGATGATTTGCGTCACCAGCCGTTCCATGACCACCGGGCTGGCCCCTTGATAGTCTGTCCGTATTGTCAGGGTTGGCAGTTCGATGTTGGGCAGCAGGTCGATTTGTAGGCGACTGACCGAAACAAGGCCCAGGACCATAATGATCAGGGTGACCATGGTGGTAAAGATGGGACGTTTGACACTGAAAGCGGCTAGGTTCACGGCTTCATGGTCTCTGTTGCCGAGTCGGGCCGGCGGGTGGTGATACGGATGGTGTCGCCGTCGTCCAGGAGCTGCTGACCCAGGGTAACCACCAGACCGTCGTGCAGATCGGTGTCAAGGAGTTGGATCTGTTTGCCGTCCTGGATGCCGGGCTGTACCTCCTGCCATATCACCGAAGTGCCTTCCTCTGACACCAGAAAAACGCCGGTGCGGTCATTGCGCCGGGTGATGGCCATTGCCGGGACGCTGATCGCGTCCACAAAATGGTCAAGGGTCAGGGTGCAGCGCGTGAACATGCCCGGTTTGAGCAGGTGACCCGGGTTGGGGACATCAATCTCAACCCGGGCCTGACGCGACGATTTACGAAAGATGGGGGCGATTCGCGAGACCGTGCCGGTAAAGAGCTGTTCGGCAAAGGCGTCGGTGGTCAGATTGACCTGCTGGCCGACAGCCAGACGTGGGTAGTCCTTCTCCGTTACCTGGATCACGGCAATGAGCGGATCTAGCTCGACGATGGTCAAAAGCGGTGTGTTGGCCGCCACGGTATTTCCTTCGTCAACATGACGTTCCGCCACGGTGCGCTGATCGTCACCCTGCTGCCAGTCAGCCTTGATGCGGGTGTAGCCGAGACGAATTTCGCTGGCCGCCAGTCCTGCCTGCTCCTGGTTGAGGATGGCTGCCGCCACCTGTACCGCTGCCTGGCTGGCCAGAAATTCGGAACGGGCGGCATCCAGGGTACTTTCCGAGGCAATGCCGCGCTGGTTCAGGGTCGAGGTGCGGTTCAGTTCCCGTTTGGCAATTTCCAGCCGGCTTTCGGCCTCCACTTGGTTGGCGCGGGCCACAGCCAGGCGGGCCATGGCCTCGGCAACATCCTGCCTGAATTCGGAATCTTCCAGTTGGGCCACCAGTTGACCGCGTTTGACCTGGTCGGCAACGTCCACGTAGAGTCGCTCTATGCGGCCACCGACCTTGGGGGCCACGATAAATTGGGTCCGTGGTTCAATGGTGCCGCTGAAGGTACGTTGCAGAAAAAGAGGGCCGCGGCGGATGGCGGCTACCTCCACCGGAATGGCTCTGTCACCTGACCCATGTAAAGGCGCGTGGCTGTCTTGGTCACGTTGCTTGAAGAGGACAAACAGCACAATAAGGGCCAAAAGGAGCGCTATCCATAGGGGCTTGGCTTTGGTCGGTGGCATGGCATTCCTACTTGAAAGGCACCGGAAGTGGCGGCTGGAAAAACACGCTGAAGCCGGCCGGTATTTGTCTCTGCCCGAAAAGGCCCTGGTCGAACAGGTGCCGCGAGGTGATTATCGTTGCAATATACCTGATAGAGTTATTCCCGACAAGAAGCGCTTGGTCGGATAGCTATACGGCTCAAGGGGCCGGGAGCGATGAATCGGGGCTGCATGTCGCCGCTGCCGAGGCAATGCCTGCATCTGTTTGCGGTGCCTTCAGCCCTGGTCTGAATCCTCGCTTGGCCGTGTTTATTCCTTGTCAAAGCTGTCAACGACAATGGCGCCCATTGAGGCGGGCATGGTAATGATGATGATGCGTTTGACGGCAATAATCGGTTCTGAGAGCAGGGGCAGTTTGTCAAAGGCGAGCAGGACAAGGGCGACAACCAGTCCGGCAATGAGATAGGCAATAACGATGCGCCATAAAAACACGGCAAAGCGGTTCTTGATATCGGCCTGAAAAACACTCTGATAGGCATAAATGGACAAAAAGCTGATGGACAGGCAAAAGATGAGCAGCAGGTTAAGGAGGGGCAGTGAGGCTCCGAGATCCCACGCCTCCTCGGAAAAGGCCACCGGTACGGCCAGGGCAAAGGCGCCCACCGTTATCTGACTGGCATCCTCAAGGTTAAATCTCAGCCGTTGAGTAATTTGCATTGGGCCGCCTCCACGAGGGCTTGAAAGAGTCGTTGCTGCAGGTGACGTTGCGGTAAGTATTCCGGATGCCATTGTACGCCGATCATAAACGGGTGACTGGTGTGCTCAATGGCCTGAATGATACCATTATCATCGCGGGCCGAGACCACCAAGTCGTCGCCCAGGTCTCTGATGGCCTGATCATGCAGAGAGTTGACCAGACAGCTCTTGATCTTGAAGATGGCGGCAATTCGGCTGGCTGCCTTGATCCGTATCTTCTTGCGGGGAAAGATGGTCTTGAGATGCGGTGTTTCCGTGTAAAAGTTGATGGTGTCCTGGTAGAGCGAGCCGCCGCGGCAGATGTTGATCAGTTGGGCGCCGCGGCAGATGCCGAGAACCGGCAGATTGTGGGCCAGAGCAAAGGCGCAGAGCTCTTTTTCAAGATCATCCCGCTGCTGGTCGTGGCGTGGTCGATGTGACTTGATACTGAAGAGCAGACGCAGGCCGAAGAGGATGGCACCCCATAGCTTATCCCTGAAGGACTGGTGCCGGCCTGAATGCCTGGAGTCGCGCAGCTCCTCGCCGTAATGTTCCGGATCAATATCGCTGCCGCCGCCCAGCACCAGGCCGTGCAGGCTAGCTGGTCGTCTGTCGGCGCCGGGACGGAGGCGTACCGGCCGGGCGCCCTGACGTCGCAGGGCCAGCCAGGTCATGATCCAGGCGAACCAGCCGCCTTCCTGCGGGCCGGTGACCGCTATTATGGGACGTTCATCCATGGTGGATCCGCCTGTGCGTTAATGTGGTTTTCCAGGAAGGCACGCACTGTGCCCGTCCACTCTTTCTTGTTTTGAAACATGGAGTTTCTCCGGTGTTGGTGCCAGAGGTCAAGGAGCTCGTCAAGCAGGACCGCCTTGGCGGCCAAGACCTCCACATGCCACCAGCGGTTCCACTCAGCGGCAATGGACCAGTGCCGGTCACCGAGGCGGCAATCGGGCAGGCGATAGTGAAAAGCCGGCCGACAGCCGAGCAGGGAACGCTCCTCCTTGTTGATCCCGGCCTCTACTCGATCCCTGTCGAGCAGGCAGAAGAGAGGCAGCATGTCCAGGGCGCGATTGCGGGTGGGATTATAGCGGAGATAGTCATCAATGAGCTGGCTGATCTCTGGTCGGTAGTGGGAGGCAAGTACCTTGTCGACATAGGCCCTGGGAAAGGGATTAATGTAATTGGTGAGAAAACGGCGGGAAAAATCAATGGCCGATTCTTCGATGATCCAGTCGGTGAGCAAGAGAAAGGCACGGAGATAGTTGAGCAGGGTCGTGCTTGTCAGGTCGGGGGCCGCCGGGTTTATGTGCAGGCCAAAGGCATAAAAAAAGGTTTCCTGGGTGCCTTTGGCATGCATCTGGTTAAGCAGCTCGACAATGTCGTTTAGTTTGGCAAAGTCGGCAAAATTAAGTGGTTGAGTGACGATTTCGCAGGGGATGATCAGGCTGCTTAGACGGTCGATGCCGTGTTCAATCTCATTGGCCATGGTGTCTGGGTTGAAATCGATCTTCAGCAGGTCGAGAAGGTCCCTGTACTTGACGGACTTTAATAATTGGGCGTCCCGTTCCACCTGGAGATCGCCCAGGCTCGAATCATTGATCTCAAAGTGGTAGGGGTTGTGCTGCCGGAGTTCGCCGCCCAGGTGTTTGTGCAGGGCTGCGGCGATTTCCCGGATGGTCAGGCCGCCGAATTCGAGCTCAAACCCCACCCGGCGTGGTTCACCATCGCTGTTTTGCAGGAGAGGAGGTTGCAGGTAGTCCATTTTAAATCCTGAGGTTCAAGGTACTAGGGGCAAGGTGCAAGGCTCAAGGGACAAGGTTCAGGGCGCAAGGCCTGCTATGAAAGGCAAGGTTCGGATGATGAGCGGCGGGGCGCAGAAAACCTACCACAATTTTTCCATATTGTTTGAGATTTATGAATAGAAAGATATACTTCCTTGCCCCTTGCCCCTTGCCCCTTGCCCCTTGCCCCTTGCCACTTGCCCCTTGCCCCTTGCCCCTTGCCCCTTGCCCCTTGCCCCTTGCCCCTTGCCCCTTGCCC